>NZ_BAAHCF010000010.1:0-666 GCF_054776075.1 Flavobacterium koreense | reverse complement strand
GATATGTATTATCATCAACTGCATCAATTGGATTAAGAACTACAACCGTAGCTGTAGCCGTATCACAATTTGTTGGTACTGCAGTCTCACAAATAGTATATACAACTGGGTAAGTTCCAGATGGCACGTTAGAAGCTACCGTAATTGTCCCATCAGGATTTAAAGTCAATCCTACTGGCACACTTACAGGTGTTAATGTTATATCTGATGGAACTACTGGCAATCCGTTTAATATATCATTTATCAATACACTTGGAGTACTGTCTCCACTTGATATTGTTGGTGGATTGTCATTAACTGCATCAATTTCAGATATTAATACACTAGCAGTAGCTGTATCACATACTAATGGATTAGCAACTTGGCAAATTTGGTAAACAACTGGATAAGTGCCATTAGGTGTTCCTGGTGCAACAGTTATTGTTCCGTCAGGATTTAATGTAAGTCCTGCTGGTACACTTGTTGGCGTTAAAGTAACATCTGTTGGTACTACTGGTAACCCATTTAAAGTATCATTAACTAGTACACTTGGAGTTGTTCCTCCAATTGCACTTGGTATAGCTACCGGTGTATCATCAACTGCGTCAATTGTTGTCACTACAACATTTGCTGTAGCAGTATCACAATTCGTTGGAACTGCAATCTCACAAATAGTATATACAACTG
>NZ_BAAHCF010000009.1:0-26905 GCF_054776075.1 Flavobacterium koreense | reverse complement strand
TCTCGCAAACTTATTTACGCCCTTTTTTGAAACTATTTTTTAATACACTGGTTTTGTGATTGTTGTTATTGAAAGTTTTTTTAATCTCTAAAGAATATAACTGTAGTAAACAAAAACATCTTTCGAAACACTACATCTATTCAATACAAAAACAACCTAGCCCTGATTGAAGCAGTTACCTTGTAACGCGGAAAGCAGGAATATGGATTGCAAAAATGCGCTGATGATTCGCTTCTGAAAATATTAAGCTTTCTTTTTATTTAAATCTTTAGCTAAGTTTCGCCAATAATCATTCAATTCATCAATATCTACTGGATTAGCTGATTTTTGTTCGATGAGTCTTCCATTAATAAAAGCTCTATAAAGTATAGTTTCTATTAGGTAATCTTCATTGCTTTTAAATGGCTGGTAGGTTTGCTTTAGATTTATATTAAATAGTCTGGCAGTATTATTAGACCAAAAAGCTTTCCATCCACTTTTGTAATCCTTAATAAGGTCAAAAGTTGATATACCTGTTTGACGATGTATTAGCTTTATTAAAATTTGACCTTGTTTTGTAGATAATTTTTTAAGTTTTTCCTTGAATTCATTATCTAAATAATCTTCAACTATTTTAAAATATTTCTTTTTTTCTTTTTTTGACTTTAGCTTATCCATGGTTTTATTCATTTGAGTAAGCCTTTCAGAAGCCATTTTGGCATATGGATATACTTTGTATACTCTGTTTTGAAGTAATAAAAATTGTTTTTGAGCTTCTGGATCTAACTTATCTTTTGAAAGAATGACTTCATCTAATAATATAGTATCTATAATAGTTGTATCAATTTCTTTCATATTAATTTCTTTTTCAAGTATCTCAGTGTCTTTTTCAACTTGAGCTAAAGAAATAAAAGAGGTAAAAAAAATAATTATTAATAATCGGTACTTAAACATGGCTGTTAATTTTAATGTAAAAATATAGAATATCCTTAACAAGTGTAGTGCCAAATTTATATTTTAGCAAAAAAATATTTTATGGCGACAAAATCGATACTTACAAAATCATCAATTTCCTTTTTGGAGAAATATTTGAATAATGCATCACCAACAGGTTATGAATCAGAAGGACAGAAAATTTGGATGGATTATTTGAAACCTTATGTTGATACTTTTATAACCGACACTTATGGAAGTGCTGTTGGAGTTATAAACCCAGATGCTAAATTTAGAGTAGTAATTGAAGGACATTCTGATGAAATTTCTTGGTATGTAAATTATATTACTGATAATGGTTTAATCTATGTAATTAGAAATGGTGGTTCAGACCATCAAATTGCTCCATCAAAACGAGTTAATATTCATACTAAAAAAGGTATTGTAAAAGGTGTTTTTGGTTGGCCAGCTATTCATACTAGAAATCGTGGTAAAGAAGAAGCAGCAACTTTACACAATATTTTTATTGATTGTGGATGTGCAACCAAAGAAGAAGTTGAAAATTTGGGCGTTCACGTTGGATGTGTAATAACCTATCCTGATGAATTTATGATTTTAAACGAGAATAAATTTGTTTGTAGAGCTATTGACAATAGAATGGGTGGTTTTATGATTGCAGAAGTTGCAAGATTATTAAAAGAAAACAAAAAGAAACTTCCATTTGGTTTATATATTGTAAACGCTGTTCAAGAGGAAATTGGGCTTCGTGGCGCTGAAATGATAACCCAAACCATCAAACCGAATGTAGCTATTGTAACTGATGTTTGTCATGACACTACAACTCCGATGATTGATAAGAAAATTGAAGGCGATTTACAAATGGGAAAAGGTCCTGTGATTGCTTATGCTCCAGCTACACAAAATATTCTTCGTGAATTGATTGTTACTACTGCTGAAGAGAAAAAAATTCCTTTTCAAAGACATGCTACTTCTCGCGTTACTGGAACAGATACTGATGCTTTTGCATATAGTAATGGTGGTGTTGCATCTGCGTTAATTTCGCTTTCTTTACGTTATATGCATACTACAGTAGAAATGGTTCATCGTGAAGATGTAGAAAATGTAATTAAATTGATTTATGAAAGTTTGTTGAAAATAGAAGACAATCACAATTTTTCTTATTTCAAATAATATACCTATATATATATAGTATAGAAAATCCGAATTTAATCATTCGGATTTTTTATTTTTATAAAAATTTATTTTAAAACTGTAACAATCCAAAAATCGATTTGTCTTTAGTATAGATTAACCATTCAACCAATTTGAAAAACCAAAATCTAGATATTGCTATTCTCCTAGAACGTTGCAAAGAGAATAATGAAAAAGCACAACTGACACTTTATAATCAATATTATAGAGCCATGTTTAATGTGTCGTATCGTATCGTTGGCGATTCTTATCTTGCTGAAGACGTTATGCAAGAAAGTTTTTTGAAAGCATTTACAAAATTAGATTCTTTTAGTGGAAATGTAACATTTGGTTCTTGGTTAAAGAAAATTGTTGTCAATACTAGTATAAACGAGTTAAAAAAATCGAACAAATACCAATTTGAGAGTTTGGATGAAAACATAGAAGTAATGGATTTTAAAGAAGAATCAGAAAATTATTCTGAATTAAAAGCCGAAAGTATTTTAAAAACCATTCAAAGTTTGAAATCAAATTACAAAATCATTCTAACCTTATTTTTTATTGAAGGGTATGATTTGGAAGAAATTACAAGCATTTTAAATATTAGCAATGAAAACTGTAGAACGATGATGAGCCGAGCAAAAGAAAGTTTAAGAAAAAAATTAAATGAATTATGAGTACCAATAATCTAAATCAACTTTTTGAAAACCAAAACAATTGGGATTTTGAAGAACCAAATCTTGGGCACGAAAAGCGATTTCTTGATAAATTAAAGAAACAACAACCAAAAAAGAAGAAATTCAATTGGATTCCTTTGTCTATTGCAGCTTCGCTCCTATTAGGTTTTGGAATTTTAATTTTCAATCATACCAATAATCAAACTGAAGAAGTTGCCTTTTCACCTCAAGTACAAGAAACCCACGATTATTTTTCTTCTGTTATTAATAATGAGTTGGCAACTTTAAAAAAGAATGAAACTCCGCAAAGCAAAGCATTGATTAATGATGCTATGAATGAAATGGTATCGCTTGAGAAAGATTATCAAAATCTGAAAGATGAAATTGCGAAAAATGGTGAAAACAAACAGATAGTCTTTGCTATGATAACCAATATGCAAACTCGAATTTCCTTTATAAAATCAGTTTTAGAACAGGTTGAAGACATTAACAAAATAAATAAAATTGAAGATGAAAAACATATATAAATTACTTTTTTTCTTTGCATTACTTCCAATTTTTGGATATGCGTCAGAAGAAAAACACGCCTACAATAAAGAAAAAAATATCTCAAAAACCTATTCAGTTAACGATGATGCACAAGTAAATATTACCAATTCCTATGGGAATATAAACGTGTATTTATGGGATGAAAACAAAATTTCTATTCAAGTTAACATCAAAGTTTCTGGAAATAACGAAAAGAAAATTAACGAGCGAATCAATACAATTGATGTTGATTTTGCAGCAACAATGAGTAAAGTTTCAGCCGAAACCATATTTACAACAAAAGAATGGAAAGGCAATAACATCAGTTATGAAATAAATTATGTGGTAAAAATTCCACGAAATGGAAGCATTGATTTGGACAATAAATATGGTAACATTTCTGTAGATAAACTCAATGGAAGTTCAGCAATTGAATGTAAGTATGGAAGTATTATTTTAGGTCAATTTAATAATAAAACCAACAATATAAGTATTGCCTACGCTCCAAACTCAAGTATTAATTCTATTGATAAAGTTAATCTTCAAAGTCAATATTCTGAGGTTGATTTCCAGAAAGTAAATCAAATTAACATTGATGGAAATTATAATACATTTAATTTTCAAAACGTTGGAGTTCTAAATCTATCTTCAAATTACACCAAAATCAATTCAAAATCAGTTCAAAAAATTGCCATTGATGGAAATTATCTGACGCTGAAATTAGGTGAAATTGGAAATTCCTTAATTGCAAATTCAAATTATAGCGATATTCAATTTTCTGCATCAAATAAAACCGATGCCATTACAATCAATGGAAATTATTCCAATTCTAAAATAACTTGTACATCAGACTATGCATTTGACATCAATGTAAGCCTAAAATATGCTTCGTTTGTTGATAATGTAGGACTAAAATACAGCTTAAAGTCAGAAAAAAACACTTCAAAATCTTACACAGCGTATCATATTAGTCAAGGAAAATCTAAAATAAGTATCACTACAAATTACGGAAGCGTTCAACTTTTAACAAAATAACAATGAGAAAACTAACAGTATTACTAGCATTAATTAGCATTTCAATTGCAAGTGCTCAAAATTGGGATAAAGAAAAAGTAAAAGGAAATGGAGTTCAAACCACAATCACTAGAACTACCGAATCCTATGATAAAATTTCAACAGGAGGTTCATTCAATGTTGAATTAGTCTCTGGAAAAGAAGGAACAATAACCATAAAAGGCGATGAAAACATTATAAGCCATATTGTTACTGAAGTAATTGGAAACGAATTAAAAGTGTATTTTGAAAAAAACAGAAGTTATAATTACAAACAAGACATCACTATTACAATTCCATTTGAAGAAATTAGCGAAATATCGTTTGCAGGTTCGGGAAATATGATTACAAAAAATGCTATAAATGCAACAGATTTTGCAGCAAAAATGGCAGGTTCTGGTGATTGCACTCTAGAAATTAATGCAAAAAATATGGTAGCAAAAATGGCAGGTTCTGGAAACTTAAAACTTTCAGGAACAGTAGAAAATTTAGAAGCTAAAACAGCAGGTTCAGGTGATTTGAATTGTAATAAATTAGTTTCCCAAAATGCAGACGTAGCTGTTGCTGGTTCAGGAAGTCTTGAAGTAAATTGCACCAATAATCTAATTGCAAAAGTAGCCGGAAGCGGAAATATTCAATACAAAGGAAATCCTAAAATTATCGATTCAAACGTTGCAGGTTCTGGTGATATTTCAGGAAATTAAGAGGTTAGTTATAAATGAAAAAAGTCCCAAAACTTAATTGTTTTGGGACTTTTTTTTATTCAAGTTCTTTATGATTTCAGGGCATCTTTACTTCTAAATTCATAAGCATTTATAGCTTGTTTACTATTGATTACTTCAAAATCTAAAGGATAAACTTCATTTGAAATTGTACTTTCAATTATTTGATTATCCAAATTGATCATTTCCTCAATTGATAAACCTAAATTTAATGGCAAATATTCTTCTTCTGGACTTTCTGTAATTTTTTTGTTTTCTTCAATAACTTCTTCTATTGATTTTACATAATTTGAAGAAATTACAGCAATTGATTCTTTGATTTTAGATTCCGATTCAAATTTAATTTCAGGTTTTTCAATTTTTGAATTTGAAATTAAATTAAAATTTGATTTTGATTCCGTTCTTACAATATCATTTTCGATATTTTGTTGGTCTAAAATAATTTCGTTTGCCGACATAGTGTTTAGTAAAACTGTCGATAAAATTCCTAAATAAATGATTGATTTTTTCATGGTGATTTGTTTTTTTATTTTTTTGATGATTGATGATGATTATGTAATTTCTTAAAGATAATACCTTGTATTACATAGTAGATGATTCTGATTTTAATTAATTTTATACTTTCATGACTTCTAGTTATTTACGATTTATAACAATAAGACGATAGTTTCCCATTTTTGTTACACAAAGTTACAAAAAATAAAAAAGCCATGTCAAAAACACGGCTTAAATTCTATCTTAAAAAATGATTATTTTAGAAATTCCAAAACATTTTTTTCTATTCTCTCATTAATGTCAGAAATATCAGCTTTGACAAATTTTTCGCCTAAAATATTTTCATATAATTCAATATAACGTTCAGAAACCGATTCTATATATTCGTCAGTCATGTTTGGAATTTGTTGACCTTCTTTTCCTTGAAAACCATTTTCGATTAACCAACGACGTACAAATTCTTTAGATAATTGCTTTTGCTCCTCTCCTCTATCTTGTCGCTCTTGATAACCATCAGCATAAAAATATCGTGAGGAATCTGGCGTATGGATTTCGTCAATCAAAACGATTTTTCCTTCTTTAGTTTTTCCAAATTCATATTTAGTATCTACTAAAATCAATCCACGGCTGGCAGCAATTTCAGTTCCTCTTTGATATAATGCACGCGTATATTTTTCTAAAACTAAATAATCTTCTTCAATAACAATTCCATTGGATAAAATAGCTTCACGAGAAATATCTTCATCGTGTGAACCATTATCAGCTTTGGTTGTAGGTGTAATTATTGGAGTTCCGAATTTATCATTCTCTTTCAAACCTTCTTCCATTGTTACTCCACAAATAGTGCGTTTTCCAAGCGCATATTCACGAGCTGCATGACCCGAAAGATAACCACGAATTACCATTTCAACTTTAAATGGTTCGCATAAATGTCCGACTGCAACATTTGGATCTGGAGTTGCAATTAACCAATTTGGAACAATATCTGAAGTTAGTTCCATGAATTTTGTTGCAATTTGATTTAAAATCTGACCTTTATACGGAATTCCTTTTGGCAAAACCACATCAAAAGCAGAAAGTCTATCGGTTGCCACCATGACTAAAAGTTCTTCATTAATGTTGTAAACTTCTCTTACTTTACCGCGATAAACCGATTTTTGATTGGGAAAATTGAAATTAGTTGTAGTTATTGTATTCATTATAATTGTGTGTTGTTTAATCTGAACTTGATTCAGATTCTATTCCTCTCAAGTTCTAAATGTGTTGTTTGGCAAAAATAGTTTCTTTTCAACACAAATACAATTATTTATTTGCTTAAAACATATCGCCTTATCAATCTATCAAATAATCGATATCCAAGAAATTTGCGCAAATATTTCATCAAATTAGCATCAAAACCAATAGAATATTTTTTGAATCTTCGAGAAGGATTTTCAGCGATTTTATACAACTTATCTAGAATAGCTTCAGACAAATCGTGGTTATCGCAGGTTTTCCTGTTCATGATTCCGTCAATACTTTGCATCATTTCTGCATAAGATTGTATTGTTGATTGCTCACATTTAGTAACATTCTTCTGAAAATTGGATGGCGTATTTCCAAACTGAACGGTTGAAACGCTAATGTTAAAGTCCAAAAGTTCATAAGCCATACATTCAGAAAAACTTTCAACGGCTTGTTTTGTTGGATGATAAAAACTTCCAAGAGGCAAATTCACTAATCCAGCGATAGAAGTTATATTAATAAAATGACCTTTCTTTTGTTCACGAAAATGCGGTATAAAAGCACGACAAACTTTAACAACTCCAAGCCAATTCACATTTACAATAGCGTCAATTTTATCATCTTCAGATAATTCTACAAAACTTCTGTAACCAATTCCAGCATTATTTATGATAACATCTATAGATTTATAATCATTTAGAATTTCATTTTTAGCTTTTTCAATACTTTGGGAAGAGGTTACATTGAGTTCGTAACATTTAATATTTGGAATGCCTTCAAAAACATTAGCTTCTGAAATACAAATCATTGTAGCAATAACATTCCAATTTTTTTTCGAAAAATGAATTGCAATTTCTTTGCCCAATCCTCCAGAAGCACCAGTAATAAGTATTGTTTTGATAAAGCTGCGTATAAATGATTATTTGAAAAATATAATTTTAACAAATATATCATTTTGAATCAAATAACCAAATGATAAATGTTTTTGTAGAAATTTAATTAATTTTTAGTTGTCGACTCAACTCTTCCAAAACAGCTAAACCTTTCGTTTCAACTTTAAAAATTTCCTCAAAATCATCAATATCATTAGCGTTTCTGAATAAAATTTTCACTTTATCATTAGAAACATCGAAAGAAATAATTTTTGATATTGGAATTTTGTAGCGCTTTCCTGTTTCGCGCTTCATGTAAGCCAAACCTGCAAGCCCAAGTAAGATTATCCCAAAAGGGAATGTTCTGTTTTTAATATCTATTAAAATGTCAAAGACACCAAAACCTATTAATATAAAAACAAAAAAATAATACAAATAAATTTTGTTTGCTTTAAAATTATTCTTCCTAATGGACTTAGGTGATTTCTCCAACAAATCATTAGTTTCCGACCAATTTCCTGAATTAGTTAGAAACAAATTTTCGTCGTTTATGTTGACATATCCGTTGGCATATTTGAAGTATTCTTTCATTTTTTATGAATCAACATTTTTAAAATTTTTGAAATAACATTAATCAAAATCATAATTAGTAACGAAAACATAAATACAATAATCAAGATAATAAAAGTAATTTTCCAACTTGAATTAATCGTTGTATTCCAACCAGGAATTATTGAAGCAAAATAATCAAAGTTGAAATAGATTAATAGTATAGTTATGATTAATATGGAAAGCGTTAATAGAAAGTTTTTCATTGTTATGTTTACTCTTATTCAAAAAAAAACTGTATTTTGATATTACAAAGTAGTTTTCCAAATTTTATTTTCTTTGTCCAAAACATAAACTTCTTTGTTACTGACTTTTAAAATTCTTTTTGGAAAAATTTCGTTTGGAAAAATAATCGTATTTGAAATTTCAAAAAAATCACTTCTAAATTCTAAAACCTCTAATTTATATTTTTCATCAGTTCCTGGATTATTAAAAACGATATACTTTTCTTCATCATTAATTTTTATTGGTAAGCCATCAAGAATGATTTGCCTGCAATTTATTGTATCTAAAAGTATATATTTTTCAGAATTATAGTCAGTTTTCTGAATTACAACTATACTTTTTTTGAATTTCCCAAGTTCTTCAAACTTAACATAATTTTCATCAGATTCATTATCTGAATATTTTATCTGTTGCTTGCTATTGCATTCAAATAATAGTGTATTTCTACCACGATACTTTCTTAGATTTTTGACCAAAGATATTTCAGAAAATTTCTGCTTATTTATTGAATCATTAACCAATGAAAATTTATTTTGTGAATGAATACAAAAAGGTAAAATTAAAAAAAGTAGGAATAATTTATGCAAAAAATTCATAAATGGAATATCTAATATCAAAAATCTAATATTAAAAATTAATCATGATTCTCAATACTTTTATAAGCATCGATTACTTTTTTCACCAATCTATGTCTTACAATGTCTTTGTCATCTAGATAGATGATTCCAATTCCATCAATATCTTTCAAAACTAAAATTGCTTCTTTCAATCCAGATATTGTTCTTCTAGGCAAATCTACTTGTCCAGGATCGCCTGTAATTATGAATTTGGCATTTTTACCCATACGCGTCAGAAACATTTTCATTTGCGAATGTGTAGTATTCTGAGCCTCATCAAGAATTACGAAAGCATTGTCTAAAGTTCTACCACGCATAAAAGCCAGCGGTGCAATTTGAATAATTCCTTTTAATATATAGTCTTCCAAGGTTTGCGGAGGTAACATATCGCGTAAAGCATCATACAATGGTTGCATGTACGGATCTAATTTTTCTTTCATATCACCAGGAAGAAAACCTAAATTCTCTCCAGCTTCAACTGCAGGACGCGTTAAAATGATTCTTTTGACTTGTTTTTCTTTCAAAGCTTTAACTGCAAGAGCAACTCCAGTATAGGTTTTACCAGTTCCAGCAGGACCAACGGCAAAAACCATGTCATTTTTCATAACATTTTCAACCAATTTATGTTGGTTTGGTGTCATCGCTTTAATCAGTTTTCCTCCTATTCCATGAACAAGAATTTTTTCATGATCGGGCATGCGTTGTTCTTCTTGTGAATTGCTTTGAATCACTCTATCAATAACATTGGTATCAATATTATTGTATCGAGTAAAATGCAACATCAATCGGTTGAAACGATTTTCAAATTCGTCTAATTCGTCTTTTTCGCCAAATGCCTTCAGTGTTGTGCCACGAGCCACAATTTTTAACTTCGGGTAGTACTTCTTAATTGTTTCAAGATGAGTGTCTTGTGCACCCCAAAATTCTTTTGGAGCGATGTCGTGTAATTCAATGATACGTTCGTTCAAATGGAAGTGTTTTTTAATTAGTTTTTGGCTAAATATTATTAGCTTTGCAATCATTTCAAATTTAATGAAATTAAACAAGCCACTTGATTAATTTCACTATATAGTTATAAACAAATTTATGTCAATAATTACCCTTACTACCGATTACGGATTAAAAGACCACTTTGTAGGTGCTTTGAAAGGGAAAATTTTATCGCAAGATAGTGAGGCAAAAATTGTAGATATCTCGCATGATGTTGATCCATTTAATGTTAGTGAAGCGAGTTACATTATTGGTTCTGCGTACAATAGCTTTCCCAAAGGAACAGTACATATTGTCGGAATTGATATTGAATTAAGAGAAATCAACCAACATATTGCCATCGAATGGAATGGTCATTTTTTTATTGCTGCCGATAATGGCATTTTGAGTATGCTAATTGAAAAAATTAAGCCTCAAAAAATGGTTGTAATCAATATTCACGACAGACTTTTACCCGAAGCAACTGATATGGACGTTTTGCTAACGGTAGCAATTCATATTTCAAAAGGTGGTTCGTTGAGTGTTATTGGCAAAGAAATCAAAACTTTGAAGGAAGTAACCGAGTTACAACCTGTGATTTCAGACGATACCAATTCTATAAAAGGCTATATAGTATATATTGACCGATTTGGAAATGCCGTGACCAATATTACAAGAAAAATGTTTTTAGATGTTTCAAAAGGAAGACCTTATGAAGTAAATTTTAAAAGCAAAAAAATAAAAAGTATTTTCGCAAAATATTCCGATTTAGAAGCCATTGACAAAAGGCCTTTGTCATCGATTAGTGGAAATGCAGTAGCCATTTTCAATGAATCAGGTTTTCTAGAAATTGGATTGTATAAAAGTAATCCGAAAGTTGCCACAGCGGCGAGTTTGCTCGGAATTACTTACAGAGATGCTATTACCATCAATTTTAATTAAAGTTAACTATGTTCGTTAGAATAGTAAAATTATCCTTTCACGAAGAAAATATTCCAGCATTTTTGGAAAATTTTGAATTAATGAAGAACCACATACGAAACTCGCCAGGAAATCGTTTTCTTGAATTGTATCAAGACAAAAATAATCCTAGCATTTTCTTTACTTATAGTTATTGGGAAACCGAAGATGATTTAGAAAATTACAGAAAATCAGCATTATTTGATGAAGTTTGGACGTTTACAAAAAAACTGTTCAACGATAAACCAGAAGCTTGGAGTGTAGATAAATTAGTTTCTTTGGAGTAAAGAACATAGAACATAGAATAGAGATAATAGACAAAACTTAGTGACTTAGCGCCTTCGTGGCAGACAAAATATGAAATCAATATTATTAAGAGAAATTAAATCCTTTTTTGGTTCGCCCATTGGATATTTAGTAATCGCCATTTTCTTATTACTCAACGGATTATTTCTTTGGGTATTTGAAGGCGATTTTAATATTTTAAATAGCGGTTTTGCCGATTTAACTCCATTTTTTACCTTATCGCCTTGGATATTAATTTTCCTAATTCCTGCAGTAACCATGAGAAGTTTTTCTGATGAGAAAAAGCAAGGAACTATTGAACTTTTGATGACCAAACCAATTTCTATTTGGGAAATCGTTAGCGGAAAATTCTTTGGTGCGTTTTTATTAATTGTGATAGCTATCATTCCAACATTCATTTACGTTTATGTGATTTATGGTTTAGGAATGCCAGAAGGAAATATCGATATGGGAAGCACAATGGGTTCATATTTTGGATTACTATTTCTAATTGCTGCCTATACTTCTATCGGAGTTTTTACTTCTACACTTTCAGAAAATCAAATTGTAGCTTTTATTGTTTCGGTTTTCTTGTGTTTTATTTTCTATTTTGGATTTCAAGGTGTAGCGTCTCAATTTAAAAGTATAGAAGACATCATTGCACTTTTAGGAATGGATTATCACTTTAAAAGTATGAGTCGTGGTGTTATTGATACTCGTGATGTACTTTACTTTGTAAGCATCACCATTGCATTTTTATCATTGACCGTTTATAAATTAAAATCGCTAAAATCATAATGGAAAATAAGAAGTCTAACTTAAAAGTACTACTTACAACTATTGCAATTTTAGTTGTATTAAATTTTGCTGGAAACTTTTTCTTTAAGCGTTTCGATTTAACTGCAGATAATCGTTATACACTTTCAGAAACTTCATTAAATATTATAAAAGAAGTTAAAGAACCTTTGTACGTTGATGTTTTCCTTGAAGGAAATTTTCCTGGAGAGTTCAAAAAACTACAAACAGAAACCCAACAATTATTAGAAGAATTTAAAGCATATAATTCAAATATTATCTTCCAATTTGTAAATCCTTTAGAAAATGAAGATGAGCGTGAAGCGGTGATGCAATCGTTTTACGAAAGAGGTTTGACACCTTTAAATGTTACGCTTGACGAAAAAGGAAAACAAACACAAGAAGTGGTTTTTCCGTGGGCAGTGGTTACTTATGGTAATAAAAGTACGAAAGTACCTTTGCTAAAAAATATGTTAGGAGCTTCAACTGCTGAGAAAATTGTGAGTTCGGTGCAACATTTAGAATATGCTTTTGCCAATGGATTTAATACCATCACAAAAACAAAAGAGAAAAAAATTGCTATCATTAAAGGAAACGGAGAATTGGACGATAGATCTATTGCTGATTTCTTGAAAACGGTACGTGAAAATTATTACATCGGACCATTTACATTAGACTCTGTCGCAAAAGATGCAGGAAACACTTTAAAAGCATTAAAAAAATATGATTTAGCAGTTATTGCAAAACCTACTGAAGCTTTTACTGACCAAGAAAAACAAGTGTTAGACCAGTTTATCATGAATGGTGGAAAAACTCTTTGGTTAGTCGATCAAGTCAATATGGAAATGGACAGCTTGATGGAAACTGGAGAAAATCTTGCCTATCCAAGAGATTTGAACTTGAACGATATGTTCTTTAAATATGGAGTTCGAATCAAACCAGATTTAGTTAAAGATTTACAAGCGACTCCAATTTCATTAGCAACAGGTCAACAAGGTAGCGCAACACAATATAGTCAATTTCCTTGGTTATATTCTCCAGCAGTATATTCTGAGTCAAAACATCCTATTGTGAGCAATTTAGATGCTTTAAAGTTTGAATTTACAAATCCAATTGAAGTTCTTAAAAATGATATTAAAAAAACAGTTTTACTATCCTCTACCAAATTATCAAAAGCTGTTGGAACTCCAGTAGAAATTAATTTAAATATAGTTGCTGAAAAACCTGATTTCAAGGAATTTACTGGCAAAGGAAATCTTCCTGTTGCTGTACTTATGGAAGGAAAATTTCATTCGGTTTATGAAAATCGTGTATTGCCATTCAAAGAAAGTAGCTTCACTCCTATCGGAAAAGAAAATAAAATGATTATTGTTTCTGATGGCGATGTTGTTAAAAATCAATTGGATAAAAACTACCAACCATTAGAATTAGGTTATGATAAATGGACTAACAATCTATATGCAAACAAGGAATTCATGATGAATTGCGTGAATTATTTGTTAGATGATAACGGACTTATTAACATTAGAAGTAAAGAAGTTGACTTACCAATTCTAGACAAAGAAAAAGTAACTGAGGATTACACATTTTCACAAATCATAACTGTCGGAGTTCCAATTGTAATTTTAGCAGTATTCGGTTTAGTGTTTACTTTCCTTAGAAAAAGAAAATATAGTAAGTAATGTTAATAAAAATCTTTTTGAATTCTATTTCTTTAAGATATATTTGTAAAAAATAACAAAAGATGAAGTTTATTGTATCAAGCTCGTATTTATTAAAACAACTACAAGTTTTAGGTAGCGTTATTAATAGTAGCAATACCTTACCAATTTTAGATAACTTTTTATTTGAATTAGATAAAAAAGCGTTAACCGTTTCTTCTTCTGATTTAGAAACTACAATGTCGGCTACTTTAGAAATTGAGTCGACTGATAAAGGAAGTGTTGCTGTTCCTGCGAAATTATTATTAGATATTCTAAAAACATTTCCTGAGCAACCGTTAACTTTCACTGTTGAAGAAAATAGTACAATCGAAATTAGTTCTAATTCAGGTAAATATGCTATTGCTTATGCTCCAGGAGAAGAATTTCCAAAATCAGTTCAATTAGAAGATCCGTCTTCAACTTTAGTTCCTGCGGAAGTTTTAGCAACTGCAATTAGCAAAACTATTTTCGCAGCAGGAAATGATGATTTACGTCCAGTAATGAGTGGTGTTTTCTTTCAATTTTCTCCAGAAGGATTAATATTTGTTGCAACTGATGCTCACAAAT
The DNA here is from genome assembly GCF_054776075.1 of Flavobacterium koreense. Taxonomy (NCBI): domain Bacteria; kingdom Pseudomonadati; phylum Bacteroidota; class Flavobacteriia; order Flavobacteriales; family Flavobacteriaceae; genus Flavobacterium; species Flavobacterium koreense. The sequence continues at coordinate 12,501 of NZ_BAAHCF010000009.1, read as the reverse complement.
TAGTGAAATATGCTCGCACAGATGTAAAAGCATCTCAAGTGGCTGATTTCATTATGCCGAAAAAACCTCTAAATATTTTAAAAAGTATTTTAGGAGCTTCTGATGCTGAAGTTAAAATTGATTACAATGATGCTAATGCAACGTTCTCTTTTGAAAACTATGTATTAACTTGTAGATTAATTGATGGAAAATATCCAAATTATGAAGCAGTTATTCCAAAAGAAAACCCAAATAAATTATTGATTGACAGAACGCAATTCTTTAGTTCAGTTCGTCGTGTGGCTATTTTCTCAAATAAAACTACACACCAAATTCGTTTGAAAATTGCTGGTGCAGAATTAAATATTTCAGCAGAAGATATTGATTACTCAAACAAAGCTGAAGAAAGATTAACTTGTGATTACCAAGGTGACGATATGCAAATTGGTTTTAATTCTCGTTTCTTACTAGAAATGTTAAGTAATTTACAATCAGACGAAATTCAATTGGAAATGTCAATGCCAAACCGCGCAGGAATTCTAACTCCAGTTGATGGATTGGATGAGGGCGAAACTGTTACAATGCTTGTTATGCCTGTGATGCTTAACAATTAAAATATAATTAACTAACCCAACCGAAAAAACCGTCTCGATTAATTTCTTGACGGTTTTTTAATTAGTTGTATGGTAAAAATAGAATTCCCCATGAGTTTTGCTTTTCAAACTGTTTTTAGCTCTTCTGTGATTATCCTCAAAAGATTCTAAATTTGTGCCTTTACATATTCCATAGGAATAATGATATTTTAAAAGCTCTAAATCTTCATTTGTTAGCTCTTTATCTAAACTAATACATTTGGACAACAGACTTTTACAATCTCTATCATCTAAAAGTGAAAAATAACCCAATGACCAAACAAAATGTTTTTTCATCAGCATTAACTGTTCCTTTTCGTTGTAAATAATTTGAGCATTAAGTTTCATTGTACAATTATATAATTGCTGTTTTCCATTCCAAGAAATATAACAACCATCATTTGCTTTTATTCGATTATCCCAATCAATATCTGTTGGTTTATTCAAATAATAAATGAAATAATTTGATTTCTCTTTACTACTAACTACTTTAATTTTTAATGAATCAATTTCTTTATCAAGAAATTTCATAAATTTAATTAACTCCTTTTTATTTTTATAAGTAACCGTTGTATCGAAATAAACTCTTATTTCATCTTTCCAAATTTTCATTGTAGAAGTATTCTTTGAACTTTTTTGATTACTAAAGTTTGATTTATTGTAAACTAAGTTTTTATAAGTTTCTAAAAAAATTGAATCTTTTTGTTCATACTTAACTTTAACTCCTTTAGGCAAAATAAAACCAGTAACTCTAATTAAAGTATCGTTGTTGTTCAATCTAAAACCTATAGAATCAATTTCCATTTTACCTTCTTTCTTCGCTTTCTTATAGGTTGAATAATTGATATAAGAATTCGTTATACTTTGTTCTGAACTTAAATCTTGAGCATTTAAAAAAGAGCAAAAAAATAGTACAATGACAATAAAAAGTGATTTCATAAATTTAATTTGAAATCAAATTTAATGATAAAACTATAATAATTCACAATTTTATTCTTGCAAGGTTAAAATTGATTACAATGGTGCTAACCCAACCGACGAAAGCCGTTTCTATACAAATATTAGTAACGGTTTTTTTATTATATTTTCATATTTTTGTTAAAACCAATAAACGGAGTTTCCGAAAATCCATAAGAGTAGGAAAAACAAAAACTAACAAAAATATGAAGAAAAATTTACTAGCAATCATGATTACACTTGGTATGTTTTCAATTGCAAATGGTCAAAAATTAGACAAATTTGGTGCAGATTTAGGTAAAAAATCAGTAATGGGTAAGGAAATTAGAGTTCCTTATACAGACTTAACCAGTTATTTTGGTTACATCAAACCAGGTTCTAAGCCAGATGAAGTTAAAGGTGGAAAAAAAATGTATTACATTTATGTATGGATTCCTGTAGCTGCACCTGAAATTGGAATTAGAATGATTTCTCCGGCTCCAGAAAGTGTAAAACCATCTGATAAAGATTATGTTTCAGCAGATTTTACAGCTAATTCTTCAGATACATCAAACTTTTTTGATACTTGGGTAACATTAGAAAGAGCGGAAGGAATTCTTAAATTAGAAGATGTTGCAACCAAAGCTAAAACAGCAAAATGGAACACTATTGAATCAAATGATGATTCAAGTGAAATGCCAGCTCAACCATCTGGTAGTAAATATAACTCGCTTATGAGAATAACAAGCGACACTTCAAATCCTTCTAAAGCAATTGTAATGGGATTGTACAGAATTGGATTTACCACTTATAAAACTGGTGAAGTTCAAGGAAGCTTTTTAGCACAACTTGCAGCGCCAATTAAACTTCCTGGTGTAGCTATTGCTGTAAAACCTGAAGATTTGGCAACAGCAGCAAAAAAATAATTATCTTTTTTAAATATAAAACCGCAATTCAAAATTTGACTTGCGGTTTTTTTTATGATTATTGATGAAGTGCTAATATTGGAACCTCACTATTGTAAGACATTTTTTCTGTAAAACTTGAAGAAAACAATGATTCAAAAAAACTTCGTTTATAAGTAAGCATTGCCAAAACATCTATTTCTTGATGCGTAATAAAATCAGAAATAGATTCTTTTACATCTTCATTTGGTAAGACAAAAAAGGTAACCGGATCGTTTTTAAATTGTTCTTTCCAATCATCAAATGTAGCTTCTGTGTTATCTGTAGCTTTGGTTTTTACATAAAGACATTTCACTTTTGCATCAGCAGCTTTTGCAATTTTAATCACTTGTTTCAAAGCTTCTCTATCTTTTTCGCGATAACGAGTTGTAAAGCCAATAGTTTCAATTTTTGTGTATTTACAATCTTTTGGAATACTTAAAACAGGAACGCTCAAGTTTACAATCGCTTCACCTGTATTAGTTCCTAAAAAAGCTTCTTTCCATCCAGTTGCACCAGAAGTTCCCATTACAACATAATCAATTTTGTCTTTTTTAATGATTTCTTTAATGTTGTACATTAAATCACCATCCATAATCATGTGAGACATTTTTATATCTTCAAAATGATTTTCTTCAGCAATGGCTCTTAATTTTGGAACTTCATCTTTAAATTTTTCAAAATTTGAAAGCTCCAATGAATCAAAAAGTAATTGATAATTTTGTGGTGCAAATTGATTATCCACAATCGGAAGTTCATAGGTATGAAGTAAAATCAGCTCACCGTGAACTAATTTTGCCAAACCCAAAGCGTGAACAAAAGCATTGTTTGCCACATCAGAAAAATCGGTTGGAAATAAAATCCTTTTCATTATTTTAAATGTATTGGTTAACTTGTATAAAATTACATTATTAAAAACCAAAAAAGTATGATAACTATCATATTTACAATTATTTAACATTTAAAAAAAATCAAAAAAATCAATTGAAATACAAATAGTTATAAAATTTTAAAATTGGTATCTTTGCACTCTTAAAACAAAAATTGTTATGATTTACAATGATACAATCGTTGCATTAGCTACACCATCAGGTTCTGGTGCGGTTGCCATTATTAGAATGTCAGGAAAAAATGCTATTACAATTGCATCAGAAGTATTTCAATCAGTTTCTGGAAAAAATTTAATAAAACAAAAAACACACACAATTCATCTTGGAACTATTGTAGATGGAACAAAAATTTATGATCAAGTTTTAGTTTCTATTTTCAAAAATCCAAATTCTTACACAGGTGAAGATGTAATTGAAATTTCGTGTCATGGTTCTGTTTTTATTCAGCAACAAATTATTCAACTATTACTTCGTAAAGGTTGCCGAATGGCACAAGCTGGTGAATTTACACTTCGTGCTTTTTTAAATGGCAAATTAGATTTATCTCAAGCCGAAGCTGTTGCCGATTTAATTTCATCAGATAATGAAGCTTCACATCAAATAGCCATGCAACAAATGCGCGGCGGATTTAGTAATGAAATTGCTAAACTTAGAGAAGAATTATTAAATTTTGCTTCATTAATTGAACTTGAATTAGACTTTGCTGAAGAAGATGTAGAGTTTGCAGATAGAACACAATTTCATGATTTGTTAAATCGAATTGAATTTGTTTTAAAACGATTAATCGATTCATTTGCTGTTGGAAATGTTATAAAAAACGGAATTCCGGTAGCTATTGTTGGCGAACCAAATGTTGGAAAATCAACACTGTTAAATGCTTTATTAAATGAGGAAAGAGCTATAGTTTCAGACATTGCTGGTACAACTCGTGATACTATTGAAGATGAATTAGTTATTGATGGAATTGGTTTCAGATTCATTGATACAGCAGGAATTAGAGAAACAAAAGATGTAGTTGAAAGCATTGGAATTAAAAAGACTTTTGAAAAAATAGAGCAATCCCAAGTGGTTGTTTATTTATTTGATAGTACTGAGTTTGTAACTTCTAGTTCTAAATTTAAAATTGAAATTGAAAAAATAAAAAATCAATTTCCATTGAAACCATTAGTAATCATTGGAAATAAAGCAGATAAATTAACAGAAAATGAAGTTATCCTTCTGAAATCAGAAATTGAAAACATCTTACTTATTTCTGCTAAAGAAAAAATTGGAATTGAAGATTTAAAAAATCAATTACTATCATTTGTAAATACTGGTTCGTTAAGAAACAACGAAACAATCATAACCAATACAAGACATTACGACTCTTTACACAAAGCATTAGAAGAAATTCAAAAAGTAAAATTTGGATTAAGTTCAGGAATTCCTTCAGATTTGATGTCAATCGATATTAAACAAGCCTTATATTATTTTGGAGAAATAACTGGTGAAGTTACAAATGATGAACTTTTAGGGAATATTTTCGCAAACTTCTGTATTGGCAAATAGGAATCCTAAGTTGAAAATTTAAATTTATTATGATCTTGGTTTATTAATTCCTCTATCATAAAGCACTATACTTCCTGCAACAGAAACATTTAAACTTTTCTCTGATTTAAATTTCACCAAAAAATGACATTTTTCAATGGCTTGTTTACTTAAGCCATTATCTTCTGCGCCTAATAAATAAACACATCGCCTTGGATGATGAAATGTTTCTAAATCTTCGGCATTTTCATCTAATTCTACACCAACAAGTCTAGCTCCTTTAGGTAAATTTTTAAAGAAGTCCTCAAAATCTTCATAATGAAAGTAAGGCATAGATTTCACAGCATTATGAGTATCAGAAGCTTGTTTGGCATATCTGTTTCCAATAGTAAAAATAAAACTTGCTCCCAAATTTTGAGCAGATCGCCACAAAACACCAAGGTTCTCAGGAGTTTTTCCGTTTTGAATTCCTATACCAAAAAATTCATTTGTGAAATTATCATTCATAATGCAAGAATACAAATTGTTTTCAATGGAAAATTGTAATAATTACTCCACTATAATCTTCTTAACAACAGATTTAGAATCTGAAGTTATTTTAGCAAAATAAATTCCGCTTGACCAATTGGTTTGAATTTGATTGTTGCCAACAAATTTAGATTCATATATTTTTGAACCTAAACTATTATAAACTTCAACAGAATACTCAGAATCTAAACCTGAAATTGTAAATTCTCCTTTACTTGGATTTGGATAAATCACTACATTATTTTCTTCAAAATTTGTATTTGAAAGTGTTGAAAACCATTGTTGTCCAGCATTTGCACCCCAAATATAATCAGCCAAATTTGGATAATCAATAAAAGGATTTCTATTGACTTGCCAAGTATAAATATAATTATTGCGATTCATTTCAAAATCATCTCTTGGATCTGAAGTATTCCATTGGAGCAAGGAAGCTAAATCTCCAATTTGCCCAACAGTAGTATCAGCTGGATTTCCATTTACTAAACTCAGCGCATTATAACGAACTGCCATATAAAATAAAGAACGAGCTACATCGCCTTTCCAACTACCAAGATTTCCTGTAGGTCCATTATAATCTGAACCATAATCTCTGTTACTTCTTAGACTATTTTCTGGACCATCTTCAGCTCTTATATGATGTGCATCTGCATGACCCGCTAAAATATCATCTGCGTTTGTTGACAACCAAATATTAATTCCGTCAGCAAAACTTAGAGTCCCATCTTGAAATCCTCCACGAGATTGTGGAAAAATATGTTCTCTGTTCCATTTTCCAACATTACTATTAGAATCCTGAAAATCTAATTTAGAACGAGGCTGTTCTACATACATTAACCAAACTTGATTACTATTCGCCGGGTTTTGATCAGCTACTTTCAAAATAGTTTCAATATCACCATAATTGTGAGCATGAACAACCGATGGATTTGCAATAATATCTTGAATAGCTTGTTTTAAAGCAGCACCAGAAAGTCCTTCTAATGAAGAATAGTAACCATTTGGAGCTGTACTTGTAACATTTCCATAAGTTGGATTTAAAGGAGTTCCAAAAGGTGACACAATAAAATTAATATCATTAACTCTAACTATTAAATCATTATTGTTCAAATAATAATCTACTGGAAGTGTATTTAAAACTACTTTCAATTCTTCATCACCTTCATTCAAAGAATCATCGAGTAATTGAATTGTAGCCAATCCAGTTGAAGAACCAACAGGAATTGTTACACTAGTTAAACCAGAAAAATCACTTGCATTAAAACTACCATTATTTAATGAAAAAGAAATTACAAGTGGTTGAGAGGTTACAGGTGCAGATGTAGAAAAATTTATAGTTAATGTTTGCCCTTCAGATAAAGTAGATTGGCTAGTTGAAGTGGTTACATAATTAAATATTATCCCACTACCATCATTATTTACTCCAGGAGTTGGTGGTTTAACTTCATAAGTACCATCATTTTTTCTTTGAACAGAGTTTGAAGTTGAACCAAGTGGTTGATTATCAATAGAGCAAATAGTAATTCCAAATAGATTCATTAATGTTGTTGGAAAGGTTGTTGATGTAGAATATGCCGCAGCACTAATCAAATTTAAATTACTTGCAGGTGTGTCTAAAGGATAATCTGTATCATTTCCAGTAAAAATAGCAATTACATCGGGACCATTCTGAATTGTATTTAAGGGAAAATAAGGTGTTCTAGGTGATGGCGATACTTGAGAGTTTCCAAAATGGATGATACCGTTAACATCAGTAGTATATCCGTCTAAATCTAAAGAATAGTAACTTAAAGTTCCAGCTCCAGTTTGTCCATTAAAAAAAACTAAGACATATCCATTTAAGGAAAAATTTGGTAAACTTGATTTTAACTCAACGAATTCCTTATTGTCAGAACCAGGATTATCAGCATCTATTTCGTTTATAACAACCTGAGAATAAGTTGAAAAAAAGGAACACAAGAATATAAAAAAGTAGATTTTTTTTATCATTTTGAATAAAATTACCAACAAATTTACAATTTTATTAGCAAAATGATGTTAAATCCTTTTTAAAAAATAACTAAACAAAAGATTTTTAAAACATATCTTAAAATGAGTATAAATTGTTTTATTTTAAATACTTTTGCAAAAATTTAAATTAAATAAAAATAATGAAAAAAATAGTTTTTTTAATTGCTTTATCTCTTTCGATTTTAAGTTGCAGTAAAGTAAAAAAAGGAGAATTCTTAATATCTGGTGAAGCAAAAGGATTGCCAAATGGTAAAATGATTTTTCTTAAAACACAAAATGATGTTGGACTTGTATTAAATGTAGATTCTGCAAAAGTACAAGACGGAAAATTTGAATTAAAAGGTAAAGTTAAAGAACCTAGTATGTTTGCTTTATATATTAAAGACATTCAACAACCTGTTCCATTTATTATGGAAAGTGGAGAAATTGTAGTTAAAATTGATAAAGACAGTATCTGGAAGTCAAAGATTAGCGGAACCGATAGCAATGACTCTTTTCAAGAATTTAATGATAAATCAAATGCCATCCAAAAAAGAATGGTAGATTATCAAAATAAGAACATTCAAAAGTTGATGGAAGCTCAACAAAAGAAAGATAATATTACTATTGAAAGTTTAAAAAGTGGTTATGTAAAGATTCAAAAAGAAATGGATGATTATATGATCCAATATCCTGATGAAAATCCAAATTCATATATTTCTTTATTACTTGTTGAGCGTTTATTTAGTTCACAGGATTTTAAATATGAAAAAGTTAAAAAAACTTTTGAAAATTTAAATGAAGAATTAAGAAATACAACTAAAGGGAAAGCAATTTCTGATAAGTTAAAAACTATTGAGAAAAACATGAAAAATCCTGCTGCAGCAGAAAAACTTAATTCACTTAAGTTAGCTCCAGATTTTTCTGCTAAAAGTCCAAACGGTACAACAATTTCTCTTAAAGAGTCTTTAGGAAAAGTAACTATTATTGATTTTTGGGCATCATGGTGTGGTCCATGTAGAAAAGAGAATCCAAATGTAGTTGCACTTTACAATGAATTTCATTCAAAAGGTTTAAACATAATTGGGGTTTCACTTGATGATGAAGCTACAAAATGGAAAGATGCTATTGCAAAAGATAAACTAACATGGAATCAAGTATCAAATTTGAAAGGTTTTCAAGATCCAATTGCTATTCAATACGACATTCAACAAATTCCAACAACATTTGTTTTAGATTCTAACGGAAATATTGTAGCAAAAGATTTAAGAGGAGATGAATTAAAAGCAAAAGTTCAAGAACTTTTAGCTCAATAAATAATACAAAGTCTTTAAATATAAAAAAAATCTCCAATTGGAGATTTTTTTATTTTATTCATTACCAAAAGATTAAAAAATAAGATGAAATTAAATAAAAAATAAATTTGGAAAAATTAAAAGTGTTCCTATATTTGCAACCTCGTTAAGCGAATGGGGAGATACTCAAGCGGCCAACGAGGGCAGACTGTAAATCTGCTGACTACGTCTTCGTAGGTTCGAATCCTACTCTCCCCACAAAAATTAAAAATCTCAAGAAATTTCTTGAGATTTTTTTTTATTTATACCAATATAATTTACTTACATTCAACTTTCAATAACTTTAAATTCATTATTTTTGTTGCAAAATTTATTACAAAAATTATGTTTAAAAATTCTACAAAATATATTTGTCTATTTCTTTTTACAATTTTGTCTTTTTTAAAACCCGAGGAAAGTTTCTCTCAATGTTTTGAAATTGAAAGTATATTGGTTGACGCATGCTCTCCAAATAATCCAACAAATGAAGAAGGATTTAATGAAATGGTACGTTTTAGAGTTGGTGCGGCAAATATAAATGTAAGTAACTTAAACGTAACTTGGCCAAATAATCCTTGGTTAGGAGTTGTTCAAAACGCAACTACCGCTTCAAAAGTAGCGGCTTTAAATGCAAGTATTACAGCAGCAGGAAATTGTGGACAAATATTAGAACCAACAGGTGGTGTTTTGCCTGCGAATGCAACTGTAATATTAGTTTCAAGCTATAATGTAAATACTGCTTTCAATTCTTTTGGTTCATTAACAACTACAATCTACATGATTTTTCAAGATAATGCCGCCAATATTGGTGGGCATTTTGCAAATTATAATGTTATTCCAGGAACAAGAACACTTACAATGTCGTTTGGAGCTTGTACAGACTCTGTAACTTATGAGCGTAGTTTATTAATTAACTCATTAGGTAACTATGGTGGAACTACTGCCGATAATGATGGTGCCACTGTAAACTTTACTCCTACTGGAACACCAAGCTATGCAAATACTGGTTGTAGCGCTCCAATTCCTCCATTTTTTACTAATGCAGGAAATACAATAACTGCATGTAAAGGTTCTACAATAAATCTGAATGGAATCGCACAAGGTCATCAAAGTGTTTTATGGACAGCACCTATTGGATCATTTTCAAATGCTTCTAATTTAGTTTCTAATTACACAATACCTGCAAATGCTACTGGAACTAGTGTAACATTAACATTAACAGGAACTAACATTTGTAATCTTACCACAAACTCAACAGTAACTATAAATTTTACAGTTGTAAATCCTCCAACTGTAACTAGTCCAGTAAATTATTGTCAGAATGCAACGGCTGTTCCATTAATTGCTAATGCTTCAGCAGGTGGAACATTAAATTGGTATGGTACAAATGCTACTGGAGGCACAGCATCTTCTACTGCTCCCACACCATCAACAACCACACTTGGAACAACCACTTATTATGTTAGTCAAACTATTGCTGGATGTGAAAGTATTAGAACTCCAATAACTGTAACCATTGCAAATACTGGTCCTTCATTAAATTTATTCTGTGATTTTGCAAGTCCAAATACAACACCCACTTCATTAAATTTTGATTTTAGTAATGTTGGTCAAACAAATTTCACTTACACCTACTCTATAGCAGGAGGTCCACCAGTAACAGGCACATGGGTTTCTCCTTCAAATTATACAGTAACTGGTTTAAGCCCAGGAACTTCTGTAACTTTTACATTAACTGCTAATGGAGTTTCTTGTGTATCATCAATGTCAACAACATGTAATACTGCTTGTCCATCTATTACAGCTCCAAATTTTGCTGCAATTTCGCCAATATGTATAGGTGGAACTGTGCCAACATTATCAACAACATCGCCTAATGGAATTAGTGGAACATGGAGTCCTGCAACAATAAGTAATACTGCAAGTGGAACTTATACTTTTACTCCTAATTCTATACTATTTCCTTGTGCCTCAAATCAAGTTTTGAATGTGAGTGTAGTAAATCCCATCACACCTACTTTTAATGCTATTTCACCTATTTGTTTTGGAACAGCTGCTCCCACACTGCCTACAACATCTACAAATGGAATTACAGGAACTTGGTCTCCTGCAGTAAGCAATACTACTACCACTACATATACTTTTACTCCCAATGTAGGTCAATGTGCAACAACTACAACATTAATTATTACAGTTAATCCATTAGTCGTTCCTGTTTTTAATGCTATTCCAAATGTTTGTTTTGGAGGAACTATTAATCCACTACCAACCACTTCAACAAACGGAATCACTGGTACATGGTCACCTGCATTAAATAATTTAGCAACAACAACTTATACTTTTACTCCAATTAATAATCAATGTGCAACATCAACAACATTAACTATTAACGTTACTCCAAATATAACACCTACATTTAATACTGTGAGTCCGATTTGTTCTGGTCAAACATTAAGCCCATTACCTACTACATCAATAAATGGAATAACCGGAACTTGGTCACCTGCATTAAACAATACTAATACAACTGTATACACTTTTACCCCAAACACTGGTCAATGTGCTACTACAACTACTTTGACAATAACAGTCAATCAAAATATTACACCTTCTTTTACATCGGTTCCTCAGATTTGTAATGGAGATGTTTTAGCTCCACTTCCAACTACTTCTACAAATGGAATAACTGGAACATGGTCACCTGCATTAAATAATACTAACACAACAACTTATACTTTTACTCCTAGTACCGGCCAATGCGCTACTACAACTACATTGACAATAACAGTTAATCCAAAAGTAAACCCAACTTTCAATCAAGTTGCTCCAGTTTGTAGCGGAAATACAATTTCTCCATTACCAACTACATCTATTAATGGAATAACTGGAACTTGGTCTCCTGCACTAAATAATACTGCAACTACAACTTATACTTTTACACCCAATAGTAGTCAATGTGCGAATCCAACCACTATGACTATTTCAATTATTACAACAGCAACAACTCCAACATTCAATATAAATACAACAGCTTGTTCTGGAGCTCCAATAAGTCCTCTTCCATTAATTTCACAAAATGGAATATCTGGTAGTTGGTCACCGGCTATTAATAATACAAATACAACAACTTATACTTTTACTCCTAATCCAGGACAATGCGCGAGTCCAACTACAACGCAAATTTCAATTATTGGAAGTCCAATCATCACCACACCAAGTAACTATGTAGTTTGTGATGAGAACAATGATGGCGAGAGTTGTTTATTTGATTTAACGACAAAGAATTCACAAATATCGACACAAGTAGGCATTCAGATTAGTTATCATTTAACACCAACTGATGCACAAACAGGCTCTAATCCGATAAGTACAACAACGCCTTATTGTAATATTACTAATCCACAAACGATTCATGTGCGTGTTTTTGATCCATTAGCACCAGCATGTTCTTCGTTTACAAGTTTCCAATTGATTGTTACTCCAAAACCAGTTGCTGGTTCGGTTAACAATTATAATTTATGTGATAGTAATCCGAGTTTAACAATTACTGAGGCAGTTTTCAATTTAACAGGAGTTGTAACTCCACAAGTATTGGGAACTACTTTACCATCGGCGAGTCATACGGTTACTTATTACACGTCACTTGCAGATGCTCAAGTACCTACCAATGCTATTTCGGCAGTAGCTGCTTTGGCTTATACTTCTGTAACAAGAACATTGTGGATACGAGTTCAAAACAACACAA
>NZ_BAAHCF010000008.1:0-465487 GCF_054776075.1 Flavobacterium koreense | reverse complement strand
CTGAACTCTCGCCTGTAATCAAACTAAATAAATTAATAGGTGTAGAACTACTACCGCAAATATTTAAACTGCCATCGATGCCGGCGGTTAATGGCGCATTAACTATTACTTGAATTTCCTGAAATGGTCTACATGTTGGATCTGAAGGTAGTGGATTAGCAATTGTATAAACATAATAAGTACCAACAGCGTTAGGAAGAGAGCCTACACTTCCTAATACAGGAGCATCATATACTGCTGTACCTGTTGCTGGAGTAGCATTTCCTAAAATTGTACCACCAGTATACATATTGTCTCCAGTTTGTTGTGTATTGAAATATACATAACTTATAGCGTTAGTTCCGGCAAAAGTTGTATTTACAGAAAAAGGCGTTGGATTACCATTCAAACACAATACTTGATTTGAAGATGGATTTGTAATTGTAGGACAAGATGTTAATGCCGTACAAGTCAATGACGCAGAAACAAAACATGATCCTGACGCACCAATTGGAGTTAAAGTGAAATTTACATTATCTCCTGATGACAAACCACTTAAGCTGTAAGTTGATGTATTTCCAATTGAGCCTACAGAAATTGGTGTATTTGAATTTACTTGATACGAAACTGTATAATCCGTTGCTCCAGAAAGTGGTGTCCAATCAAACGCTACCGAAGTAGATGTACTAGTACCACATGTTATAGCTGGTGCTATAGTTGTATTTAATTGATACAAGAAAAAAGATTGCATAGCAACACAATTAGAACCTGAAGCTAAATCTTGTATAGATACCCATATTTGTTCTCCATTTACTCCAGGATAAGTTGTTGTATTAGTTATTGGAGATGCTATATTTTGAGCGTCTGCAAGTGAATTATGGTAATTAATTTCATAATCCGCTGCACTTTGTCCATTTAATATTATAGGATTATTGATTGATAAATTGAAAGTTGAACCAGCACAAACTGTTAAATCAATGGGGTTATCAATTGGCATTGGTGGTAAATATTCTACAATTACACAATCTGATATTGGACAACCTGGTCCATATGGATAAGCTGTTGCGCAATAAGTCCCAGCTTGATTAATTGTAATTGTTGGACCTGTCTCACCTGGCATTGGATTTCCGTTCCATGTCCAAGTGTGAGGAATTGTTGATGCTAATCCAGTATTCAGAGTAGTAGGAGTACCAGGACATGGTGCAAAACCATTTGAAACTAAATAATCTTGAGGAAAACTAAGTTGTGCTGTATTAAAACTCTGTGCTTGTAAAAAAACAGCAGAATCTAATGAGTTATCTCCAACATTTGCAATGGCTAATTTAATATGATAAGTTTGACCACATTGTACTGTAGCCGTTGCAGCTATAACAGTTGTAAAACCATCATACTGGATAGTTGCATTTACTCCAGGCGTTGCTCCTGTTCCATTATTTACATAAAAAGCAGAATTTGAAACGTTATTTACATTATCAATAGAAATTGCAGTGGTTGTTGCTGGTACTAATGCTATATTAGCAGCTCCTCCAGTGTAGGGACCTGTAATACCAGGACCACTCAAAAAGAAACCAAAAACATCATTAAAACCTCCGTTTACAAACTCTAAATACTCTTCTGAACCAAAAACAAAATTGAAACTCAAATTTTGACCTATTGGAACAAAATCAAACTCTAAAACTGCTTTATTTCTGATAGTTGCAGATGCCAAAGCTGCTAAATCTGCATCACCTTGAATTGGATTAGCTGTTGCATCTGTTGCTCCTCCTTGATCATTTGGTCCTACTGCTAATTGAGCATCGCCAGTTGCTAGAATTATTCCTGTGTTTAATCCAATATTTGTTGTGTTTCCTCCTGTAAAACTTCCAACTTGATCACGAACCAAGTTAGCGTTTAATGCTGAACCATTAAAAGTAACATTTGAGACAGTGATACCACCTCCAAGTAAAACGTTTTGAACTAATTGATTTGGAGTTTGAGTTGTATTATTTACTACAAGCTGGGCAAAAGTTGTATTAAAAAAAGCAACTAGAAATATAAGTAGAATTTTTTTCATGTATTGAATAAACTAAAACGTTAATAAAAAACGTCACAAATGTTAATTAATTGTTTAAAAACTTCAAATATAAACATTCCCACAAAATAACTTTGTTAAATTTGTTGAAAATTACACGAAACACTATGAAAATTACTATAAAAGAAACACAAAATCCAACAATTCTAAAATTTGAATTCCCTGATTTTATAACTCAAAATGAAAACTTCGAATTCAAAAACATTGACGAAGCTAAAAACTCACCTTTAGCACAACAATTATTTTACCTTCCATTTGTAAAAACAGTTTATATTTCAGGAAATTTCATCGCCATCGAACGTTTCAGTATTGTAGATTGGAATGACGTTAAAGATGATGTGGCTGAACAAATTGAAGAATATGTAAAAAATGGCGGAAAAATTATAATTGAAGATCCGCTTAGACCAAAAAAATCAGCAATTACTGTCTATGGTGAAACTACTCCTAATCCTGCTACATTAAAATTTGTTGTCAACAAAAGAGTCACTAAAACTGCTGTTGAGTTTAAAAATATCGACCAAACAATTGCATCGCCTTTGGCTAAAGAACTTTTTAGTTTTCCGTTTGTAAAAGAAATTTTTATTGATGAAAACTACATTTCAGTTACAAAATTCGACATCGCATCTTGGGAAGAAATTACGCTTGAAATTCGTACTTTTATTAAACAATTCATTGAAAACGGCGGCATAGTTGTCGATGAAACTATGATTGTTCAAGACACCAAACAAGAAAAACAACAAATCAATAATTTCGATAATCTTGATACTACATCACAACAGATTATCAATATCTTAGAAGAATATGTAAAACCAGCCGTTGCAGCCGATGGCGGAAATATTTTGTTTGACTCCTTCGACCAAGATACAAAACGCGTAAAAGTTGTGCTTCAAGGTTCGTGCAATGGTTGTCCATCGTCAACATTCACTTTGAAAAACGGCATTGAAAATATGCTAAAAGATATGCTAAACGACCAAGACATTATCGTTGAAGCATTAAATGCGTAAAATAATTAGGAGCGAATGGTTAGAGAATTTTTGTAAACCCAATTCCTGCTTTCCGCACCACACGGTGGATTGCTCCAATCAGGGCTAGACAGGAATTTTATTGAATAAATTCAGTAGTTTTAACCAACCAATAACCAAAATACCAATGAAAAATTTGAAAACAATTTCTTTCTTCATTTTACTTTCACTATTGTTAGTAAACTGCAAATCTGAAGTAAAATCAGTAGATTTCAAAAAATTAACCGAAAGTTATTTTGACGAAAAAAACAGTCTAAACCCTTTAGATGCAACTTTAAATGGTCAAAACAAATACAACGACCAATTGCAATTTGAAATGACGGATTCTTTCAGAAAAAAACAAGCCGATTTTTTCAACAAATACGAAACAGAACTTTCAAAAATCGATTTTGAATCACTTTCTGATGAAGAGAAAAACAGTTTCGACATCATTAAATGGGAAGTTGCTGTTGGAAAAGATTTACTTCAACAAAATGTTAATCTTACGCCAATTCATCAATTTTGGGGAACACATTTAACTATGGCGCAATTTGCAGCAGGTGAAAGCGCACAACCATTCAAAACCGGGAAAGATTACAAAAACTTCTTAAAAAGAATGGATTTATATGCTGTTTGGTTAGATTCTGCCATGGTTTATATGAAAAAAGGAATCGATAAAAATGTAGTTTTACCAAAAGTTTTGTCTTTCAAAGTATTAAATCAATTTGACGAAATGATTACTCAAAAAGCAGAAGACAATATTTTTTACACTACAATAAAATCAATGCCTTCAGGTATTTCAGACACTCAAAAAGAAACGCTGAAAAAAGAATACGCTTCAACAATCAACGAAAAACTGCTTCCGAGATTCAAGAAAATGACTGCTTTCATAAAATCTGAGTATCTTCCAAAATCCAGAACTACAAGCGGAATTGGAGCATTACCAAATGGATCAAATTTATACAAAGCCTACGTTAAACAATGGACTACAACCGAAATGACACCAGAAGAAATTCATACTCTAGGACTTCAAGAAGTAGCTCGATTGAAGTCGGAAATGGAAAAAGTAAAAGCCGAAGTTGGATTTAAAGGAACCATAAAAGAATTTTTCGACTACGTAAGAAATAAAGCAGAATTAAAACCTTTTGAAAAACCAGAAGAAGTAATTGCCAATTTTGAAAAATACCATGCCACTATAAAACCAAACGTTGATAAATTATTTTCATTGCAACCCAAAACAGCTTTTCAAATAAAAAGAACTGAAACTTTTAGAGAAAAAACGGCAAGTGCAGAATATGTTCAAGGTGCAGCCGATGGTTCACGCCCAGGAACTTTCTATGTTCCAATTCCAGATGTAAAAGAATATAATTATTATGCCGATGAGGATTTATTTCTTCACGAAGCGATTCCGGGACATCATTTTCAAATTTCGTTACAACAAGAAAACGAAGCTTTGCCCGATTTTAGAAAATTCAATTGGTTTGGAGCTTATGGTGAAGGTTGGGCTTTATACACCGAAAGTTTAGGAAAAGAATTAGGTTTATACAAAGATCCATATCAATATTTTGGAATGTTAGGAAGCGAAATGCATCGTGCCATTCGTCTAGTGGTTGACACCGGAATGCATTCTAAAGGTTGGACACGCGAGCAAGCCATTCAATATTCTTTAGACAATGAAGCTGAAAGTGAAGCAAGTATTATTTCAGAAATTGAACGTTATATGGCAGTTCCAGGTCAAGCACTATCATATAAAATTGGTCAGTTAAAAATAATAGAACTCCGCAAAAAAGCTGAAAAAGAATTAGGTTCCAAATTTGATATCAAAAAATACCATCAAATTGTGTTAGAATCAGGTGTAATGCCACTGGCACTTTTAGAGAAAAAAGTGAACAATTGGATTAAAGCAAGTAAATAAAAAAATGCCTTTCGTAACTGAAAGGCATTTTTTTTATGCAGTAACTTCTTCCGAAGATTTTAAGTTTATTGGTTTTCCGTCAACATCATAAAATTGGTAACGGTATTTCAATTTTCCGTTTACTTCTTCAATATCAACATGCATTTGGTAGAAACCATTATTCCATTCTACAATAATATCAAAATAGTAATCACCTACTCCAAAGCTAGTGGGCAAATTACTCACGTAAACCAACTTTTTAGATTTTAAATTTAAAGTATTTACCTCTATATTATTGTACGCACCAACGTCTTCGTTATCGAAAGTTCTTCCCATATAACTATATTCCTTGGCGTTCTTCTTTCCTTTTCCTTCTTTCGGATCGTTATAAATATCTTTCACAGAAAAAATTACATCTTTCAACGAGAATTTTCCAACGTTTACCAAAGAAAATTTTAATTGATGAATATACGTAATACGTTGTCCTTTTTTTCGAGGTTCATCATCAGCCAAGTCAGAGCTTTCGCCTAAATCAATATCTTTAATTTCAATAATAGGAATGTTCTGACCTGATATTTGAGTCATCACCTCTGGTTTGGATTCATCTTTATAATCTGCATCGACAAATTGCTCTTTTGTTTCTTGAATTTCGTCACTTAAAACATCAATTTTTTTATTGGCAATATCAATTTCAGTTTCACTTTTTTCTTCAATAGAAATCGCTTCGTTGCTTGAACGATACAGCGAAAACAATGCACCGGTAATCAATGCAAAACCAATAAAAGCTAAAATAAGTGCTGTCATAGACGGATTCTTTTTCATTCCAATAAATTGGTTAAAACTCAGACTTAGAGATTATACAAAAATACTCATTGAATAGGAATCAATTTTAGTTAAAAAAATAAGTTCTTAACATAGAAATTAACCGATTGTGTAGAATAAAAAAAGTCCAAACTTTCATTTGGACTTTTTGTGCGGATAATAGGACTTACTTCGACTTCGCTCAGCATAAACTTCTCGTCCTTTTTGCCCACAAAAAAAGTCCAAACTCTCATTTGGACTTTTGTGCGGATAATAGGACTCGAACCTACACGCCTTGCGGCACCAGATCCTAAGTCTGGCATGTCTACCAATTTCACCATATCCGCGAAAATTGTGAGTGCAAATATAAGAATAATTCTTAATTACAAATTATGAAATAGGAATTTTTTTTAAAACTCTTTTTCGTACTTTTGAATTTCAAAATAAACCATTAAAAATGAATAATATAAAACAATACGTTCAAGAAAACAAAGAGCGTTTTCTAAACGAATTAATCGAATTATTGAAAATTCCTTCTGTAAGTGCCGATACAGCTTACTCTCAAGATGTGATTGATACTGCAAATGCGGTGAAAGTTTCGTTAGAAAAAGCAGGTTGTAATCATGTGGAAATTTGTGAAACTCCAGGTTATCCAATTGTCTTTGGAGAACACATTATTGATAAAAATCTTCCAACAGTTTTGGTTTATGGGCATTATGATGTGCAACCACCAGATCCAATGGAATTATGGACTTCTCCTCCATTTGAACCTGTTATTAAAACTACAGAAATTCATCCAGAAGGTGCAATTTTCGCTCGTGGCGCTTGTGACGATAAAGGACAAATGTATATGCATGTGAAAGCATTTGAATACATGATTCAAAACAATTGTTTGCCTTGCAACGTAAAATTCATGATTGAAGGTGAAGAAGAAGTTGGATCAAAAAGTTTATCATGGTTTGTTACTCAAAATCAAGAAAAACTTGCTAATGATGTCATTTTAATTTCTGATACCGGAATGATTTCTAACCAACAACCGTCAATTACAACTGGATTGCGTGGTTTAAGTTATGTTGAAGTTGAAGTAACCGGACCAAATCGTGACTTACATTCGGGACTTTATGGCGGTGCTGTGGCAAATCCAATCAATGTATTAACTAAAATGATTGCGTCGCTTCATGACGAAAATAATCACATTACTATTCCAGGTTTTTATGATAAAGTAGAAGAACTTTCTGTTGCCGAAAGAGCTGAAATGGCAAAAGCACCTTTTAGTTTAGATAATTACAAAAAAGCATTAGATATCGATGATGTTTATGGTGAAACAGGTTATGTTACGAATGAAAGAAACTCGATTCGTCCTACATTAGACGTTAACGGAATTTGGGGCGGATACACTGGCGAAGGCGCAAAAACAGTTATTGCAAGCAAAGCTTATGCAAAAATATCAATGCGATTGGTTCCAAATCAGGATTGGGAAGAAATCACAGAATTATTCTCAAAACATTTTACAAGTATTGCACCAAAATCAGTAAAAGTAAAAGTTACACCTCATCATGGCGGACAAGGTTATGTAACACCAATTGATAGTATTGGTTACCAAGCTGCAAACAAAGCTTATACAGAAACCTTTGGCGTTCCTGCAATTCCTGTGCGTTCTGGTGGAAGTATTCCTATTGTTGCTTTATTCGAAAAAGAATTAAAATCTAAAACTATATTAATGGGATTCGGATTGGATTCTGACGCCATTCACTCACCAAACGAACATTTCGGAATTTTCAATTACTTAAAAGGTATCGAAACTATTCCTTTATTTTATAAGTATTTTGTGGAAATGAGTAAATAATTCAACCGCAAACTCAAAATTTTAAATCCGTTCATTCTTAATTGAGTGAACGGATTTTTTTATACGAAAATGTTAAATTTTCATTCTACACTTGTAGAAGTAAAATTTTATTCTACATTTGTAGAGTTAATTCTAAAAACGTAGAGCAATGCAACTATCGAACTCCGAAGAACAATTAATGGAACATTTATGGAAACTTGAAAAAGCTTTCATGAAAGATTTACTAGAAGCTTTTCCTAAACCAAAACCAGCTACAACAACTATTGCCACTTTATTAAAAAGAATGATTGATAAAAAGTTTGTGGCTTACAACGAATTTGGAAATTCAAGAGAATATTATCCGTTAGTAAAAAAAGAAGATTATTTCTCCAAACATGTTAATGGATTAATCAAAAACTTCTTTAACGATTCAGCATCACAGTTTGCTTCCTTCTTTACGAGAGAAACCAATTTAAATGAAAAAGAATTGGAAGAACTAAAAAAAATCATCGATGTTGAACTTCAAAAAAAGAAAAAATGATCGACTTTCTATTAAAATCAACCATCAGTTTAACCGTTTTTCTTGGGTTCTATCATTTAATTTTAGAACGCGAAAAAATGCATCAGTTCAATCGATTTTATCTTCTGTTTACAATTATAATTTCATTTGTAATTCCATTTCTAACTTTTGAAATTATCAAAATTGTTCCTGTTGTTCAGAATATCGAACCTTTGAATACTGTAATAACTTCATCTGAAATTCCAGAAAACGAAATTCAAGGAAATAATGTACCTATAGAAGAAAAAATCAATTTCATCGCAATCGTATTGTGGAGTTTGTATAGTATAATTAGCTTGCTATTATTAATACGATTTGGAAAAAACATTTGGAAATTAATTTTAAAATCTAAATCCAACCCAATTGTAAAATACAAAAATGCAAACTTGGTTCTAGTTGAAGAAAAAACACTTCCTCATTCTTTTTTGAATTCGATATTTATCAATTTTAATGATTATAATAATAGAAATATTGAAGACGAATTGTACTCTCATGAATTGGTTCATGTTACTCAAAAACACACATTGGATATCTTATTTATTGAGTTTTTGAAAGCCATTTTTTGGTTCAATCCGCTATTTATTTTCTACAAAAAAGCTATTCAACTCAACCACGAATTTCTTGCAGATGAAGAAATAGTTAAAACTTATAACAATGTTCCGTTTTACCAAAACTTGCTTTTGCAAAAAAGCAGCGAACAACAAACGATTTACTTGGCCAGTAATTTGAATTATTTAGTAACCAAAAAACGATTAATTATGATGACAAAAAGAACATCGCAAAAAATAGTTCTACTAAAAAAAGTAGCTGTTGTTCCAATCCTTGCTGTACTAGTTTACTTTTTCTGTGTTAAAGTTGTGGCGCAAGAAAAAATAATAAATACAAATTCAGGAGAAAAAATATCTGAAATAACTGATAAAGATAAAATCAGAGATAGTTATTATTCAAATGTTAGAATTATATTGAAAGATTTAAGGACAAATCATTCCATTAATAAAATGTATGAAGACCTATCTCTTGAAGAGAAAAGAAATTATTTAAGTTGGGTTCCAGACATGATTATTGAAAAGGAAGTCCCTGAACCATTATTTGAAAAAATGAAAACCAAAAATATGGCTGTTTGGATTAATGGTAAAGTAACTTATAAAGAAGAAATCAAAAAATACAAACGAACAGATTTCAGTTACTACACCTATAGTTTTGTTCATAAAAATGCTAGAACTAAACGTTTTCCTCAAGAATATCAATATACATTATACACAAAAAAGTATTTTGATGAAAATTTAAAAAACAGTCATTTGCATTTTAGCAATGATACTTTAAAAATGGTCATTTCTGAAGCAAAAAAAGATTGGAAAAAAGTTGATAAAATACTTAGTCCAAAAAAGGAAGTAGACACAGCAGTCTGGTATACAAAAGAAAAAGAAGGATACAATTTGTACTTGAATGAGAAAAAAGAAAAGAAAGTTATTGTAATTGATGCTGGTCATGGCGGTCATGATTTTGGGGCGACAATAGATAATTTGAATGAGAAAAATTTAACTTCAGAAATAGCAAAAAAAATTAAAGAAATGCATTCTGATTCAGATGTAGAAATTCATTTCACTAGAACTAATGATGAATTTATAGCTTTAAACGAAAGAACAAATTTAATTAATAACATAAAACCTGATCTAGTTATATCACTCCACATAAATAACAATAAAAATACCAATTCAAGCGGATTTGAAGTTTATATAAGTGATAAAACCGATTTTCTAGATAAAAATAAAGAGTTTGCCGAAAAACTTTCTTCAAAATTATCTAAAACACAACTAAAAAATAGAGGTTTAAAAACAGCTCCTTTTTGGATTTTGAAAAATTCTATCTGTCCTTCAATGGTGGTTGAACTTGGTTTTATTTCAAATGAAAATGATAGAAATTTTATTGCAAGTGAAAAAGGACAAACCGAAATTGCAAAACATATTGTAGATTTTATTTCTGAAGTAAAGTAATTTAATTAAAAAAATCGTCTAAACTAATCCGCTCTAATCAAGCGGATTTTTCTTTTAAAACAATTTGTGAATCAGCGGATAACCAAACTAATTTTCATCATTTTACAACATTATAAAATTTTTGGCGTTAAATTTGTATATCATCAATCATCATAAAATCAATCAATCATGTTAAAACGTTTTTTTATTCTTTGTTCTGGTGTCGATACTGACATTGTGAACGGTTGTTCCAACGGCGAACAAAACAAATATGCTGGAATTGGAGCCACAGTTTTCTTCACTGCAATTATGGCTTTTATAGCTAGTAGTTATGCACTTTTTACGGTTTTTGACAATGTCTATACCGCAGTTTTATTTGGATTAGTTTGGGGATTTTTAATCTTTAATCTAGATAGATTTATCGTTTCGACAATTAAAAAACGTGATAATTTTTTAGACGAATTTATTCAGGCAACACCACGAATAGCTTTGGCGATTATTATTGCCATTGTAATTTCGAAACCATTGGAAATCAAAATTTTTCAGAAAGAAATTGAAACCGTTTTGTTGAAAGAGAAAAACGAAATGGCAATGGCTAACAAAAAACAAGTGAGCAATTATTTTCAAAGTGATGTTGATAAAAACAAAGCCGAAATCGATAGCTTGAAAAGTGATATTACTAAAAAAGAAAAAGAAGTAAACGATTTATACTCGGTTTTCATTACTGAAGCTGAAGGAACTGCAGGAACAAAAAAATTAGGAAAAGGTCCTGTTTATAAAGAAAAACGTCAAAAACACGACATGGCTTTGAAACAATTGGATTCTATGAAAGCTGTAAATGCTGTAAAAATCAAAGAAAAAGAAGCCAAAGCCAAAACGCTACAAGCTGATTTAGACAAAAAAGTTACTGAATCACAACCAATTATTGATGGTTTTGATGGATTGATGGCTCGAATTAATGCTTTGAATAAATTGCCGTGGTTGCCATCGTTTTTTATAATGTTGTTGTTTCTAGCAATTGAAACTTCGCCAATTATTGCAAAATTACTTTCTCCAAAAGGCGAATACGATTTTAAGCAAGAAGATGCCGAAATGGGAATTAAAAATGTACTAGCACAAAATCGTTATCAAAGTGATTTGCAACGAAAAACTGATGCTGAAATTTACGATAAAGTCTATGCCGATATTAAAGACGACAAAGAACTATACAATTATAAGAAAAAAGGAGCTTTGGAATTATTGAAATTACAAGCTGATGGATTTGTTGAAAAACAGAAGAAGTCAATGTAATTTTCTTAACCACAAAAGACACAAAAGGAAACCCGATAAAGTTAATTTATCGGGTTTCAATTTTTAAAAACTTAGTGGTTAAAATTATGGCAAATAAGAATACCCATTTCTACTTTTCCACATGAAATATTTCTCCAAAATAACTTTGTTAAAATCATAAATCACGTTTGGAATCATAATGGCAAAATTTCGTGGTTTGAACAAATGGTCTGAGAAAATAATAACTTCTTTTTTACCACAATCCATAATACAAAGTCCCATAATTTTTCCCCAAGCTTTTTTCTTCAAATCGGTTTTTCCTTGTGAAACTCTTATGATGTTTTCGGCAACAATTTTTCCGGTTTCATCTGATGGATAACCTGTTTTTGGTGAAGCAAACGGAATTTTTCCTGGTGTAAATGGTAAAACTACATTTACAGCAATTCCTGCAGCCCAAATATTAGGATAATCTACATGTCTGTAATCATCACCAACATTGATATAACCTGTTGGTGTAGCATGCAAATCTGGTGAATTAGTCACAAAATCAACTCCGATGAATGGTGGCATTAACATTGAAAATTTGAATGGTAATTCTTCATCAGAAGATAGAATTATTTTGTCTTCTTTAACTTCTTTCACACCAACTTGAGTTCTGTAGTGAATGTTAAACATTTTCATAAATGCTTTCAGCATACTTTCTCCCATTGGCATTCCGTCAATTCCGAAATGTCCTAAATAATCTTCTGGAGTAATCCAATATAAATCTACTTTTTTACGAATATTTTGTTCACGAAGCCATTTTTCTATATTGAATAAAAACTCATAAGCTGCGCCCATACAACCTGCATTTTGAGTAGCACCTATCACAATTGGACCAGGATTTTTCTTAAACTCTTCTAAAGCTTTTCTGGCTTTCATGGCTCCGTTTGGAGTTCCAATATAATGAGTATATTCTTCTACACCTGGCGCAACATCATATTTCACTTTTGGACCGGTCGCAATTACTAAATTATCATATTTAAAATCGCCTTTATCGGTAGTTACAATTTGAGTTGTAGGATTTACTGTTAAAGCTTCTGCGTGTACAAAATCAACACCTTTCTTAGTTAGAATTCCTTCTTTTTTAAAAGATATATCTTTCATGTCTCTTCTTCCAAAAGGAATCCAAATTAAAGATGGAATGAATAAAAAAAGTGGTGATTTATCAATCAATATTACTTTGTGTTCGTTTTTACCTTTTCTCTTGATTTCGAGTGCTGCGGTCATACCTGCAAAACTTCCTCCTATTACTACTGTTGTTGTCATGATTTTTTGATTTTAACAGTATAAAATTACTTCACTTTAACCAATTAAAAAGTCACAAATGTTACATAAGGACATAAAAAAAACCGACTGAATTTTATTTCAATCGGTCATATGAATTTTTACTTTGAAATTTACAAATAACTTAAAATTTCATTTTTCAATTTATCGTATTCTCCTTGCAGAATTAAACCATTATCTAACAATTTCTTGTAGTTCTGAAGTTTTTCAAATAATTGATCTTGCGTTAAACTTGCCAAACCACTTTCTGCATTTAATTTTTCATCCGGAAATTGTTTTTCATCTCTGTAACCTGATTGCTCTACTGGAATAATTTCGGCAAAATTAGTAACTTCTTCAGTTGCTACTTCTTCTACTTCTTCTACTTCTTCAATCACTTCATCATAAACTGGAGTAACTTCTTCAATCACTGAACTTGAAGTTGGAGCTGAAACTGGATTTTTTAATAAATC
Organism: Flavobacterium koreense; assembly: GCF_054776075.1. Lineage (NCBI taxonomy): Bacteria > Pseudomonadati > Bacteroidota > Flavobacteriia > Flavobacteriales > Flavobacteriaceae > Flavobacterium > Flavobacterium koreense. Next base: position 452,337 of record NZ_BAAHCF010000008.1, on the reverse strand, counting down.
CAATTGTTCTTTAGCATAAGTATATAATTTTCGTGCTTGATTTTTTGGCAAATAATCAACCGTATGTGTCAAATCTGATTTGGTATTGAAAGTAAAATCGGCTCCAAGAATTCCTTCTTTTACAAAACTTCCTGCAATATCATCCCAATCATAATCTACAAATTCCATTGATAAACCAAGATTTTTTGGTTTGCAAAGAATTATTCTTTTATTGGTAACCACAATACTATCTGGCAAAATGGTAACTGCTGGTTTTTTTTGTACAGCAATGTATCCAATTTCTTCATTAGACATTAATAAATTACTCAATTTAGAAGTAATTTTCTCAATAGCTTTTGGATCTTGGTCTTCGTTTAATATTTTCTTTAAATTATCAATCATGATAGTTGTTTTGAATTTTATTCTAATTGTCTCACAAAAGTAATGCCTAATTTTTAAATTTTACTATTTCAATTTCATATTTTTACGATTCATTATTATAATAATTATGAAGCCATCAAAAAACGCATTAGCTGGATATACATATCAAAAAAGTATAACTGCATTACTATTAGCCAAAATGGATGCAGAACGTGAGATTGCAAAAATTGAAAGTGAAGCTGATGTTGAAAATAATTTTGAAGACTGTACTTTAATTTATAAAAATCTTGAAGTTTACTGTCAAATGAAAGATTTTGATGATGTTAAATTAAACGATTTGAAAATTGAAACCAATTGTGTTTATATAAAAAACAAAAAACACAAACTTTCTGAATTTGAAAACATACTTTTTTTTAAGTCTATAGATGTTAGTAACAATTCCGAAATTCTTGGAATACCTGCATTCAAAACGGAAAAACTTTACATCATTTCGTTATCAAGAGAGGAATCAAATCATCTAGTTTATAATTTATATTTATCAAACCCAAAAAGAGAATCTATTATACATCATTTTTTTGAACAAAAACTTGACAAACGTGAATTTATTATTAAAAGAGAAGATCTACCTTCTATTGATATTTACAATATTCAATTGTCAGAATCAACAATTGATGTAGCTAGAAAAATTTTAAAAGTTGAAAATATATTATTTATTGAAGGAAAACCTGGTGTTGGAAAAAGTCATTTTGTAAATAGTTTAACTAAAAAACAAATTCATCATTTAGTTTATAGATTTTGGGTTTCTAATCAAGATAAAGACTTTAACGACCGCTTAATTTTTAAAAATTTTATTTCAAATATTACTAAAGAATTATTCCAAGATTTTAAACCAAGAACAGAAAAAGAAATTATTCAAAAGATTTTTAATGATAATAGACTTGTAGTAATTGATGGATTAGATCATGTCGAAAATTATAAAACCGAAGAGCTTGAAAAATTCATTTCATTTATTGATATTTTAAAAAAGAAATGTAAAATCATTGTTTTATCAAGACCATTAAAGAAACAGATTAAATGGAAAAAACAGATTTTAAACAATTGGAACAAAAAGCAAACAAAAAAAGTTTTAAATGAATTATATCATATAACAGATTATAAAACTAATGAAGAAATTTTCAATAAAACAAATGGTTATCCAATTTTAGTTAGATTCATTGCAGAACATTATAAAAAATATAAAATACTACCTGATTTAAATAATCTGTCAAACATTGACGATTATTATAATCAAATAATAAAAAGTGTTGAATTAAAAAGAGCACTTTCTCTTTTTATCTCTTCACGTTCTTTTTTTATGAAATCTGAAATAGAACTGTTTTTAGGAAAAGAATTGTCAGGATATGTGAATGATTTGGTTAGAATATCTCCATATCTATTTGACATAAAGCTTAACCGAATTTCATTGTTTCACGATAGTTTTAATACATATTTACGAAAACAAGAAATTGACAATTCTATTTGTAAGGTTAATGAAGTTGTATATAATTCTATAATGAATGAAGAAAAAAGATTCTTGTCAAGATTTTCATTTTTTTATCTTAACAGAGATATGAAATTAGAAATTATAAAAAAATATTCTAACATAAATATTTTCAAAAATCTAATAAAAAATTGTATTGACTTTGAAGCAATTAGAGCTTTTTATATTCAAATTAGAGAATCTTTAAACGAATTGGAACCATTTGAACTAAATGTAAATCAATATTATGATTTATCATTGATAACAAATATTATTTATAGAGACCAAGTGTCAACTTTTAATCATTTTTTCTATACTTATGTTAAATGTTTAAAATTTAATGGTTTTGATGTTGAAGACATTACAAGTTCTGAATATTTGTTTGCTATGTTTTATTATTTAGAAAATGAAGATATTACTTTGCTATATAATTTGACAAGTGATAATAACTATTCTACAGATTATTTTTATAAAACATTAAAGAATGATATATACGAAGAAAATAATTACATTATTAAACAACAGAAACCATTAGAATACACAAAACATATAAATGATTTTATTAATAGAAATGTTCAATACAATTCACATGAATTCATTTCGGACATATTGGTTAATTTATACATTCACAAAACCAGTATAAAAGAATTATTCAATTTTCAAAATGCAATAATAGAGTATGTCGATGTTAATGAAAATAGAGGTATAGAATTGTTAAGTAATCTTTTAATAGATTACAATATAAATAATCCCTTTCCTCGCTTTATCTTAAATAATTCTAAAAAAACGATTTTAGCTTTAGGTAAAGGAAAAAATCCAAACGATTATCAATTACTTAATCTAAAAGATTATATAAATAAAAACAAAAATATTGGTTCATTTGATATGTTGCCGAAAATCTTAAATTATATGCGTTTATCATTATTTGAAAAACGAAAGATAGATTTATCAAGTATTGGCTTATTTTGGACCATGTATTATGAAAGAAAAGATTATACAGTTATTAATATTTGTGAAGCATTAAAGGTATTCGAAGAAAAAAAACTAATATCAGAAGAGGATTCATGTAAGTTGATAATAAATACTCAAAAAAAATCTGAAAAAGGAATTAGAAACTTGTTTACAGATTACATAAACATTCATTCTCCAAAAACAATATTTGATGTTATTAACAAACTTGATATTTATGAAATTGAAGTTTCTTGGTTTCATTTGACAATAGAACATATTAATAAAATGCCTGAAAATATTTTTAATTTTGCTTTAAATCAAACAATCAAACAAAGTAGTTATTCTGGAAAAGTAGGTTTTAGAGAGATAGAAAATATTTTCAAAACTAATAAATGGCAGAAAGTAATTGAAAAATTAGTATTTTTTAGGTTGTCAATTAGTATTTCTAAAACTCACAAACTATTAAAAAAACTTAAACAAGAGCATCCAAATTTAGTAGTTGAATATGAAGAAAGAAATGAATCAAAATATAGAAGCAATAGTATTAAAAGATATAATCAAGGAATCCTTACATCAAAAGATATAAATTTTATAAAAAAGAAAAACATTAACATTAAAGAAATTTCAGGATTTACTGATGGAAATTACTCTGCTTTTTCAGATTTAGAAATATACAAAATCTATTCAAAAGATGAAATAAAAAGTAATATTCAAAACATTTTATATTATAGTATTTTAGGAAAAATTAAAAGTATAAATAGCTTCGGTAGTTTATTTTATCTTGTAGGCAATATCCCTAAATTTATATTTGAATATGAAATTGAAACAGATATTGAAAAGTTACATAAAAGCTTTAATTGCTTTTTAGAACTATCATTATTAGATGATTTTGAACAAAATAGTAAAAATTATTCTAAATTTTGAATTTCATTCTGAATTTTTTTTGTCAAACTAGCAAACACCAAATCGTAAGAATGATTTATTAGTTCGCACATCATTTTATTGGAAACATCACTATTAAAATCGATAGTATTCCAATGAATTTTACTCATGTGATAACCCGGATTTATAGCTTCATATTCGGCTCGAAGTTCTAAAGCCTTTTCTGGATCACATTTTAAATTAAGAGAAGGCGTTGCTTTTTCCCATTCTTTTAAAGAAGTAAGACAAAACATCTTTCCGCCAACTTTAAACACCAAAGTATCTTCATCAAAAGGAAAATGTTCGGTTACACCTTTTTTGGACAAACAGAATTCGTAGAGTTGTTGAATGTTCATATTTTTTAGTTTTCAGTCACAGTTTTCAGTCACAGTTCTGATTACTGAGACTGAAAACTGAATACTATTTAATTTTTTCCATCATTTTTTCAGGATGAGCTAATGAATTGAATCCGAATTTCTCATATAAAAAATGGGCGTCTGATGTTGCCAATCTCCAAATTTTAACTTCTTGCAATTTGGGTTCAGTCATCATTGCGTTTACTAAAATTGATGAATAGCCTTTTCCGCGATGTTCATCAATTATAAAAACATCCATTACATAAGCAAAAACTACATAATCAGTGATTACGCGGCAAAAGCCTATTTGCTTTTCGTCTAAGTAAATTCCAAAGCAAAACGAACTATCAATAGTAGTTTGAACATCTTCCATTGTTCTTCCTGCAGCCCAATAAACGTCTTTCAAAAAGTTTTGAATAAACGGAATGTCGAGTTTGGATTTGTCTGTTGAAACTGAAATCATATTTTATACAAAATAGGTTTTGATGGCGAAGCATCATTTTCAAACGAAGCAATTTGTAGATTTAGTATATAATTTCCGTCTTGAATAGTATCTTCTACAAAAATCATTTCTGTAATTGTGCAATTCAATCGTGCATCGTCGTTTAAATTATTTACATTTTTTACATTCCAAAATGCTTTATGCGCCAATAATTTTCCTTCGTCTTCTTCTCTATCCACACTTGGCAAATCGATTAATAAATGTTGAATTCCGATTTCTCGGATGTAAATTGCTGCTTCTTCTGCTAAATATGGCGGATTGGTTTTGGAATAATTTTTATGCTTTTTCGATTCTGAATTTGATAATGTTCTGATTATTAATGCTGAACTTGTTTCAGCATCTGTTGAATCTTTCTGTAAAGCTTTTTTAATCTGATTTTTTGTAATTACCAAATCACTATTTATATCTTCTGGTGTAATCGAAATTAATTCAGCTTTGAAGAAAAACTGTTTCAAACATTGATTTATCGAATAAAAATCTCGCGTAATGTGTCCGAGACATTCGGTGTGCGTTCCGTGACCGTGTGGATTGAAGAAAATATTATTGAAATTGGTCGAACTTCCTTCGGAAACTTTTCCTATCCAATCGCCAAATTTTACTGGTTCAATTTCGGGTTTTTCAATGTACCACGCAATTGGGTTTTTATCAGTATTGGATAATGGAATGGAAATATCAATTGGTTTTGATAAGTCGATTTTATATTTATTGTCAATGAATGCAATCATAATGGAACGCGGATTTAACGGATTTTCAAACGCGGATTTAACGGATTTTTCTGCGTTACTTTTACTCCAAATTTAATAAAAATAAGTCGGAAGCAATTCCGTCACTTAAAAATTTACCTTTTTTGGTAGTTCGTAAAATGTTTTCATCTACAAAAAGTAAATGATCTTCAATATATTTCGCTGCTTGTTGGTTGAGATAATCTAGATATGTTTTTCCAAATTCGGTTTCAATTCGGTCTAAAGAAATTCCCCAAATAGTTCGCAAACCTGTCATAATATATTCGTTATATCTATCAGTTTTGGATAATATTTCGGTTTCTAATGGTAGTTTATTTTCTTGAATGGATTTCAAATACAAAGTATTATTTGACACATTCCAACTACGTTTTTCTCCGTCGTAACTGTGTGCCGAAGGTCCAATTCCGATGTATTTTTTGCCCAACCAATAACTCGAATTGTTTTTAGAAAAATAATTTTCTTTTCCGAAATTGGATAATTCGTAGTGAATAAAATCATTTTCAGATAGTTTATCGACCAAAATCTGAAAATGTTCTTGAGCCACTTCGTCATCTGGCTGTGGAATTATTCCCTTTTGGATAAAAGTATGCAAAGCAGTTTTTGGTTCAACCGTCAAAGCATAACTGGAAATATGTGGAATATTAAATGACAAAGCAGTTTCGATATTCTGAAGCCATTTTTCGTTACTCATATTAGGAATTCCGTAAATTAAATCAACCGAAATATTATCGAAATATTGAGTTGCAAATTCGAGACATTCTTTAGCTTCCGCAGAATTATGAGCGCGATTCATCATTTTCAAATCGTCTTCAAAAAACGATTGAATTCCTATGGATAAACGATTTATTTTGTTATTTGACAATTCTATTATTCGTTCTTTAGACAAATCATCTGGATTGGCTTCGACTGTAATTTCAGGATTTTCGACGACTTTATAATTAGAATAAACCTTGTCAATTAACAATTTCAAATCAGAAATTTCTAAAATACTCGGAGTTCCACCTCCAAAATAAATGGTTTCTATAACTTCGTCTTGAAACTCACTTTTACGCATTTCAATTTCTTTCACTAATGCCAAAACCATCTCGTCCTTTTTCTTCAATGAAGTCGAAAAATGAAAGTCGCAGTAGTGACACGCTTGCTTGCAAAAAGGGATGTGTATATAGATTCCGGACATTTTTTTAGTGTTCAGTCGCAGTCGCAGTTTGCAGTACTGAGACTGAAAACTGAGACTGAAAACTATTTTTTAACTCGAGATTCATTATTTTTCACAAAAGCATCCCAACCTGAATAACTTTTTTCGCCAACCACTTTTCCAGAGTTGAAAAAATGACAAACGGCTGCGGCTAATCCATCGGTTGAATCTAAGTTTTTTGGTAATTCTTTTAACCCTAGAAGTTGTTGAAGCATTTTGGCAACTTGTTCTTTACTTGCGTTTCCGTTTCCGGTTATTGCCATTTTTATCTTTTTGGGTTCGTATTCTGTAATTGGTATTTGACGTGATAATCCTGCAGCCATAGCAACGCCTTGAGCTCTTCCAAGTTTTAACATGGATTGAACGTTTTTTCCAAAAAATGGTGCTTCAATGGCAATCTCGTCGGGATGATGCGTTTCTATTAACTCGATGGTTCTTTCAAAAATGACTTTTAGTTTGGTATAATGATCGTCGTATTTACTCAATATCAACTCATTCAACTGCAGAAATTCCATTTTCTTGTTGACTACTTTTATCAATCCGAAACCCATGATGGTTGTTCCTGGGTCGATTCCTAAAATTATTCTTTCGTTTGCCATATTTTGCCACTAAGACGCTAAGTCACAAAGTTTTTTGTAATGAGTTTCCAAAACCAGTTAGGAAACGAAAAGGGTTTTCCTTTACTTTGCATCAATGATTACAATTCCTCACAAAGCTAAACAATTCTTGGTTTTTTCAGTCAAACTTTTGATTGTTGTTGGTGCATTTTATTTTATTTACAACCAATTGGCTTCCAATGACAAATTGGAATGGGATAAATTTTTGGTTTTATTTCATAAAAATCAATCGTTTGCTGGAATATCATTTATCTTACTTTTTAGTTTCTTAAATCGTTTTTTTGAAATTCTGAAATGGCAAAATTTGGCACAAGTTGTAAAACCTATTTCTGTAAATGAAGCTACGAAACAAGTTCTTGCCGCTCTAACTTTTGGTGTTTTCACTCCGGTTGGCGTTGGTGAATATGCCGGTAAAGCATTGTATTATGACAAAAAAGATACTAAAAAAATTATTTTTCTGAACTTAATTTGCAATGGAGTTCAAATTGTTGCTACAGGAATTTTTGGTATTCTGGGCATGATGATTTTAGGCTATTGGCTTTGGAGTTTCGGAATAATCGCTTTTACAATTGCCATCTTTCTATTTTCTTATTTCACGAAAAAAATCAAAATTAAAGGCTATTCTATTGAAGATTTAATTGAAAAAATCAATGAAATTCCAAAAAAAATTCATCGTAAGAACTTGATTTTAGGATTTTGTCGTTACTTGGTTTTTTCGCATCAATACTATTTTTTGTTTTTGGCATTTGATGTCGATTTGACTTATTCAACTTTAATGGCAACTATTACAACTGTCTATTTTTTAGCTTCAGTTGTTCCGAGTTTTCAGTTTTTGGACTTTGCTTTAAAAGGAAGTTTGGCGATTTATTTCTTTGGATTGCTTGGCGTTAACGAATGGATTGTGGTTTTTGTTACGATGCTGATGTGGTTTTTAAATGTGGTTTTGCCAGTAGTATTTGGTAGTTATTATGTTATGATTTTTAAGGTTTTGCCACCAAAAAGCAACGTTTTAAACCATTAAGGAAGTTAAGTTCATTAAGATTTATATTTCGTGAAATCTTTTAATTTGTGTAAATTCGTGTAAAATAGTCACTTATGATTGAAATAGTATTATTCGTTGTTTTGATAATTTATGTTGTGTTTATTTTGCAACTCATCTTTGGTTTTGATAAAGTAAAATCATTTTTAAGAACGGATGAAAAACCTGTTACTAAATTCTCGATAATTGTTCCTTTTAGGAATGAAGAAAAGAATTTACCGAAACTTTTAAAATCAATTTCTAAGCTAAATTATCCAAAGGATTTATTTGAAATTATTCTCATAGATGATTTTTCTACCGATGCTTCGGAACGTGTTTACATCAAATGGCGTATGGAAAATGGATTGATTGAAACAACGCTTTTAGAAAATTTACGTTTATCCAATTCACCAAAAAAAGATGCGATTTCTAGAGCGATTCCGATTTTGAAACATGAATGGGTTGTAACAACTGATGCCGATTGTACGGTAAATAAAAACTGGCTATTGACTTTAGATAATTTTATTCAGAAAAATAACGCCGAAATGGTTGTTGGTGCTGTGGTTTATAAAACTAAAAACAACTGGTTTCATCAGTTTCAGCAACTAGATTTATTGAGTTTACAAGGAACTACGATTGGAAGTTTTGGCATTGGAAAACCATTTATGTGTAACGGAGCGAACTTTGCTTACACTAAAAAACTTTTTAATGAAATTGGTGGTTTTGGTGGAAACAACAAAATGGCAAGTGGTGACGATGTTTTTCTATTACAAAAAGCATTGAAAAATCATGCTGATAAAGTGCATTATCTAAAAAATACAGATACCATTGTAAAAACAAAACCGGAAAATGATTTGTACAAATTGTTTATGCAACGTGTTCGATGGGCAAGTAAAACAACTGGATATTCTGGATATTATTCTAAAAGTTTAGCTGTTGTTGTACTGGCAATGAACTTGAGTTTGATTGTTGGTTTGTATTTATTGATTACAAATTCTCTTAACTGGAAAACTTTACTAATTGTCTTTTCAGTTAAATATTTTGTGGATTATTTATTGCTTTTGAAATCGAATCAATATTTGAGAAAAAATAAGTTTATATTCCCAATTGCAAGTAGTTTGGTTTATCCTTTCTTCTCGAGTTTTGTTGGACTTTATTCGCTTGTTGGAGGTTTTACTTGGAAAGGAAGAAATTTTTCCAAATAATTATTTTTCAGTTTTGATTATAACTGGTAAAACAAATTGGGTTTTTACAGGAATACCACGTTTTATGGCTGGATTTACTTTTGGAAAATCAACTAATTTCACTCTTAGAATACTATCAATTTTAATGGTATCATAAGCGACAGTATCTTTTGGAAATTGTGGCTCAAATTGCATTGACGCATCAGGATTAACCGTAACCCTAACCTCTATAGTGTCTAATTCTGGATACAAAATAGATAAGGTATCTACACTTAGCTTTTGTTGAATAGTACTCGCTAAAAACTCAAAAAAACATTGTTTACGTAGTGTTTCATCTGAGATTGCTTCACAATCTGCAACAGATGGATACTCATCAACTTCTTTCCAATTGATTTCCTTCATTTCTTTTTCCAACAATTCTTGTTCAGAAGGCACTTGCTTCTCAAAATATTGACAAGAAACTAAAGAAATTAACAAGATATAAGGAACAATTTTTTTCAAAAGATTATGGTTTGGATTTTAAATACTCTGCATAGCTTTTATTGAACCATTCTTGCTTTGCTTTATCAGATTCTTCTTTTTGGTCTTTGTACAAAAGTCCTAATTTTTCTGAATAAATAGCAATTTTAATGGTATAAGTATAATATTCTTCTTTTGTCAAAGTAATTTTACTGTCAGATTGTTTCTGAAAAAACTCAAAAAACAAAGTGTCAAAATCTTTTTTATCAAAAGAAAGTACTTCTTTTTTATACTTGTTATAAAGTGTTTCTTTTATTGCAATATCAGGATCAACAGATGCTGTCTGTTGTCCAAAAGATTGACTTGTGGTACAAAAAATTAGACTAAAAAATACCGCTATTTGAATTATTTTTCTCATATTCGTTTTCAAAAATACTAAAAATTTATTTCAATGGATATTATATTAGTTGTTCTTGGGTTACTATGTTGTATTCTTGGCTTATTAGGAAGCTTTCTTCCTGCTTTACCAGGACCTCCTATAAGCTGGGTTGGCCTTTTGTTACTATACTTAACAACCTTTGTAGAAAATAATTATTGGGTTCTTGGAATAACACTTGTGTTAACCATAATTATTTCTGTTTTAGATTATGTTATTCCATCAAAAGGAACTCAAAAGTTTGGAGGAACTAAATATGGTGTTTGGGGAACGAATATTGGATTAATCATTGGATTATTTTTTCCGCCAATAGGTTTTATTATTGGATTGTTTGTTGGTGCATTTATAGGAGAATTAATATACAACTTTGACGATAAAAAAGGAGCTCTAAAAGCAGCTACAGGAGCCTTTATTGGCTTTTTAGTATCTACTTTTATGAAATTTATGGTTTGTTTATCCTTTCTAATTTTATTTCTTTTTGTAGCTGTAAAAAACTATTTTTAAAATTATTTGTTAAAATATAACTTGGTGCTGTGTAACTTAGTAGTATTTTGTGATATTAAAAAATAAATTCCTTTTTGGTACTGTGCATCAATAGCATTTTGACCATTTCTTAACTTTATGGTTGCAATTTTTTGTCCTAGAAGCGAATAGATAGCAAATTCAGTTTCTTCATCTAAACCACTAACCATAAGCTCACTATTGTTGTTTTGAAAAATTTGTACTTGGTTTGAAGTAAAACTTTCGTTTTGAAGGTTTTCATTTTGAAACAACCAAAGATAAGCTGCTGCAAATTCGCCTCGCCAATAGGCTTCTGTATGGGTTCCGTAACTATCAAACTTGCTAAATATATTTGAAGAACTCACGCCCTTACTAGAAAAATTAGATTGAATTGTATTGATATTGGGAACCATTGTAGTAGATTCGTTTTGGCCTGCAACAAAGTACAATCGTAGATTTTCTAGATTATTTGTAGTAGACGAAATATACGAACCCATGTTAGATAAAGAAAACCAATAAGCCGGACTAAATATTCCGATTTTAGAAAATAAGTTTGGATATTTAACGCCACCATAAGTAGCAATAAATGCACCCATAGAGCTTCCTAATAAGGCATTAAACTGTGGTTGCGGTTTTGTTCTAAAATTTGAATCAATATAGGGTTTTAGCGTTTCGCCTACAAATTGCATATATAAATCGCCTTGACCGCCGCCGTACTGCGCATTATTCCAAGGCGAATATTCGTTTAACCTCTCGGCACCGCCATTATCTATTCCTACTACGATAGCGCCATAATTTCCTTGCGCATGCAACGAATTTAGCGTTTCATCAATTTGCCATTCTCCAGAAAAAGACGTTAAATTATCAAATAAATTTTGACCGTCTTGCATGTAGATTACTGGATACGTTTTTGTCGTTGTGTAATAATCTGGCGGAAGATAAATCCATATTTTTCTATTTCTATTTAACTGTGGCATAAAAAAACTTGGATTGAGAATTTGCACATTACTTGAAGCAGTGCTGTTTGATCCAGAGCCAGAAATATCTTCCCAAGATTGAACGTTAAGATTTATTACTTGAGGACTTCCAGTAAAGGTAAAAGTTCTATTTGGCAAAAATCCGCCTGAGGCATTTCCTTCCACTGTTGCCCAACTGCCTCTAGTAAATTTAAATTCAACAGTGCCTACTCCTTCAGGAATTACTATAGTCCTTGCGCCCAAACCATCGGGTTGCATAATGTGTGATGCACTCATCGCATTCCAGTTATTGATTGTGCCTGCCAAATAAATGGTTGCATTTGATGGCGTGCTATTGGGAACAGAAGTAATTCGTAATGTTACCTGTGCTGCAGAATAACAAAAAAAGAATAATGAAAGTATTAGAACCAATTTTTTCATGTTTTGACCTATGTTTTAATTTACAACTATTTAGCAGTTTATTTTATCTCTATAAGTTAATTTTACCTTTTAAGTACTACATTAAATTTAAGAATTTACATTTTAAATTTCAGCTTATATAAAAAAATAGCATATGTAAATATACTTTACAATAGTCCTTTTAGAAATTCTGTTGAAAAATTATTATTCTATTTAAAGCTTTATAAAACAATTTTTTAAATCACTAAGATAGATAATTAAATTAATATTTGGAATAACTACAAAACCAAAAAGACAAGACAACTAAACTGTTTATTGATTTAAAAACAAAAAAGCCATCCACAAAAGTGGAAAGCTTTTCATTGGTCTAACTACTAAACCATGCTACGAGTTACAAAGTCGTAGCGAAACAACACAACTAATTTTAAATGACCTTAAGAACTTTAACAATTGTTCTTGAATTCATTTCATATGCTTTTTGGGCAAAAAAGCACTTCATTTCTGAAGTGCTTTTCCCAATTTAGCGGTCTGGACGGGACTCGAACCCGCGACCCCATGCGTGACAGGCATGTATTCTAACCAACTGAACTACCAAACCATCGCTTTATTGCGGTTGCAAATATACATACGTTTTTTATTTCTGCAACTATTTTTTAAATTTTTTTTCAATTAATTTCAATGAAATCAACCAAAGTTTTGTTTTTCAACCAAGTATGTAGTAAGAATTTTTTCAAAATTTGCTCCCACATTTACTGGAACATACTTAATTTTATTCTGCGCACAGGTTAATGACAACTTTTTGAAGTACTCTGAGACGTTTTTTTCATACTCTTCTTTAATATTTTCAGCATATAAATTGATAATTTCACCCGACTCTAAGTCAATAAACTTCCTTGGCGTGTTGTCAAAATTGAAATTTAGTTCCGTTTTCTCATCAATTACATGAAAAACTACTACTTTGTGTTTGTTGTGTTTTAGATGCTGTAGTGCATTAAAAAGCTGCTCTTGATTTCCGTCTTGAAACATATCGGTGAAAAGCACAATCATAGAACGACGGTGCATCTTTTCGGCTATTAAATGGAGATAAGTAATAGTGTCAGTGTTCTTAGGAGTCTTAGAATTTTCAAGCAAATTTTCTAATTGATTTAACAACATTCTATGATGTCTATCACTTCCTTTTTCAGGCGCATAATATTCGTATTTGTCTGAAAAAACACTTAATCCAACGGCATCTCGTTGCTTTTTTAATAAATTCATCAAAACTGCCGAAGCTAGAACCGAAAAACCAATTTTACTTTCATAAAAAGGTTGATCATTTTTCAATTTTGGAAAATGCATCGAAGACGAATTATCAATAATTAAATGACAACGAAGATTGGTTTCTTCTTCAAAACGTTTAGTGTATAGTCTATCCGTTTTAGCAAAAAGTTTCCAATCAATATGTTTGGTGCTTTCTCCTGAATTGTAAATTTTGTGTTCAGCAAACTCAGCAGAAAACCCATGAAATGGTGACTTGTGCATCCCTGAAATAAATCCTTCGACTACTTGATTAGCAAGTAATTCTAGATGTTTGAAACCTGATATTATTTCCTTTTGTTCTTCTATCCTCATAGTTCAAAGATAAATTGAAAAATTTGAATTATTCTAATTTTAACAATTAAAAAACCCTTCAAAAATTTCTTTTCAAAGGGTTTCAAAACAATTATTATTAATTTATTATAGTAATGCGTCTATTGCATCTGTATAAGTTTTCTTTGGAGCAACGCCTACTTGGCGACCAACAACTTCTCCATTTTGAAAAATTAAAACCGTTGGAATGTTTCTAACTCCGTATTTTGCAGCAAATTCTTGATTGGCGTCTACATCTACTTTTCCTACTACAGCTTTACCTTCGTATTCTGCAGAAACCTCATCAATAACTGGTCCAACCATTCTACATGGTCCACACCAAGCTGCCCAAAAATCTACTACTACTGGTTTGTCTGATTTTAATACTACTTCATCAAAAGTAGCATCTGTTATTGCTAATGCCATATTTTTTTATATTTAGTTTATTAATTTTGAAGTACAAAGATAAAGAAACATTTTACTTCTGAATTGTAACTTACATTACTTTTAACTATTTTTTTATTGAAAGAATTGATGCATTTAATTTTCAAGTGACTTTAAAACAGCAAGCAACATTTCACCTTTCAATCGTTTTGCATAATTTGGATTGATGAATAAAAACTCAATTTCTCTATTTTCATCCAAAATATATACTGCTGGAACAGGCAGAAAACCTGGATTTTTTCCTTCTGAATATTTATCTAATTTAGGTTTGTCTCTTTTAAAAGCTATACCCAAAGCCTCAGAAAATTTTCCATCACTATCTGAAAATAATTGGTAGTTTAATTTGTCTTCTTTGGTAGTTTCTTTTAAAAATTTTGGAGAATCTGGACTGATTGCAACTATTTGATAACCTAATGCAATAATTTGATTTTCAATTTCTTGCATTTCCATTAATTGCGAATTACAATATGGACACCAACCACCACGATAGATAATCAAAACTGTTTTTTTGTTAAAAATGTCACTAGTCGAAATCGCTTTATTATCAACAGAAATCAAATCTTGTTTCGGAATTTTTTCTCCAATTAATAATGGTGAAATATCTTCTGCTTTCTCTGCAATTTGTGCAAAACTAAATCCTGAAATTGCCAACAAAATAAAAAGGAACTTTTTCATGGGTATTTTTTTTAATTTATTTAGCAAAGATAATGCCGTCAAAATAATTGAAATGTAAGATGGATGACATTAGTGGATTTAATTGCAATTCTAAACTAATTTACTAAAATTTTAACCGCTAAAATGTGTTTGCAATTTCCTCTTTCATTTTGATGATCCAAATACCATTTACATGTACATCTTGATTTGTTATCATCAACAACAACTGTATGTGGAATTCCGTCACTACCTTTTACATTTGCTTCTACTTTACTTGGTGATTGATTAATAATCTTAACATCTTCATCTTGAAGTAATTTTTGTGCGTTTTTTAATCTTGGATTTAGAGATAAAATTCGTTGCATTTTAAATGGTAAACGTCTGTAAAAATGTTGATTTTCTATTAAATCAAAACCTAACATTCCCATACTTGATAGATTTGCAATTAAAGCATCTGATGAAGTAAAAGAAATATCATTTTCTATTGCCATCATTGAAGGTTGAAATAATTTGTTGGGTTCTAATTGATTATTTAAACTCATTACCCAATCCAATGGAATATCCGTAATTAAATGTTCTAAAGCCTTTCCTTCTCCCGAAAAACCGCGATAAGCATCGGCAGAAAAAGTAATTGTAAATCTCAAATTTGATAACATTAGAACAAAAGTGCTTGCTTGTTTATCTTCACTTTGATAAATAAACATACTGTCAATAAAAGGAAGCAAATTATCAATTAATCGCAATCTATGTGCAGAACCAATTCTTACGGATGCCTCACTTTCTAAAGTTGAAAACATGTATTTATTAGCTCTTTTCACTATAAATAAGTCACTTTTAATTGACTTTGGAAATGACTGAAATAACTGAATTGCATTGATTTTATTGAGTTCAAAAACCAAATTCATTTCAGACAAATAATGTTGAACACTTGTCAATCCTTTTATCCAACGATTGGGCAAAGCTACTTTTTTTTCAATATTTTTCCCTTTATCGGTACTTATCGTTACTTCTTTACTTCCGACTGATAAAATCATATTTTCTTCTTTTTTAACAGAAGATAATGCGTTAATCATCGGTTCATTAAAATCTACATTGGTAGTGCCGCTCGCGATGAATTCACCATCAACATGATTGGGCATTAAATCTAAACGCGCATAAACACCATTACAAGAAGAAAATCCTTCAAATCGAATTTGCTCATTTCCTGATGTTACAATTGGATCTCTTAATGCGGCCAATTCTTGAGCAGTTAATGCAAATCTAGAGCGCACCGTTTTTGAAATTGTAGTTAAACATTTTGCAACCAAAAAAGGCTCTTTTATTCTTCCCCAAAAGAAACATGGAATGGAACTTATCTCCTGAATTTCTGCATGATGCGACAAACTCAAATCAATGTCTTTTTCATTTCTTATTAAAGACGAAAATGCATGATTACTTATTTCTACTTCACTAAAATTGTTCATAGAATTATAATTTTAAAAGGTTGTCAATTAGTTTTTTTAATGTTGCGTTATGTTTCCACTTTTCAAGAGATGCTTTCAATTCTTCTGATAAAGACTCATTAGATTTCACTTTTAAATCATATAAAGTTTCAACTAACTTCTTGGTATTTGTTGGCGCTTTTTCTTCTTTTGTAAAGGCTATTAAAAGTTTTTCAATTGTAAATATTAAAAAATTATTATGCAAAGAACTCACATTTTTTAACATTGATAAATTCTCTATATAACGTTGAATGGTAGCATATTTTGATTGGTGCAATTCAATAATTCTTAGAGTAAACTCTTCCCAATCTAATTGCTTATTTTCAATAAGATGCAGGACAACTTCTGAAGAAAGTAAGCGTATCTCTTTCTTGTCTGCCAATTGTGAACAGACTAAGAACCAATTGGAAAAATAACCTATTTTAAAATAAGGTTGAAGCATCTTTTTCAATACTTCAGAAGAAGTTATTTCTGAAAAAAAACTAGCTCTTCTGTACTCATCTTTATATAATGCTGCAAAAATTGGTTCGGTGTAAAAAGGCATCAATCCAAAATAAGTCTTGATGTCATAAACACTTAAACCTTCTGAATAATTATAGGCATATTCCCAATAATCAGTATATTTCGTTTTTGGGTTTTTGATGTTGTATGAATAATAAAAATAAGTTTTTTCGTTAGTTGTTTTAAAATTGGAAACTAACTCTATTTTCTCTTCATACTTGGTTGTTCTATCATAATCTAGATAAGTGTAAACAACTGATTCATTTGACAAATTAGCCTTGCAATCTGAAAATGCAAAAGGAATATCTTTGTAAATTGAGTTTTGCAAAGCATCAAAATTATGAAAAGGAAGGCGCAAACGTGAAACCATTATTGCGCAATCGTAGAATGACTTATCTGTTATTTCAAAGTGATTTAACAGAATGTTTTCTGAAACTTTATCGAGTTTTTTGTGTTGTTGTGCAACAAAACTAACAGCTTTTTGAAATACATTTCTTTTCCCTTGAGATTTATTTTGAGACAAGAGATTATTTGCTTTTTCTAAAGCTACTTCATCATTTTGTTCGGATACTATTTCAAAAATATTTTTATATTTTTCTGATAGTTTATTAATCAATACTAACGATTCTGAATCAAATTTTCTAATCATTCTATTGATAGCAATCATCAAATCATAATGGTTGATTTTTACATTCTTTATTTCATAATTTATCAATCGTTCCAACAAAGTATTTGCCTCAATAAAACAAGGATAATGCGTTGGCATAGATAACATCGAAACATTCTTTTTAGAATTATAAAGGTTCAAAATATATTCTATCAAATGCTTTCTAATTAAGAGCAGTTTATTGGATTCATCATCGTCTGAAAAATTAACTTTACTTACTCCATTATTCAGAATTAAATTAATCAAAACTGTCAAATCATATCGAGCTGCTTTTCCTTTATAATTTTCGCTTGCCGACTTATTATATATTATCAATTTTTCAGAAAAATCAGATGGAAACAAGTCTTTTTGAGTTAAAAAAGCATTTAAAACCAATTCAAAATCAATTGGATTATTTGAATTTATTGCGTTTCCGATAGCGTAAAAAATATCATCCCAATTCTCAAAAACAGAAATTTTTTCAAATTCAAATGCTGCTTTTTCATCATGAAAATTAGGATCATCCATTTGAAAATCTTCGAATTCTACATCGCTTTCTCCAATCAAAAAAGACAAATCTTTAGCTATCGAACCTATCATTTGGCTCTTGTAGATAGATAAATTCTCAATTAGTTCAACATCTTCTTTATTAGCATATTTTACAATTAAATTAGATGCTCTTTGTTGTACTTCATAATCGTTTAGTATAAAAACTTCTGTGGTTTTTTGAAGAATTATTGGTATCAAACTGGAATCAAGTTTGGCATATTTTTCAAAAATTTGAAGAATAGAAATTATGCTCGTTTTAGCATCAAAATTACTTAAAATGCTTGATGTCCATTCTAAAAACTCAGACTTATTAAATGCGTCGTCAAAAGCAATTTTTTTTATGGTTTTTACAGCAAAATTAAAAACAATTTTATTGGATATTGGAAGTAATAAAAACAACTGATTTTGAAATGAAATCAATTCTTGATTCGTTGGCTTCAGGTTTTCTAACAATGTTCTGAAAAATCCTAATTGTCCATTATTCCAATTTTTAGCTTGAATATCTATACATTTTTCTATCACAAAGTTTCGATCAATTTTTCCTTGAGCAACCAACAATTCTATGATAGAAATCCATGCTTTTTCTTGCTTTTCACCTTGAATATATTGAGTTGAATAATTGTTTATATTAGATGGATAATCAAACAACAGAGGAATATCTCTTTGGTAAGACAATTTATTTTCAAAGAGAAAATTTGCCTCGATTACTTTACTATAACCCCAAAATTCTATATTTGAAAGACATAATGCAAAAAGTTCTTGATTGTAATTAATGTATTTTTTTTCTTCAAGATAAAGTAGTTGCTGATAGCTGATTCTTCTCCATTCCGATTTAAGTGTTTGTTCGAGAATAAAATCATTTAACCAATTTGGTTTAAAATGAATTATAATATTTTCAACAAAACTTAACTTAACATTTTTTAGTAGCGAATAAACTTCAGTCCAAGATTTTACATCGGTTTTACTCATTAATGCCATTGCTGACATAGCAACAATATCTATTTGAAAATCCGTTCCTCTTTTACCCCAAAGTCCTCGCTCTTCATTAAATTCATTGAGAAATTTTCTGTATAATTTTAATTCTTTTACAAATTGTGATTTAATACTTTTATCAATTAATTTTAAAAAATCAAAAACAGAGAAAATTGCTTCTGCTTCTAAAATTTTATTGTAAAATTCTATTGCATGTTCAAACGAGTTTAATTGCTCAGGAAGTTGAATAACATTAAATTGAACAACTTTAAAACCTTCTTTTAAAAGTTCTTTTTCCTTGTTTTTGAAATATATAATTGCTTCAGATTCATTATCAAAATTGTATGTATAAAAATCATTAAAACTTGAATACAAAACCACATTTTCTCTCTTTTCTATAATTTGAGAAAAACCATTTTTATTTTTATAAAAACGAATCCATTCCATATTTCTATTAATTCAATTTAAAATTCACCTGCAACTTCTCTAATTGTTCCAATAATTCTTTAGAAATTTTCACTTTTAGCTTTCTGCTTTTCATTTCTAATGAAGTTATTTTACGTATTTCCTCAACTTCTGTTTTGGTGATTTCCATCGCAACTTCTTCTTCATTATCGGTTTCAACTTCAATGATTTCGTCTTCTGCTTCTGATTCATCATCAGTTAATTCAGCTGACGGAATTGGCATTGGAGCAGCAACTGTTTCTATCGTTCTTTTAACAATTTCGGTTTCTACTACTTCAAAATCTACTTGCTTATCGCCTTCATTTTGTTGAAAAACAGCACTCAATTGCTGAATTAAATCTTGTCTTATATCTTTAATATTGATTTGAACTGCTAATTTTTTGGCAAAAGTTGGTAATACATCGGCTAATAATTTGGCATCAAGAAAAGTGATTCGCGGATCAGATTTCTTTCCGGTTTCGCGGTTTACCCAACCATCTTTAACATTAATTTTAAAATAAATAAACTGATTATTAACCAAGAAATGACGGAATTTTAAATACTCTTCGTCAAAAATTCTAAAATCATAACTTTCGTCATAACCTTCTAGAGTGAACATTGCCCAATCTTTTCCGTTTTTACCTGTACGATATTGCACATTGGTAACAATACCTCCAAAGGTTAGATTCTTACCAATTAAATTTCCTAAACTCTTTAAATGCGTCAATTTCACATTACAGAAATAATTCATTTCAAATCGATAATCATCAAGCGGATGTCCCGAAATGTATATTCCGACAACTTCTTTTTCTTTGGCTAATTTTTCCATTGTACTCCATTCTTCACATGGCGGAACAACTGGTTCGGCAATTTGAACATCACTAGCTTCACCAAATAAACTCACTTGTGAAGAATTTTCGTTTTCTTGAAATTTAGAGCCGAAACGCATGGCTTTTTCTAAAAATGTAATTCCTTCGCCTTCAATGTGAAAATATTGCGCACGATGTGTATCGGTAAAACAGTCAAATCCTCCGGCATAAGCCAAACTTTCAAAAGCTTTTTTATTAGCAGAACGCAAGTCAATTTTTTTAGCCAAATCAAATATCGACTTGTAAGGAGCCTCTTTTCTGCTTTGAACAATAGTATCCACAGCATTGGCTCCAACGCCTTTAACGGCTCCCATTCCAAAACGTACGGCATTGTTTTCGTTTACCGTAAATTTATAAAACGATTCATTTACATCTGGACCCAAAACTTGCAATCCCATACGCTTACATTCTTCCATAAAGAACGAAACTTGCTTGATATCGTTCATGTTATTTGAAAGCACCGCAGCCATATATTCTGCAGGATAATGCGCTTTTAGATAAGCCGTTTGATAAGCAATCCAAGCGTAACATGTGGAGTGTGATTTGTTAAATGCATAACTTGCAAAAGCTTCCCAATCCTTCCAAATTTTTTCCAAAATTTTAGCATCATGACCTTTTGCAGCAGCTTGTTCCACAAATTTTGGCTTCATTTTATCCAAAGTTGGTCGGTCTTTTTTACCCATTGCTTTACGCAAAACGTCGGCATCACCTTTAGAGAAATCGGCTAACGATTGTGATAAAAGCATTACTTGCTCTTGATAAACTGTAATTCCGTAAGTTTCGCCTAAGTATTCTTCGCAAGCATCTAAATCGTATTTTATTTCCTCTTCTCCATTTTTTCTACGAACGAATGACGGAATATATTCCAATGGTCCTGGACGATAAAGTGCGTTCATAGCAATTAAATCTCCGAAAACAGTGGGTTTTAAATCGCGAAGGTATTTTTGCATTCCAGGTGACTCATATTGGAAAATACCAACCGTTTCACCTCTTTGGAACAATTCATAAGTTTTAACATCATCAATTGGAAAAGTATCTGGATCTAATTGAATTCCGGTTCTGTACTTTACTAATTTGACCGTATCTTTGATTAAGGTAAGGGTTTTCAAACCCAAGAAGTCCATTTTTAATAATCCGGCACTTTCTGCGACCGAGTTGTCAAATTGGGTTACATATAATTCAGAATCTTTGGCTGTTGTCACTGGAACGAAATTCGTAATATCACTTGGCGTAATAATCACACCACAAGCATGAATTCCGGTATTTCGAAGTGAACCTTCCAAAACTTTAGCTTGTTGAATGGTTTCGCCTGATAATTCTCCGTCATTAGCAATGGCAATTAATTCTTTTACTCTATCAAATTCATCGGAACGTAGTGCTTTTTTGACATCTTCTTCTTTTTCTGAAATAAATCGAGCCAAATTCCATTTGGAAGGCATCATTCCTGGAATTAATTTTGCAATTCTATCGGCTTCAAAAAGTGGCAAATCCAATACACGAGCCGTATCACGAATAGCCGATTTGGTTGCCATTTTACCATAAGTAATAATTTGCGCAACTTGATTTGAACCATATTTATTGATAACATAGTCCATAACACGACCACGACCTTCATCGTCGAAATCAATATCAATATCGGGCATTGAAACCCTGTCTGGATTTAAGAATCTCTCAAAAAGCAAATCGTACTTAATTGGGTCAATATTGGTAATTCCCAAACAATAGGCAACCGCAGAACCTGCAGCAGAACCACGACCCGGTCCAACAGAAACATCCATTTTTCTAGCTTCGGCAATGAAATCTTGTACAATTAAGAAATAGCCAGGATAACCGGAATTGGAAATGGTTAGTAGTTCAAAATCCAATCGTTCTTGGATTTCTGGAGTGATTTCGCCATATCGCTTTTGAGCGCCATTCATGGTTAGATGTCGTAAATAAGCATTTTCACCTCTTACACCGCCATCGGCTTCATCTTCTGGATTTACAAATTCTTCAGGAATTGTAAATTTTGGAAGTAATACATCGCGATATAGTGAATACGTTTCAACTTTATCAATAATTTCTTGAACGTTGATAATGGCTTCTGGCAAATCAGTAAATAGTTTTTTCATCTCGTCTTCCGATTTGAAATAATATTCCTGATTTGGCAATCCATAACGATAACCTCTACCTCTACCTATTGGTGTGGCTTGTTTTTCACCATCTTTTACACATAACAAAATATCGTGCGCATTAGCATCTTCTTTGTTTACGTAATAAGTATTGTTGGTAGCAACTATTTTTACTTTGTGCTTTTGTGAAAACTCTATCAAGGTTTTATTTACGCGATTTTCATCTTCTTGATTATGGCGCATGATTTCTAAATAAAAATCATCTCCAAATTGTTCTTTCCACCAAATTAGCGCTTCTTCAGCTTGGTTTTCTCCAATATTTAAAATTTTACTAGGAATTTCACCATATAAATTTCCTGATAAAACAATGATGTCTTCTTTGTATTGCTCTACTACTGATTTATCAATTCTAGGAACGTAATAAAAACCATCGATATAAGCAATAGAAGACATTTTGGCTAAATTGTGATAGCCTTTTTTATTCTTAGCTAAAAATACTACTTGATAGCCGTTATCTTTTTTGGTTTTATCTTTATGATTGTCACAAATATTGAACTCACAACCTACAATTGGAATAATTTCATTGTCAGATGGTTCTTCTCCATTTTCAATTGCGGCTTCAATTTTGGGTTTTACTGATTTATTGTGATTCATTACAGCGCTTACAAAATGAAAAGCACCCATCATATTTCCGGTATCGGTCATAGCAACAGCAGGCATTTTTGTTTTGGCAGCAGCAGCAACCAATGAAGGAATTCCTATAGTAGATTGTAAAACTGAAAATTGAGTATGATTGTGTAAATGAGCAAATCGAGATTGTTTGAAATCTTTTTTATCAGCATCAGAAATAGATGTTTGAACCGTTTCATCTTCACTTTTTTGAAGTTTTTTTCTGATTTGTTCAGAAGCTTCTTTAAGATTGATGTGTTTCAATCCAATTAATTGAACTGATCTTGGATTTTTTAATTGAAAATCTTCGAAATATTCTGGTTCAACATCAAGTTCTTCTTTGGTAAAAACTTCGGTACGAATTAATTCTAAGAAACAACGTGTTGTAGCTTCAACGTCGGCAGTTGCGTTGTGTGCTTCTGCAAATGGTTCGTTGAAAAGATATTGATGTAATTCTGTTAATGTTGGTAATTTGAATTTTCCGCCTCGTCCACCAGGAAGTTTTAACAACGATGCGGTAACTTCGGTACAAGTATCTAAAATCGGCATTTGCGACATTGGAGAACTAATTCCCATTCGGTAGAATTCGCAACCCATGATGTTGATATCAAACCCAACGTTTTGGCCTACAATAAATTTAGCTTTAGATAAGGCTATGTTGAATTTCTCCAACATTTCTTTAAGTTGGATTCCTTGTTCTTGAGCTAATTCTGTTGAAATTCCGTGTATTCTTTCGGCATCGTAAGGAATATTGAAACCTTCTGGATTGATAAGATAATCTTGATGTTCAACAAGATTTCCCATATCATCGTGCAACTGCCATGCAATTTGAATACATCTTGGCCAATTGTCTGTATCAGAAATTGGTGCAGCCCAACTTTTTGGCAATCCTGTGGTTTCGGTATCGAATATTAAATACATCTGAAAGTAATTAGTGATAAGTGAATAGTAATTAGCAAGAAAAAACTAATTAATAATTACATTTTCAAAAGTACATTTTAAGGAAGAGATTGTCAATTTTAGTTATTAACAAAAACAAAAAAACCATCCGAATTCTCGAATGGTTTTTGTAGTATAATAAGTTTGAAAAACTAGTATCTTCCTCTGTTACCGCCACCACTGTTTCTATCGTTGTAGCTTGAACCACCACGAGAATTACCACCACCATTGTAACCACCACCACTTGGACGGTTGTTAGAAAAAGATTTTCTTTCTCCTTCTGGTTTTGGTTCTGATTTGTTTACTACAATTGTACGACCTTCTACAGTAGCTCCGTTCAATTCAGTAATTGCTTTTTCAGCTTCTTCATCGCTTTCCATTTCAACAAAACCGAAACCTTTACTTCTTCCAGTAAATTTATCAGTAATAATTTTAACAGAACTAACCGATCCGTACACTTCAAAAGACTCTCTTAAATCTGCTTCCTCAATACTCCAAGGAAGACTTCCAACAAAAATGTTCATAATTTTATTTTAAAATTCCTGTCAAAGGTAGGTTAAATAAAATGTAATCTACTATTAATTAGGTATTAATTATTATTTTAACAAAAAAGCCGTTCCCAAATTGAGAACGGCTTTTTTTATTATCTTTTATAATTTATGGTGCAGGAATAACAGGAATTTTATAAAAAGTTCCATATTGGAAGTTCACCATTTCTGGTCCAAGTGGGTTATTATTAGCGTTTATAGCATTAAATTTAAATGTACCCGTAACAGTATCTCCTGTGTTTTCCGTAATAACAACTTCTCCATTACTCCCTTCTACATTTAAAACTCTCACTTTAGCATTATTTCCACCACCTGTAATAGTTATTAAATCTCCTGCTTTGTAACCATTACCAGGAGAGGCAACTTTAACCGATGTTACAACACCACTAGTGTTTGTTATAACACTTAATGTTAATCCAGAACCTGAACCACCTGTAGTTGCATGTGAACTGTTGCACGCATAACCACCATCCAATAAAACACAATCTGGAGTATATCCTGTACCGCCTGCAAACATTTGAGTATTCATTTTAGCAACCGGTCCATTTATAATTTTAGTTTCATAATACAAATTAATATCATCAAATGATGAAGAATAAGAAGCTACAGTATTTAAATTTGTTGTTCCAAGGTAATAAGTACCTTTTGCTCCACTAGCAATATCAATTTCTACTTCTTCATCTTGTGCAAGAGCCACAAGTGTTAATGCTCCATTTGATGATCTGTATGCTTTTACATCAATACCATTAAAAAAAACATCATCTCGATAAGCCTGAAAAGCAGGATTACTAAATTTAACTTCTTCACTACATGATGCTAAAGCAAGAGTAATTACTAATATGGAAAGTATTTTTTTCATTTTGAATATATATTACAACCACAAAAATAGTTTTTTTACTGAATTGACATACTTTTTTTAACTAAAAAATCGATGAAAAAGTATTTTTTTGTAATGTATTAGTTTGAATGAAAAACTTTTATATCTTTGCACCCTTAATTAATCGAGGTCGAGTACCTCAAAATTTAATCAAAAAGATTATGTCAGTAAAAATTAGATTACAAAGACACGGTAAAAAACAAAAACCATTTTACTGGATCGTAGCGGCTGATGCTCGCGCAAAAAGAGATGGTAGATTCCTTGAAAAATTAGGAACTTACAATCCAAACACAAATCCTGCAACTATTGATTTAAACCTTGACCAAGCGGTACAATGGTTACACAATGGAGCTCAACCAACAGATACTGCTAGAGCAATTCTTTCTTACAAAGGTGCTTTATTGAAACACCACCTTGATGGAGGAGTTCGTAAAGGCGCTTTAACTCAAGAACAAGCTGATGCAAAATTAGCTGCTTGGATTGATGAAAAAGCTGGAAAAGTTGACGCTAAAAAAGACGGATTGTCTAAAAAACAAGCTGAGGCTAAAGCTAAAGCATTAAAAGCTGAAGTTGCTGCAAACGAAAAACGTGCAAACGCTGCTGCTGAAGCATTGAAAGCTGCTGAAGCTCCAGAAGTTGTAGAAGAAGAAGTTGCCGAAGAGGTTGTTGCTGAAGTTGCTGTTGAGGAAACTCCTGCAGTAGAAGAAGCTCCAGCTGCTGAAGAAGCTAGCGAAGAAACTGAAGCTTAATTTGTTGCGATAATGCGTAAAGAAGATTGTTTCTACTTAGGCAAAATCGCTAAAAAATTTAGTTTTAAAGGTGAAGTCCTTATCTATTTAGATACTGACGAACCAGAGTTATATGAAGATATGGAATCAGTTTTTGTTGAATACAACAAAAATCTGGTTCCATTTTTTATTGAAAATTGTAACCTACACAAAGGCGATTTTCTTCGAGTGAAATTTGAAGATGTCGATGATGAAGCAGAAGCTGATTCTATTATGGGTTGCGAAATTTACCTTCCTTTAAATATGTTGCCAAAACTTGAAGGTAACAAATTCTACTTTCACGAAGTTATTGGCTTCGAAATTGAAGACCAACGTTTAGGAGTTTTTGGAAAAATTGTTTCTATTAATGATACTTCAGCACAACCACTTTTTGAAGTAATCAATGGTAATGTCGAAATACTTGTTCCTATGATTGATCAGTTTTTGGTTAAAATCGATAGAGAGAACAAGAAAGTAATTATGGATTTACCAGAAGGATTGGTAGAAATGTATCTTTAATTAGATTTTTAGATTGTTGGATTTTTAGACTCCTTAGATTTTATCTTTTACAAAAAAAAATGTCAACATTCAATTTCAAACAGTTTTCAGTTCAACAAGACAAATGTGCTATGAAAATTGGTACAGATGGCGTTTTACTTGGCGCTTGGTGTCCGATTGATAACAACCCTTTTTCGGTTTTGGATATTGGTGCAGGAACAGGAATTCTTTCTTTAATGTTGGCACAAAGAAGTAATGCTGAACAAATTGATTCTTTAGAAATTGATGAGGAAGCCTACGAACAATGTGTGGAAAACTTCGAAAATTCTCCTTGGTCTGATAGATTATTTTGTTTTCACGCAGGTTTGGATGAATTTGTTGATGAACCCGAAGATGAATATGATATCATAATTTCAAATCCTCCATTTTATTCAGAAGATTATAAAACTGACAGTTCTCAACGTGATTTGGCAAGATTTCAAGATGCTTTACCTTTTGAAGATTTGATTGAAGCTGCCGATTTACTATTATCTGAAAACGGAATTTTTGCTGTTATCATTCCTTTTAAAGAAGAAGAACGATTTATTGATTTATGTGCCGAGGTAGAACTTTTTCCTGTGAAAGTTACTCGTGTAAAAGGCTCACATACCACACCTATTGTTAGAAGTTTACTTGCATTCAAACGTTACGAACTTTCTGTATTAACAGCAGACGAATTGGTTATTGAAATCAGTCGTCATGAATACACTGATGATTACATTAATCTTACAAAAGATTTCTACTTGAAGATGTAATTTCACTTTTAATAATATTCTTTCTTTTTTTCGTAAAAAAATTAACAAATTCTGAAAATTTATAACATTCGTTGAATGATATAATAAATTAGTTTATGTAATTTTGCCATCATTAAAATTTCAATCAAATGAAACCAGATTTATTTCAAGCTCCAGATTATTACTTGTTAGACGATTTGCTAACAGAAGAACATAAATTAGTTAGAGATTCTGCTCGTGCGTGGGTAAAAAGAGAAGTGTCTCCAATAATTGAAGATTATGCACAACGTGCTGAATTTCCTAAACAAATCATTAAAGGTTTGGGAGAAATTGGTGGTTTTGGGCCTTATATTCCAGAAGAATATGGCGGTGCAGGATTAGACCAAATTTCTTATGGATTAATCATGCAAGAAATAGAAAGAGGTGATTCTGGTGTTCGTTCAACTTCATCGGTTCAATCTTCTTTAGTGATGTATCCAATATGGAAATTTGGAACTGAAGAGCAAAGAATGAAATATTTGCCAAAGTTAGCAACAGGAGAATTCATGGGTTGTTTTGGATTAACTGAACCCGATCATGGTTCAAATCCAAGTGGAATGACTACGAATTTTAAAGATATGGGTGACCATTATTTATTGAATGGTGCTAAAATGTGGATTTCAAATGCTCCATTCGCAGATGTTGCTGTGGTTTGGGCAAAAGATGAATCAGGAAGAATTCACGGATTAATTGTGGAACGTGGTATGGATGGTTTTACAACTCCTGAAACTCATAACAAATGGTCACTTCGTGCAAGTGCAACTGGTGAATTGATTTTTGATAATGTTAAAGTTCCAAAAGAGAATTTATTACCAGGAAAATCTGGTCTTGGTGCTCCAATGATGTGTTTGGATTCTGCAAGATACGGAATTGCTTGGGGCGCAATTGGTGCTGCAATGGATTGTTATGACACGGCTTTGCGTTATGCAAAAGAAAGAATTCAGTTCGACAAACCAATTGCAGGAACTCAATTACAACAAAAGAAATTGGCAGAAATGATTACTGAAATCACTAAAGCACAATTGCTTACTTGGAGATTAGGTGTTCTTAGAAACGAAGGAAAAGCAACAACTGCTCAAATTTCTATGGCAAAAAGAAACAACGTTGATATGGCAATAAACATTGCTCGTGAAGCAAGACAAATTCTTGGTGGAATGGGAATTACAGGAGAATATTCTATCATGCGTCACAGTATGAATTTAGAATCTGTAATTACTTATGAAGGAACTCACGATATTCACTTGTTAATTACTGGTGCAGATATTACTGGAATTCCAGCGTTTAAATAACAGATTAAACAATAAATAAAATTGATATAAAAAGCTTCTCACATTCGAGGAGCTTTTTTACTTTTGTGTAGAATTTATTACATCCAATAAGTACATTAAATTCGTATATAATTAAAAAAAACTGCCATGAATATTGAAAATATAAATACAAGTATTCAATCTCAAAAAAATCAATTATTACAACATTCGTTATACGAAAAAGTAAAAACCATTGATGATTTGCATACTTTCTTAGAAAACCATGTATTTGCTGTTTGGGATTTTATGTCTTTATTAAAAGCACTACAGAATAAACTAACTTGCACCTCAACACCTTGGTTACCAATAGGAAATCCCGAAATACGTTATTTAATAAACGAAATTGTAGTAGCTGAAGAAACCGATTTAACCATTGATGGATTACGTCAAAGTCACTTTGAAATGTATATTGATGCTATGGAACAATGTGGCGCAAACACCACTCAAATTCATGAATTTTTAATTAACGTAAAAGCTACTCAAAACATTTTTGTATCCATCAAACAAAGTGATTTGCATCCAAACGTTAAAGACTTTTTAGATTTCACTTTTAGAGTTATTGAAGAAGGAAAAGCGCACAAAATTGCCGCAGCATTTACTTTTGGAAGAGAAGATTTAATTCCGAATATGTTTACTGAAATCTTGAAAAACTTTCAGAGCAATTTTCCTGAAACCGATTTATCAAAATTAATTTACTATTTCGAACGTCATATCGAACTTGATGCTGACGAACACGGACCAATGGCAATGCAAATGGTTACAGAACTTTGCGGTGATTCTGAACAAAAATGGAAAGAAGTTGAAGAAGTTTCTGTTCGAGCACTAGAAAAACGTATTGGACTTTGGAATGCTATTGAAGAGCAAATGGAAATGAGACTTGAAATGGTATAAAATTTATATCTTTATCAAGTAAATTTTACCTTATGTCATCTCAAACAAGATTAACACGCGCCTACAAAGAAGCCAAACGAATTCAATTTAACAATCAAGATAAATTTATTCTGTTTAGTGATTGTCATCGTGGCGATGGAAGTTTTGCTGATGACTTTGCTAATAATCGCAATATTTATGTTCACGCTTTAAACCAATATTACAAAAACGGGTTTCAATATGTAGAACTTGGTGATGGTGATGAACTATGGGAAAATTTATTTTTCAAAGATATTTTGGAAGCCAACAAAAATGTTTTTTTATTACTAAAGAAATTCTATTTGCAAAAAAAACTTCACATGATTTATGGAAATCATGATATGGTTTATAGAAATCCTTCTATTGTAAAAAAGAATTTTGCAGAATATTTTGATACCGGCGAAGGAAAAAAAATGCCTTTGATGCCCGATTTAAAATTTCATGAAGCTATCGTTTTAGAAAACTCAGAAACAGGTCAAGAATTATTTTTAACCCACGGACATCAAGCCGATTTTTTTAATTATGTTGGTTGGAAATTCAATCGTTTTTTTGTGAGAATTCTGTGGAAACCTTTGCAAGTTTGGGGAATAAAAGACCCAACTAGTCCGGCTAAAAATTATCTTGAGTCCATAAAAGTAGAAAGAAGAATCAAAAAGTGGATAGCTGATAATGGAAATAAAATCACAATTGTTGGACACACACATCGTCCACATTTTCCAAAACCTCATGAAAACTTATTAAATTTTTTCAATGACGGAAGTTGTGTTCATCCAAGAAATATTACCGGAATTGAAATTGAAAACGGCAAAATCGCTTTAGTTAAATGGTTGATAGACACTAACAATGATGGCGTTTTACAAATTGTAAAAGAATATATTGAAACTCCTGTAGATTTAATTTCGTATAAATCATTATGAAACATTTACTTAAAATAAGTTGTTTACTATTATTTACTTTACTTGTTAGTTGTTCAGCAAATGACACTGTGCAAACATCATCAAGTGGAAAAACAATTAAATATTTAGCTCTTGGAGATAGTTACACCATAGGACAAAGTGTTTGTGAGATCTGTCGCTTTCCAATTCAATTGCAAAACGAACTTAAAAATAATCTTACCTCTAAAGATGTTTTCGTAACCAATGTTATTGCACAAACAGGTTGGACAACTACCAATTTAAAATCTGCAATTGCTTCACAAAATCCAACAAATGATTATGATTTGGTAACTTTATTAATAGGTGTCAACAATCAATATCAAAACAGACCTTTCAGTCTATATGAACAAGAATTTCCAGAATTGGTAAACATTGCCATTGATAAGGCAAAAGGAATAAAAGCAAATGTAATTGTAGTTTCAATACCAGACTATGCCTACACACCTTTTGGAAATGGAAACACAACTATTTCAACGCAAATTGATGCTTACAACGCTTTTGCAGAAAATTATTGCATTCAAAATAATATCACTTTTGTGAACATCACTGATATTACTAGACAAGGATTAACACAGCCTAATTTGGTTGCCAGTGATGGTTTGCATCCTTCAGAACTTGCCTATACTAAATTTGTGGAAAGAATTTTTCCTAAAGCGAAAGTGGTTTTAGGGTTGTAAAAAAAGTGATGCTTCGACTGGCTCAGCAGGACAAATTGAATTATTGTTCTGGTGCAATTTCGAGTTCTAGTCCATCTATTTCTTCGGTAATTCGTATTTGACAACCTAGTCTAGAATTATCTTTTACATGATAAGCTTCCCAAAGCATGGCTTCCTCATCAGGATTTCTTTCAAGTGAAATTACATCATTTAAAACATAACATTGACAAGAAGCACACATTGCCATTCCACCGCAAATACCAACAGTTCCTTCTTCGGCTAGTTCATAGGCACGAATCAATTCCATGATGTTCATGTTCATGTCGGTTGGAGCTTGAACTTCGTGTCGTTCTCCGTTTCTATCGGTTATGTATACTGTTACGTCTTTTGGCATTAGTCAATCGATTTTACAACTGCTTTTTCAGCTTCTTTTCTAGTTCCATCAAAACCGTCTACTCCTGAAACCGTAGTGTATTTTAAAACATATCGTTTTCCTGGATTAATTCTTTGGTAAACACTCTGGCACATTAACGTTGCTTCGTGGAAACCGCACAAAATCAATTTCAATTTTCCTGGATAAATATTTACGTCACCAATGGCGTAAATTCCGTCGATGTTGGTTTGATAATCTAAAGCGTTGTTTACTTTGATGGCGTTTTTCTCAATTTCTAATCCCCAATTGGCAATCGCTCCTAATTTTGGAGTCAATCCGAAAAGCGGAATAAAATAATCGGTTTCAAAAACTTGTTGCACGCCTTCGTTTTCTAAAACAATACTTTCAACATGGTCTTTTCCGTTAATAGCTACAACTTCTGCTGGAGTAATCAAGTTGATTTTTCCAAGTTTTTTCAATTCTTGTACTTTTTCAACTGAATCTAAAGCACCACGGAATTCGTTTCTTCTATGAACCAAAGTAACTTCGGAAGCCACATTGGAAAGGAAAATACTCCAATCTAAAGCAGAATCTCCACCACCTGCAATTACAATTCGTTTATCACGGAATAATTCTGGATCTTTTACAAAATATTCTACTCCTTTTTCTTCGTAGAAAGTAATGTTTTCTAATTGTGGTTTTCTTGGTTCAAAAGTTCCTAAACCACCTGCAATAGCAACTGCTTTTGCGTGATGTTTTGTTCCTTTATTAGTAGTAACTATAAAAGTTCCGTCTTCTAATTTATCAATAGTTTCAGCCGTTTCAGCCAAGGTAAATCCTGGTTGAAATTGTTTGATTTGTTCCATTAAATTCGTCACTAAATCACCTGCTAAAACTTCAGGATAACCTGGAATATCAAAAATTGGTTTTTTAGGATATAACTCTGCCAATTGTCCTCCTGGTTGTGGAAGTGCGTCAATAATGTGACATTTTAATTGTAAAAGTCCAGCTTCAAAAACGGTGAAAAGTCCTGTTGGACCTGCGCCTATAATAAGTATATCAGTTTCGATCATTTTTTAAGTTTCAAAGTCGCAAAGTAACAAAGTGAAAAGGTCTTTAAATATGATTTTTATCATACAAGAATTATGCAATGTTTTCAACTGTTTCAATTTGAGGAGCATACTTTTTTATTGTAGTTTCAACTCCTGCCTTTAAAGTCATTTGATTTACACTACAACCTGTACAAGCACCTTCAAAACGTACCTTCACGTGTTTTTCTTCATCAATAGAAACCAATGAAATATCACCACCATCAGAATTCAAAAAAGGTCTGATTTCTTCTAATGCTTTTTCGATATTTAAAGTCAATTCTTCGTGTGTCATCTTTTTGGAATTTTGGATTACTAGAATTTTGGATTGTTGGACTTCAAAAAATCTAACAATCCAAATATCTACAAATCTATTTTTTTACAGCAGAACATCCTGCCATTGTTGTTATTTTAATTGCTTCGGTTGGTGCAAGATTTTCGTTTCTGTTTACTGTTTCTTGAACCACATTTCTTGCGATTTCTTCGTATATTTTTTCTAAAGGTGAAGCAGTTTGTAAAGCTGCTGGACGACCGTAATCACCTGCTTCGCGAATACTTTGCACCAATGGAACTTCTCCTAAGAATGGTACTTGTAAATCTTCTGCAAGATTTTTGGCACCTTCTTTTCCGAAAATGTAATATTTGTTATTTGGCAATTCTTC
This sequence comes from Flavobacterium koreense, assembly GCF_054776075.1. Lineage (NCBI taxonomy): Bacteria > Pseudomonadati > Bacteroidota > Flavobacteriia > Flavobacteriales > Flavobacteriaceae > Flavobacterium > Flavobacterium koreense. Next base: position 418,880 of record NZ_BAAHCF010000008.1, on the reverse strand, counting down.
TGGTGTGAAATAAGCCATGTTTTCTATAATTCCTAAAACTGGAACATTGATGGCTTCACTTTGGAACATTGCAACTCCTTTTCGAGCATCTGCTAAAGCTACATTTTGAGGTGTACTAACTACAACCGCACCAGTAATTGGTAAAGCTTGCATAATTGACAAGTGAATATCACCTGTCCCTGGAGGTAAATCGATTAACATGAAGTCTAATTGTCCCCAATCGGCGTCAAAAATCATTTGGTTTAATGCTTTAGAAGCCATTGGTCCACGCCAAATTACTGCTTGACTTGGCGAAGTGAAAAATCCGATAGAAAGTAATTTTATTTCATAACTTTCAATTGGTTTCATTTTAGACTTTCCGTCCACTTCTATAGAAATTGGTTTTTCATTTTCTACATCAAACATTATTGGCATACTTGGCCCATATATATCGGCATCAAGAACTCCAACTTTGAATCCCATTTTAGCTAAAGTTACAGCTAAATTTGCTGTAGTTGTAGATTTTCCAACGCCACCTTTTCCGGAAGCTACCGCAATAATATTGCTAATTCCTGGAATAGATTTTCCTTTAATTTCGTTTGGATTTTCTTTAGCTTCAACTTTGATATTTACTTTCACATCCGCATTTGGAGAAAATTGTTCGTGAATTAGTTTTCTAATATCGTCTTCAGCTCTTTTTTTGATGTGCATTGCTGGAGTTGAAATCAATAAATCAACTACAACCTCATCGCCAAAAGTGATTACATTTTGAACCGCACCACTTTCAACCATATTTTTTCCTTCGCCAGCAATAGTAATTGTTTCTAATGCTTTTAGGATTTCTTTTCTATCTAACTTCATCTTCTTGTTTAAAAGTTTATGAGTTTAAAAGTTTAAAAGTTGACTAACTTTTTATTTAAACTGAATATGAATTGCAAAGATAGTAAGAAGTTTAAAAGTATGATAGTAACAAGGTTTAAAGTTTTGTTATAATAAGATAGTTTGATTCTATTGTTTTGTGAATTTTTGAAGAATTAGAAAATATTATTAATTATTTAAAAATATTCTTTTTTTAAAATCCTCAAAGTAACGAGGATATGAGCCACTATGAGTGTCCCTATAAAAATCTAATAAATATTCTTGATTAAATTGAGCTTTGTTTATTGCACCATTAATTTCATTTGAATAATAAATGTTTTTACCCTCAAGATATTTCACTCTGATTTTAGTTTTAAAACTTCCTTTATATTTAATAATTGCAATAGCTGTATAATGTTTAGGTTCTAGCAAAAGATTCATTGGTCCTAAACAACCATTTATATTATTATGGAATTCAATTGGTTTCCATATTCCGTCAATGTCTTTGGCTTCTTGTATGATTTTTAGCCCATCTATTAAACTACCCATAATTATTCCTTTATTTGAATTATTATAAAACAAAACAGGATATGAAGAAACTGATTTCACTTCTAAATTTCTAATTGAACCAAAAGGCAACTTATTTTTAAAAAAAGGCTTCTTTATACTATCTTTCAATATTGTATCATTAACAGAAAATAATAAATTTTTATATGCAATTCCTTTTGATGTAAATACATAAGATGTGTCAATTATGATTTTTAAATCTGTTCTAGAAAAAACAGTATCAAATTTATTATGAACAAATTTTAACTTTTTTTCATCAAAAACAAATCTTCCATAATTATTAGTAAGAACTTTTGAACTGGAAATAAAATTAACAGCTATAATTGGTGAACGATTTTGTAACATCTCCTTACTATTAACCTCAACTACATTTTCCTGCTTTGGAACAATCAATCGTGGCAAATCATTTTCATTTTTTTTAGAGCAAAAGAAAAACAAAATGATAAAAAATATTGAAAGAAGTTTTTTCATTTTCAAAAGATTACTCTTTAGAAACGTTAGGTTCCCAAAAATATTTCTCAAAATCTACAATTTGATTGTCAACCACTTCAATTCCTTCGTTTTCTAAAAGTTGTTGCATAAGATTGGTTCCATCAAAATGATGCTTCCCTGAAAGTAATCCTTTTCTATTTACAACGCGATGTGCTGGAACATCATCGCGATTATGACTAGCATTCATTGCCCAACCTACCATTCTTGCCGATCGAGCAGTTCCTAATGCTTTGGCAATGGCCCCATAAGAAGTTACTTTACCTTCTGGAATTTGTTTTGCAATGGCATAAACGCGTTCAAAGAAATTTTCTTCCATTACAAATGATACTTTACAACATTGTATAAGGTAAAAATAGCTACAACTCCGGTAATGATTCCGATGATTTTGTTCATGTTTTGCATAAAATAATCGGTTTTTGATTTCATTTTATTGAAAAACAAAACGTACAAATAGAACACTAAAAACGAACCTAATACAACCCCAAAAACTAAGCTATAAATCGATATCGGATTGAAGGTAAAAATATTAAAGGAAGCTAAAGTAACACTGACAAAAACATAATATGGAATTGGAAAAAAGTTTATCGCCGAAATCAACATTCCCATAAAAAATCGACTTCTTTTACTTTTTAAATGCAGTGAATCTTGCGATTTTAGTTTTGGCTTCTTAGCAAAAAATAAAAAGTAAACAGATAAAATTGAAAAAATTACCAAACCAATCTCACGTAATAAAACCACAATTTCTTGATGACTATTAATGTATCTAGCAAAAATTACAGAAATATACGTTTGAAAAAATATCACTATTAAAGCTCCAAGAACAAAAACCATGGCGCGTTTTCTTCCATCGGTGAAATCGACTTTGGCTGCTGTCATATTAATTAATCCTGGAGGAAGAATTCCTATTACAGCTGCAATAAATCCCGATAAAAGTGGAAGGATGATGTTCATGTTATCAGTTTTCAGTTCTCAGTTTTCAGTATTTCTAAACAGATAACTGACAACAGACAACACTACTTTTTAATTTTAAAACGAATATACGTAATTGCTTTGTTAATTTCCAAATATTGTTTTTCGTAAAACGTTTGAATTTCAGTTACTTCACTTGGAGCACCTTCATTTTTGTAAACATTGTGATTAGCATATAAAACTTCGTGACCTTCACCGTGTAAAAGACCTAAAGTATAACCATGCATGAACTCAGAATCAGTTTTTAGATTTACAACGCCATCAGGTTTCAAGATTCTTTTGTATAATTTCAAAAACTCTGAATTGGTCATTCTGTGTTTTGTTCGCTTGTATTTTATTTGTGGATCAGGAAATGTTATCCAAATTTCAGACACTTCACCATCGGCAAAAATATGATTGATTAACTCTATTTGAGTTCTAACAAACGCTACATTATGCATTCCTTCATCGACAGCCGTTTTTGCACCACGCCAAAATCTAGCTCCTTTTATATCAATTCCAACAAAGTTTTTCTCTGGATAACGTTCTGCTAAACCAACAGAATATTCGCCTTTTCCGCAACCTAATTCAATGATTATTGGATTGTCATTTTTGAAGAAATCTGAATTCCATTTTCCTAATAACGGAAACTCATTTCCTACTACTTCTTCTCTTGTTGGTTGAAAAACGTTGGTGAACGTCTCGTTTTCCTTGAATCTTTTTAACTTATTTTTACTTCCCACGTTTCTATAAAATATTTTAGCAAAATTAAGGAAATAATATCCACCACAAATAAAGTTTTGATAATGTTTATGTAACCTTAACAATACAGCTATTCACTTATTTTTGTAGAAACTATTTATTTTGAAGAAAAGAAAAGTTGAAGTTGTAGTTATTTCTGATGTTCATTTAGGAACTTATGGTTGCCATGCCAAAGAATTATTACAGTATTTATCTGAAATTAAGCCAAAAATACTCATTCTAAATGGCGATATTATTGATATTTGGCAATTCAGAAAGTCTTATTTTCCGGCAAGTCATTTGAAAGTGATTAAGAAAATCATTTCGTTGAGTTCAAAAGGAACTAAAGTTTATTATTTGACTGGAAATCACGACGAATTTTTAAGAAAATTTACCGATTTACATTTAGGGAATTTAAGTTTGCTCAATAAATTAGTTTTAGATTTAGATGGTAAAAAAGCTTGGATTTTTCACGGTGATGTTTTTGATGCTTCAATAAATCACGCAAAATGGTTAGCTAAACTTGGCGGTTGGGGTTATGATATTCTAATTCTAATAAATCGTTTTCTGAATTGGATTTTGGCTCAAATGAATAAAGAACCTTATTCACTTTCAAAGAAAATTAAAAACAATGTGAAATCGGCTGTGAAATTTATTACTAACTTTGAAAATGTTTGCACCGATTTGGCAATTGAAAATAACTATGATTATGTAATTTGCGGACACATTCATGAGCCAAAAATTGAGTACATTACAACCGAAAAAGGAAAGACAATCTATTTGAATTCAGGTGATTGGATTGAAAATTTAACAGCTTTAGAATACAATAATAAAAAGTGGAAATTATACAAGCATGCTCCAAGTGAAATTGTTACAGAAGAAGAACAATTTGAATATGAAAACCAACTTGCAGAACAATTTATCACTTTATTAAAAAACTAAAAATGACTAAAAATATTCTCGTTGCACCACTAAATTGGGGTTTAGGTCATGCTACTCGATGTATTCCTATTATTCGTGAATTAGAAAAAAATGGTTTTACACCAATCATTGCTTCAGATGGTGTTGCTTTAGCTTTATTGAAAAAAGAATTTTCACACTTGACTGCTTTAGAATTGCCATCATATCAAATTGAATATGCCAAAAAAGGTGAGAATTTCAAATGGAAATTAATAAAAAATAGTCCAAAAACGATTAATGCCATTTTATCTGAAAAGCAATTGATTAAAAAATGGGTTAAAGAATATGATTTAAAAGGAATTATTTCAGACAATCGATTGGGTGTGCTTTCTAAGAAAGTGCCTTCGGTATTCATGACACATCAATTGACTGTTTTATCAGGAAAAACAACTTGGATTTCTAGTAAATTACATCAATTTTTTATTAGAAAATTTGATGAATGCTGGGTTCCTGACATTGAAAAATCTCCAAATTTGACTGGAAAATTAGGGCATTTAAAAAACTCGAATTTAAACATAAAATATATTGGAGTTTTAAGCAGATTAGAAAAGAAAGTCCTAGAAATAAAATACGACATTATGGTTCTGCTTTCTGGTCCGGAACCTCAACGAACTATTTTGGAAGAAAAACTAATTGAAGAACTTAAAGACAACAAAGAAAAAATAGTTTTCATAAAAGGAAAGGTAACGAAAGAACAAGTAAAAGAACAAAAAGGGAATATCACTTTTTATAATTTTATGCAATCTGAAGAGTTAGAAAAAACTTTTAACGAAAGTGAAATGGTACTTTGTAGATCGGGTTATACAACCGTTATGGATTTGTGTAAATTACAAAAGAAAGCTTTTTTTATACCAACTCCTGGTCAATTTGAGCAAGAATATTTGGCGAAAAAATATAAGAGGGAAGGCTTAGTTCCTTATAGTAAACAAGATAAATTTGTTATTGATGATATCCTTTCAGTTCCTTTATACAAAGGTTTGCCTTTGATACCTTCGGAAATCAATTGGAATCAATTATTTTTGCTTTTCGAGCGTGAATGAGAATTCTGATCCTTTGCCAAATTCACTTTCTATGTAAATTTTTTCATTGTGCCCTTCAATAATGTGTTTCACAATTGAAAGTCCTAAACCTGAGCCACCTTCACTTCTTGCGCCGCTTTTGTCTACTCTGAAAAAGCGTTCAAAAAGTCTTGGAATATGTTGTTGTTCAATTCCTTCGCCGTTGTCTCTTACACGAACAATAATTTTATTTTTAACCAAATCTTCAATGGATACTTCGGTTGTACCATTTTCTTTTCCATATTTTATGGAGTTCATTATCAGATTTGTAAGCACTTGTTGAATTTTTTCTTGATCTGCAAAAACGTTTATTGGTTTATTATACTTTCTGTCAAACATTAGAATAATATTCTTTTTGTCGGCTTGCATTTCAAGTAAATCAAATACATTTTGAATTAACTCAATGATATTGAATTCAGAAAATTCTAAATTTAGATCACCCATTTCAAGTTTAGAAATCATGTCTAAATCTTCTACAATATAAATCAGTCGTTCAACACCTTTTTCTGCTCTTTCAAGATATTTTTTTCTTAGATCTTTATCTTTCATAGCACCATCAAGCAAAGTAGAAAGATATCCTTGTACGGTAAAAAGTGGTGTTTTTAGCTCGTGAGAAACATTACCCATAAACTCACGTCGGTATTCTTCACGAACTTTTAGATTTTCAATTTCGATTTTTTTGTCTGTAGCAAATTTCTTTACTTCTTTTGTTAAAGTTGCCATATCTGTAGTAATCGATTGGCTTCTAAGAGTTGTAGAGTCTAATAAGGAAACATCATCATATATTTTCTTTACACGACGATAAATAAAATGTTCTACACGATATTGTAATACAAAAAAGGAAAAAACAGCAATACCAACTGCAAATGCAAAACAAAATTGTAAAGAAAATAGCAAAGAAAATGTACCAAAGAAAATCAACAATCCAGCAACTAAACTAGTTGAAAAAAGAGTAATATATAAAGTTGATATTACGGCGAATCGGTATGTTTTTTTGAAGTTTAATCCCATATTTTGTAACCTTTCCTCTAAGCATAGTAAATACATTTGTTACTATGTCCTTACAAAGATATTAATTAAGCTTCAAATTTGTATCCGACACCTTTAATGGTTTTGAATAAATCTTCTCCGATTTTTTCACGGAGTTTTCTAATGTGAACGTCAATTGTTCTTCCGCCAACAATAACTTCGTTACCCCAAACTTTATCAAGAATTTCTTCACGTTTGAATACTTTACCAGGTTTTGAAGCTAATAAATAGAACAATTCAAATTCTTTTCTAGGAAGAACAATTTCTCTTCCATCCATAACTATTTTATATTCTTCACGATTAATTTCAATGCCACCAACATTTAGGTTTTCACTTGAAGTTGTTTCGTCTTTTAGTCGTCTTAATAAAGCTTTTACTTTACTTACCAATAATTTTGGTTTTATTGGTTTAGCAATATAATCATCAGCACCAGCATCAAAACCTGCTACCTGAGAGTAGTCTTCGCTTCTTGCCGTTAAAAATGTTATGATGATATTACTCAATTCAGGAATTTTTCTAATGTTTTCACAAGCTTCCATTCCGTCCATTTCTGGCATCATTACATCCATAATGATTAGTTGTGGGCGTTCCTTTTTTGCAACTGCAATTGCTTCTTTACCATTTGAAGCTGTTACAATTTTATAACCTTCTTGAGTCAAGTTATAACCTACAATTTCTAGGATGTCTTGTTCGTCATCAACTAATAAAATCTTAATGTCTTTTTTCTTCATAATGCAAAAGATTATGCTGTTTTGCGATGTAAATATACTATTTTATCAGTAATTAATTCTTATTAAAAATGAGTTAACGGTAATTTAATCTGTTAACATTATGGTAATAATTACAAAACCTAATGATAAATTGCAAGTAACTTCAACTTTACAATGCGTGTCGTTCTTTGCATCAAAATTTAACAATTAGGAAATAATGAAATTCAAGTTACTTATTTTAACTATTCTTTTTAGCATTACAGCATTAGCACAAAACAAAGGAACTATTACAGGTGTTCTTACAGATAAAGACATGAAAAATGCTCCTTTAGCATTTGCAAATGCAGTAATCAAAGGCACAAGTATTGGAGCCACTACTGACGATAAAGGTAGATATTCTTTAAAAGTTGAACCAGGAAATTATACTTTAATATTCAGTTTTATTGGATACGAAACAATTGAAGTTCCAGTGACTGTAAAAGAAGGTGAAACATTAACAATTGATAAAGCTCTTGGTGCTGGTGGTTATAAACTAGACGATGTTGTTATTCAAAAAGTAACTAACAGAGAAAAAGAAACTGCTTTGTTACAAGAACAGAAAAAAGCTGTTGAAATTAAACAAAGTATTGGTGCACAAGAAATGTCAAGAAAAGGTATTAGTGATGTTGAAGAAGGTTTGACTAAAATTACTGGTATTACAAAAGTGGGTTCAAGAGGATTATTTGTAAGAGGATTGGAAGATCGTTATAACAATTTATTAATTAATGATTTAGCCGCTCCAACAAACAATCCATTTAAAAAAATTATTCCTTTAGATTTATTTCCTACTGACATTGTTGGAGTTATTGATGTTTTTAAAACCTTTAATCCTAATATTTATGGAGATTTTGCTGGAGGAACATTTAATATTGCCACATCAACTTCTAAAAATTCTAAAAGTCTTACTAAGATTAGTGTTGGTACTAGTTTTACAACCAACAATAATTTAAGAGATTTCTTGATTTCAAAAGACGCAGACAATACAAAAGGTTTTTTTGGCTTAACAGGAAAAGATAGAGCTTTACCTGGCATCCTTGGCGGAAAACCATCTGCTTACACATTTACTCCTAATCAAGCACTAGAATCATTCAAAAGCGGGTTTGATGTTTCTGATACTAAAAGCCCTTTAAATACAAGTATTGGTTTATTACACACTGAAAAATTCACTTTAAAAAATGACAATAAATTATCCTATTTATTATCATTAAACTTTGATAATAGTTATAATTTCAGAACAGGAGTAGAAAGAAATTTTAATAATAATCCTTCTGGATTTGTTTACAGAAATGACTTTATAAATACTGAATATCGCTACAAAACTTCATTATCTTCTCTTCTTGGATTGAACTATTCAGGGAAAAAAATCAAGTTATCTTGGAACAATTTTTATCTTAGAACAACTGAAAGCTTAATTAAAGACCAATCTGGTTTCGCCGATTTAACAGCAAACAACAATGTTTCATTCATTAGAACCAATCAATTAGACCAATCTGATTATTTTAACTCTCAATTATTGGGTGAATACGCAATAAACGCGGATAAGAGTCAAAACATAAAAGTAGGAGGTTCATTTGCTAAAACATCTTATCAACAACCCGACAGAAAATTCTTTTCTGGTACAAGAGATGGTGAAAACATAATTACTTCAATTGCAGGTAACAATTTTATCAAACAATATTTAGATATAGACAGTGATATTTACTTATCAGGTATGATGGAATATGGTTTGAAATTTGGAGGTTCTGATAAGAAAAATAAATTAACTGTTGGTTATAATGGATATGCTTCATTAATGCAATCTTCTTACCGATTTATTTCACCTGTAAATAGCTTTGCACCTAACAGTTTTACTGTTCCTGTAAATAGTTTGGATGCACAACTAAACGACTATTTAAGCCAAAATGCTTTTAGTTTTAGAGAAAGTTCTAATGCTACTTATAAAGCAAAGTTAAATGAACAAACAAACGCTGGATATGCAAATATTTTATTCAAATTTGCTGAAAAATGGGAAATAAATGGTGGTCTTAGAGCAGAAAACACTCAAAGAGAAACAAAATATAGAAACCAAGGAAACTTTGATGCTCCTTACGAAAAAATAGTTTACAACAATTTCTATTTATTGCCATCTGTTAATGTTAAATATGAGGCAACTGACAAAGCTAATATTCGTTTTGCATCAGGAAAAACCTATACAAGACCTGTAATCATGGAAGCTTATCCAATCGAGTACATTAATGCTGATGGTACATCTATGAGAGGAAATCCTTTTTTAACTAATAGTGATAATTATAATTTTGATTTAAAATTTGAATTATTTCCTTCTTCAAAAGAAATGTTTGCTGTTGGTCTTTTCGGTAAAAACATACAAAAGCCAATCGAAAGAACTTTTATCGCAAATGCTGCAAATTCAACAATTACAACCTACTTAAACTCTGATAGTGCTAATTTATATGGAGCCGAATTAGAATTCCTTTTTGATTTTGGTAGAATTAACAAAAGCTTGTCAGATGTTTCCTTTGGTTTTAACACTTCATTAATGGCAACAAAAGTGGAAGTTAATCCAGTTGGAAGTATTGAAACACACAAATCTAGAGAACTTCAAGGTGCATCAAAGTGGATTATTAATTCTGATGTTAAATACCAATTCAATTTTTCTAAAACTTGGAGTAATACAGCTACACTAGTATATTCTGTATTTGGAAAAAGAATATATGCAGTTGGAACAGGAGGATTAGATCATATTTATGAATTACCAGTTCACCAACTAGACTTTGTATGGAGTAGTAAAATATCACAGCATTTTGATGTTAAATTTTCTACAGATAACATTTTGAATCCTAATCGAAAATTTGAATTAGGTACTGATGGTACATCTCCAATTGCAGAAAAATCAAACCTGATAAGTAACTATAAGAAAGGTGTTGGATTTTCACTAAACCTCGCTTATACATTCTAAAAGAACTAAAGCTGTCTAAAACAAGACAGCTTTTTTTATGTAAATAATTCGGTTTCAGTTAACAATAAATTTACTTTTTTATTGAATTAAAATAACGCTATTATAATATTTAGATAACTAGAAAAAAAGCATTGCTGTCTACATTTGTAACAGAAAATTAAACAACAATAACTAATATCACAATGAAAAAAATCATTTTAAGTTTAGCAATTTTAGCGTCTGTATTTACAGGATGCACTAGTAGTGATGACGAAACAACTGCACCAGTTGTAACAGGAGAAATCACAGGAATTATTACAACAAACAAAACTTACCCTCTAGGAACTTACACTTTGAAAGGAATTGTAAAAATAGAATCTGGAGTAACAGTTACTTTTGATGCTGGTTCAACAATAACTTGTGACAAAGCAACAGGAGACAATGCATTAGTTGTAAAAAACGGAGCAAAATTATATGTAAACGGAACAGCAGCTCAACCAGTAGTTTTTACTGAAAAATCTGGAATTCCTGGATCGTGGGGTGGAATTATTATGTATGGAGATGCGCCAATAAATGCAATTGGAGCAGCAACAACTTCAACTTCTGAAGATGGAAATGCTTTACCTTATGGTGGTACAAACGCTGCTCACAATGGTGGTTCTTTAACTTACGCAAGAGTAGAATATGCAGGTTCAAAATTAGCTGATGGAACAAAAGAACTTAATGGTTTCTCTTTCTACTCTGTTGGAACAGGAACTGTATTAGACCATTTAGTTTCATACAAAGGTGCTGATGATGGTTTTGAATTTTATGGTGGAACTGTAAGTATGACAAATGCAATTTCTTACGGAAATTATGACGATGCTTTTGATTGGCAAGATGGATGGAAAGGTCAATTAAACTCAAACTGGTATGGACTTCAAGTAACTAAAGGTAACTTTGGTGTTGAAATTGAATCTTCAAACAACAACAATGCATTCTGGCCAAAAGTATCTGGAATTACTTTAAAAAGACTTGCTGGATGTACTCCAGAGGTAGCTGGTGCAATTGAAATTGATGCATTTCAATTCAAAAAAGAAGGAAATGGCGAATTTAGCAATGTTGTTATAGATGGTTATGGAAATTATACAGAAGGAGCAACAACTTATCAAGGTGCTGCAGTAAAAATTCAAGATGCTACAACAAATAACAATCAAGTTAATGGTTCAAAAATCAAATTAACTAACTTTAAAATTTCTAATACAACTCAAATTACTCCAGTAGGTGCAACAGCAGCTATTTCAGTTACATTCCCAACAGGACAATTCACTACAAGCACTACTGCAACTGGTGCAGTAATGACAACTGGTGCTTGGTCAACTGTAAGTGGTTTGAACTTATTACAATAAAACACAAAAACATATAAAAAAAAGCTCATCGGTTTCGATGAGCTTTTTTTATTTAAGTCTTGAACTAAAATTAATCTTTATCAGCAATTGCGTTGTGATTGAATTTTTTTACATCAACAATACGATTGTCAACAAAACTTACTTCGCTTACGCAAACGCTATTTGAATAATACATCCATTTTCCTGTTTTCTCACCATTAGTATATTCAGCTGTAGCTTTTAGATTTCCATTTTCATCATATGAAGTCCATTTTCCATCTAGCTTTCCGTCTTTAAAATATCCTACTTGTTGTACGGCACCATTTTCATAGTGATAAGTAGCTTTAACCAATCCATTTTCTGCTTCTAAAACTGGCTCAATTGCTTGACCAAATGATAAACCAGAAATCAAAATTACAAGTGTTAAAAGAAGGTTTTTCATGATATTTGGGTTTTTGAATTAATAATTAGATAACAAATATATAACTATTTTTACAATAACCAAACTTTTTCTTAACAATTTGGTAACATTGGAAATTTAAAGTGGAAACTTTTGAAATTTATTTACTATATCTATTTACCTAAGTATTAAACAATCAATATAAAATTTGTTAAAATTGTGGTTTTTGGCATTGTATTTGAAAACTTATTTATATATTTGCTTTAACCAAGTTGAACTCATGACAAAAAACTACTTTTATATTATTCTTTTTTTCCTAATGCTAAGCACTACAAGTGTGATGGCACAAGAGGGAAAACTAGCATCAAAAGTGCAAGAGAACACTATTGAAGGCTTGAGTTTTTACCCGAATCCTGCAACTGGTGGAAAGATTTACATATCTACAAAATCTAATGAAGATAAGCAAATCACCATATTTGATGTTCTTGGAAAAAAAGTACTTCAAACTACTCTTTCTTCTAGAGAACTTAACATTTCTTCTCTTTCACCAGGAATTTATCTTATTAAGATAGAAGAAGGTGACGCAAGCGCTACTAGAAAATTAATTGTCAGATAGTTAAATAACTATATTGTTAACTATTTTTTTACTTTGATTATTTTTATTTAAAAAAATAGTCTTTATCTTTGTATCCTAAATTATTACAAATAAAATTATGAAAAAACTTTACACTTTATTATTTATTGCATTAACAAGCTTTTCTTTTGGACAAACTGCCTTGTACGAAGGATTTGACTATACAGTTCCAGGATTTGTTGGAGGAAATTTAGCTACAACAAGTGATGCCGTTGGATCAAACAATTGGTTTACGCACAGTAACACTGCAACAACTGGTACAGGTACTATTGATTTAGTTACTGGAAGCTTAAGTTATTCTGGTTTAGCAACTTCTACTGGAAATAAAATCTTATTACCAGGTGCTAATGCAACAACTCCTAGAGATATTAACAGAGGATTTACACCATCAACAGCTAATTCATATTATTATTCACTTCTTATTAATGTAGTAGACAACACTCAATTAGCTGCAACAGCATCTGGAAACACATACTTCATGAGTTTTGGTGGTACTTCTGGTGGTACTGTAACTAGTTTGGGTGGAAGATTAGGTATAGTTGCGGTAAACTCTGGTGCAAATTACAGATTAAATATTTCAAATACTTCTACAGGTACTTTAACATATACAGAAAATCCTGTAGATTTAAATTTTGGAACAACATACTTAGTTGTTGTAAAATATGATAGATCTGCTGCACCAACTGTGGCTTCATTATGGGTTAATCCAACTAACCTTGGAGGTACTGAACCAGCAACAACTGTAACTAATAACTCTGGAACAAATACTTTTGCAACATTTGCTTCTATTTGTTTAAGAAATTCAACTGGTACACCAAAAGCTGAAATCGACGAAATTAGAGTTGGTGAAACTTGGGCAGATGTTACTACACCAAATTTAAGAAATAACCAAAACGCTATCGCTGGTTTATCAATTTTCCCTAATCCAGTGAAAAATGGTGTTTTCTACATCAACACTGATGCCAATGCTGAAAGAACAGTTACTGTTTTTGATGTATTAGGAAAACAAGTTTTAAACACTACAACTTCTGAATCAGCAATCAATGTAAGCAACCTAACTGCTGGTGTATACATGGTTCAAATTTCTGAAGAAGGAAATACAGCTACTAAAAAATTAGTTATCGAATAATTAGTTTTAAAATTATATTAGAAAGCTCCAATTTATGTTGGAGCTTTTTTATTTTCATTACTTTTGCAGTGCTACTGTCCCGAAACTTCGGGATGTTTCAGAATTAAACAAAAAGCATCTTAACTTTGATTTCATCTCACGATATATTCACCATTCAAAACCAAAAGCAGTTTGAAAAAATAGCTTTAAAGGTTTTTCGTTTTCAATACGACAATAACAAAGTGTATCGCGAATTCTGTGAGTTATTGAAAGTTGAAAAAGGAAGCGTAAAATCGTTGCAACAAATTCCGTTTTTACCCATTCAGTTTTTTAAAAGTCATGATGTTTTATCTTCAAATGATGCCATTCAAGAGACTTTCACAAGTAGTGGAACCACCGGAATGATAACAAGCAAACATCTTATAACCGATGTAACTTTGTATGAAGAAAGTTATCGCAATGCTTTTTCAGAATTTTATGGAAATATAGAAAACTATGCGGTTTTAGCTTTGCTTCCATCCTATCTTGAGCGTTCTGGCTCTTCTTTAATCTATATGGTAAAAGACTTGATAGCGCTTTCAAATAATGAAAATAGCGGTTTTTATCTACAAAATTATGATGAACTAATTTCAAAATTAATTGAACTTGATGCATCCGGACAAAACGTACTTTTGATTGGTGTAACTTATGCTTTATTGGATTTAATTGAACAACGAAAGTTTCAATTAAAAAACACAATAATCATGGAAACTGGCGGAATGAAAGGCAAACGCAAAGAAATCATCCGTGAAGAATTGCATGAAATTCTTTGTAATGGTTTTGGAGTTTCTAGCATTCATTCAGAATACGGCATGACCGAATTATTATCGCAAGCCTATTCATTAGGCAACGGAATATTTGAATGTCCAAACTGGATGACCGTTTTAATTCGTGATACAGAAGATGCTTTGTCATATGTAGAAAGCGGTAAAACAGGAGGAATAAATGTAATCGATTTAGCCAACATCAATTCGTGTTCTTTCATAGCAACACAAGATTTAGGGAAAAAATATCCCAACAATTCGTTTGAAGTATTGGGACGTTTTGATAATTCAGATATTCGAGGTTGTAATTTAATGGTGTTGTAATTTCATTAAACCACTTTTATCAAATAATAATTTTTCTTTCCTTTTTGAAGCACTAAAAATTTACCTTTTACCAAATTTTTTTCGGTAATGATATAATCTTCAGCGACTTTTTCTTTGTTTAAAGAAACTGCATTCTGCTTCAGTTCTCGTCTCGCATCACTATTGGAAGCTAAGAAACCTGTTTTTGCAGCAAGTGCAGCAATCATATCCAATCCGGCAATGATATCTTCTTTAGCAATTTCGGCATTTGGAACACCATCAAAAACTTCTACAAAAGTAACATCATCCAATTGGGCTAAATCATCCATTGTTGGACTAAAAAAAGCATTCGAAGCAAAAATTGCTCTTTCTAACTCCTCTTTTCCGTGAACAAAAGTAGTTACTTCTTCTGCTAAACGTTTTTGTAAAACACGTAAATGTGGTGCTTCATGATGTTCTGCGATTAAAGCATCCACAGTATTTTTATCTAAAAATGTGAAAATCTTAATGTACTTTTCAGCATCAACGTCGGTTGTATTCAACCAAAATTGGTAAAATTTATATACTGATGTTTTATCGGCTGTCAACCAAACATTTCCACCTTCTGATTTACCAAATTTAGAACCATCAGCTTTGGTAATTAACGGACAAGTCATTGCATATGCTTTGGCACCTTCTCCATTCATTCTTCTCACTAATTCTGTTCCTGTTGTAATATTACCCCATTGGTCAGAACCACCCATTTGCAACAAACAATTTTGCGATTTGTACAAATGATGAAAATCGTAACCTTGAATTAATTGGTAAGTGAACTCTGTAAAACTCATTCCTTCACCAGTTTCTCCACTCAAACGTTTCTTTACAGAATCTTTTGCCATCATATAATTCACCGTGATTCGTTTTCCGACGTCACGAGCAAAATTGATAAACGAGAAGTCTTTCATCCAATCGTAGTTATTTACTAAAATTGGAGCATTAGCTGCAGTTGAATTAAAATCTAAAAAACGAGATAAAACACCTTTTATTCCGGCAACATTTTTTTCTAAAGTAGCTTCATCAAGTAAGTTTCTCTCATCAGATTTTCCTGATGGATCACCAATCATTCCAGTAGCACCGCCAACAAGAGCAATAGGTTTGTGTCCAAATTTTTCTAAATGAACCAATAAAATAATAGGCACCAAACTTCCAATATGCAACGAATCACTTGTTGGATCAAATCCAATATAGGTTGTTGTCATTTCTTTTAAAAGTTGTTCTTCTGTGCCTGGCATAATATCGTGCACCAATCCGCGCCATTGTAATTCTTCTACTAAATTCCTCATTTTATTCGATAATTTGCGCAAATATAGTTCTAAGATTTCAGATTTCAGATTTCAGATTTCAGATTTTCATAATTTGATTTAAAAAACTTTGTGACTTTGTGTCTTCGTGGCAAAACCATATCTTTACAAAATGATATTAGTTACTGGTGCAACAGGATTAGTCGGAGCTCATTTAGTACTTCATTTGTTAGAAAATGGTGAAGAAAATATTCGTGCTCTTTATCGAAATCAAAAAAATATAGAGAAAATAAAATCTCTTTTTGATTTGTATAAAAAAAGTGAACTATTCTCTAAAATAAACTGGACACAAGGTGATATTCTAGATGTTCCCTCACTAGAAATTGCTTTTGAAAATATTGATTATGTCTATCATTGTGCGGCATGTATTTCTTTCAACCCAGATGACGAAGATCAACTTCGAAAGGTAAATATTGAAGGAACCGCCAATATTGTAAATTTTTGTATTGACAAAAACGTTAAAAAACTATGTCACGTTAGTTCAATTGCTGCTCTTGGCGATTTAGCACAGCACGAAACCAGCATTACTGAAGAAACAGAATGGAATCCAGAAGTTTTACACAGTGATTATGCTATTTCAAAATATGGCGCCGAAATGGAAGTTTGGCGTGGTCAACAAGAAGGATTGAAAGTGGTAATTGTAAATCCGGGCGTTATTTTTGGACCTGGTTTTTGGCAACAAGGTAGCGGTGCTTTTTTTACTTCAATTGAAAAAGGAATTCCTTTTTACACTTATGGTTCTTCTGGTTATGTTGCTGTTACAGATGTTGTGAGAATAATGCGTCAATTGATGCATTCTGAGTGTAATGGAGAACGATTTGTATTACTTTCTGAAAACATTTCTTATAAAAACATAATCTACACTATCGCTGAAAAAATAAAGGCCAAAAAACCAAAAATAGAGGCAAAACCCTGGATGCTCAATATTGGATGGCGATTGGATTGGGTATTTTCTTCCATTTTTAGAACCAAAAGAAAAATATCTAAACATGCTGCGCAATCAATTCTAAATAGTGATGCGATTTCAAATGAAAAAATAAAAAACTATTTGAATTATGATTTTGAGGCTATTGACTCTTACTTAGATAAAATTGTAGTTCATTATAAAAAATAATTACTTCACAATTCCTTCTTCAAGATTTTGAACTGGAATTGGAGCACCGCTTAACTTCTTATTTTCTTTATCTAAGCGCTCTTTAACTTCTTCATACATTTTTTTATACTCTTTAATATCTGAAGCATAATATTGAGTACTTTTTGCGAAAGTTAAACTATCTACTTTATATTTTTCTTTTAAAAAAACACTTGCTTTAGGATAATTTCGAGTAGCCGAACCTTGATTTCTAGCCGCTTCTAGAATTGCTAAATCATAAATAATCTCTTTCATCTTATCCTTTTCGATAAGATTATCTGGCTTTTCAATTATTTCATTTTTGCAACTTGGTAGTACAAATGAAATTATAAATAAAATAAATACTATTTTTTTCATTTCTTATCTATCAAAAAGTAAACGTTTGCCAGCTTTAATTTCTTTGACTTTCGAATTTTCATAAACCAATTGTCCGTTTACAAAAGTATGTGTAATTCTTGATTTAAAATTGGTTCCTTCAAATGGTGACCAACCGCATTTGTATAGAATATTTTCTTTATTTACACTCCAAGGCATCGCTGGATTTACAATTGCTAAATCGGCATAAAAACCTTCTTTTATAAAACCTCTATTTTCTATTTTGAAAATCTTAGCCGGATTATGAGCCATTTTCTCAACGATTTTCTCCACTGAAATTTTACCTTGGTGATGCGCTTCAAACATAGCCACAACAGCGTGTTGAACTAATGGTCCTCCTGATGGTGCTTTTGTGTAAACTTGTTGTTTTTCTTCTAATGTATGTGGTGCGTGATCTGTTGCTATAACATCAATTCTATCGTCTAACAATGCTTTCCAAAGTCCTTCTCTATCTGAAGCGGATTTTACTGCTGGATTCCATTTGATGAAATTTCCTTTTGTAGCATAATCTTCGTCTGAAAACCATAAATGATGGATACAAACTTCAGCTGTAATTTGTTTTTCTTCTAACGGAATTTTGTTGGTAAACAAATCCATTTCTTTAGCTGTTGAAAGATGGAATACGTGCAATCTTGCTCCTGTTTTCTTAGCCAATTCTATAGCTTTGGAAGAAGACAAATAACAAGCTTCTTCACTTCGAATTAAATGATGAACCGTTGCAGGAATATCTTCTCCATATTCGGCTTTGTATTTTTCTAAATTAGCTTTAATGGTGGCTTCATCTTCACAATGTACCGCTATAAGCATCTTGGTATTAGAGAATATTTTTTCAAGAGTTTCAGGATTATCAACAAGCATGTTTCCTGTTGATGAGCCTAAAAATAATTTGATTCCTGCAACATTTTTCGGATTGGTTTTCAAAACTTCTTCCAAATTATCGTTGGTGCCGCCCATCATAAAAGAATAATTGGCATAAGAAGTTTGAGCCGCTATTTGATATTTATCTTCTAGTAATTCTTGTGTAACAGCGTTGGGTACTGTATTGGGTTGCTCAATAAAAGAAGTAATTCCGCCAGCAACAGCAGCACGACTCTCTGATTCAATATTACCTTTATGGGTTAAGCCTGGCTCACGAAAATGCACTTGATCATCAATTGCGCCAGGAATTAAATAATTTCCTTCGGCATCAATAACTTTACAATTGGAACTTTTGTGGCTAATGCTTTCGGCAATTTCTTTTATAAATTCGCCTTCAATAAGAACATCGCCTTCAAAAATTTTACCTTCATTTACAATCCTTGCATTTTTAATTAAAACGGTATTCATATTTTTTATAATCTATTAAATAACTTTTTTATTCTAAGAGATAAAACACCAAAAATGGCTTCTTTAATAATTGAACCACTCATTTTTGATTGTCCCTTAGTTCTATCCGTAAAAATCACTGGCACTTCTTGAATAATAAATTTCTTGGCAAATGCTCTGTATTTCATTTCTATTTGAAAAGCATATCCTATGAATTTAATTTTGTCAAGATTGATACTTTCTAAAACATTTCTGCTGTAGCAAATAAATCCAGCTGTAGCATCCATTATTTTCATTCCGGTAATCATTCTCACATAAACTGAAGCAAAATAAGACAGTAAAACTCTACTTAAAGGCCAGTTTACAACATTCACTCCTGTGACATATCTTGAACCAATGGCTAAATCAGCACCACCAAAATGGCATGCATCATACAATTTCTCTAAATCATGAGGATTATGTGAAAAATCGGCATCCATTTCAAAAATAAATTCATAATCATGAGCTAGTGCCCATTTGAATCCATGAACGTAAGCAGTTCCTAATCCAGCTTTTTTTGTTCTAACTTCAAGAAAAAGTTGATTTGGAAATTCTTTTTGAAGTTCTTTTACTTTATCTGCTGTTTTATCTGGCGAATTATCATCTACAATAAGAACATGAAAAGGTTTATGTAAAGAAAATACAGCTCTTACTATACTTTCAATATTTTCAATCTCGTTATAAGTTGGAATAATTACAATGCCGCAATTCATATTTGTTGATAAAAGTTTGTGCAAAAATACTCATTTTATTACTTCATAATCTTAATAAAATTATAATACTAATCAACAAATAAAATTTAGTAATTTTGCGGTTCATGATAGCATTAGAATTACATCCACGAATTATAGAAAACAAAGATTGGGCAACAATTATTTTTGTGCTTTCCTTATTTCTAATTGTTTTAGCAAAATCAGTCTTTGAAACGAGATTTAACGATTATATTCGATTAATTGTATCAGATAAATATACTAAAATATATCGAGAAAGTAGTCATTTAATGAGCGGATTTAATGTAATTCTATTTATAGTAAATATAATTTCACTTTCGTTTTTTATTCAATTAGTTTTAGTACACTACAATTATGGCATTAAAACCGATTGGATTCTTTTTACAAGAATTTTTACCTTATTGACCGTTTTTATACTTTCAAAATTTCTCGTAGAGAAGATTATTGCCGCAACATTTGGCATTGAAGAAATCATCGAGCAGTTTAATTTACAGAAAGTTACCTTCAGAACCTACATTGGATTACTACTATTGCCAGTTTCAATTATCCTGTTTTATGGTAATTATTCAACGAATTCTTTAATTATTACCGTAATTAGTATATTATTAATAATAAATTTAGTGACTTATCTTATTTCTTTGAAAAATTATCAAAATTTAGTATTCGGTAAGTTGTTTTATTTTATTTTGTATCTTTGCGCACTTGAAATAGCTCCATATTATTTCATATTTTATTTGATTACAAAAAATTAGAGTTTAAACATGGCAAATTTGAAAGTAAGAACGATTTTGGTTTCGCAACCAGAGCCAAAAGTAGAAAATTCGCCTTATTTTGATTTACAACAAAAGCATAAGGTAAAGATAGATTTTCGTTCTTTTATTCACGTAGAAGGCGTAAGCGCGAAAGATGTTAGAGCTCAAAAAATTGACCTTAACAATTTTACTGCAATCATATTAACAAGTAGAAATGCAGTAGACCACTTTTTTAGAGTGGCTGAGGAAATGCGTTATAAAGTTCCAGAAGATTTAAGATATTTTTGTCAATCAGAAGCTATTGCTTTTTATCTTCAGAAATATGTTGTTTATAGAAAACGTAAAATTTATGTTGGTCAAAAAGATTTTGCAGACATGAGTTCACTTTTCAAAAAATATAAAGATGAAAAGTTTTTACTTCCTGCTTCAGATCAATTAAATGCTGACGCGCCTGTGACATTAAACAACCTAAAAATCAATTGGACGCAAGCTGTTTTTTATAAAACGGTAATGAGTGATTTATCTGATTTAGCTGATGTTTATTATGATGTTTTGGCGTTTTTCAGTCCAACTGGAATTAAATCATTATTTAAAAACTTCCCAGATTTTAAACAAAATGACACGAGAATAGCTGTTTTTGGAAGCACTACTCAAAAAGAAGCTTTAGAACATGGTTTAAGAATTGATATTCTTGCTCCAACACCAGAAACACCTTCTATGACAATGGCTCTTGAGCGCTATGTTGCAGAAGCTAACAAAGGAAAATAAAATTTTATTTATAGTTATCAAAAAAGCCCAACATCACTGTTGGGCTTTTTCTTTGTTTAGGTATAGTTTGTTTGTTATTTTATAATTGTGGACCAGCATTTACTAAATTCTGTCCTTCAGCATTATCCGTATATTGCCCGAAGTTTTTAATAAATCTTCCAGCTAAATCAGTTGCTTTAGCTTCCCATTCGGCAACATTTTCGTAAGTATCTCTTGGATCTAAAATGGCTGGATTAACATCATGTAAAGAAGTTGGAACCTCAAAATTGAATGTTGGAATTACTTTAGTTTTCGCTTTCTCAATCGAACCATCAAGAATAGCATCGATAATTGCACGAGTATCTTTTATAGAAATTCGTTTTCCAGTTCCATTCCAACCAGTGTTAACCATATAAGCTGTAGCATTATGTTGCTCCATTTTTTTCACTAACTCTTCACCATATTTAGTTGGATGCAATGATAAAAATGCTTTTCCGAAACAAGCTGAGAAGGTTGGCTCTGGTTGTGTAACACCTCTTTCAGTTCCTGCTAATTTAGCCGTGAAACCTGATAAGAAATAATATTTAGTTTGCTCTGGAGTTAACTTAGAAACTGGAGGCATAACACCAAAAGCATCTGCTGTTAAGAAAATCACTTTTGTTGCATGACCAGCTTTAGAAACTGGTTTTACAATATTATGAATATGATTAATTGGATAAGAAACACGAGTATTTTGTGTTACAGAACCATCTTTAAAATCAATTTTTCCGTTGGCATCAACTGTTACGTTTTCTAATAATGCATCTTTTTTGATGGCACCAAAAATATCTGGCTCATTTTCTGCACTTAAATCGATGGTTTTTGCATAACATCCACCTTCAAAATTGAAAACTCCGTCGTTATCCCAACCATGCTCATCGTCTCCAATTAATTCACGTTTTGGATCTGTAGATAAAGTTGTTTTTCCTGTTCCAGACAATCCGAAGAAAACGGCTACATCGCCATCTTTTCCTTTATTTGCTGAACAGTGCATAGAAGCAATTCCTTGTAATGGTAAGTAGTAGTTCATCATTGAGAACAATCCTTTTTTCATCTCACCACCATACCAAGTTCCACCAATTAATTGTACTTTCTCAGTAAGGTTGAAAGCTACATAAACTTCAGAATTTAATCCATGAGCTGCGTAGTCTTTGAAACTTGTTTTTGAACCATTCATTACAATAAAATCAGGCTCACCAAAATTTTCAAGTTCAGCATCTGTTGGACGAATGAACATGTTTTTTACAAAATGTGCTTGCCATGCTACTTCCATAATGAAACGAACTTTCAAACGAGTATTTTCGTTAGCGCCACAAAAAGCATCAACAACAAACAATCTTTTCCCTGAAAGTTGATTTACTGTTGTTTCTTTTAACGCATTCCAAGTTGTTTGAGAAATTGGTTTGTTATCGTTTACCGCTTTTTCAGAATTCCACCAAATAGTATTTTCTGTAACAGCGTCTTTTACAATGTATTTATCTTTAGGCGAACGACCCGTGAATTCACCAGTCATTACGTTTACAGCTCCAAGTTCAGTCAACTGACCTTTTTCGTAACCTTGTAAACTTGAACTTAACTCTTCATTATATAAAAATTCAAAAGATGGATTGTATATAATTTCTTGGACATTTTTGATTCCATATTGTTCTAACGAAATCGATTTCGTAGATTGGGCAGTATTCTCCATAAAATTGTATTGTGTTGCAATTAATAAATTGACTGCAAAGGTAAAAATTAATTATTACAACGTTGTAGTTTATTAAAAAATTATGATTTTTTCTTTAAAAAATGTATTGTCAATATCGCCCAAGCCATTATTAATAGTAATCCGCCAATGGGAGTTATAAATCCAATTATTTTAAAATTAAAATCATTTAAACTATCTGTAGCCAATAAATAAATAGAACCAGAAAAGAAAATAATTCCTAAAATAGTGAGTACTAAAATTGTTTTTTTTGTTTTAAAACTCAAATGATTGTTTAATCCTAAAAAAAGCAAAAACAAAGCATGATACATTTGATATTTTACTCCAGTTTCAAATGTAACCAATTGATCTACAGTCAAAACTTTCTTTAAAGCATGAGCACCAAAAGCACCTAAAATAATTGCTGTCATCCCAAAAAAACCGGCTGCCGAAAATATTTTTTTATCCATAATAATCGTTCTTAATAATTTTTAACAAAAATATCAGTTATATATGGAATGCTAAAGGATTTTTATGTTTTCCTTTAGATTTTAACAATTATAAAATTTTATATTTGTACCATAATTTTAAGAAATGAAAAAAGCAACATTTATTATCGCTACTCTATTGATTTTCTGTTCCTTCACAGCAGATACGAAAGTAGTTATTCCATCAGGTGAAAAATTAGTTTATGCTGGTTCTTATAATATGAGTGGATTGATGACACAATTGGCTCAAGTAACCATGTCAACAGAAACTCAGAATACTTCAAAAAACACTTATTTACATTTGAATTGCGAATTAGCAACGTTTAGCAAATGGGATAAGTTTTTCAAAATAAGAGATATTTACGAAGCTTACGTAAACCCGACCACTTTAAAACCAAGTTTATATAAAAGAAGTGTTGACGAAGGTGGTTACACTAAAAAAGAAAAATACGTTTTCAAAGGAAATTCTGTCACAAGCACCTCAAAAAAAAGGAATAATCCCGAAACAACTCGTACTTTCAATATTGGTGCTTCGACTCTAGATGTAGTATCGTTACTTTATAAAGTAAGAACTATCGATTTTTCGAAAATGAAATCGGGACAAACTAAATCATTTACCATTGTTTTTGACGAAAAAGAAATTCCTGTTACATTGAAGTATATGGGAACAGAAAGCGTTAATGCCGGAAATCTTGGACAAAAAGAATGCTACAAATTATCTATTGGTGCAAAAACTAACAAGCTGAAAGGAACAGACAAAAACCTAATTTGGCTTACTGCCGATGCTAAAAAAGTGCCTGCATTAATGAAGTTTAGTATTCCTGTTGGAACAGGACAATTAGCATTAACTTCTGCAACTGGAATTTAATTACTGATATAAATTCAGCATAAAATGAGAAAGACTTTATTAATTTTATCGTTTGTGTTTGTTATCTTGAGTATTGTTTTTTCAATTCTTCCATTTGACACTTTAGCTCTTTTACCAATTGGAGTTGCCTTGATTTTGATTTTTATAACTTTTAAAAAGTCAGATGTCAATCAACGTAAACTTGTTAAATGGTTGTTTGCAATAACTTATATCTGTGCAATATTTGTATTGGGGAAAACTTATCTAATAAAAGATGAAGTGGAAAAAGACCAACAATTTGAACAACAAAAAATTGAAACTAAACAAGAAGCAAAAAAGGAACTTGAAGATTTAGAAAAAGACCTTGAAGGTTTAGAATAAAATATCAAATTCTAAAATATAAATTCCAATTTCCAATTTTAAATGTTGGGATTTGGAATTTTTTTATTGGAATTTCTTTAGTTTTGTATCCAATTACAAACAAACCATGAGAAACATACTAATCATAGGCGCAGGTCGTTCGGCTTCATCTTTAATTCAATATCTTTTAAACAAATCTGTTGAACAGAATCTTCATATAACAATTGGTGATTTATCTTTAGAATTGGCTCAAAGAAAAACCAACAACCATCCAAATGCAACAGCAATTCAATTGGACATCAACAATGAAACACAACGTCATGCAGAAATTCAAAAAGCTGATATTGTAATTTCGATGTTGCCTGCTCACATGCATATTGAAGTTGCAAAAGATTGTATTACTTTCAAAAAACACATGGTTACTGCATCTTATGTTTCTGATGCAATGCAAGGTTTGGATGCTGCTGCCAAAGAAAACGGGTTGATTTTCATGAATGAAATTGGGCTTGACCCAGGAATTGACCACATGAGTGCCATGAAAGTCATTGATGAAATTCGTGAAAAAGGCGGCAAAATGATTTTATTCGAATCCTTCTGTGGTGGATTAGTTGCTCCAGAAAGCGACAACAATCTTTGGAATTACAAATTCACTTGGGCACCAAGAAACGTAGTTTTAGCAGGTCAAGGTGGTGCAGCAAAATTCATACAAGAAGGCAAATACAAATACATTCCTTACAATAAATTATTTCGTAGAACCGAGTTTTTATTAGTAGAAGGCTACGGAAAATTTGAAGGTTACGCCAACAGAGATTCTCTAAAATACAGAAGCGTTTATGGTCTTGACGACGTGTTAACTTTATATCGTGGAACTATCAGAAGAGTTGGTTTTTCTAAAGCATGGAATATGTTTGTCCAACTTGGAATGACCGATGATACTTATGTAATGGAAAATTCTGAAACTATGAGTTTCCGTGAATTTACTAATTCTTTTTTACCTTATCATCCAACGGATTCTGTTGAAATTAAAATGCGTTTGGCTTTAAATATCGAGCAAGATGACATTATGTGGGACAAATTATTAGACTTAGATTTATTCAACCCAAACAAAATTGTTGGTTTAAAAAATGCCACTCCTGCACAAATTCTAGAACGCATTTTGAATGATAGTTGGACTTTACAACCCAACGACAAAGATATGATTGTAATGTATCATAAATTTGGTTACGAATTGGATGGAAAACAACAACAAATTGATTCCAAAATGGTGTGTATTGGTGACGATCAAACCTACACTGCTATGGCAAAAACTGTTGGTTTACCTGTAGCAATGGCAACATTACAAATCTTAAACGGAAACATAAAAACGCCTGGGGTTCAATTACCAATTAGAAAAGAAGTTTACGAACCTATTTTGAAAGAATTAGAAGAATTTGGAGTGATTTTCAAAGAAACTGTAATGCCTTACATTGGTTATAATCCTGATAAATTGGTAACCACTAACTAATAGTTGTTTTAATTTAAAACAAAATATATACTTTTGCTTTAAAATTATAACCAATGAAAATCAATCAGCTTCAAATTGAAATTGACGGAATCGATAAAGAAATTCTTCGTTTCTTAATGGAAGATGCTCGAAAACCAATATTGCAAATCGCCAATAAAATAGGAATTTCTGGAGCAGCAATTCACCAACGATTGAAAAAACTAGAAGATGCTGGAGTGATTTCGGGTTCTAAATTTATTGTAAACAATAAAGTTTTAGGTTATAAAACTATGGCTTTTATTGGTGTTTACTTAGAAAAAGCGGCATCCAATGCTGAAGCTGTAAAAGAATTAAAAAAAATTCCTGAAGTTTTAGAATGTCATTACACGACAGGAAATTGGAGCATTTTAATCAAAATTATTTGTAGAGATAACGAACATTTAATGCAACTTTTGAATAAAAAAATCCAACCTATTGATGGCGTCTCTCGAACAGAAACTTTTATTTCATTGGAACAACAAATAGAAAGACAAATACAACTTTAGATATTAGATTTTAGATATTAGATATATGAACCTCAACAAATTTTCAAAAGAAAACCTTACAATTGCTTTTTACACTATCTATATTTTGATAGCAGGTATTTGTTATGAACTTTTTCCTGGTGATGCAAAAACGCCTAATTTTGGTGTGCTTTTGTTCTATTTATTTGTTCCTATTAGTTTGATTTACTTTATGGTGCATTTAGTTCGTCAATTGTATAGTGGAAAAAGTCATGTGAAATGTCTTATCATACATGGAGTAGTTTGGTTGTCAATACTTATAATTTTATCAACCTTTGTAAAATAAAAAAATCCGTCTGTTATAGACGGATTTTTGTTTTATACTCGATTCAAATTAATCATCATTACTCCTTCCCATAAAGATAGAAATATAATATAACAAAGTTCCTATCGAACCAATTGCAGCTACAACATAAGTTCTTGCAGCCCATTTTAGTGAATCTTCTGCTCCAGCATATTCGGCTTGGTTTACCATATTTTTATTTTTCAACCATGCTAAAGCTCTATTACTTGCATCGTATTCAACTGGTAGCGTAATTATCGTAAACAAAGTTGTTGCAGAGAAAATCACAATTCCAACAAGTAATAACGATGGAAAAGTATTTACCATTAGTATACCAGCAAGTAAAATCCATTGAACGATATTGGATGCAAAAGAAACAATAGGTACCAATTTAGAACGTAATTGCAACATACTATATGCCGTTGCATGTTGTACAGCGTGTCCACATTCGTGAGCGGCAACTGCTGCAGCAGCGGCATTTCTTTGATTATAAACTGATTCACTCAAGTTAACTGTTTTATCAGCCGGATTGTAATGATCCGTTAATTGTCCTGGTGTTGAAATTACTTTTACATCATAGATTCCGTTATCTGCTAGCATTTTTTCAGCAATTTCAGCACCAGACATTCCGTTTTGTAAATGCAATTTTGAATAAAACTCGAATTTGCTTTTCAATCGGTTGCTTACGAACCAACTCATTAGCATGATAATTCCAGCTAAAACCATATATCCCATTCCCATAATTTTATTTTTAAAGTTTATAAAGTAATATCAAATTACAAGCCAAATTTAAAAAATGACAAGTTGACATTTATTATCTACAAATAGTTATAAACGCAATCAACTCACTAGCTTCATAATAAGTAAAAGAAATATTGACTATTTCATATCCTTCATTTACCTTTTTATCAAGAAAATGTTCAACTTCTTTAGCTAATTCCTCTTTCATTCCGCCAAAACCAGCAGTTTTCTTTAGAATGTGAACTTCGTGTTTTTTCATTGTACTTGTTTCTTACTTATACGTAAAAAATGAAAAATGTTACAAAATAGATATAAAAAACCGCAAATTCGCGAATTTCAATATAGTAATTTGCGAATTTGCGGTAAATAATAATTGAAAAATTATCCCACCAAGTTAATCACTTTTCCAGGAACGATGATTACTTTATTTGGTGTTCTTCCGTCTAATTGTTTTATGGTTCTTTCGTCTGCCATTACAATTTCTTGAATTTGCGGAACGGTTAAATCTAAAGGTAATTTAATTGTGAAACGCATTTTACCATTAAAGGAAACTGGATATTCTTTTTCAGATTCTACTAAATATTTCTCTTCACAAATTGGGAAAGCTACAGTTGAAACTGAACCTTCATGACCTAATTGCGACCATAATTCTTCAGCAATATGTGGTGCATACGGCGAAACCAAAATCGCTAATGGCTCTAGAATTTTTCTGCTATTGCATTTCATAGTAGCCAATTCGTTTACACAAATCATAAACTGCGAAACCGATGTATTGAACGAGAAATTCTCGATATCTTCAGTAACTTTTTTGATGGTTTTGTGTAATGATTTGTACATTTCTGCTGTTGGTTCGTCGTTTGTTACAATAGAACCATTATCATCAAAATACAAACGCCATAATTTCTTCAAGAAACCAGAAACTCCTGTAATTCCTGCAGTATTCCATGGTTTTGCTTGTTCCAATGGACCTAAAAACATTTCATACAAACGCAACGTATCCGCACCATAATCATTGCAAATATCGTCTGGATTGACCACATTGTATTTCGATTTTGACATTTTTTCTACTTCGCGACCAACGATATATTTTCCATCTTCTAAAATGAATTCAGCATCTTTATAATCAGAATATAACGGATGATTTTTGAATGCTTCAATGTTTAATTCATTTGTGATATCGTTTATAACAGATAAATCAACGTGAAGTTGTTGAAAATAAGAAATTAATTTTCCCCCATTACTTAATTCTATTATATCATTTGAATTAGGGTATTTATTTAAAACTTTATCAAGCATAAAAAACATAAATCCTGAATTGTTTTTGGAAACTTTATCATACATACCCTTTCCAATAAATATCGAAGGAAAACTGTTTGGCAAACCTCTTAAATCTTCTACATTATTTCCGTATTTATCTTCTATCTTCCATAAAACTCTATAAACAAACGCACTCATTCCCAAAATCATTCCTTGATTAATCAATTTTTTGAATGGTTCTTCTGTTGGTGCGTAGCCTCTATCTTTTAGGAACTTGTTCCAAAAACGAGAATATAATAAATGTCCGGTTGCGTGTTCGCTTCCGCCTATGTATAAATCTACGTTTTCCCAATATTTTAGTGCATCGGCTGAAGCAAATTCGTTTTCGTTGTGTGCATCCATATAACGCATCCAATACCACGAACTTCCTGCCCAACCTGGCATCGTGTTCAATTCTAAAGGAAAAATAGTTTTGTTATCAATCAAATCATTACCAACCACTGAACAATTCACACTATCCCAAGCCCAAGTTGTTGCGTTTCCTAATGGCGGTTGTCCGTCTTCGGTTGGCAAATATTTTTCTACTTCTGGCAAAACGATTGGTAAATGTTTGGCATCAATCATTTGTGGCAATCCGTTCACATAATACACAGGAAATGGTTCACCCCAATATCTTTGACGAGAAAAAACCGCATCACGCAAACGGTAATTGGTTTTGCCTTTTCCTTGTCCGATTTTCTCTAATTCTTCGATGATTTTTTTTGTTCCGTCTTTGTAACCCAATCCGTTTAAGAAATCAGAATTTACTAATTCGAAACCACCTTTTTCACCATAAGCTGCTTCGGAAATATCTTGATTGAAAATGTTTTTAATTTCAGGCATTCCGTGAATTCCCTTAAAGAAATTTGCAAAAGCATAATCACGCTCATCACCACATGGAACTGCCATAACTGCGCCTGTTCCGTAACCAGCCAAAACGTAATCGCCAATCCAAACCGGAATTGGTTCTTTGGTAAATGGATGTTCGGCAAACGCACCTGTGAAAACTCCAGAAATGGTTTTTACATCGGCCATTCTTTCTCTTTCCGAACGTTTTGCAGTGGCTTCAACATAAGCCTCAACCGCTGCTTTTTGTTCTGGAGTTGTAATTTGTGAAACCAATTCGTGTTCCGGAGCCAAAGTCATGAATGTTACTCCGAAAATAGTATCAGGTCTTGTAGTAAACACTGAAATACTGCCTTCTGCGTTCTGTAATCTGAAATCAACTGAAGCTCCAACTGATTTTCCAATCCAATTTCTTTGTGATTCTTTTATCGATTCACTCCAATCGATAGT
This sequence comes from Flavobacterium koreense, assembly GCF_054776075.1. Classification (NCBI taxonomy): domain Bacteria; kingdom Pseudomonadati; phylum Bacteroidota; class Flavobacteriia; order Flavobacteriales; family Flavobacteriaceae; genus Flavobacterium; species Flavobacterium koreense. Next base: position 388,448 of record NZ_BAAHCF010000008.1, on the reverse strand, counting down.
ATCTAAACCTTGTAATAATCTTTCGGCATAAGCAGAAATTCGCATCGACCATTGTGTCATTTTTTTACGAATCACAGGATGTCCGCCACGTTCTGAAACTCCGTTTACGATTTCGTCATTTGCCAAAACGGTTCCTAATGCTGGACACCAGTTAACTTCGGTTTCAGCCAAATACGTTAATCTATATTGTAAAAGAATTTTTTGTTGTTCTTCTGAAGAAAAAGCATTCCATTCAGAAGCTGAAAATGAAACGATATTGTCATCACAAACTGCATTTACTGAAGTATTTCCTTCATTTGAAAACAAAGTAATTAAAGTTGCAATATCCTCTGCTTTATCAGTATTTTTATTGTACCAAGAATTGAACAATTGAATGAAAATCCATTGGGTGTGTTTGTAATAATCGGCATTTGAAGTACGCACTTCCCTACTCCAATCGAATGAAAATCCGATTTTATCTAATTGTTCACGGTAACGCGCAATATTTTCTTTGGTGGTTGTATCTGGATGTTGCCCAGTTTGAATAGCATATTGTTCTGCTGGTAAACCAAACGAATCATATCCTTGTGGATGCAACACGTTAAAACCTTTGTGACGTTTGAATCGAGCAACAATATCGGATGCGATATAACCTAGCGGATGTCCAACGTGTAATCCTGCTCCAGATGGATAAGGAAACATGTCCAAAACGTAATATTTTGGTTTTTCGCTGTTATTTGATGCAGCAAAAGTTTGGTTTTCTGCCCAGTATTGTTGCCATTTGGCTTCGATTTGTTCGTGAAAGTATTTCATTCGTCCTTTTTACATTAAAATTTTAGCGGCGATAAACATTGCTATTGTAAGAATTTACTTTGTTAATTTTTTTACTTAAAACCTTGAAAGTTAATCGAAAGTTAATGTCTACGCTAATTGGCCACAAATTTACATTTATTGTACTAAACTCAAAACTTTAAACGTTATAAACTATGAATAAACAAATTCTTTATTATTTTTACGGCTTAAATTACAATGTATGTCATCAAATTTCGATAAATTTCAAAAAAGAAGAGTAATCACTTCCTATGTTTCAGTTGTGATGAGTGTGTTTTTAGTATTATTTTTACTAGGAATGCTTGGTCTTTTCATTATCAATTCTAAACGTTTATCAGATAACTTTAAAGAAGATATTGTAATGACTGTTTTCTTTAAAAACGAGGCTAACGATACTGTTTTCAAGAAATTTGAAGCTGAAATGACAGCTGGAAAATTTGCTAAAGATTTCAAATATGTTTCAAAAGAAACTGCTGCCAAACAACATAAAGAAGTAATTGGAGAAGATTTTATGCAATTTCTTGGAGTAAATCCATTGCAAAACTCCTATGATATTCACCTAAAAGCAGATTATGTAACCAATCCTGGTTTCTCTAAAGTGGAAAGTCAAATACGTAAAAATCCTTTGGTTGCCGATGTAGTTTATGACAAACAATTAATCACATTAGTAAACGACAATGTTAGAACCATAAGTATGTGGGTTTTAATTGTAAGTGGTGTTTTTGCTTTTATTTCTGTTTTGCTAATTAATAGTTCGATGCGTCTTTCTATTTATGCCAACAGATTCATCATTAAAACTATGCAGATGGTTGGTGCTACAAAATCATTTATTAGAAAACCATTTGTAAAAAGAAGCATTATTTTAGGAATTATTGGAGCTGCTTTGGCTGTATTAGCATTACTTGGAGTTCTTTTATATGTATCAACAAACTATCCTGCATTGGATATTTTTAAAGATATTGAATTAACTATTGTAGTTTTATTGGGAGTTTTAGTTCTTGGAGTTTTAATAACTTGGATAAGTACTCACTTTGCAACACAACGTTTCTTAAATTTAAGAACTGACGACCTATATTAGTATTCAGTGTTCAGAAATCAGTATTCAGATAAAAATAAAAATAACTTTCAGTACTAGTATTGAAATAAATTCAGCATAAATGAAAAATAACGAACAAAAACCAGATTTTCTTTTTGATCAAATCAACTATAAATTTCTTTTAATTGGAATTGCAGTTATTGCCTTAGGATTTATATTAATGTCTGGTGGTGGAAGCACTGATCCAAAAGTTTTTAATGAAGATGTATTTAGTTTCAGAAGAATTAGATTGGCTCCAACAGTGGTGTTAATTGGTTTTGGAATTACAATTTATTCTATTTTCAAAAATCCTAAGTCTAGTAAATAGTGAATAATAATCAGTGAATAGTTTTATAATTCTATTTACTAATTACTTTTTACTTATCACTCATCACTAATTACTGAAAAATGGATTTACTTCAAGCAATTCTTATTGCAATAGTAGAAGGATTAACAGAATATTTACCTGTCTCTTCAACCGCTCACATGATTTTTACAAGCTCTTTCTTTGGTATTCAAGAAGATGATTTTGTAAAGTTATTTCAAGTTTCAATTCAATTTGGAGCCATTCTCGCAGTTGTAGTTTTGTATTGGAAAAAGTTTTTTGACTTTACAAAAATCAATTTCTATATCAAATTGGCTTGTGCAGTTATTCCTGCTTTAGTTTTAGGAAAAATATTTGATGATAAAATTGATGCCGTTCTTGGTAATCCTATTCCAATTGCAATTGTTTTAATTCTTGGCGGAATTGTTCTACTATTCATTGATGGACGATTTAATACTCCTACAGTTGCTAACGAAGAAGATATTACAATCAAAAAAGCCGTAACTATTGGTTTTTGGCAATGTTTAGCCATGATGCCTGGAACAAGTCGTTCTGCAGCTTCTATAATTGGAGGAATGCAACAAGGATTGACAAGAGAAACTGCTGCAGAATTTTCGTTTTTTCTTGCAGTTCCAACAATGTTGGCGGTTACTACTTACTCGCTTTTCCTTAAAACTTATGAAGTTTCACAATTGAAAGGATACGAATTATTAACCCAATCTAGTGAGAATTTAAAATTGTTTCTTATAGGAAATATCGTTGCCTTTGTTGTTGCTGTAATTGCTATAAAATTCTTCATCGGAATCATTAAAAAATATGGTTTTAAACCTTGGGGTTACTACAGAATTATAGCTGGAATTATTTTATTGACTTATTTTTCTTTAAACAAATAAAATTTGGAAACAGCCGAAGATTTTCTTGAAGGTCAAATTCTTTTAATTGACAAGCCGTTAACTTGGAGTTCGTTTCAAGCAGTGAATAAATTGAAATACATTTTAAAAAGAAAATACGATTTACCCAAAAAATTCAAAATTGGTCACGCTGGAACTTTAGATCCATTGGCTACAGGTTTATTAATTATTTGTACAGGTAAATTCACAAAGAGAATTACAGAAATTCAAGCACAAGCCAAAGAATATACTGGAACAATTACTGTTGGAGCAACTACGCCAAGTTACGATTTGGAAACTGAAGTTGATGCTACTTTTCCAACCGAACATATTTCGGAAGCCTTAATTCTAGAAACAACCAAACAATTTCTTGGGGAAATAGACCAAAAACCACCTGTTTTTTCTGCTATCAAGAAAGATGGAAAACGATTATATGAACACGCACGTGCAGGAGAAGAGGTTGAAATTGCCTCAAGAAAAACTACAATTCACGAGTTTGAAATCACTAGAATTGCACTACCAGAAATAGATTTTAGAGTGAAATGTAGTAAAGGAACTTACATTCGCTCCTTAGCATTTGATTTTGGAATTGCACTTAATTCAGGAGCGCATTTAACAGCTTTGCGAAGAACAAAAATTGGTGATTACGATGTAATTAATGGCGTTTCGCCTGAAGCATTTGAAAATTAATTTATGAAAAAAATCTTCTTTTTTCTTTTTACCTTTTTGTCAATAACCACTTTTTCACAAACACAAAAAGACACAATAACTGACAAGAAAAGTCATTTAGAATCCTATAAAGAACAAGAAAAATCAAAACCCTTAAGTGATAATGGTCAATTTTTTATATTTGACATAAGTGTTCCGTTCAGAGGAAATGAAACCTATGGTGAAATTGATGAAAATGGAAATCGAAGTGATTACTGGTTTCTTCCTGATGGAATTGGAGCAAAATTTGGCTACGGAATTCATTTCAGCGAATGGATTGGACTGAGTTTGAACACCGGATTTGATGTCGTTGCCCAACAAAAACTATTCAGCGTTCCTGTTTATGCTTCCATAGTTTTAACACCAAGAATTAATGATGACGTTTCTTTATTATTTCAATATGGTTTAGGAAAATCTTTCGCAATAGGACGCGGTAATCTCTCAGGTTACTACAACAAATTTAGAATAGGTGTAGGTGACGAAATTATCATTTTTGCTGATGTCAGTTTAAATGGATTTGCAGTTAGAAACATTGAAAACACCGGAAGTATCAGTTTGGGATTGACCATTCCGGCATTTAAATAATAGCTATTAAAGTAACTCCATAATTTCCTTTTGAGTAGAAATTCCCTTGTCTTGCAAGTACCATTTTTGTAGTTCAATTTTAGCAGTTTCGTCAACAATTCCGTGAGCTGCTTTATAATCTAAAATTAGTTGTTTAGCGCCTTTTGGTCTAGGTCCAAAATCATTTATAACTTCGTTAGTAGCTTTATCAATAATAATTAACTTCGGAATTGATTTGGTTCCATTTGTCAAAAATAAATTCATCAAATCTTCATTATCATCACGAAGTACAATTCTTAAATCTATTTTATCTGAAACTTCTGCCATTTTATTAATAACTGGAAGTATTTGCGCAGCATCACCACACCAACTTTCTGAAATAACCAACCAAGTATATTCTTTAGACAGATTTTGTAAAATAGTTTTTACTTCATCAACAACTTGAATGGTTTTATCCAATCGATGTAATCTTGCTTCGTTCAATTGCGTGTAATGTATTAGATCTTCTCTTTGTTCATGACCAGTAGTTTTATCTTCTTTAGCCAAATCAGTTACAAAATCTCTATATTCTTGGTATGAAAAACTAACTTTCAAGCTTTTCTCTATAATTGAATTCATATGTAAATATTATTTGTTTTTTGGTGCATATGTATCGCTATTTTCATTGGTGTTTGCAAGCAAACAGGTTTGTATATGGCGATTTCATCTTTGTTAAATTTATTCTGCAAAATTAGTTTTATTTTTACAAATGAAATGTAACAATAATTACACTGAGGCGTAATCTAAACAAAAAACTGCAATGGATGTACAATCAAAATCAATCGGTTTGGCTTTATCTGGTGGTGGTTCGAAAGGAATTGCTCATGCTGGTGTTTTAAAATTCCTTGAAGAACAGAACATCAAACCAACACAAATTGCAGGTTCAAGTGCAGGAGCCGTAGTTGGTTCGTTGTATTCTTGGGGTAAAACACCAGAAGAAATTTTGTCTTTTTTTAAATCAATTTACTTTTTCCATTGGAAACATTTTACCATCAAAAAAGCTGGAATAATAGATTCTGAATCGTTCAGAAAATATTTTGAAGATATTTTTCAAGATGCAAAAATGAGTGATTTGCCAATTCCAATGCATGTAACTGCTACCGATATGGTTAAAGGAAAACTGAAAATTTTTAATAATAGTTCTCGAATTGTTGATGCTATTCTTGCCTCTTCTGCAGTTCCGGGTGTACTTTCTCCTTATGAAGTTAACGGAAATTTATATAGTGATGGTGGTATTTTAAATCATTTTCCAACTGATGTTTTGCAAGGAAGGTGCGACAATATTATTGGTGTTTATGTTAGTCCGATTCAAAAAATTGAAGCTAAAGATTTGAATTCTATCAAAGCTGTTACTACAAGAGCGTTTGATTTACTTTCTGCTAATTCTAATTTTCAGAAATTCAATCATTGTGATTGGGTTATAGAACCTGAGGAATTGGTGAACTTTAGTACATTTGAAACCAATAAAACTAAAATGGACAGCATTTTTGAAATTGGTTATCAAGCTGCAAAAAAATCATTTGAACAATTGAAGGATAATTTTTAAATTACTATTTCATAAAATCATATAATAACTATATTTGCACTAGAAATACACAACCTTGTTCAAAATAAATAACTACTAATGAAATACAAAAGAATACTTCTAAAACTGAGTGGTGAGGCATTAATGGGTGAAAGACAATATGGAATCGACCCAAAAATTTTAGCCGAATATGCTAATGAAATTAAGCAAATTCACGACAAAGGTGTAGAAATTGCAATAGTTATTGGAGGTGGAAATATCTTTAGAGGTGTTGCCGGAGCAAGTAACGGAATGGACAGAGTGCAAGGTGATTATATGGGAATGTTAGCAACCGTTATCAACGGAATGGCATTGCAAGGAGCACTAGAAGACAAAGGAATGTTGACTCGTTTACAAACTGCTTTAAAAATTGAAGCTATTGCTGAACCCTACATTAAGAGAAGAGCTGTTCGTCATTTAGAAAAAGGAAGGATAGTTATTTTTGGAGCAGGAACAGGAAATCCATATTTCACAACTGATACAGCTGCTGTTTTACGTGGTGTAGAAGTTCACGCTGATGTAATATTGAAAGGAACTAGAGTTGACGGAGTTTATACTGCCGATCCAGAAAAAGATAAATCTGCTGTGAAATTTGATTATATCTCATTTGAAGATGTACTTAAAAAAGGATTGAACGTAATGGACACAACAGCTTTTACTTTAAGTCAAGAAAACAAATTGCCAATCGTGGTGTTTGACATGAACAAAAAAGGAAACTTACTAAAAATCTGTGAAGGCGAAAATGTCGGAACAGTAGTAAATATATAATTAGAAAACTTTTAGAATAAAATCTGAAATACAATGGAAGAAATTGACTTTATAATTGATGAAGCTAAAGAAGCAATGAATGGTTCTGTAGCACACTTAGAAAAATCTTTTTTAAATATTAGAGCTGGAAAAGCTTCGCCACAAATGTTGGGTAGCGTTTTTGTTGACTATTATGGTTCACAAACGCCTCTTTCTCAAATTGCAAATGTGAATGTTCCTGATGCAAGAACTATTACTATTCAACCTTACGAAAAAAGCATGTTACAACCTATTGAAAAAGCAATTATGATTGCTAATTTAGGTTTTAACCCAATGAATAATGGTGATTTAATCATCATCAGCGTTCCGCCACTTACTGAAGAGCGTCGTCGTGATTTAGTAAAGCAAGCAAAACACGAAGCTGAAGAAGCAAAAATTGGTATTCGTAACCATAGAAAAGATGCCAATACTGATATCAAAAAACAAGAAAAAGAAGGCGTTTCTGAAGATGTTTGTAAAGTAGCGGAAGAAACTATCCAAAAACTAACCGATAGTTTTATTAAAAAAGTAGAGGAGCATTTAGTTCAAAAAGAAGCTGAAATAATGAAAGTTTAATTTTCGTTAAATGTATATTAAAATCCGTTCGATAGTTCGAGCGGATTTTTTTATTCCTACATTTGTCATAATTCTTTTACACGATTTAAACAAAATCATCTTAATGAGAAAATTTTGGATTTTTCTATTTATTCTGTTTTGCAATTATGCTATTTCGCAAAAAATAATGCAAGGTCAAGTAATTGATTATGACACCACTGTTCCAATTGCTTTTGCAAAAATCACTCACAATAACAAAACTATTTCATCCAATTGGGAAGGTAAATTTACTATTACAATAACCGATGATAAAAAACCCATAGTTGTCACATACAAAGGATATTATGATAAGAATTATCATTTAACTGTTGGCGCCAAATTTCTAATCATAAAAATGGTAAATAATAATACCATGAAAGAGAAAGAAATTTTTTCGGAGAATCAAGTAAATCTTATCATCAAAAAAGTCATTGAAAACAAGAAAAGCAATCAACCAGAAAAAGCTTTAAATACTTTTGAATATAAAAATTACGAACACTTATTGGTAACTGCAAATCCAGATTCTATTTCCAGTAAAATTGATACGCTTTACAAAAAATCTCTTTTTGGAAGAAAGAAAATGCAATTTGATTCTACCAATTATAAATTTAAAAAACTAGTTGAAAACCAACATATTTATCAAACTGAGAAAGTAAATTTATTACAACACAACAATTCTGGCACCAAAGAAACCTTGATAGCTTCAAGAATGGCTGGATTCAAAAAACCGCTTTATGAATATTTAGGATTAAATTTAGTTTCCTATTCATTATACGAAAATAGCTTGGATATTCTTGAAATTCCTATTCGAAATCCAATCTCAAGTTATGGAAGAAAATTGTTTGTTTTCAAAATTATTGATACTGTAAAAATTCAAGATAGAACGGTTTACAGAATTTATTTTCAACCTAAAAAATTAAATTCCAATAAATTAAGAGGATTATTATTTGTTGATGCTGAAAATTTCGCCATTGCAAAAGCATTTTATAGAATTTACGGAATTGTGAATATTAATGCTACTTACACCTTTAATTATCTAAAAGATCATAAAGTTTGGTTTCCTGAGAAAAGAAAATTTATTGTTGTAAAAGGAAACAATAGTGAAGATTTAAAAGTTTTTGGAGGAACCATAAAATTCAATTCAAGCATTGAAGGTTTGCAAAAAGACGCTTCCGACCAAATGTATCTCAAACTAGAATCTACACCATACGATGTAAAAATAAATGAGGCGGTTTCCTTCAAAACACCAAGTATCAAGATTGATGTTCCAGAAGCTAGTATGTCTAAGCCAGACTCATATTGGGAATCTTTAAAAAAAGACACTTTAGACAGAAGAAGATTGCGTACTTATACCAATCTAGATAGTTTATCTGTAGCGGAAAATATTGAACAAAAAATCTTTTTGGGTAAAAAAATAATCAATGGTTATGTTCCGGTAAGTTTTGTAGATATCGACTTAAAAACGTTGATAAAATTTAACAATTATGAAGGTTTTAGATTAGGAATTGGTGGCGTTACAAACAATAAACTTTCAGATAAATACAAAATCAGTGGCTACGTTGCTTACGGATTTAAGGATGACAAATTGAAATACGGAATAACACCTTCCTATTTACTAAACAAAGAAACTAATTCCTGGGTTAGTGCTTCTTATGTAGATGATTTGAGTGAAATTGGTCAAATCCAATTTGCTACACAATCACGTCGCTTTAAGATTTATGATCCACGACCAATAAATATTTCTACATTTTACAATCACAAAACCTATTCAACATTTATTGAAAGTAAATATGTTCCCAAAACTGACATTTATTTTGGTCTTGCTAGAACAGAAATTCAACCACTTTTTGGATATATTTATAATGCAAATGATAAATTGTATTCCAATTTTACTTTTACAACAGCACAGTTTGCGATACAATGGAGTCCTTTTAGTGGTTACATGCAAACCTCATCTGGACGACTTGAAATTGAAAAAAAATTCCCGAAATTCTCTTTTCAATTTACAAAATCATTTGAAAACATTCTCGACAGCAATTTTGACTTTTCAAAAATAGATTTGCGTATTACTCACGAAATTCCATTTCTTTCTGGACAAAATACTTCGTTAATTTTTCAAAGCGGATTTGCTTTTGGAAACGTTCCATTGACACATTTATATAGTATTGCGCCAAATAATTTAAATCGTGAAACGTTGTTTAAACGAATCACCTTTGCCGGAAAAAACAGTTTTGAAACCATGTTTTTCAATGAATTTTTCTCTAGTAAATATGTGAGCTTTCACGTAAAACACACTTTCAATAAAGTGAAATTAGCTTATAAAATAAAACCACTAATTTCTGTTGTAACACGAATGGCTTGGGGTGAAATGGACAAACCAGAACAACACATCGGACTACAATACAAAACTATGGAGCGAGGTTTTTTTGAAAGTGGTGTTGAAGTCAACCAAATTTTCAAAGGATTTGGATTGACCTTTTTTATGAGATATGGACCGAATGCTTTGCCAAAATTTGAAGATAATTTTGCTTTGAAATTGAGTTATGTTTTAGATTTAGGGTTTTAAGTAAATCACATTATGAAAATAAAAATTCATTCGTTTGATTGATTATTTATTATACTCAACATCTTCTATTAATGGTTTATAATTTTTAAATCTGTGAAAATAACCATTTTCATATTTCTCAATTTTTAATAATTTTTCCTTTCCGTTATTGCTAATATACTTTACTTTCAATGTGTCATCATATATTTCTACATTAGCAAATTCTCTTAAACTATCCTTTTCAATTTTAGCAAAAGCCGTTTGAGAACCTGCATAAACCCTGAAAGCATCAATGCAATTTAATTCTTTGTTATAACGTATGTTTGGAAAATTTTCTGAATTTTTGATGAATTTTAATTTTTCTTTTTCAAAAATAAATAATTTTCTAATTGTATTTGCTCCTCTTCCAGCAATTGAAGATTGAAAAGTAAAATCGTTAAATCCATCATTATTAAAATCTTCAATTTTTGGATCACAACTTAAAACGCCATCTTTTAAAAATTCTAACCTTTGAACTTTAATCCAATTTGTTCCTGCCTTTTTGTAAAGATTGATTTCTACATAAACACTATCGGGACTTCTGTATTTTTTTAAATTGATTTTAAATTTTCTTTTTAAACCAATTTCCGTGCTATCGGTAAAATTTTCTTCAAGCTCAATTTTTTGAACTTTTTCTACTTTTGATAGATTAATTAAAGATATTTTGTTCTCTTTTTTTCTTTCACTTTGACAATTAATCAAAGAAAATGACAAGAAAAGCAAAAATATATTTCTCATTTTTTTACTAATTTATTAATCTAAAAAAAACTCAATACTAAAAATTAATTTTTAATTCTATGGCTTAATAATCAAAACAGAAGGAATATTACTCAACCAAACGCTTTCTGAATCAACTAGATTTTTCCAACTTTCTAATGATATCATCATCATGTCTTGTTGCAAAAGAAAACCAGCTTTCATTTGACTTTCATCAATTATTGAGATTTTATCAGCATAAGAATTTTGAAGTGTATTAATTGCGTTTTCAATTACAAAATTATTTTTCACCTGATTATTAATGTCTAAAATGGTGATTTTTGTATCGTTATTATAAATCAACTTTTGCGAATATTCCATAAGAAAAGTATCATCTGAACCAAATATTGGAACAAAAACTTCGTCTACTTTTACTAAGTCTTTATCAATTAAAATTCCAAGTGGTTTTTTAGTTTTTGAAATCACTAAACGTGTTCTATCATCAAAAGGAGAATTTTCAAACAAACCTTCTTTTCCAGTGAATTTGTCTAACAACCTATCCGGATTGATAATTCTGGTTGTAAAACCAAGTACTTTTCCAAGAAACGAACCTTCAAAAATTGATTTCCCTAAACCAACCAAAACCAAATCATATTCACCTCTTACAGCAATATCTGCAATGTCAGTTTCAATATCAATGGTTGATTTGAATATTGTAGTCAACTTTTGATTTAAAACTTCAGATTCTTCCAAAATGGGTTCAAAAGTTTCTTTTTCATATTCCTCAAGATTATAAGAATGAACTTCATCACTCAAAGACAAGTGCAGAGCAGTAACGTTGCAATTCTCTTTCTGTTTTTTTATAAAACTATTGGCCAAACGCAATAATGATTTTCCTTTTTCATTGTTTCCAAAAGATATCAAAATCTTAAAACTACTATTACTAATTTCTTTAGGAATAATAACTTCTCTTCGCTTGAAAAAATAATTAATAATATCAATTGCTGGACCAGTCATGAAAGTTGTTACCAAAGCCATGATGACCATCATTGTAAAAACTTCAGCAGAAAGAACTCCTAAATCATAACCAATATTAAGAACAACCAATTCCATCAATCCTCGAGTATTCATCAAAGCTCCAATGGTCAAACTATCACGCCAATTTTGTCCAACAAATTTTGCTGCTAAAGCACTTCCAACAAACTTTCCTACAACAGCAACAAGAATAATCCATCCTGTAATTTCCCACAAATAAGGATCGTTTATCAAACCAATTTGGGTTCGTAAACCTGTGAACACAAAGAACAACGGAAGAAGTAAAATCAAAGCTACATCTTCAACTTTTTCTATAAAAATCTTTCTAATATTGATAATATCTGGCATAATAGCTCCAGTCATGAAAGCACCAAAAAGCGCATGTATTCCAATAACTTCAGTTAAATATGATGAAATAATTAAGGTCAAAAGAAAAATAGCTACAACAGGTTTGCTCAAATTATCTCTTTTCGCATATAAATCTCCAATTTTTTTGAGGAACGGTTTTACCACAAAAAGCATCATCAAAACATAAACTGTTGCTAAAAGAATGATATAAAGCGAACTCATAAAAGTTCCTGCTTTTACAATTGCAATAACGGCTGCAAGTAAACACCAAGCAGTAATATCATCGGCTGCAGCACAAGTAATTACAATAGTTCCGAGTTTTGTTTTATGGATGCCTCTTTCTTGAACAATTCTTGCTAAAACTGGGAATGCCGTTATACTCATGGCAATTCCCATGAACAAACTAAACGATAAAAACTCAACACCTTGTGGTGCGAATTTGTGATAGATAAAATAGGATAATCCAATTCCGAGTGCGAAAGGAAAAACGATACTTGCATGACTAATTACAACGGCTTCGTTAGCTTTGTTTTTCAAAACCTTCAAATCGAGTTCCATTCCTATGACGAACATGAAAAGAATTAATCCAATTTGGCTTAAAAACTGTAAATTTCCTAAAGATTCAACAGGAAAAAGCATGGCAGAATATTCTGGCATGTACATTCCAACAACTGATGGACCTAGAAAAATTCCGGCAATAATTTCACCAATAACACTTGGTTGTCCAATTTTTCTGAAAATCCATCCAAAGAAACGAGCCACAATTATTATGGTGATAATTTGCAATAACAATATTGCTAAAGGATGTTTTAAGTTGTGTATTAGTGAATTTAGAAATTGGCCAAAAAGGGAATCATTAGATGTTTTAGCTATTACATTTCTTCCTATTTCTAAAGATTTTCCTTTAGTAACAATCCAAAACATAAGTGCAATAAACCCTCCAGTTACACCAATATAAAATATTCCATTCTTAAATTTCCTCATTTTCCTCAAGCAACTTTTTTTACACTACAAATATGAGAAAACTTAATTGTAAAATTGTAAAATGATATAAAATTAATATAAAATTTACCTACAGAAGTTTAAGTCAAATTTCTACACAAAAGTATGATTTAGTTCTTTAATTTCAAGCGCTTTTCACTACCTTTGCACTCGTTTTAAATTTTCAAATGAAAAAGTTATCAGGTATTGGTTTTTGGGAATTAATTGCCCGAATTATCCTTAGAAATAGAATTTTACTCTTGTGCTTAGTTGTATTAATTACAATTCTAATGGCTTTTCAATGGAAAGACTTGAAATTTACTCACACAGAAGCCAACTTAATTCCAGCTGATGACAAGGTAAATCTAGACTATAATAGCTTTCTAAAAAACTTTGGTGAAGAAGGAAATCTTATAGTTATTGCTACAAAAGATAAAAAATTATTTACTCCAGAAATTTATAAAAAATGGAGTGAATTAATGCATCAAATAAAATCTGACAAAGAAATTGAATTGGTAATCACCGTTGATAATCTTCAAAAACTTACCAAAAACGACTCATCACAAACATTTGAACTAAAACCTTTAGTTGATCAATCAAAAACGCTTGACGAAAATTATTTAAAACAAATCAAATCGGAATTGTTCAACAAAATGCCTTTCTATGAAGGTTTGTTGTTTAATAAAAAGTCAGGTGCTATTCGATCTGCAGTTTATTTAGATAAGAAAATTGTAAATACTATTGCTAGAAAAGAATATGTTTTACATAATCTGATTCCGAAATTAAATAAATTTAAAGAGGAAACAGGAATTGAATTGCATACCTCAGGAATGCCTTATATTAGAACATTAAACGCCAAAACCATAGTAGACGAAATTGGAATATTTATTGGAGCAGCTTTACTGATTACTTCCTTAATTTTCTTCTTTTTCTTCCGTTCGTTTAGAGCTACTTTAATTTCTTTGGTTATAGTAATTATCGGTGTAATGTGGTCTTTTGGAATCATTGCACTTATGGGTTATGAAATCACGGTTTTAACTGCTTTAGTTCCAACTTTAGTAATTGTAATTGGAATTCCGAATTGTATTTTCTTCATTAATAAATACCATCAAGAATATCAAAAACACGCCAATAAAGCCAAAGCGCTTCAACGTGTAATTACAAAAACCGGAACGGCAACGTTGATGACTAACTTAACAACTGCGTTTGGTTTTGCAACTTTTATTGCTACAAATAATACTTTATTATCAGAATTTGGAGTAGTAACATCAATAAATATCATTGCTATTTATCTGCTTTGTTTGATAATAATTCCAATTTTCTTTAGTTACATTCCATCGCCAATTCCAAGACATCTTGGACATTTAGAACGAGAATATTTAACTTCTTTCATGAATTGGATTGTTCGAACTGTAAAATTCAATCGTGTTGGAGTTTATGTAACCGCTGTAATTCTTTTAGTCTTTGGAATCATCGGAATTTATGAAATTCGAATTTCGGGAAGTATTATTGAGGACATGCCTAAAAAATCGGCTTTCTTTGACGACATTCGTTTCTTTGAAAAAGAATTTGATGGTGTAATGCCTTTGGAAATTATGATTGACACCAAAAAGAAAAATGGTGCTATGAAGTTGACCAATTTGCGAAGAATGGAAGACTTGGAAGAAACGATAACTGATATTCCTGAACTTTCTAAACCATTGTCAATTGTAAATGTTGCCAAAAGTTTCAACCAAGCTTACTACAACGGAAATCCTGATTTTTACACTTTGCCTTCACCAAACGAAGAGTTTGCGTTGTTGCCTTATATCAAAAATTCTCTTAAAAATTCAAAAGACAATCAGTTGAAAAGTTACATTTCTGATGATGGAAGTGTAGCTAGAATCACCACCTTCATTAAAGACGAAAATGGTGAAAAGATGAAATCAATTGAAACACAATTGAGAAATAAAATCAACAAAATATTTCCATCACCAAAATATGAAGTGATTATCACTGGAAAAGCATTAGTTTTCCAAAAAGGAACTAAATATTTATTAGATAATTTATTATCATCATTATTGTTTGCATTTTTAATTACAGCAGGATTAGTAGCAATAATGTTCCGTTCGTTTAAAATGGTTTTGGTATCTATTATTCCAAATTTATTACCACTTTTAATGACCGCAGGTTTGATGGGATTTTTTGGAATTCCGTTAAAACCATCTACGATATTAGTTTTCGGAATTGCTTTCGGAATGTCAGTTGACGATACGCTGCGATTCTTAGCTCAATATCGATTAGAGCTTTCTAGAAACGATTGGAAGATAAAAAAATCGGTTTTTGCAACCTTTGACGATGCCGGAATAAGTATGTTTTATACATCAATCGTATTATTCTTTGGGTTTTCGGTATTCATGCTATCAAGTTTTGGTGGAACCATTGCTCTTGGTGGATTGGTAGCTTTAACCTTGTTTTTCGGAATGTTATCTAACTTAGTTTTACTGCCATCATTAGTATTAACTTTGAATAAAACATTAGCAAACGAACAAGAACTAAAAGAGCCAACTTTTGATATTTTAGAACATACTGATGAAGAGTTGGACGAATTAGAAAAGAAAAATAATTAATTTATATTTGCATAAGATATCTGATATCTAATATTTAAAATCTAATATTAAAATGAAACATACAAAAGTTAAAGACTTATTAAATAGCTCGAAAGCGAATTATGAAGTAAATGCAAAAGGTTGGGTTAGAACTTTTAGAAACAATCAATTTATAGCGTTGAACGATGGTTCGACAATTAACAATATTCAATGTGTTGTCGATTTTGAAAACACACCTGAAGAAACTTTAAAAAGAATTACAACTGGTGCAGCTGTTTCTGTAATTGGCGAATTAGTAGAAAGCAAAGGTGCAGGACAGAAATATGAAATTCAAGTTTCTAAATTAGAAATTTTGGGTGACTCTGATGCTGAGAAATTCCCAATGCAACCTAAGAAACATTCATTAGAATTTTTACGTGAAAACGCACACTTAAGAGTTAGAACTAATGCTTTTGGAGCAATTATGAGAGTTCGTTCTGTTTTGGCTCATGCAGTTCATACTTATTTTCAAGAAAAAGGATTTGTGTATGTAAACACGCCAATTATTACAGGTTCTGATGCTGAAGGTGCTGGAGAAATGTTTAAAGTTACGGCTTTACCATTTGACAACACACCAAGAACAGAAGACGGAAAAGTAAATTATAAAGAAGATTTTTTCGGAAAAGAAACTAATCTTACGGTTTCTGGTCAATTAGAAGGTGAAACTTTTGCAATGGCATTAGGTCAAATTTATACATTCGGACCAACATTTAGAGCTGAAAACTCTAACACATCTCGTCACTTAGCTGAATTTTGGATGATTGAACCAGAAGTAGCTTTCAATGATTTGAACGACAATATGGATTTGGCTGAAGATTTTATCCAATATGTAATTAAATACACAATGGAGAAATGCCAAGACGATTTGAAGTTTTTAGAAGGTCGTTTGTTGGAAGAAGAAAAATCAAAACCACAAGCTGATAGAAGCGAAATGGCTTTATTAGAAAAACTAAATTTCGTTTTAGAAAACAATTTCAAACGTGTTTCTTATACTGAAGCTATTGATATTTTAAGAGATTCTACTCCAAATAAAAAGAAAAAATTCAACTACATCATCAACGAATGGGGTGCAGATTTACAAAGTGAGCACGAAAGATATTTGGTTGAAAAACACTTTAAATGTCCGGTAATTTTATTTGATTATCCAGCCAATATTAAAGCATTTTACATGCGTTTGAACGAAGATGGAAAAACGGTTCGTGCCATGGATATTTTGTTCCCAGGAATTGGAGAAATCGTTGGTGGTTCGCAAAGAGAAGAACGCTACGATGTTTTAGTTGAAAAAATGAAAGCATTAGGAATTGACGAAGAAGAACTTTGGTGGTATTTAGATACAAGAAGATTTGGTTCGGCAGTGCATTCAGGTTTCGGATTAGGATTTGAAAGATTGGTATTATTTGTAACAGGAATGTCTAATATTAGAGACGTAATTCCTTTTCCAAGAACGCCACAAAACGCAGAATTCTAAGACACGGAAATTTGCCGCGAAGACACTAAGACACAAAGATTTAATTGATTTGTGACTAACTATTTTATAAGCCAATAACATTTTTATATATGCCATCAGAAAGAATTGAAGAAATAGCGAGAGTTATTGTGAACTCAGCATTTAAAGTACACAAAGAACTTGGACCAGGATTGTTAGAAAAAATTTATGAAGCCTGTCTTGCTTATGAAATTGAAAAAGCAGGATTAATTGTAAAAAGACAAGTTGATATTCCAATTATATATGACGGAATACAATTGAATGAAAAATTAAGATTAGATTTGATTGTTGAAAATCTTGTCATTATTGAAACTAAAGCAGTTGAGATTATAAATCCTGTGTGGCAAGCACAAATTATTAGCCACTTAAGATTAACAAATAATGAATTAGGATTTTTAATTAATTTTAATGTTCCATTAATTAAGAATGGAATAAAAAGATTTATAAACACAAAAAAGTAGCCACAAAGGCGCTAAGACTCAAAGAAAAAGTTTAAATTTCAACCTTTTCTATATTATTTTTTTAAATAAAAAAACTTTGTGCCCTAGTGTCTTCGTGGCAAAGAAAAGAAAAAAAACTTAGCGACTTTGTGCCTTCGTGGCAAGAAAAACAAAAAAATTAGTGACTTAAAATGTTAAAGCAAAACTTACAATTCAAATTATCTCAGAAATTATCTCCTCAACAAATTCAGTTGATGAAGTTGATTCAATTGCCTACTTTGGCTTTTGAGCAACGATTATTGGAGGAAATGAATGAGAATCCGGCATTAGAATCGGGTAAAGATGAAGAAGAAGTTTATGAAAAGGATGAACTTGACAACAATGACGAATATGATGATTATGAAGGAAGCGACAATATTGAAGCTGATGACATAAACATCGACGAATATTTGAGCGACGACGAAACACCAGATTACAAACTTCAATCAAATAATTATAGTGACGATGACGATGATCGCGAAAGTCCATTTGCTGCACCGGTAAGTTTTCATCAAGATTTAATTAATCAATTGAATACTTTTATACTTTCAGACGAGCAAAGAGATATTGCCGAATTCCTTGTTGGAAGTATTGACGATGATGGTTATTTACGTCGTGACATTCAAGATATAGTTGACGATATGGCTTTTACTCAAGGTATTTATACTGATGAGAAAATGGTTGAAAAAATGTTGCACATCATTCACGAATTAGAACCTGCTGGAGTTGGTGCACGTGACTTACAAGAATGTTTGCTATTGCAATTGAAACACAAAACTCCAACAGAATATGTTGATTTAGCCATTGATATAATCGGAAATCAATTTGATGCTTTCACCAAAAAACATTACGATAAATTATTACAGAAATACGGAATTTCTCAAGATCATTTGAAAAAAACAATTCATGAAATTGAAAAATTAAACCCAAAACCAGGAGGTTCTTTTACAGGAAATAATAAAGTTACCGAAAACATTGTTCCCGATTTTGCTATCAGAATTAACGATGGTGAATTAGAATTAACTTTAAATGGACGAAATGCTCCATCATTGCACGTTTCAAAAGATTACCAAGAAATGATGCAAACGTATAAAGATTCGAGAGACAAATCGAATTCTCAAAAAGATGCCGTGCAGTTTATTAAGCAAAAATTAGATTCAGCTAAATGGTTTATTGATGCTATAAAACAACGTCAGGAAACACTATTTGTTACCATGAATGCCATTATGCATTTTCAACAAGAATATTTCCTTGATGGTGAAGAAACTTCAATGAAACCGATGATTCTGAAGGACATTGCTGATATGGTTGGTCTTGATATTTCAACTGTTTCTCGTGTTGCAAATAGCAAATATGTTGACACGCCTTATGGTACAAAATTGATAAAAGAATTCTTCTCTGAAGCCATGAAAAATGATCAAGGTGAAGATGTTTCTACTTTAGAAATTAAAAAAATTCTTCAAAATACTATTGAAGAAGAAGATAAAAGCAAACCACTTCCAGACGATCAATTGGCAGAAATTTTAAAGGAAAAAGGTTATCCAATTGCTAGAAGAACTATTGCAAAATATCGTGAGCAATTAGATATTCCTGTGGCTCGAATGAGAAAGAAGATTTAATCTGAACTTGTTTCAGATTCTCAAAATAAGGAGCGAATGGTTTGGGCTTTTCTTGGTTTCCATATTCCTGCTATACATTACAATCCTTTATTTTGTTGCCTTCGAGTAGCCTCAGGCAACAAAATAAAGGATTTTCATTTCTATCAGGGCTAGTTTGGTTTTGTCTTTTGTAAAATTAGAATTTCAAAACGACTATATTTGTATAAAAATAACTCATTTTGAAAAAAATACTTCCTTTTTTTTCGTACCTCTTCCATCCTATTTTCATTCCGATATTGGGAACGGTTTTTTATATACTTTTTGGAGGTAATTATTACATAACAGAACAATATTATTTGCTATTGCTTCAAGTAATTATAATTACATTTTTCCTTCCACTGTCTTTCTTTTATTTACTTAGAACTTTTGGAAAAGTAGACACCATAATGCTCTCTGACTTGTCGCAAAGAAAAATTCCGTTGTTAATGCAAATGATTTTAACTGCAGTTTTAATTCAGAAAAGTGTTACTATAGAACGTTTTCCTGAATTGTATTTTTTCTTTCTTGGAGGAATTGGTAGCACCTTTATTGCCTTCGCATTAATTTTTGTCAAAATCAAAGCAAGTATTCACATGATTGCAATGAGTGCTCTTAGTTTTTTTGTAATTGGATTGAGCATGCATAATGAGTTAAACATCATTTATACCATTGCATCATTGTTTTTAATAACAGGAATTGTTGCTTCATCGAGATTAGCAATGAAAGCTCATACAATAGAAGAATTAATTATAGGATATGCAGCAGGAATGCTTCCGCAGGTGCTTTTGTGGATACTATGGCTATAAAATATAAAATTGTAACCCAAGGTTAAAAGTGGTCATTTTTATATCTTCACCATTAATTTTTGCTGATTTATAGATTGGACTTAATCCGTAATAAGCATAAAAATTCCAAGTATTCCAACCAGCTGCCATATAACAACCATATTGGAATTTATTCAAATCCGTATTAGACTTGTAAACTTTTGTTTGAACGTCATTCACAAATTTGTATCTATCACCAATTAAATAACTCAATTTGAAACCTGTATAAATTCTCCAAAATCTATGAGAATCTGGTGTTGAAGAACGCCATCTAAATTCAATTGGTAAATCTAAATAATGTAGTGAAGTTTTATTCTTGTCATAATAAATATCTGACGACAATATTTCATAAGTATTTTCAGTTTTACCAGCAACTTCTAATCTATTTTGATATAAATTATCGTTATAAATATTTAATGAATAACCTAATCCTGTTGCGATTGCAATGGTTCTATTTTTATTAATCGGCATGTCTCTCAAAAAACCAATACAGAAACCTGAAGAAAATTTGTTTTGATTAATTCCGCTTAAATTTTTCAAACTGTTGTAAGTAAAATTCAAATAAAATTGATCTTCTCTGTATAAAGAATCTAACACCTTTTTTTCCACAACTTCTTCCTGCGCAAAAGCACTAAAAAAGAAAAATAAAGTTATTATGGAAAAATAAAATCGCATAAACTGAGAATTATTTTGATTAGGATATAGAATTTGAAAACTTCCTTTAATTAATTTTAGCAACTAAAATGGGATTCGAACTCCTGCTTTAATTAATTTTTTCTAAAAATTTAAAAAAACATCTTAGCAGAGAGGATGGGATTCGAACCCACGATACAGTTACCCATATACAAACTTTCCAGGCTTGCTCCTTCAACCACTCGGACACCTCTCTAATTGTTGTACAAAGAACAATAAAAATTAGCAATAATCAAAGCGAAAGGTTAATCCATTTCTCCTCGCAATGACGTTTCAAAAATGGTTTTAAAAACATTTGAAGCTACTTTTTGACCTAATAAATACATTAGTTTTGTAATTGCCGCTTCTGTTGTAATATCTTTTCCAGAAATTAATCCGATTTTTTTTAATTGTGTGCTTGTTTCATATTGACCCATACTCACACTTCCACCAGAACATTGCGTTACATTGATGATATACAAACCATTTTTGATGGCTTTTTTCAAAATTTGAATAAACCATTCTTCCGTAGGAGCGTTTCCTGAACCATAGGTTTCTAAAACTATTCCTTTTAAATTTGGTATCGAAACAATAGCTGAAAAAACAGACTCACTTATGCCAGGAAACATTTTTACAACTACAACATTATCATCTAATTCTTTGTGAACGAGAAGTTTTTTTGTGTTTTTTGGTAATAAAGAAGCATTATTTACATTCAAATGAACTCCTGATTCTGCCAATGCAGGATAATTTGGCGAAGTAAACGCATTAAAATGTTCAGCATTAATTTTAGTCGTTCGGTTACCGCGATATAATTTGTACTCAAAATACAAACAAACTTCTTGAACGACCGGCTTTCCTTTTTGTTGTAAAGAAGCAATTTGAATTGCAGTGATTAAATTTTCTTTGGCATCCGTTCTTAAATCTCCTATCGGCAATTGTGAACCTGTAAAAACAATAGGTTTAGAAACATTTTCAAGCATAAAACTCAATGCAGAAGCCGAATAAGACATCGTATCGGAACCATGTAAAACTACAAATCCATCAAATTGAGCATAATTATCTTCAATAACCGAAGCAATTTGAACCCACTTTTCGGGATTCATATTAGAAGAATCTATAGGTTTTTCAAACGAAAAAGTTTCTATTTGACAATCTAATTGTTTCAATTCTGGAATTTTATCCAACAATTGATTAAAATCAAATGCTTTTAAAGCACCTGTTTCAAAGTCTTTCATCATACCAATAGTTCCACCGGTATAAATCAGAAATATTTTTGGTTTAGATTGCATTCTCGTATTTGGATTTATTCACAACAGGATTGGCATACATATTTAAAAAACTTTCTACCATAAAATCATTGGTTACATCAATCTTCATTTCCAATCGTCTTTCAAATAATGACTTTTCGTCTTCTGTATATTTGTCTGAATATTTGTTAGTCTTATTCAATAAATCATAAGCGATATAATTAGTTGGCCACAATTTATAAGATTGCAAAATAGAATCATCAATAACTTGCGCCAATGCCTGAATTTGCTTGTTTGAATTGTCATTTTCAGCTGAAATTAAATCTAATTCAGTATCTAAAACATCACCAACGTGAATATGAATTCGCTTTTTCTGACCAATAATTCCGCTTAATAAATTTACGAAATCTTCGTTTTTATCTTTTACATAAACCTCATCGTTAGCTTCTGCCATAAGTTGAGGCATTTTCAAAGCATCCGTTGGATCATATTCGTACGAAATTGAAACTGGAACAATTTTTAATTTCTTAAAATAATCCATTAAATTGACACCATCAGAACCCATTCCGAGCATTTTTAAAACTCCTGAATGTGTGGCGTCATTGCCATCTTTAGTTCTTCCTTCTCGTTGAGCAATCCAAACGGAACGGTTTTCTCTTAAAAGTAAATGTCCAATATATTCTGACATTAACTTAGAACTTTGCAACAATTCTCTTGGAGACAAACCTCTTTGAACCAAAAAATTACGATTTAATTTTGCCAATGTATTCATGAAATCTCTTTTCACAAGATTATCACCAATAGCAGAAGCCGTCATCACTAATCCATGATCAAACAAACAAACGTTCAACAAAGAAGTGTCTAAAATTATATCACGATGATTAGAAATAAACATATAAGAAGTGTTTTTTTCTAATTTTTCAAATCCAGAAGTAGATAATCCTTCCGATGATTTTTGCAATACTTTTTGAATCGCTTGATAGATAAAATTGCATTGAAAATCTCTGATAGAATGCGTACGTTTCAGTTGCTCTTTCCATACCTCATCATCAACATCAGGAAACGTAAAATTCATTATCGCTTTCATCATCGGATGATTTAACGACGCTTTTATAGCATCATTAACCTCGGTTTCATAAAACGGACGAATGGCGTCAAATTTTTGCATTTTAAATTTCATTTTTAAGAAAAACAAAATAACAAAAAATTTATGACTTTTTGATTATATAATGGTTAAATCCCAAAAATATCCTTAGAATTTTCTGTTGTAATTCGAGCAATTTCTTCAATGGGAAGATTATAAATTTCAGCCAATTTTTGAGCTACCAAAACGGTATAACTGCTTTCATTTCGTTTGCCACGATGTGGATTTGGAGCCAGATAAGGCGAGTCGGTTTCGAGAACAATATGTTTTAAATCGATATCTTTCAAGAACTGATCAATCTTTCCGTTTTTGAAAGTTGCAACACCACCAATTCCAAGTTTTAACCCTAAAGAAATGGCACGTTCTGCTTGAGAAAAATCACCTGTAAAACAATGAAAAATTCCGAATAAATCATTGCTTTTTTCACCTTCAAGAACTTCAAAAGTTTCATCAAAAGCATCTCGACAATGAATATTTATTGCTAAACCTTGCTTTTTTGCCAATTGAATTTGTTGTTGAAAAGCAAATTGTTGTTCTTTTAAAAAAGTTTTATCCCAAAATAAATCAACTCCTATTTCACCAACAGCATAAAACTTTCTTTTGGCAAATTCTGCTTCCACATGAGCCAATTCTTCAAGATAATTTTCTTTTACATAACAAGGATGTAATCCCATCATCAGGAAAACATTCTCAGGAAATAACGCTTCTAAATCATACATTTTCTGTGTATAAGTTGAATCAATCGACGGAATAAAAAATCGAAAAACTCCTGCATCAATAGCTCTTTGAATAGTTTCTACTCTATCGTCTTGAAATTGGGAAGAATATAAATGCGTGTGTGTATCAGTGAAAATCATTTTTTGTATTGTAAGTTGAACACTTCGACTCGCTAAGTGTAAAAGTTTTGAGTTGCAAAAGTAAGGAAAGAAAATGTGAAAATCATTAAGCACAAAAGCCACAAAAAAATAATTCTTTTGTGGCTTTTGTGTTTGAAATGTTTAATCCAAATCCTTCAACAATTTCTGCGCTTTTACATAATCCTCGGCATCGGCTGGAACTTGATTTAAGTAGGTTTTGCATTCATCAAACTTATTTTGCTTTAAATTGGATAATGCCAAATACCAAATTGCTTTGTCTTTATAAACTGAAGTTCCTGATTTAATATTGTTCAATAAAATTTCAGCTTTGGTATAATTATTAGTTTCAATTAATGCTATAGCATAATAATATTGCAACTCAGGATTGGTTAGATTTTGCACTTTCTCAAATGCTGAAACTGTTTTTTTATAGTCTTTATCATTAAATGCTTTTTGAGCTTCATTTAAAGTTGCATCTCCAACGCTTCGTTCCATAAAATAGGCATTTTCATGTTGATTATAATCGTCATATTCAGGATTTCCTTGCATCATAAACCAAGTACCAAAAGCAAGAACAACAGATGCCGCAACTGCATAATAGAAAGGTTTGAAAGCAATGACCTTTGATTTTTTAACTTCTTTTTCAGCAAAATTTTCTCTAGAAATTGACTTCAAATTTTCTTTGAAAGCAATAGTTTCTTTATCAAATTTAGTTGCTAAAAACTGTGTTGTTTCTTTATATAATTCAAACTTTTCTTGTAACTCAATGTCATTTTGAAGTTGGTTTTCAAATTCCAATTTTTCTTCTTGCGACATTTCGTTATTGAAATAATTTTCGAATGTTATGTACAATTGCTCGTTCATGACTTTAGTATTTTAATGATTTGTATCTGTTTGATTGCTGAATCATTTCGGTTAACTGACCCGTGCAAAGCGATTTCTTTTTGCGCACATAACCATACGTAACGTTCAGTTTTTCGGCTACTTCTTCCATCGTTTTGGTTACAAAACTTAGTTTGAGTACTTCTTGACATTTCTCGCCTAGCTTTTGAAACATTTCGTCGAATAACGATTGCTTTTCATCAAAAACTTCGGTTTGAAAAGTCATTTCTTGAACCGATTCATCTATAGATACATTATCATCCTGTAATGTTACCTCTTTATTGGATAATTTTTTTAATTCGTTGAGCCAACGTCTTTTGCATAGTAAAAAAAAGTAGGCATCAAACGGACAACTTAATTGCAAACCATTTGTTTTAGCTTGATTGTAAATAGTAATGAGAACTTCCTGGATAACATCTTGCGCTTGATCATCGTCACCGCTGTTGGTTCGGATGTAGCTTTTAACTTTTGGAGCAAACTTCTTATATATAGATTGAATAATACTGGAATTATTTTGGAGTAATCCATCGATATATAATTGGTCTGGATGAATATTTTTATCTGTCATAACTACCTTATTTACTGCTAATGTAGAAAAAAATTAATAATTGAGGTAACAAATTATAACACGAGTTGATATAGTGATATAAAGTTCATTGAAATAGTGTTTTAAAAAGTTAATCAAAATAATTCAGATTGTAAGGGTAACAAATTAAAACTACAATTGATATAAAGAAAAATACATCAATTAAGATTTATAAAGTTTCAAAAAGAAATTTGAAAAAATAGGGTAACAAATTAAAACACCAATTGATATAACAATAGAATCTGAAATAAATTCAGATTAAACAAAATCAAAACAATTAATAAAAATATTAAAACTTAGAAATCATGAAAAAATCAATCTTAACATTAGCAATCGTGGCATTATCATTTTCAAATATAAACGCTACAGAAGTAACAACAACTTCAAACACAATCGAAGCAACTTCAACTCTTACAAGAGATCAAATTAAAGAAGTATATGATTGGAACGTAAGAACAAATCAAGGTAATTATTCTGGAACAGCAAATTCATTGGAAGAAGCCAAAAGAATGATTGAATTGTCATCAGTAGGAGAAATAGTTTTAGATAGAAAAATTGAAAGTTTCTTTCAAGTAAAAGAAACCGTTTCGTCTAACAAAGTGAGATTATACTTCTGGGAAGTAACTACAAATTCTGGAACTGCAAAAGGGTTTTCAAGCTCTGAAAGTCAAGCCAAACGAATGATAGAATTAGTAAGCACAGGCGATATTTTAAGCTATAAAATTATACAAAGTGCCGATTTTGTAAAATAATTTAAAAAATAGGGTAACAAATTAGTTTCCCAATTGATATAACACTATAAACAACATTAAAAAACTTAGAAATCATGAAAACATTTAAAAACATCGTAACATTATTCTTTTTAGGATTAATAATCAGTAGTTGCTCAACAGGAACAACTCCAGTTCCAGTTCCTCCTTGTAGTTCAACAAACACCATTTTCAATCAATTGTATGCCAATGTGGTTACACTTCCTGGACATCAAAACAATATTACATTTGATACAGAAATTCACGAATACACTTTTACTTTATCTCAAAACAAAACCATTTGTAGTATTGGATATCAAAGTCAACTAGCAATTGCAGCTGTTCCTTACAAAATGGAAATTGTAGACAACAATACTAATACTGTTATTTATACTGGCAACCATGTTTTCTCTTCTGCAAATACAAGTTATGTTTCAATAACTCCAACACCAATAATAGCCAATCAATCTTACACCATAAGAAGAACAATGCTTTTAGCAAATGCCGGAAATAATTTTTCAAATATCATAGGAAGAGTTGTACATCAACCTGGAGCATTAGTAAGTTTTCCTCAAACTTTTGGGATAATGACTATTACTGGAGCCAATTTTTACCAAAATGGTGGTCCTTTAGTAAATATGGGAATTCCTTACATCGATTTTGCTTATTACTAGTAGATTAAAAAAAACTTTCAAAACTGGGGTAACAAATAATTATCCCAGTTGATATAACAATATAAAACAAAAAGAATCTGAAACGAGTTCAGATTGAAAACATCAAAAAAATTAGAAATTATGAAATCACTTAAAAACATCAGCCTTTTATTTTTAGCAACATTAGTTCTAACAAGTTGCTCAAACGACGACAACAATTCTGAAGTACAACTTCCTCCAAGTGCAGCACAATTTGCAAACATTAGAGAAACTGCTTTAGAGAATTTGACACAACATTTTACAATGACTGCCGGAACCGGAACAGTAACATTGACCTCTACAAAAGGAGTAACTATAATGATAAATGGAAACTGTCTAACAAAAAACGGAAACCCAGTTACTGGTGCTGTAGATATAGAATATGTAGAACTTTTTGATAAAGGACACATGTTAACTACCAATAAACCTACAATGGGTTTGATGCCAAACGGAGACAAAAATCTTTTAATTTCTGGAGGAGAATTTTATATCAATGCAACACAAGGTGGACAACAATTAGCAATCACTTGTAATATGGTTTTACTTGTCCCATCAAATCTTACTGAAAATGCTATTGATACTGCCATGACATTATGGGATGGAAACATGGATAATCCAGAAAATTTAGTTTGGGAAGCAGCAAATACAACACCTGCAGGACCTCAAGGTGGCGGAGTAGGATTTGAACAAAACAGTTATTATGTTACTTTTGGAAACTTTGGATGGTCAAATGTAGATAGATTTTATAGTGATCCAAGACCAAAAACGACTTTACTTGCAAGTGTTCCAAACGGATATGATAATACCAATTGTGCTATTTATTTATCGTATGATGGCGAAGGACAAAATGCTTTAGCAAAGTTGGATACTTACAACCCAACAACTAAAAAATTCAGTGAACATTATGGTCAAATTCCAATTGGTTTACAATGTCATGTGATTTTTGCAACAGAAGAAAATGGTCAATGGAGATATGCCATAAAAGGAGTTACTGTTGCTGCAAACGATGAATATACATTCACACTTGGCGAAACAACTGTTGGTTCTGAAGCACAACTTGTAGCAGCGATAAATGCAATTCAATAATAGTTAGGTTAAGTTTATTTTTGGAAAAGCGGTGATTTATTCATCGCTTTTTGTTATTTTTATAAATGCTAACCAACCTTTTTACAATGAAAAAATTAGTTTTACTCCTGTTTTTAACTACCTTTTTTTCTTTTTCTCAAACAAAAGTAAAAGATACAGTTACCAGAAAAGCTACTATTAGCTTTGATAAAAAAGGAAACTTGGTTTCTTTAAAACCAGAAACTCCTCCATTAAATCAAATTGCAGGTGCACCACCAGCAAGTTATAGTTACTTTTGGGAACTTGGCGATGGCAGTTATAGCAAAGCTAAAGAACCTAAAAAAGTATATAAAAAGAAAGGCGATTACAAAGTAAACCTTGCTGTTACAAATAATTATGACAATGGAAAACCACCTTCTACTCGACCAAAAACTGTTGCTATAACAGAAATTACTGATGACAAATCGGAGGATATTGCTTCTATTGAAATGGAAGATGGATTTAAAATATTCAACAATCGCGAACCAGTTCCTGAGGAAGAAATGATTATCGTTTTGAGTTATCAAAATCTTCTTGATTATGTTTCTAGCGGAAAATTATACTTGTTTTACAACGATAAAGAGTTTAAAAATAAAAACTTCGAACTATTAGAAACCCGAACACATTTTGGAGAAAGAGAAATTATTGAAAACGGAATTGCTTCTGTTGACGACAAAAATAATTCTAATGAAAATGTAGCTTCAGTTGATGATTATACTTATTTCAAAAAATCCTTTTCTACTGAAGATGAAAACTTAGATATGACTTTAGCAGAAAGTAAAGCCCTATTTTCAGATGTTAAAATTTTAGAATTTGATGCTATGAATTCTAAAGAAACTCGCAATGTTTTTATGAGTTTCAAAACAACTCCAGACATGATTAAAGACACTAGCGCAACTGTAAGAATGCGTGGCGTTTATGTTCCAGATAGAAACTACAAAAACCATAAAAAGAAAACACTAGAAATGGAGATTGTAACGTCACACGATCCTAATAAAATGTCTAGTAACGGAACTCTTATCAATTATAGATTGGTTCGATTTAAAACATTAAACTTCAAAACGCGCTTTCAAAATGATGGTGAAGGTCCGGCAAGAACCATTAGACTTGAAACCGATATTCCAGAAATGTTTGATAAAAAAACACTTCAAATTGTTGATTTATATCCCAAATGTCCAATCTGTCCTAAAAATGAAATTGTAAATTACAGTTGTTTGGATACGATAATTAAAAAGGACCAAATTCATTTTACATTTAAAAACATTTATCTTCCTGGAAGTCAACAAAAGAATGTAAAAGAACGCGATTCGACTAAAGGATTTGTAAAATATTCATTGAAATTTGCCAAAGATTTTCACAAGATAAAAACCAAAAGTAAAACGTCAATTTTCTTTGATAAAAACGAACCAGTAATTACCAATTATGCTGTAACAAGATTCAAACCCGGAATTTCAATTGGAGCAAAAGCTGGATACAATTATTTTCCAGATCAAGAAAACCCAAAGAGTTTTTTTGTTGGAGCTACAATTTCCCCATATAAATCTTATCGCTTTTATTGGCAATCGGAACTATATTTTAATCATCTTGAAACTGGCGGAAACAATACTACTTCACCTCTACTCTTGCAACAATTTTCGCCTCCAATTATACTGAGTAATGGAATTGCAGTTGATGCTGCTTTTACACAAACATCAAGTTCCTCAAAATTAACTAGAAATTTAATTGATATTGTACCTATTTCTTTACGTTATAACATCAACAATTATATTGGTGTTGGCGCTGGACCTCAACTATCCTTAATAATGAATGAAACTATAGAAAATGATTTTACAAAAAAATATTATGCTGTAAATTTTGGTCAAAATCCACCAATTCCAGGAAATGAAATAACCGATTTACAAGAATCTAATAGTTCAAAAACTACTTCAAAAAATTTCTCAAAAACCCAGACTAGTTTGTTTGCAGATGTAACTTTTGGCTTTGCCAGAATTGGACCAAGTGTTGGAATTAGATATTACAAAAACTTTGAAAAAGAGTTTGATTACTGGCAGTTTTATGGTATTTGGAAGTTTTAATTTTTTAAAACACAAAAGGCACAAAAGATTTATTCATAATATGATTGTTTAATGAAATTAACTAAAAGCTACTTAAAAGATTTAACGTACCAAATTAATGGTGCAGCGATTGAAGTCCACAAAGAAATTGGTGCAGGACTTTTAGAAAGTATTTACCATAAATGCATGATGCGTGAACTTGAATTTAGAGGTATAGAGTTTAAATCAGAACTTAAAGTACCTCTTTATTTTAAAGGTGTTAATTTAGAAACTGAACTTAGATGTGATTTACTAATTGAAAAATGTATTGTGGTCGAATTAAAATCAGTAAAAGAGTTTTCACCAATTTATGAAGCTCAAATATTAACCTACATGAGATTACTTGAGGTTCCAAAAGGTATTATTTACAATTTCAATTGTGTCAATTTGTACAATGAAGGGCAAAAATCATATGTAAATCATCACTTTAGCAATCTAGAAGAATAAAAACCTTTTGTGCCTTTTGTGTTTATAATAAATTATGCGGAAAATAATTCTTCTTTTCTTATTCACTCAAATGCTGTTTTCTCAAAGTAATGCGGTTACTTTAGAAGATAAAATCTATTATGCAATAGATGTATTTGTTGCAAATCCAAGTGATGAAAATTTGAAAAAACTGGAAATTTCAGAAAAAACATTTCATCCAAAATCAAAAGCTGAAATTCTTGCTTTGGTAATTTTAAAAAGTAATAAAGCTTACTATCAAAATCAATTTGGATTAACCAATAAAGCTATTTCAAGTTATGAAAGTGCATGGCAGTTGTTTCAAAAAAACAAACTTTCTGACTATGATATAACCGAATTCTGTTTAAAACCATTAGGTAATCTTTATACTATTATTGGGGATTATGACAATGCAGAAAATACCATAAAACAATACTTTTACATTGCTAATGTTGAAAAAAATCAGGCACAAAAGTATGCGGCTATTCTCAATTTATCCAATGTATATCAAAACTCAGGCAGAATTAATGAGGCAATCGATTTACTTGAAAAAACAATAAAAACAGAAAGATTAACTGCTACACAAAAAGGTGTTCTATTGAATAATTTAGGAAATAATTATTTTCTGAACACTAAATCTGACAAAGCAGAAAGTTCCTATTTACAATCAATTTCTTTATTAAAATCAGATAAATCTCAAATTGAAACTTTATCAAATGCTTATAGAAATTTATCAAAATTAAACCTTTATTCAGATGTGAAATTAGCAGATTCCTATTTTGAAAAAGCACGAAATGAGTTCAACAAATTATCAAATTTAGAACCACGAAAAAAAGCTCAATTTTGTATTGAAGAAGCCAATTTGTTATTCAAAAAAGGAAAAATATCGGAGGCAAATATCAAAATCAAAGACGCTTTTACGATTCTGATTCCTTATTATAACATATCTAAAGGCAATCTTCCCAATAAGAATTCTCTTTATGCAGAAACTACTTTATTAGATGCTTTAGATTTACAAGCCGAACTATTTTTAGCACAGAATCAACCAAAAAAAGCATTAGAAAGCTATCAACTTTCTTTTCATATAGAGGAGTTGTTTCAATCGCTTTTGGTTTATGAAAACTCTAAAATAATTTCGCAGATTAGAAACCGAAATCGAACCGAAAAATGTCTTGACATCTACTATTCGCTTTATCAAAAAGAGAAAAAAGTAATTTATCTAGAAAGTGCTTTTATATTGCAAGAGCAAACAAAATCGGCAGTTTTAAGGCAAACTATTTCGAAAAACAAAACAATTTCAAGAGAAGAAAAACTAATTTTAGAACAACTTCAAAATTGGAATACTATAATTAGCAAAGAGCAACAAAAATTAGATTCAGCCGATATTTCTGTAATCAATAACGCCATCAAAAAGCAAAATGAATTGATGCTATTATTGAAATCGAAAACGTCTGAAAAATCAAATGAATCCAAAATAGTTGCTATTAATAATTTGTATTCAAAATTAAAAAAAGACAAGGCAACTTTAGTTGAATATTTCTATGGTCAAAACAGACTATATAGTTTCACTCTAGAAAACGGAAATATAAAGTTAGATTTTATTAAAAATGACGAAAATTCCATTAGGACAATAAGATCATTTATTGATTATTTTTCTGATAGTGAAAAGATTACAAATCATGTTTCAGAATATAATCATGATGGATTTTTAGTTTATAAAATGCTGAAACTTCCAGCAAAATCAACTTATAAAAACCTCATCATTATTCCAGATGGAATACTAACTTTTCTTCCTTTTGAAGCTTTGATTACTAAAGAATCTAAGACAACCAATTTTGCCAAAATGAATTATTTATTGAATGATTTCACAATTGGCTATAATAATTCTGCTTCATTCTATTTGAATTCGGTTCCGTTTAAATTTGATAAAGAAACTGTTCTAGGTGTATTTCCGATATTTGAAAAAACCAATTTAGAACTAGCTTTTTCCAAAAAAGAAATGGAAGCTATTCAAGAGAAATTTGATGGAAGTTATCTTTCAAAAACCGAAGCAACATTTAAAAATTTCAGTTCAAATGCTCAAAATTATTCCATTCTTCATCTTTCAACACATGCCGATTCAGGCGATATTATAGATCAGGCAAATATCAAATTTTATAATTCCGAAATCTTATATTCTGAGTTATATAATTTAGAAATCAACCCAAATTTAGTGGTTTTAAGTGCTTGTGAAACAGGAATTGGCAAACTTTATAAAGCCGAAGGAGCCATGAGTATTGCGCGAGGATTTCAATTTGCTGGAGCTCAAAATCTGTTATTCTCCTTATGGAAAGTAAACGATTTTACGACTTCAATTTTGATGGAAAAATTCTACTCCAATATAAAATCTGGCAAATCCTATTATGAAGCTACCAATAAAGCTAAACTTGATTTTCTTTCTGATGAATCGATTCCAAACGCAAAAAAATCACCTTATTATTGGAGTGCCTTTGTATATTACGGAACATTAGAAACCAACTCTAATGGAAACTATTTTATTTGGTTTTCCATTTTAGGAAGTGCAATTGCTTTACTTTTGCTATTCAAAATTTTAAAAAAATGGAAGAACTCCAAACAACTTTAAAGAAAAACAATTACAAAAAAATTGCTTTCAAAGTTTCTAAAACCCAGCATTTACTGATAAAGGCAAGTATTAATGGCGTAAAAGGAAACTTTATTCTAGATACTGGTGCAAGTAATAGTTGTGTTGGATTTGAGAGCGTTGAATTATTTCAACTAAAAGCCAAAAAATCTAAAACTAGAGCTGCTGGAGCTGGTGCTACAGGAATGTTTACACAAATTGCAAAAAACAACACCTTACAACTTGGTAGATGGAAAGAAACTGATTTTCATTTGGTGGTTTTCGATTTATCACATGTAAATGAAGCATTACAACAATATAAAGCCAAACCTGTTCAAGGAATTATTGGCGCCGATATTTTATTACAAGGAAAAGCTATTATTGATTACTACAATCATTGTTTGTATTTGAAGTAATTCTAAATATCATTTAGAAGAACAATTCTTATATCTTTTTTAATACATTTGATACTTAATAATTTGATTATGAGAAAACTTTACACTTCAATACTTTTATTTTTTCTATTGACATTGTCTTTAAGTTCTTTTGGGCAAATTGTAGCTAATAGTAATAATATCTTCACAACATGCGGTTATTATGGGAATAATCCTTCGGATAATGTGCTTTTTAACGATACCTTAAATGGTAATGCCTTTTCTTATACTGATGTGACAATTACAATCATAAATAATCCATACAATGGTATTATAGATTTAGATA
Organism: Flavobacterium koreense; assembly: GCF_054776075.1. Lineage (NCBI taxonomy): Bacteria > Pseudomonadati > Bacteroidota > Flavobacteriia > Flavobacteriales > Flavobacteriaceae > Flavobacterium > Flavobacterium koreense. Next base: position 354,583 of record NZ_BAAHCF010000008.1, on the reverse strand, counting down.
TTGATCCATTATCCTCAAACTATGGTTTTTTGATTATGTATAATCCGACTATTTATGGTCAATTTACAATAGCATATCAAATATGTGAAGTAGCCAATCCAACAAATTGCGATATTGGCTATGTAACACTTTACAATGATCTTATTCCTGTTATGGCAAATGATGATGATTTTAGTGGAACTCCTATTGATAATTCTACTGGTGGAACCACTGCAAGTGTACTTTTAAATGATTATTCACCTTGTTATTATGGTCCACTTATTGGAAACGCTACTGTCTATGCAAATTCATCACTTCCAACTGGATTAACTTTAAATCCTGATGGTACAATATCAGTAGCAGTAAATACAATTCCTGGAGTTTATATTATAAGTTATACAGTTTGCGAAAATATGAGTGGAACCTGTGATAGTGCTTCAGCTTTCGTTTATGTGACTGGTGTTACTAATATTGTTGCTAATTATGATGATTTTAGCAGTCCAAATTATCCAAATTCAATGACTCCAAGTGTATTAAATAATGATACTGTAAATGGATATCCTGTAAGTTTTAATGATGTAAACTTTACACCACTTAATGTTCCTGTTGGATTTTCATTTACTGGAAATGGATATATTCTAATTGACTCAACTGTTCCCGAAGGAACATACAATATTCCATACCAAATATGTTCTAATATAGGTCTAGGTTGTTATGTGAATTATGCTTACGTAGTAGTTTTGAAAAATAGAATTTTAGGAAAAATAAAATTTGACGCTAACAATAATGGTTGTGATACTGGAGATGCTTATTTAAGCAATATTCATGCAAAAAATATTAACGGAACTACAACTTATACTTCTTATTCAAATTATTATGGTAATCAATATTATTTGATTGGAGATGCTGGTACAAATACGGTTTCAATTAATTTACCAAGTTATTTTACAGTAACTCCAGCAAATCAAGTTTTTAACTTATCTACGCCAGGAACTATAACTGCACCAGATTTTTGTGTAACTGCTAATACTAACGTTGATGACTTAGAAGTTGTATTAATTCCATTATTTAATGTAGTTCCAGGATTGCCTGCAATTTATAATGTCTGGTATAAAAACAACGGAAGTACAACGCTTAGTGGACAAGTTAGCTTTCAATTTGATAATAGTAAAATGACATTTTCATCAAGTAATCCGTCACCAAATAGCAATGTTGGAAATCAGTTGACCTATAATTTCACAAATTTAGCACCATTTGAAAGCAGAATGATAAGTAGTGTGAAATTTCAAGTGGCTATTCCTCCAACGGTTGATCAAGGTAATGTGGTAACGTTTTCAGGTTCAATTTCACCTATAGTTTCCGATTTGACTCCTTTAAATAATAATTCTAGTGTTAGCCAAACCGTTGTAAATTCTCAAGATCCAAATGACATTATTGTTCATGAAGGTAGTTCTATATCTTTAGCACAAGCACAACAAGATTATTTACATTACACTATTCGTTTTCAAAATATTGGAACTTCTGATGCGATAAATGTAAAAGTTGTAAATGATTTAGATACAAAACTAGATTGGAGTACATTTGAATTAATCAGCACAAGCCACAATTGTAGAGTAAAAAACAATAATGGTCACAACGAATTTTTATTTGAGGGAATTAATTTACCTGGAAGTAATAACGAGCCATTAAGTCATGGATATGTTACCTATAAAATCAAACCTATTTCGACAATAGCAATTGGAAACACTATATCAAATATGGCAAATATTTATTTTGACTTTAATGCTTCAATAGTTACAAATGTAGCTAATACAACAGTTAGCACATTATCAAACCAAAACTTCACATTCAATGATTTTAAATTTTATCCTAATCCAGTAAAGAATATTATAACAATTTCTAATGCTTCTTTAATTCAAGAAATAGAAATTACTTCACTACTTGGACAAAAAATTCTAACTAAAAAAATTAATGAATTACAAACAGAACTTAATTTAAGTGAACTTGCAAATGGGGTTTACTTTGTAAAAGTGAGAAGTGAAGGTCAAGAAAAAATTGTGAAAATTTTAAAAGAGTAAAAAAATACCTTATCAAATTATAGTAGTAAAATTAAATATGATTTGATAATTAATTTAATACATTTGATACTTAATTATTTGATTATGAGAAAACTTTACACTTCTATTCTTTTATTTTTTCTATTGACATTGTCTTTAAGTTCTTTTGGACAAATTAATGCTGTTGATGATTTAGCTTATCCAGTTCAACCATCAAGTACAACAGTTGCTACAACAGTTGGTAACGTTACTGCAAATGACACATTAAATGGAGTTGTGGTAACGACATATAACACTGATGTATCACCGATTACTACTGGTCCATTGAGTATTGATTCACAAGGTGTTTTAACATTAGCCCCAAATACTACATCAGGTACTTACACAATTACTTACCAATTATGTGAAGTATTAGCCATGCCATCAAATTGTGATACAGCTACTGCTACAGTTGTGGTATTGAATATAATAGAAGCGAATGATGATGTTTATCAAGTTGCTAATGTAACAACAACAACTATTGGTAATGTAATGAATAACGATACATTTAATGGTGTTGCGGTAATTTCATCATTGACAGATTTAACACCGATTACAACAGGACCATTGAGTATTGATGCAAATGGAGTTTTAACATTAGCACCAAATACACCATCAGGCACTTATACTATTACTTACCAATTATGTGAAAATGGAGCGATACCACAAAATTGTGATATAGCTACTGCTACAGTTGTAGTTTCAACAACACAAATAATTACTGCCGTTGATGATTCTTTTGTTTTTGATTCTTTAGGTGGAATTACTCCAAGTGTTTTAAACAATGACACAATTAATGGAGTACCAGTTATCCCAAATCTTGGTAGTCCAAATAGTGTTTTTGCAACTGCTATAAGTGTTCCTGCTGGGTTGACATTTAATCCTGATGGAACCATAAGTGTAAGTCCAAATTTACCAAGTGGAACCTATCCAGTAGTTTACCAAATCTGTGAAGCATTAAATCCAATAAATTGTGATACTGCTGTAGTGACTATTGTGGTAAACTACATTCCTTTAGAAATTGATATGGTTGCTACTTATAATGATTATAACAATGACGGATTTGTAAACGTTGGTGATGTAATTAACTATCAAATTACACTAACAAATATCGGAACTACCACAATGACTAATCTTACTGCTTGTCAATATTCAATGAATGTGAGTGGTGGAACACTTGCAAGTTTGAATGCAGGAGCTTCCAATAGTACTTTTTTCACTGGAGTTCATGTTATTACACAAGCAGAAATAAATGCAGGAAATGTATTTGGATTACTTTGTATTTGTGCAGGTTCAGGAGAACAAAATTGTTTAGACGGAATCAATACACCTTTAAGTCAATCTAATGGTATAAAACTTCAAGCATTTATAGATAGCAATTCTAACGGAATAAAAGATGCTTCGGAAAGTTTCTTTTCTGGTGGATACTTCAATTATTCAATAAATAGCGGCGCAACAACTAGTTTATATTCAAGTACTGGGATAAACTATTTGTATGAAAGTAATCCAGCTACAACTTATAATTTTAGTTATACAACACCTAATGCTTACTATACTTGTCCAACAACCTATACCAATATCACTGTGCCGAATGGTTCAGGAATAACCACTTATAATTTTCCAATAACTGTAATTCCTTATACTGATTTAGCAGTTTATTTAAGTCCTTCTGGAGGTCCAAGACCTGGCTTTAGCTATTACAATTATTTTACAATAAAAAACAATGGTACTCAAACCATCACTTCTGGAACCGTAACTTTCACCAAAGATAATGCTTTATCAATTTCTACTCTTCCACTTGGTGCAACCGCTACTGCAACAGGGTTTACTTATAATTTCACAAACTTACTTCCATATGAAATTCGATATGTATATTTAGGGCTTCAAGTTCCAACAATACCAACGGTTTCTCTTGGTCAATTGGTAACAAATACAGTTTCAGTAACAATACCATCTGGTGATGCAAATGTGATTAACAATAATGCAAGTTTGACACAAGATATTCGTGGTGCTTACGATCCAAATGACAAACATGAAAATCATGGAGGCAAAATTCTTCATTCTACATTTACTTCAAATGATTATTTAATGTATACCATTCGATTTGAAAACACAGGAAATGCTAATGCAATAACGGTTAGAGTTGATGATGTTTTAGATGCTGATCTTGATGAAAATTCAATTATCATGGTTGCTTCCTCACATAATTATGTTTTAAGCAGAATCGGAAGTAATTTATCATGGAAATTAGACGGTATCGATTTACCTCCATCAGTTCCAAATACGCAAATTGGTCATGGTTATATTACTTTTCAAATAAAACCTGATGCTGGTTATGCTATTGGTGACATCATTCCAAATTTCGCTAATATTTATTTCGATTTTAATCCAGCGATAATAACTGATGTTTGTAATACCGAATTTGTAGCAACCTTATCCAATCAAAACTTTGCTTTCAATAATTTGAATTATTATCCAAATCCAGTGAAAAATAGTTTATCAATTTCCAACGCTTCATTAATAGAAGAAATCGAAATTACTTCACTACTTGGACAAAAAATACTAACGAAAAAAATTAATGAATTACAAACAGAACTTAATTTGAGTGAACTTTCAAATGGGGTTTACTTTGTAAAAGTGAGAAGTGAAGGTCAAGAAAAAACGATGAAAATTATTAAGGAATAAAGTTATAATTCCAAAATAATAAATCCCAACTTCCAAAAATTTCAATGGAATTTGGGATTTATTTTTGGGTATTAGTGTAAATTATTTATTGGTTTTTTCTAAAAGAAAGGTAAGCAATAATGGTACTCAATAACATCAAAAATCCACCAAGCACAAAAGGAGCACCGGCAAACTGAAATGGAGCTTCTTTATGAGTAAAATAATAAAAAACGGTACTCATCATTGGTGGCCCAACAATAGCCGAAGCACTCATCAAACTTGACAATGTCCCTTGAATTTCTCCTTGCTCGTTAGCAGGAACTTGACTTGAAATAACAGCTTGCATCGCTGGACCAGCAATTCCTCCAAGACAATAAGGAATTAAGAAAGCAAACATCATCCAGCTTTGTGTAGCTGTAGCAAAAAGAAACATTCCAACAGTATATAATGCCATTCCAACATAAATACTTTTTTCATTGCCTAATTTTGGATTGATAACTCGTATTAATCCGCCTTGTACAATTCCGACCAAAAGTCCGATAGCTCCAAGTGAGATTCCTACCATTTTTTCATCCCAATTGAATTTGTACATTGTAAAATAACTCCAATTGCTATGGACAGCGTGTGAAGCCGTGTAAAGCAAGAAAATAGAAACTACAAGCCCTATTAATTTTGGATATTTTCTCAAATTCATAAAAGCACCAATTGGATTAGCTCTTTTCAAACTAAATTCTCTTCGGTTGTCTTTTGATAAGGATTCTGGTAAAATGAAATAACCATAAAGGAAGTTCAACAAACATAAAACTGCAGCGGCATAAAATGGAACTCTGGAACCATATTGTCCTAATAGACCACCGATTACTGGTCCGATGATGAATCCTAATCCGAAAGCTGCGCCAATCATTCCGAAGTTTTTGGCTCTGTTTTCTGGTGTGCTGACATCAGCAATATAAGCTGACGCTGTTGTGATACTTGCACCTGTAATACCTGCTATAATTCTTCCAATGAAAATCCATGTGATGGTTGGAGCAAAAGCTAACAATAAGTAATCCATTGAAAAGGCAAAAAGCGATATTAGAATTATTGGTCGTCTACCAAATTTATCACTTAAATTTCCAACTAATGGTGCAAAAACAAATTGTGTTATGGCATAAGCAAAAGTTAACCAACCACCAATTTTAGCCGCTTCACTAATATCTCCATGAATTAATTCTTTAATTAACTTAGGAATCACCGGAATAATAATTCCCCAACCTGTAATATCGATAAGCATGGTTATAAAAATAAAACCTATTGCAGCCGATTTTTTGTTTGATGCCATAAAAAGTATTGGTTAGTGAACGCAAATAAACGAAAAAATCCCAAACTCTAAATAGAATTTGGGATTTGTATTTTGGAATTTATTTTAATTACAATTCTAATGCTTTTTTAGCATTTCCACCCATTAAATGTTCTACTGGGTTTTCTAATGCTTCTTTAACAGCCACAAGGAAACCAACTGACTCACGTCCGTCAATGATTCTGTGGTCATAAGATAAAGCAACATACATTACTGGAGCGATAACTATTTGGCCGTTTTTCACGATAGCTCTATCAACAACATTATGCATTCCAAGAATTCCTGATTGCGGAGGATTGATAATTGGAGTTGACAACATACTTCCAAAAACACCACCATTAGAAATAGTAAATGTTCCACCTGTCATTTCATCAACAGTAATTTGTCCGTCACGAGCACGAATTGCTAATCTTTTAATTTCAGCTTCAACTCCTCTAAATGATAATGTTTCAGCATTTCTCATTACAGGAACCATTAATCCTTTTGGACCAGAAACCGCAACTGAAATATCACAGAAATCATAAGAAATTTTCTCTTGACCATCAATCATTGAGTTCACATCTGGGAATAATTGTAATGCTCTTGTAACCGCTTTAGTAAAGAAAGACATGAAACCTAAACCTAATCCGTGTTTCTCTTTAAATGCATCTTTATATTCAGCTCTTAAAGCATAGATAGCTGTCATGTCAACTTCATTGAACGTAGTTAACATTGCTGTTTCATTTTTAGCAGAAACTAATCTTTCAGCTACTTTACGACGCAACATTGATAATTTTGTTCTTTCAGAACCACGAGTTCCACCTGTAGGAGTTCCCATTGATGGCACTGCATTTACAGCATCATCTTTAGTAATTCTTCCACCTTTTCCTGTACCAACGATTTCAGTTGGTTGGATGTTTTTCTCGTCTAATATTTTTTTAGCCGCTGGTGAAGGCGTTTGTGTAGCGTATGTTTTTTCGGCAACTGGAGCCGCTTTCGGAGCTTCAACTTTTTTCTCTTCTACTTTTGGAGCTTCTGCTTTAACTTCTGCTACAGGAGCTGCACCACTTGGCTTAGCTGCACTTGTGTCAATCAAACAAACAACTGCACCAACAGCGACCGCGTCACCTTCTTCTGCTTTTAGGGTAATAATTCCGCTTGCTTCTGCAGGTAATTCAAGAGTTGCTTTGTCTGAATCTACTTCAGCAATTGCTTGGTCTTTTTCTACATAATCGCCATCTTTTACTAACCAAGTAGCAATTTCAACTTCTTTTATCGATTCGCCTGGTGAAGGCACTTTCATTTCTAAAATCATCCTTTTATAATTTTATATGTGTGTTATTATCTAAATAAATTTTTATCAAAAACCATTCTAATTGCATCGGCATGACGACGTCTATCTCTAGTGTGACTTCCTGCTGCTGGTGCTGCGTATGCTTTTAATGAAGCTAATCTCCAAGGCACTAAATTGAAATTCATCAACATATAGCTATAAGCGCCCATGTTTTTAGGTTCTTCTTGTGCCCAAACATAATCGTCTGCGTTTGGATAACTAGCAATAATTGCTTTTAATTGTTCAACTGGTAATGGAAATAATTGCTCTACACGAACCAAAGCTACATCATTTCTTTCTAATTTTTCTCTTTCAGCAAGAATATCATAGTAGAATTTTCCGGTAACGAAAACAACTGTTTTTACTTTTTTCTTATCTACTGAATTGTCATCAATTGTTTCTTGAAATTGTCCGTTGTATAATTCTTCTTGTGTTGAAACACACAATGGATGACGCAACAAACTTTTTGGTGAAAAATGGATTAATGGTTTACGGAATTTCGTTTTCATTTGTCTTCTCAACAAGTGATAGAAATTGGCTGGCGTTGTACAATCTGCAACGTACATGTTGTGACGTGCACAAAGTTGTAAATAACGTTCCATTCTAGCTGATGAATGTTCTGCTCCTTGACCTTCATAACCGTGAGGTAATAAAAGAACAATTCCATTTTGGTTGTTCCATTTGTCTTCACCGCATGAAATATATTGGTCAATCATGATTTGTGCACCATTAGAGAAATCTCCAAATTGTGCTTCCCATATAGTCAATGCATTTGGATTAGCTAAAGCATAACCATAATCAAAACCTAAAACACCATATTCTGAAAGGAAAGAATTAAACACATTGAACTTCCCTTTTTTATCTTTTAGTGAATTTAAAAGAATTACTTCTTCTTCACTATCTTCAACTTTTACAACGGCATGACGGTGAGAGAATGTTCCTCTTTCTACATCTTGTCCTGAAATTCTAACATCATAACCTTCTGTTAACAATGAACCATAAGCAAGTGATTCAGCTGTTCCCCAATCGATAACATTGTTATCATACATTGTTTTTCTATCGGTGATAATTTTTGTGATTTTGCTTATGAACTTTTTATCTGATGGCAAAGTTGAAATTTCATTGGCTATTTGATCTAATTTCTTTTTATCAAATTTAGTATCAAATTTTTGCAACATAACATCATCCGATACTTGTTCGAATCCTTTCCATTCGTCTTGCAAGAAAGGTTTGATAATCGTCAAGTCTTTTTTACGAGACGCTTGAAGATTCTCATCTAATTTATCTTTGTATTCGTTTTCGATTTTTGTGATATAAGCAGCATCAACGATACCTGCAGTAATCAATTTCTCTGCATAAATATCTCTTGGATTTCTATGCTTAGCAATGATTTTATATAAAACTGGTTGTGTAAAACGTGGTTCATCACCTTCGTTATGGCCATACTTTCTATATCCTAACAAGTCGATAAATACATCACGACCAAACTGCATACGGAAATCTAAAGCAAATAACATAGCGTGAACAACTGCTTCAGTATCATCAGAATTAACATGAAGTACCGGAGAAAGTGTCACTTTTGCAACGTCTGTACAATAAGTAGATGAACGTGCGTCTTGGTAATTAGTAGTAAATCCAACTTGGTTGTTGATTACAATGTGAATTGTTCCTCCTGTTTTGTAACCATCAAGTTGCGCCATTTGAACAATTTCGTATACAATTCCTTGTCCAGCAACAGCAGCATCACCGTGAACGGCAATTGGTAAAACTTTAGAGAAATCGTCTGGTGTATATTTATCTTGTTTAGCACGAGCAATTCCTTCAATAACTGCACCAACTGTTTCAAGGTGCGAAGGATTTGGAGCTAAATTGATGTTGATTTTTTTACCCGATTTGGTTTTTCTTTCAGAAGTTAAACCTAAGTGGTATTTTACGTCACCATCAAAGTATTCTTTATCGTAGTCTTTTCCGTCAAATTCTGAGAAAATATCTTGAGTTGCTTTTCCGAAGATATTGGCTAAAATATTTAATCTTCCTCTGTGCGCCATTCCCATTACGAAATGTTCTACACCTTTTTCTGCTGCAGATTCAATTAAAGCATCAAGTGCAGGAATAATACTTTCTCCACCTTCAAGTGAAAAACGTTTTTGACCTACATATTTTGTATGAAGAAAGTTTTCAAAAGAAACCGCTTCGTTTAGTTTTCCTAAAATGTGTTTCTTTTGTTCGCCATCAAAATTTGGTAAGTTATCGTTAATGTTGATTCTGTTTTGAATCCATTGAATAACCTCTGGTTTTCTCATGTACATGTACTCAATACCAATATGTTGGCAATATACATTTTTAAGATGAGCGATTATTTCTTTTAAAGTTTTTGGCTGATGACCAAGTACTTTTGCAGCATCAAAAACAGTATTCAAATCTGCATCGGAAAGTCCAAAATTTATCAAATCTAAATTTGGTTCGTAAATTCTTCTTTCTCTAACAGGATTTGTTTCAGTAAAAAGGTGACCACGTGTTCTGTAACCATCAATTAACTTAAGAACATTAAATTCTTTTTGAAGTTTTTCAGAAGCTTGTCCGTTATCTATAGAAGTTGCAGCATAATTGGCTACATATTCTCCTGCGTTTTCTTCATTGAAAGTTGCCATTCCAAAGTCGAAACCTTGAAAAAAGGCACGCCAACTTGGTTCAACACTATCAGGATTTACCAGATATTGGTCGTATAATTGTGCGAAAAATTCGGTGTGAGCTGCGTTTAAGAAGGAAAATCTATCCATGATTTAAGATAAAATAATCGTTGTGTTAAAAAAATTTATGCAAAAGTAAAATATTTATAACAATCTTTCAATGTTTTTACTACTTTTATGTCGCTAATTAACTATATATATACGTATGAAAAAGAATGCCTTACACAATTTAACAAAAAGATTAACATTTCTATTTTTTATTGCTGTCAGTTTATCTGTTTCTGCACAAGAAACCCAAGAAACAAAACCAAAAAGTGAGTTTTGGAGTAAAGTACAATTTGGAGGTGGATTAGGCCTTGGATTTGGTTCAGGTTTTACTAACATTGCAGTTTCTCCTACAGCTATTTACAATATCAATTCCTATGTGTCTTTAGGAACTGGATTGCAGTATAGTTTCTTAAAGCAAAAAGGGTTTTACTCTTCAAATATCTATGGAGCAAGTTTTATTGCACTTTTTAATCCAATCGAAGAAATCCAATTATCTACAGAATTAGAACAATTACGAGTAAATAGATCGTTTGAAGGACTTTTATCTGGAAGTGATAATTTTTGGAATACCGGACTTTTTGTAGGAGCTGGTTATCGAATGGATAATGTAACGATTGGAGCGCGATATAATTTATTTTTCAAGACTGATAATGGAGTTTACGGTGATGCATTTATGCCTTTTGTGAGAGTGTTTTTCTAATATTTACTTCTAAATCAAACCTTAATAAATTAGATATAGTTTATTCTTTAAATATTTTTTTTATAATAACTTCTCCATTTTTATTTGTAAGATTAACAAAGTAAATCCCTGATTTTAGTCGTGATAGATTTATTTCATTATTATATAATTCATTAAAAACTAAACGACCTAAATTATCATATATCTCAATTTTAGAAGCATCAAAATTTGATAAACTAATATGCAACAAATCTTTGAAAGGATTTGGATACACATTAACTATATTTGAATATATGAAATTTTCAGTTGATAAAATTTGAGGCGACATTTTAGCAATCCATGTTTTGTGATAATTAGATGGATCAACTGATATTATATCACCGTTTATAGACCTTGCATCACACAAAATAATTAAACCATTATCCGTGGTAAAATCTAAACTTGTTCCAAAATCTTCAGCTGTTCCTCCAAAAGTATTTTTTAAAATCAGATTCCCATTTTGATCAAGACGATCTATTTCAATATTATGATATGAATAGGTGTAATCGCTTCCTATAACCAAAATATTACCGTTAGAAGGATTTATTTTCATTTGCGAAAATTGTGTATGTAATAGACCTGGTAAAGATTTATTCCAAATTATATTACCTAAATTATTTAATTTAATAAATCTCCATGCGCCACCGGTTGCAAAATCTCCACTATTACCACTAGTTCCACCGCCAACAATGTATCCACCATCTAAAGTTTGTACTATTCCTGTTACCAAATCCATATTAAAACCTCCAAAAGATTTTTGCCATTCAAGAGTTCCTAAGTTATTTATTTTTATAACCCAAAAATCATAATTACCATGATTTGAAGTTATATAACCATTGGTAGAATTTGAGTGACCAGCGACTATATAACCACCATCTAATGTTTGAATAATTTCTATTGGATAATCATAAAGTGTACCACCAAAACATTTTTGCCACTCAATTGTGCCTATTGTATCTATTTTTACAACCCAATAATCATTATTACCTCCACAACTAAGTCCATTTAGGTCCCCATTAATTGATTCTGAATCTGATGCAAAAATATATCCTCCATCTGTAGTTTGAATAATGGTTCTTCCTAAATCTGCACTAGTCCCACCATAACATTTTTGCCATTGTATTAAACCTAGATTATTTAGCTTAACAACCCAAACATCTTGAGCATTACTACCAAATGGCAAACCATTATGACCACTTACATCACCATCGTTTGATTGAGTTGAAGCAATAAGTATATATCCTCCATCATTAGTTTGTTTAATATCAACTGCATCGTCATTACTACTTCCTCCTATAGATCGCTCCCAAATTACATTACCATTATTGTCAAGTTTAACCAAGTTACAATTTGTGATGCTATTTATCATCATTTTTGAACTTAAAACTAAATAGCCGTTATCATTAGTGCTAATGATTTTCTGAGGTCGATTCCCAGGATAGGTGTTATTACTATATAATTGCCATTGAATCAAAGGTGATTGCGAAAATGCTATAGAAAAATTTAGAAGGAAAAATAAAAAATAATTTCTCATATATATTAGTTTATTTGTATAAAGATAATTAAAAATAGTTTTAAAGGTAAAACATTGATTATCAATTAAAATAGTTATAATTTCAATACTTCCTACTCATTAATTGTAAGTACTTTATTTATAAATATTTTTCAAAACACTTCTATAATTTTATACCAATATATCGCTACAACTCCAAATTAAAAGGCTTTTATAATTACAAATTAATTGGCATTTTAAAATGTAAATATACTAAAAATATTTCTAATACTTACTCCTAAACCACACCTTCATCCATTCGCGTTTTAAAATTAAAAACGAGACTTGTTCGGAAAGTTGCATAATATCGGAACCATCTAATTTTTTTACTTGATCTTCGGGAACATCAACTATATAAAGTAAACTTAAGTATTCGGCGAATTTGTATTGAATTAATCGGTAAATTTTTTCGTGAAGTTGAACTTTTAATTCATCAGGTTTAGTACTTGGATGAAAATCTACAGGTTCATTTGCAAAATTGAAATCCTTATTTAATTGCTCAATAAGTTTTTTGTACAAATTCTCCTTTTCTGCTTCAGAAAGTAAGTGATCTGTTGATATTGGTGCTATAAAACTAGACATTTCTATTCATTAAGTTTTCCCCAAAAGCTTTTAACATTTGTTTTTTATCACTAGAAATATTCATTTTTTCTAAAGTTTCAAATGCTTTAAAAGTGTACTCTTGAATGGCTTTTTGAGTAGCCTCAGATGCCTTTGTTTGATTAAAAATTGATTTTACAGATTCAATTTTATCCGAATTATCACTTGGTTGAATCGAAAATAAATGTGTTAATTGCTCTTTTTCATCAGCATTGGAAAACTCCATTGCTTTCAGATACAAATAGGTTTTTTTGTTTTCAATAATATCACCACCAACTTGTTTTCCAAAGGTTTCTGGATTTCCAAAAGCATCCAAATAATCGTCTTGTAATTGAAACGCCAATCCTAAATTCAATCCGAAATCATAAATTAAATCGGCATTTTCTTTAGAAGTTTCGGCTACAATCGCACCCATTTTCATCGCTGCTGCAACAAGAACTGCGGTTTTGTATTCAATCATTTTTAAATATTCTGGAATAGTAACATCGTCACGAGTTTCAAAATCTACGTCGTATTGTTGTCCTTCGCAAACTTCAAGAGCGGTTTTGCTAAAAAGCTTTGCCAAATCTCTAAAAACTTCGGTATTGTATTGTTCAAAATATTGATAAGCCAATATCAACATAGCATCACCCGATAAAATTGCGGTGTTGACATTCCATTTTTCATGAACCGTTTCATTTCCTCTTCTTAAAGGCGCATCATCCATTATATCATCATGAACTAATGAAAAATTATGAAAAACCTCAACGGCCAATGCTGCTGGAAGTGCTAGTTTAAAATCGGCATCAAATACTTCTGCACTCATTAAAGTCAGTACTGGTCGCATTCTTTTTCCGCCAAGATCTAAAATATAATGAATTGGCTCATAAAGATTTCTTGGTTCTTTAGTTTCATATTGCGACTGTAAATAATCGGAAATAAATTCTTGGTACTGATAAATAGAATGCATAAAAGTAATTTTTGGCTAATTTACGTTATTCCAACAGGATTACAAAAGTGAATTTTTATCGAAATGTTAAATTTATGTAAATACTTTGGAAACTATTTTGGTATCTAAAGTTTCCAATATACATTTGTCAAATAATTCAACCTTAATCATCTGGAAATGACTATAGCTAAATGGAATTTGAATACCAATCAATCTGATTTCATGATTAGAGCGAAAAACTCAATAATTGCCTACCTAGACAGTTCATTCAACAAACTTTCGAGTACAATTGACATTGTAAACAATCAACTAATTAATGCTAATGTAGAATTTGTTTTAGATGTAAATAAAAAAGAAGGCAAATTAGAACACATTGATAGCAATTTGAATTTAAAGGATTTTATTAATTCAAATCAATATCCATTGGTAACTTTTAAATCTACTTCCTTTGAAAAAGTTAATAATGATATCAATTTTGTAAAAGGAAATTTAACAATAAACAACATTACAAAAGTGGTTGAACTCGATGCTAAAATTGCTGCATTAGAATCGAATAACCAATCATCAAAAGTACTTTTAGAAATTATAGGAGAAATTAATCGCAAGGATTTTGGATTATATTCTAATTCAAATCAAGAAAGTAATGGATTGTTAATTGGTTCAAATATTAATATTACAGCCAATTTAGAATTTGAAATCATTAATTAAATAAATGTTAAATTTATGTAAATAATTTGGAAACTATTTTAGTATTCAGAGTTTCCAATATATATTTGCACCCGAAAATAGATTAGATTAGAAAAGTTTATTTTCAAATAAATTAAAAAAATGAAAGAGAAAATCATTAAAAAAGCGACCGACATGTTTTTGAAACTTGGTTTCAAAAGCGTAACTATGGATGATATTGCTTGTGAAATGTGTATTTCTAAAAAAACGATTTACAAATATTTCAGTAACAAAGAAAAACTAATAGAAGAAGGCACAGAAGTAGTTCATCAAAAAATCCATACTTTAATGGATGAGGTTGTAGCCAAAAACTACAATGCTATCGAAGAGAATTTTGAAATGCGTAAAATGTTCAAGGAAATGTTTCAATCGTTTGATTATTCACCCGCTTTTCAGCTCAAAAAGCATTATCCAGAAATTTATGAAAAAATGATTGCAAACGAGATTGAAGATTGCAACACCATGTTTACACAAAATGTAGTAAAAGGAATTCAGCAAGGACTTTACCGACCAGAAACAGATGTTGAAGCTGCAACAAAATTTTATTACACACTTATTTTTTCAATAAATGAAAACACTTTATTAGAAAAAGACGCTTTTATACTTGAAGGAAAGGCATTAGAATATCACACTAGAGCAATTGCGTCGCCAAAAGGAATTATAGAACTCGAAAAACAATTATCTAACTTAAATATATAATCATCAATCCATGAAAAAACAATTAATATTAATCCTTTTCTTATGTGTTAGCTTTTTACATGCACAGGATAACAAACCGCTTACCTTAAAAGACGCCATTACATTTGCATTAGAAAATAAAGCAGCTGCTAAAAAAGCAAAGCTTGACGTAGAAAACAGTGAATATCAAATTCAAGAAGTACGTTCAAGAGCGTTGCCTCAAATTTCTGCAAACGGAAGTTTAAACCATAATCCAATTTTGCAAACAACTGTTATTGATGGAGCTGGATTTGGTGCACCAGGCACAACTATTCAAGCAGCTTTTGGTCAAAAATGGAATTCTGGAGCAGGAATTACCTTAAACCAAGCTTTATACGATCAATCGGTTTTTATTGGTTTGAAGGCTGCAAAATCCACAAGAGAATTTTATCAAATAAATGCGCAACTAACAGAAGAGCAAGTTATAGAAAAAATCGCAAATGCTTATTATCAAGTATATGTTACGCGTCAAAACTTAAACGTTTTAGATAATAATTTAAAAAACACCACCAAAGTTAAAGACATTATTAAAGGACAATTTGATAATGGTTTGGCTAAAAAAATTGATTTAGATAGAACTTTGGTTCGTTTATCAAACATCAATACTCAACGTCAACAAACAATAAATGCAGTTCAAATTCAAGAAAATTCTTTAAAATTTTTAATGGGAATGCCAATTGAAACTAAAATTTCTATTCCAGAAACTGAATTTGAAGTTACTGCAAATGCGCTTTCGCAAACGCCAGATACAACCAATAGAACTGAATATTTATTGTTAAAAAAGAACGAACAACTTTTAGAATATCAAAAGAAATCGGTTCAAGCAGCTTATTATCCAACACTTTCTTTAACTGGAAGTTACAATTATATTGGTCAAGGTCCAGAAATGCCTTGGTTTAAAAAACCATCTGATGGCGTTTATTGGTCAGATTTTGCTGCCGTTGGTTTAAATTTAAACATTCCAATCTTTAGCGGATTTGGAACAAAAGCTAAAGTTAGTCAAGCAGAAAACAAATTAAAATCGATTAAAGTAGATTTAGAAGAAACTAAATTGGCATTAGATTTAGAATTTGAAAATGCAAAAACTCAAATTGACAACAGTATCATTTCTATTAATAATCAAAAAGAAAATGCAAAACTGGCACAAGAAGTTTTAACCAATACAAACAATAATTACATTCAAGGTTTGGCTTCACTAACCGATTTATTGGAAGCAGAAAACGAATTGGTTGCCGCACAAAACAATTACACAACAGCATTGTTAGATTACAAACTAGCCGAAATTCAATTAATAAAATCAAAAGGAGAACTTAAAACACTAACCAACAAATAATAACGATGAAAAAAATTATAATAACAATAGTAGTAATTGTAGCCGCATTAGGACTAATTGGCTATGTATTAACTAAAAATAAAGCAGAAAACGAAGCTAAAACAGCTATTGTTGCTGAGAAAAACGCAACGGTTTCAGTAAGAATTGACACTGTAAAAACCGAAAATGTTTCTTTAGATTTCGTATCAAACGGAAATTTTGAACCTGTACAAGAACTAAAATTTTCTGCTGAAAAATCAGGAAAAATTACAAGTGTTTTAGTAAAAGAAGGCGATTTTGTTTCGGTTGGTCAAACACTTGCCATAGTAAGAAGCGATGTTATCAATGTTAATGCTCAAAATGCAAACGCTGTTTATCAAAACGCTGTATCAGATTACAACAGATTTGAAAATGCTTTCAAAACTGGTGGTGTAACGAAACAACAATTAGATCAAGCAAAATTGGCGATGGTAAATGCAAAATCGCAATTAACACAAGCAAACATTAATGTTGGCGATACCAGAATTAAAGCTCCAATTAGTGGCTTTATCAACAAAAAATATATTGAAGTAGGTTCAATAATTACAGGAATGCCAGCTACTGAATTGTTTGATATTGTAAACGTTTCTAAATTAAAATTAAAAGTTACTGTTAACGAAAGTCAAGTAGCGAGTTTAAAAGTTGGAAGTTCAATTAAGGTTACAGCAAGTGTTTATCCAGACAAAACTTTTTCAGGAAAAATCACATTTATTGCTTCCAAAGCAGATGAGAGTTTGAACTTTCCAGTGGAAATTGAAATTACAAACAATGCTTCGAAAGATTTAAAAGCTGGAATGTATGGAACGGCAGAATTTGCATCAAACCAACAAAAACAATCACTTAAAATTGTTCCTAGAAATGCGTTTGTAGGAAGTGTAAGTAGCAACGAAATTTTTGTTATTGAAAACGGAGCTGCCAAACTTAAAAAAGTAACAGCTGGAAGAATTCTTGGTGATAAAGTTGAAATTCTTAACGGATTAAACAATGGTGAAACGGTTATTGTTACAGGACAAATCAACCTTCAAGACGGAAGTAAAGTGGAAGTTATTAAATAGGTTTGTCATAAAACCTTAAACTATAAAATATATGAAATTAGCAGAAATATCCATAAAACGTCCGTCGTTAGTAATTGTATTGTTTACAATTCTAACACTTGGTGGACTGTTCAGTTACAGCAATTTGGGTTACGAATTGATTCCAAAATTTGAAACAAACGTAATTACTGTTGCCACAATTTATCCTGGTGCATCGCCAAGTGAAGTCGAAAACACAGTTACCAAAAAAATTGAAGACGCAATTGCTTCGTTAGAAAACATCAAAAAAATTGACTCGAAATCGTACGAAAGTTTATCGACCGTTTCGATTACATTAACTTCTACAGCCGATGTTAATATTTCGATGAACGATGCACAGCGTAAAATAAACGCCATTCTTAGTGATTTACCAGATGATGTTGAAACACCTTCTTTGAGTAAATTCTCATTAAGCGATTTACCAATTATGACAATTGGTGCCAACGGAAAAATGGATGAAGTAGCATTTTATGATTTAATTGATAAAAAACTAGCTCCAATTCTTTCACGTGTTGAAGGTGTTGCGCAAGTAAATATTATTGGCGGACAAGAACGTGAAATTCAGGTAAATCTTGATGCTGTAAAAATGCAAGGTTACGGATTGTCAATTCCGCAAGTGCAACAAAATATTTTATCCTCAAATTTAGATTTCCCAACTGGAAATATTCAAACACGTGAGCAAAAAATATTAATCCGTTTAGCCGGAAAATATAAAAATGTTGACGAATTAAGAAATCTAATTGTATCATCGCGAAACGGAATTCAAGTTCGTTTGGGCGATATTGCCGATGTTCAAGATACGCAAAAAATTACTGAAAAAGTAGCTCGTGTAAATCAGAAAAGTGCGATTATTTTACAAATTATAAAACAATCAGATGCCAATGCGGTTGCCGTGAGTGAAGAATTAGTAAAAACAATCGCCAAACTAGAAACCGATTATAAAGAAAATGGTTTAAAACTTGAAATTGCAAAAGATAGTACCATTTTCACCTTAGAAGCTGCCGATGCCGTTGTACACGATTTACTTATTGCCGTACTTTTGGTTGCTCTTGTAATGTTGTTTTTCTTGCACAGTATTAGAAACTCATTAATTGTAATGGTCTCTATTCCAGCATCATTAATCGCCACTTTTATCGGAATTTATTTGATGGGCTATACCTTAAACTTAATGAGTTTATTAGGATTATCACTTGTTGTAGGTATCCTTGTGGATGATGCCATTGTGGTTCTTGAGAATATTTATAGGCACATGGAAATGGGTAAAAATAAAGTCCGTGCTGCTTATGATGGAACTGCCGAAATTGGTGGAACTGTTGTATCGATTACCTTAGTTATTGTGGTGGTATTTTTACCTATTGCAATGAGTACAGGTTTGGTTTCTAACATTATTACACAATTTTGTGTTACTGTAATTATCTCAACTTTATTGTCATTAGTTGCTTCATTTACAATTATTCCGTGGTTATCTTCAAGATACGGAAAATTAGAACATATCACAGGAAAAAATCTTTTTGGAAGAATTATTCTAGGATTTGAAAGCTATTTAACACGATTTACAAATTGGGTTTCTAGATTATTAGAATGGTGTTTAGATCATTATTTTAAAACACTTGCTATAGTTTTAGTTATCTTTTTTGGATCAATGATTAGCTTATTTGGTGGTGGATTTATTGGTGGTGAATTCTTTGCGGCTTCTGATAGTGGTGAGTTTTTAGTTCAAATAGAAATGCCAAAAGATGCTTCGTTAGAACAAACCAATTTCATGACGCAAAAAGCAGAAGATTTTTTACAAAAAGAAGAATATGTTTTTAGTCAAATTACAACAATTGGTCAAACCAGTGAAGGTCTTGGCGCTTCGCAAGCAACAGCTTACAAGTCAGAGATTAACGTAAAAATGGTTGGATTAGACAAACGTTCTGAACCTGCAAATGTATATGCTGCAAAAACCAAACGTAAATTAGAAAAAGTATTAGTTGGTGCCAAAGTAAAAACGGTTCCGGTTGGTATTTTGGGAACTGCAGAAGATGCTACTTTAGGATTAATTGTAACTGGCCCAACTGTTGAAAGTGCAATGGAATTTGCAAAAGCAGCCGAAAAAGAATTACGCACCATTCCTGGAGCAACCGAAATCGAATTATCAGTAGAAGACGGAAATCCAGAAGTAAACGTAAAAGTGGATCGAGATAAAATGGCTGCTTTAGGATTGAGTTTACAAACTGTTGGTATCACAATGCAAACGGCTTTCAGCGGAAATACCGACGGAAGATTTAGAGCTGGTGAATACGAATATGATATCAACATTAAATACAATGCTTTTGATAGAAAAAGTATCGCAGATGTTAGTAATTTAATTTTCATTAACGATGCAGGTCAACAAATTAAACTAAATCAATTTGCAACCGTAACCGAAGGTTCTGGCCCAAGTGAATTGGAACGTAGAGATAAATCGGCATCGGTTACTGTAAAAGGTCAAAATGTAGGTGTTGCTTCTGGAACTATTGTAACGCAATGGCAAGAAAAAATTGATAAATTGAAGAAACCAACTGGTGTGAATTACATTTGGGGTGGCGATCAAGAAAATCAATCAGAAGGATTTGGAACGCTTGGAATTGCTTTACTAGCTGCAATTATCTTGGTTTACCTTGTAATGGTTTCGTTATATGACAGTTTTGTGCATCCGTTTGTGGTACTGTTTGCTATTCCGCTTTCGTTTATTGGTGCGATGTTGGCTTTGGCTTTAACCAATAATACGCTGAATATATTTACCATCTTGGGTATCATCATGCTTATTGGTTTGGTTTGTAAAAATGCAATTATGCTTGTAGATTACACTAACCAGCGTCGTAAAGCTGGAGAAACGGTTAGAACGGCATTAATTCAAGCCAATCATGCAAGGTTACGTCCAATTTTAATGACAACAATTGCGATGGTATTTGGTATGTTCCCAATTGCACTTGCCTCTGGAGCTGGAGCAGAATGGAAAAACGGTCTAGCTTGGGTAATTATTGGTGGATTAATTTCTTCTTTATTTCTTACACTTGTAGTGGTTCCTGTAATTTATCAAATTATGGAGAAAATCATTGGTAAATTCTCTAAAGGTGAAAAAGTGGATTATGAAGCCGAAATAGTTGCCGATTACGATCACAAAGAATTAAGTGAAGACGGTTTTAACCCAAAACACACGGTTTAAAAATAAAATAATATTTGAAAGGATGACTTCACAGTCGAGACCATCATCTTTGGATTAACTTATGCTACAGTTTTAACTTTGGTTATGGTTCCAGTAATGTTTTACTTGGTAAAACGAGTAAAATATAAACTTAGAGACAGAAGAGAATCAAGAAGAATAGCAACTGAAGAATAAAAATTGTTTAGTTAAATAAAAAAAGCTCCGAAAAATATTCGGAGCTTTTTATTTTGTACTAAATCTAAACTATTTTAAAAATGCATCAAGTTGCTCTTGTAATTTAGGATTTGATGGTCTATCAGCATCAGCATTAACCACTTTCCCAGTTGGATCGATTAAAATAAATCTTGGAATAGAATTAATTCCAAATGCTTTAATAAAATCAGACATCCAGTTTTTATCTGCATATAATTGGATTCCGCCAAGTTGTTTCTCAACTACAAACTTTTTCCATTTTTCATAATCTTTTTGCTCATCAACAGAAATACTTACAAAAGCAATTTTTTTATCATGATATTTCTCTTCAATTTTTTGAAGTGAAGGAATTTCTGCACGACAAGGTCCACACCAAGTAGCCCAAACATCAATGTAAACATATTTTCCTCTCAAGTCTTCTAACTTGGTTTTTCCACCAGCATGGTTTTCATAATCAAAAGATGGTGCTTGTGTGTTGTTTAATTTTTGTTGTTTTAATTTCTCTCCAAAATACATTTTCATTTGAAACATTTCTGTTTCCATAGCTTTTTTCTGAAGTGCAACAAAATTTGCATCCAATTTTGCAGCATCCAATTTAGCAATATCAGCTTTTTGCTTTTCTGTAATTTTAGCAGTAAATTCTTCCATAGTTTTAGCAGCAAAAAGACTTTCTGCATCAAACTTACTTTCACTTAATATTTTTTGAGCTAAATAATTATTTTCAGCAGCTCCTTTTCCAGAATATACAATTGACTCATCAAAATTCTGTGCATCCATTTTCATTTTTAAGTCAAAACCATTTTTCAAAAACAGTTCAGTATATTCAGCTCCATCAAACAATTGATACATTCCTTCTTTAATTTCAAATGATGAACTAAAATGCCCATCACCTTCTACTTTAATTTCTTTAACAATTATTCTATTGTTTTTAATAAAAAGTATATCGCCATTTCTGTGAGCAACATCTGCTTCAAACTTTACAACATTGTCTTGTCCAAAGCTTATATTTGATAACACAAGCGCAAATAAAAAGATTCCAAATTTTTTCATATTATTAATTTTAATTTAAGTAAAACCAAATGTAGTTAAATTTATTTACCATCAATTATTCATTATGAAAATATTTAGTGTTTATTTCGGTTGAAGTTTTTTACTTTTGCACCCAAGACCAAAGGTCGAATTGTTATTTATAAAAAAATTTTATTCCAAATGTATAGAAGTCATAATTGTGGCGAGTTGAACGCCTCACATATTAATCAAGAAGTTACACTTGCTGGTTGGGTACAAAAATCAAGAGATAAGGGATTCATGAATTGGGTTGATTTACGCGACCGTTATGGAATTACACAATTATTATTTGATGAAAGTCGTTCTGAAAAATCAGTTTTCGAATTGGCTAAAACTCTTGGAAGAGAATTTGTAGTTCAAGTAAAAGGAACTGTAATTGAGCGTGAAGCCAAAAATAAAAATATAGCAACTGGTGAAATTGAAATTCTTGTAAAAGAAATGACAATTCTAAATGCTGCTTTAACTCCTCCATTTACAATAGAAGATGAAACCGATGGTGGTGAAGACATCAGAATGAAATACCGTTATTTGGATATTCGAAGAAATCCAGTTAAAAACAGTTTGTTATTCCGTCACAAAGTAGCACAAGCCGTTAGAAATTACCTTTCTGATTTAGATTTTTGTGAAGTTGAAACTCCTTATTTAATTAAATCAACTCCAGAAGGCGCGAGAGATTTCGTTGTTCCAAGTAGAATGAACGAAGGTCAATTTTATGCTTTACCACAATCGCCACAAACGTTCAAACAACTTTTGATGGTTGGTGGAATGGATAAATATTTTCAAATTGTAAAATGTTTCCGTGACGAAGACTTACGTGCCGACAGACAACCTGAGTTTACACAAATCGATTGCGAAATGGCATTTGTAGAACAAGAAGATATTTTAAATGTCTTTGAAGGATTAACGCTTCATTTATTAAAAGAAATAAAAGGTATTGAAGTAGAAAAATTCCCAAGAATTACCTACGATTACGCCATGAAAACTTATGGAAATGACAAACCAGATATTCGTTTTGACATGAAATTTGGTGAGTTAAATGAAGTAGCACAACACAAAGATTTTCCAGTTTTCAATGCAGCTGAATTGGTAGTTGGAATTGCAGCACCAAATTGTGCAACTTATACTCGTAAAGAAATCGATGCTTTAATTGACTGGGTAAAACGTCCACAAGTTGGTGCTTCTGGAATGGTTTACGTAAAATGTGAAGCTGATGGAACTTACAAATCATCTGTAGATAAATTCTACGACCAAGAAGATTTGAAAAAGTGGGCTGAAATTACTGGTGCAAAAGCTGGCGACATGATTTTTGTGCTTTCTGGTCCGGCTGATAAAACTCGTGCACAACTTTCTGCATTAAGAATGGAATTAGCAACAAGACTAGGATTAAGAAATCCAGCTGAATTTGCTCCATTATGGGTTGTAGATTTCCCATTATTAGAATTGGATGAAGAATCTGGAAGATGGCACGCCATGCATCATCCATTTACTTCGCCAAAACCAGAAGACATGGAATTATTAGCAACCAATCCAGGAAAAGTTCGTGCTAATGCTTATGATATGGTTTTAAACGGAAACGAAATTGGTGGTGGTTCAATCAGAATTCACGATAAGGCTACCCAACAATTAATGTTCAAATATTTAGGATTTACTGAAGAAGAAGCTCGTAATCAGTTTGGATTTTTAATGGATGCTTTCCAATTTGGAGCACCACCGCACGGAGGTTTAGCCTTTGGATTGGATAGATTAGTTGCAATTCTTGGCGGACAAGAAACAATTCGTGATTTTATCGCCTTCCCAAAAAACAATTCAGGAAGAGATGTTATGATTGATGCACCATCTGTAATTGATGACGCACAATTAAATGAATTACATATAAAAGTTGATTTGAAGTAATTTATATCAAATTCTCAAATAATTTAAAAGCAACTATTTAAAAATTTATAAATAGTTGCTTTTTTTATTGCAAAATTTAGAATTTTTCAAATATTACACTGAAAATCATTCAATTATAATTTTAAATTATTGTAAATTTTTTAAACTTTTATTTAATTTTTGTTTGCTATGTCATAAATAAGTATATCTTTGACCATTATTAATTTTTTTACATTACAAAATGCGCACAGGTACAGTTAAATTTTTCAATGAGTCTAAAGGTTACGGATTCATTACAGATGATGAAAATGGAAAAGACATTTTCGTTCACGCTACAGGTATTAAAGCTGAAAACTTAAACGAAGGAGACAAAGTTTCTTACGAAGAAGAAGAAGGAAGAAAAGGTAAAGTAGCTGCTCAAGTAGTAGTTATCGAAGACTAATATATATTATTTTTTGATTGCCTAAATGGTCAAACGCTCTGAAAATTTCAGAGCGTTTTTTTGTTTTCATAAATATTATTTAGAATAGGTTTAAATAAACGATTTTAACGGATAAATAACAAACGTTTATCTAATGATTTTTGAGAATTAAATAATGCAATGTATATTTGTGGCTATTTTACAAATACTAACTTTTAGAGACATGCAATCTACTCAAATTGATTATTTACCAATCTTAATGCAAGCTGGACTAGCAATAGGATTTGTTGTCGCAACAATTATTGGTTCTAGTTTCCTTGGACCAAAAAGACATTCTAAAAACAAAGATAAAAACTTCGAGTGCGGTATTGAATCCGTAGGAAATGCGCGTATTCCGTTTTCTGTAAAATATTTTCTTGTTGCAATTCTTTTCGTGCTTTTCGATGTAGAGGTAATTTTCTTATATCCATGGGCAGTAAATTTTAGAGAATTAGGAGTGGATGGAATGATCAAAATGGTTATTTTCATGTTGTTACTTTTAGTTGGTTTCTTCTACATAATCAAGAAGAAAGCATTAGAGTGGGAATAGATTAATTACGAATTATAAATTACGAATTATAAATGAGTGATTCTAAAACAAAAATGGTTGCTCCACCAGAAGGAGTAACAGGTGAAGGTTTCTTCGCTACTAAATTAAACGACGTTGTTGGATTGGCAAGAGCTAATTCACTTTGGCCTTTACCATTTGCAACTTCTTGTTGTGGAATTGAGTTCATGGCTACAATGGCATCTCATTACGATTTAGCGCGTTTCGGTTCAGAAAGAGTAAGTTTTTCTCCGCGACAAGCCGATATGCTAATGGTAATGGGAACAATTTCTAAAAAAATGGCACCTATTTTACGTCAAGTTTACGAACAAATGTCTGAACCTCGTTGGGTGATTTCGGTTGGTGCTTGTGCATGTTCAGGAGGTGTTTTCGATACATATTCAGTTTTACAAGGAATT
Organism: Flavobacterium koreense; assembly: GCF_054776075.1. NCBI lineage: Bacteria > Pseudomonadati > Bacteroidota > Flavobacteriia > Flavobacteriales > Flavobacteriaceae > Flavobacterium > Flavobacterium koreense. Next base: position 329,042 of record NZ_BAAHCF010000008.1, on the reverse strand, counting down.
GACAAAGTAATTCCAGTAGACGTTTATGTACCAGGTTGTCCTCCAAGACCAGAACAAATTGTTGATGGTGTAATGCAATTACAAGAATTAGTGAAGAATGAATCTGTACGCAGAAGAAATTCTCCAGAATATAAAGAATTATTAGCTTCTTACAACCTATAATATGGCTTTAGAAACGGCATACATACAAGAAAAAATGACTCAAAAATTTGGAAACAAAGTTTTGAATTTTTCTATGAGTCGAGATGTTTTTTCATTCGAAGCTACTTCAGATGCTATCTACGAAGTAATTAGAACTTTAAAAACAGAAGAGGATTTAAATTTTCACTTCTTAACCGATTTATGTGGGGTTCACTATCCAGACAATGATGAAAATCATCAATTTGCAGTAGTTTACCATCTTCACAATTGGGTTGAAAATGTAAGAGTTAGAATAACTACTTATCTTAATGGTGAAAATCCTGAAGTTCATTCAATGACCGATTTATTTCTTTGCACCAATTGGATGGAAAGAGAAACTTTCGATTTCTACGGAATCAATTTTGTTGGTCATCCACAATTGAAACGTATTTTGAATATGGATGAAATGGTGTCTTTCCCAATGCGAAAAGAATTCCCAATGGAAGATAGCGGTAGAACAGATAAAGACGATCGTTTCTTTGGAAGAACGGCACAAAAAATATAAAACAAAATAAATAATTCAACATTATAAAATGTCAGACTTATTATTATTACCAGAGCATCGATATGCCAAAGTTATTGAACAAACTCGCAACGAAGACGGTAGCGAACTTTCAATATTAAATCTTGGTCCAACGCATCCAGCAACACATGGTATTTTTCAAAATATCTTGCTTATGGATGGTGAAAAAATTCTTGATGCAGAACCAACCATTGGATACATTCATCGTGCTTTTGAAAAAATTGCCGAAAATCGTCCTTTTTATCAAGTAAACGTTTTAACAGATAGAATGAACTACTGTTCTTCTCCTATTAACAACATGGCTTGGTGGATGACTGTTGAAAAATTACTAGAAATTGAAGTTCCAAAACGTGCTCAATATTTAAGAGTTATCGTAATGGAATTAGCTCGTATAACAGATCACTTAATCTGTAATTCCATTCTTGGAGTTGATACTGGAGCTTATACAGGTTTCCTTTATGTATTCCAATTTAGAGAAAAAGTTTACGAAATCTACGAAGAAATTTGTGGTGCTCGTCTTACGACAAATATGGGTAGAATCGGTGGTTTCGAAAGAGATTGGTCTGAAGCTGCCTTCAAAAAATTAGACACTTTTTTAACAGATTTCCCAGTTGCTTGGAAAGAATTTGAAAACCTTTTCGAAAGAAACAGAATTTTCATCGATAGAACTGTGAATGTCGGACCAATTACTGCTGAAAAAGCAATGCAATATGGTTTAACTGGACCAAATTTACGTGCTGCCGGAATTGATTATGACGTTAGAAAAGCACAACCCTATTCTTCTTATGAAGATTTTGAATTTGATGTTCCTGTAGGAAAATCAGGTGATACTTACGATAGATTTTGTGTTAGAAATGCCGAAGTTTGGGAAAGTTTAAGCATCATCAAACAAGCATTAGCTAAATTACCAGAAGGACCAATTCATGCTGATGTTCCTGATTATTATTTACCTCCAAAAGAAGATGTTTACCACAATATGGAAAGCTTAATTTATCACTTTAAGATTGTGATGGGTGAAGTTCCAGTTCCAGTGGCAGAAATTTATCATCCTGTAGAAGGCGGAAACGGAGAATTAGGATTTTATTTAATAACTGACGGAAGTAGAACACCATACAGATTACACTTTAGAAGACCTTGCTTTATTTATTACCAAGCTTACACCGAAATGATTAAAGGCGGAATGTTATCAGATGCCATCGTAATATTATCAAGTTTAAATGTAATTGCTGGAGAATTAGACGCATAAGAAGAAAGATTGCAGAATGCAGATTTTAGATAACAGATTGAAAAATCCTAAATCCTAAATCCTATATCGTAAATCTAAAATAAAAAAATGGAAAGATCACATATAAAACAAGAGATAAACATAACTGAATCATTGATGAACCGTATCAATGAACTAATCAGTCATTATCCTGAAGGTAAACAAAAATCGGCTTTACTTCCAGTTTTGCACGAAGTTCAAGATGCTCACGACAATTGGTTGAGTATTGAATTGCAAAACAAAGTTGCTGAAATTTTACAAATTCAAAATATTGAAGTTTACGAAGTTGTAACTTTTTACACGATGTTCAACCAACGTCCAATTGGAAAATACATGTTTGAATTCTGTCAAACTTCTCCTTGTTGCCAAAACGGAGTAGAAGATTTGATGGATTACACTTGTTCGAAATTGGGTGTAAAAGTTGGCGAACCAACAGCTGATGGTTTATTTGAAGTTCGCGGAGTTGAATGTCTTGGTGCTTGTGGATATGCTCCAATGATGCAATTGGGTGATTTCTACCAAGAGCATTTAACAAAAGAAAAAATCGATCAGTTAGTGTCTGATTGCAAAGACGGAAAAATCACTTTACACGATAAATAGTATCATGGGAAGAAAAATATTATTAGACAAAATAAACGTTCCTGGAATTAAAACTTATGAAGTATATCGTCGTGAAGGCGGTTACGCATCAGTAGAAAAAGCCTTGAAGAAAATGACTCCAGATGAAGTTGTTGAAGAAGTAAAAACTTCTGGACTTCGTGGTCGTGGTGGAGCGGGATTTCCAGCCGGAATGAAATGGAGTTTTATCGATAAAAAATCGGGAAATCCAAGACATTTAGTTTGTAATGCTGACGAATCAGAACCAGGGACTTTCAAAGACCGTTACTTAATGGAGTACATTCCTCACCTATTAATTGAAGGAATGATTACCTCAAGTTATGCGCTTGGAGCAAACTTATCCTACATCTACATTCGTGGAGAATACATGTGGGTTTACAAAATTTTAGAAAGAGCCATCGCCGAAGCAAAAGCTGCTGGTTGGTTGGGTAAAAATATATTAGGTTCAGGCTACGATTTAGAACTTTTTGTTCAAATTGGTGGCGGAGCTTACATCTGCGGAGAAGAAACTGCACTAATTGAATCACTAGAAGGAAATCGTGGAAATCCAAGATTGAAACCACCATTTCCAGCTGTTAAAGGTCTTTGGCAAAATCCAACCGTAGTAAATAATGTAGAAACAATTGCTGCTGTGCCTTGGATTATCAATAATTCGGGTACTGACTATGCTGCAATCGGAATTGGTCGTTCAACTGGAACAAAATTAATTTCAGCATCTGGAAACATAAAAAATCAAGGCGTTTTCGAAATTGAATTGGGTGTTTCTGTTTACGAATTCATGAATTCTGATGAATATTGTGGTGGAATGCAAACTGACAGACCATTAAAAGCACTAGTTCCTGGAGGAAGTTCGGTGCCAATTTTACCAGCCAATTTAATTTACAAAACTGCCGCTGGTGAAGACAGATTAATGACTTACGAAAGTTTATCTGATGGTGGCTTCGCAACTGGTTCTATGTTAGGTTCTGGAGGATTTATTGTTTATGATGACAGGGCTTGTATCGTTAGAAATACTTGGAATTTCTCTAGATTTTACCACCATGAATCTTGCGGTCAATGTACGCCATGCCGTGAAGGAACTGGTTGGCTAGAAAAAGTTTTATGGAGAATAGAAAACGGACAAGGACGCGAAGAAGACATAGAATTATTATGGAGCATTCAATCTAAAATTGAAGGAAATACAATTTGCCCACTAGGTGACGCGGCTTCATGGCCAGTTGCTGCGGCAATTCGTCATTTTAGAGATGAATTTGAATACCATATTCGTTTCCCAGAAAAAGTAAAAAATAGAGATCATTTTGTGAATGAGCCATTTGAAAAAGTGAAACATTTAGTAGCAAAACAAGAGGTCTAAATATATATTTTTGATGAAAAAAATATTTTTATTTTTATTATTTGTAACTCATATTTCGTTTTCTCAAGAAAACTCAATCAAAGGTTACATAGTTGACGCCAAAAATGACACAATAAAATGTACTTTTATTGGTATTTCCAATATGTTTAACAAAAAGCTTCTTAATCCTGCAGCTGTTTGTGATAAGAAAATTACTATTCAATTAGAAAATGGAGACCAATATATTTACAAACCATTTGCATTAAGTAGTATACATATTTACATGTCAGAAAACGCATACAATATGCCATATTTACCACATAATACAACCGGTTTCCAAGAAATAAAATTTGTAGGATTAAAAGAAGATAATTATAAATATTTTTACAGAGAAATAATTATTGGTAAGATTTCTGTTTACCACAAGTATAATCAAGACATGAGGGCAAATTTAACTACAAAAGAAATTTTTGTAAAAGATGATGAAATAAAAAACGTGTCTTCATTTAGTTATAGAGATGATATCGGTTCAATAATAATTGATTATCCAGAACTCTTTAAATTATGGATTGATGGAAATAAAAATTATAAGTTATATCAATCATTACAAGTAATAGAATTATATAACGAACATTTTAAAAATATTCAAAAATAGTTTCAAGTTTCGTATTAAAAATGAATCCGAAAACTTAAAAAAGAAAATTTACAATGAAAGTAACCATAGACGGTCAAGAAATAGAAGTAGAAGCAGGAACAACAATCCTTCAGGCTGCTCGTATGATTGGTGGAGAATCCGTTCCGCCAGCCATGTGTTATTATTCTAAACTAAAAGGAACAGGAGGAAAATGCCGTTGCTGTTTAGTTGACGTTACAAAAGGTAGTGAGGCTGACCCAAGACCAATGCCAAAATTAGTAGCATCTTGTGTTACTGGTTGTCAAGACGGAATGGAAGTTGCCAGCAAATCTTCTGAAAGAGTAACTGAAGCTAGAAAAGCAGTAACAGAGTTTCTTCTTATAAATCACCCATTAGATTGTCCAGTTTGTGATCAAGCAGGAGAATGTGATTTGCAAAATTTATCATTCGAACACGGAAAATCGGAAACTCGTTTCATAGAAGAAAAAAGAACTTTCGAACCTGAAGATATTGGTCCACACATCCAATTACACATGAACCGTTGCATCGTTTGTCAACGTTGTGTAGAAGTTGCAGATCAATTAACTGACGGAAGAGTTCACGGAGTTTTAAATCGTGGTGATCATTCACAAATTTCAACTTGTGTTTCGGCTGCAATCGACAATGAATTTTCTGGAAATATGATCGATGTTTGTCCGGTTGGTGCTTTAACTGATAAAACTTTCAGATTCAAATCTAGAGTTTGGTTCAACAAACCATTCAACGCACACAGAGAATGTACAACACCAGGATGTTGCGGAAAAACAACACTTTGGATGTTTGGAAACGAAATTCAAAGAGTTACAGCAAGAAAAGACGAATACCATGAAGTAGAAGATTTTATCTGCAACACTTGTCGTTTTGACAAAAAAGAAGTTTCTGACTGGGTAATTGAAGGTCCGAGAAGATTTGAAAAAGACTCTGTTATCAATCAAAACAATTATACACGTAAAATGGATAAAGTGGTGATTGAAACAGAAAAAGGAATATTAATGGGAAGAGATATTGATCGTAAAAAAATCAGTATGTCGGAAATTGATTATAACGAGAAAATTGACGGTAACAAAATAGATACAAAATAATGGATAGTGCATTTATAATAGAAAAAAGTATCTTTATTGTTGTGATATTTGCTGTCACAATGGTTATGGCAATGTATTCAACTTGGGCAGAACGTAAAGTTGCTGCATATCTTCAAGACAGAGTTGGACCAAACCGTGCTGGTTGGGGTGGATTATTACAACCTCTTGCCGATGGAATGAAACTTTTTGCAAAAGAAGAATTTGAACCAAATACTAAAAATAGATTTTTATTTTTTGTTGGTCCAGCCGTAGCAATGAGTACGGCATTAATGACCAGTGCTGTAATTCCTTGGGGTGATAGATTAGAGATTTTTGGTAGAACGGTAATCCTTCAAGCAACCGATACAGACAGTGCAATTTTATACATTTTTGCTGTTGTTTCACTAGGTGTTTATGGAATTATGATTGGAGGTTGGGCTTCAAACAATAAGTTCTCATTGATGGGAGCAGTTCGTGCTGCATCACAAATGGTTTCCTATGAAATTGCAATGGGTTTATCTATAATAGCTTTATTAATGATGACAGGAACATTGAGTTTAAAAGAAATCTCTGTTCAACAGCATGGTTTACACTGGAATGTATTCTATCAACCATTATCATTTTTAATCTTTTTGATTTGTGCTTTTGCAGAAACCAACAGAACGCCATTCGATTTGGCAGAATGCGAATCAGAATTAATTGGTGGTTATCATACCGAATATTCTTCCATGAAAATGGGATTCTATTTATTTGCTGAATATGCTAATATGTTTATTTCGGCAACAATAATTTCAGTCTTGTTTTTTGGTGGATACAATTATCCAGGAATGAGTTGGGCTATAGAAAATTGGGGTGTAAATATTGGAAATGTCATTGGAATTTTTGCTTTGTTTGCCAAATTGTGTTTCTTCATCTTTTTCTTTATGTGGATTAGATGGACAATACCAAGATTTAGATACGATCAATTGATGAATTTAGGATGGAGAATTTTAATTCCACTATCTATTGTCAATATTATTATAACAGGAATTTGCATTCTAGCTTTTAAATAAGAAAAGAAATTATGTCAACATCGATACAAAGTATATCATTATCAGGTAAGAAAAAACAAGTTTCTAATAAAGAAATGACTTTTCTTGAAAGAATGTACCTGATAGCAATTTTTAAAGGTTTATGGATTACCATCAAACACTTTTTTAAGAAAAAAGCAACGATTCATTATCCAGAACAAGTTCGTGAATTTAGTCCTGTTTATCGTGGTCAGCACATGTTGAAACGCGACGAACAAGGAAGAGAAAATTGTACGGCTTGTGGTTTGTGTGCGCTTTCATGTCCAGCAGAAGCGATCACTATGAAAGCCGAAGAACGTAAAAAAGGTGAAGAACATTTGTACAGAGAAGAAAAATACGCTTCAATTTACGAAATTAATATGTTGCGTTGCATTTTCTGCGGATTATGTGAGGAAGCATGTCCAAAAGATGCAATTTACTTAACTATCTCTAAAGAATTAGTTCCAGCACAATATAATAGAGAAGATTTTATTTTCGGAAAAGATAAATTAGTGATGCCACTAGAAATGGCTATGGCAAATACTAAAAAACTTAATTAATTATGTCACCGATACTTATCATATTTTACGTTTTAGCTGCTATCACATTAGCAACAGCGTTTTTGACCATATACAGCAAAAATCCTATTCATAGTGCTATTTATTTAGTGTTATGTTTCTTTTCAATTGCAGGACACTATTTATTGTTTAATGCTCAATTCCTTGCAATAGTTCATGTTATAGTTTATTCTGGTGCCATTATGATTCTTTTCTTATTCACCATCATGTTAATGAATTTGAATAAAGAAGATGAAGTTCACAAGCCAAGAATTACTAGACTTGGTGCCATAACAACATTTATTTTATTGAGTACAGCATTAGTTTTAATATTTATGTACTCAAAACCTTTCGTTGGCGATTATCCTACAACTGGTGAAGATTTTCAATCCATAAAAAAATTAGGAACTGTTTTATTGGATGACAAAGAAGGATTTATGGTTCCATTTGAATTTGCTTCTATCCTACTTTTAGTGGCAATGATTGGAGCTGTTTTATTATCAAAAAAAGAAAAACCAACTAAATAATCATGGAGAATATTTTAAATCAAATTGGTATTGAAAATTACATTTTCCTTTCTGTTCTTCTATTTTGTATAGGAGTCTTTGGAGTATTGTATAGAAGAAATGCCATCATTGTTTTTATGTCAATAGAAATTATGTTGAATGCAGTAAACTTACTATTTGTTGCCTTTTCAACGTATTGGCAAGATGCAAAAGGAGAAGTTTTTGTATTCTTTTCAATGGCAGTTGCTGCTGCAGAAGTTGCTGTAGGTTTAGCGATTTTAGTTGCTGTCTTCCGAAATATTGGTTCGGTAGATATATCAAATTTAAAAAACTTAAAAGGATAATCCCTAATGGAGAATAGTTTAGTTTTACTCTTATTATTAACCCCATTTGTTGGGTTCTTATTCAATGTTTTCTTCGGAAAGAAAGCAGGAAAAAACATTTCAGGTGCCATTGGAACAATAGCTGTTGTTGTCTCTTTTGCGATGAGTGTTTATTTCTTCATGCAATTAAATACTTCCGGCAAACCAATTCAAGTTAAATTATTTGATTGGATTCAATTAGGAAATCTAAAAGTTGATTTTGGAATTTTATTAGATCAATTATCATTATTGTGGCTATTATTTGTAACCGGAATTGGTTCTCTAATTCACCTATACTCTATCAGCTACATGCACGATGATGAAAATATGCACAAGTTTTTTGCGTATTTAAATTTATTCGTATTCTTCATGATAACATTAGTAGTTGGAAGCAACTTATTAGTAATGTTTATCGGATGGGAAGGCGTTGGACTTTGCTCCTACTTACTTATCGGATTTTGGTATAAAAACCAAGATTACAACGATGCCGCAAAGAAAGCTTTCATCATGAATAGAATTGGTGATTTAGGTTTCTTAATTGGGATATTTATTTTGGCAAATTTATTCTCTACTGTTGATTTTGTTCAATTAAAACAAATAGTTACTGGTATTAGTCAGATGCCTTATCCAAATTCATTTTGGTTACAAATTTCAATTGCTACTTTATGTTTATTTATCGGAGCAACTGGAAAATCTGCACAATTACCACTTTATACTTGGTTACCAGACGCAATGGCTGGACCAACTCCAGTTTCGGCATTAATTCACGCTGCAACGATGGTAACGGCTGGTATTTTTATGATTACAAGAATGAATTTCTTATTTGATTTAACTCATGATGTACAAAATATAATTGCTGTAGTTGGAGCAATAACAGCTTTAGTTGCCGCATCAATAGGATTACTTCAAAACGATATTAAAAAAGTATTAGCTTATTCAACAGTTTCTCAATTAGGACTAATGTTTTTAGCTTTAGGAATGGGTGCATATACTGTAGCTGTATTCCATGTTATAACACATGCATTCTTTAAAGCTTGTTTATTCTTAGGTTCTGGTTCTGTAATTCACGCTTTGCATGGCGAACAAGATATGCGTAAAATGGGTGGTTTACGAAAAGTAATGCCAATCACTTTTGCAACCATGTTAATTTCAACATTAGCTATTGCTGGTATTTTCCCTTTCGCAGGATTTTGGTCAAAAGATGAAATTTTAATGGTAGCTTTTGAACATAATAAAGTACTTTGGATTGTTGGTTCTATTGCATCAATCATGACAGCATTCTATATGTTCCGATTAATGTACTTAACATTCTTTAGAGAATTTAGAGGAACAGAAGAGCAAAAACACCATTTACATGAAAGTCCAAGTTTAATAACTTTGCCACTTATCATACTTGCTGCATTAGCTACTGTTGGTGGATTAATTAATTTACCTGGAAGCAATTGGTTAAATCATTTCTTAGAACCAATTTTAGCGACTAAACATGAACATCATGCTCTTGGAAGTCAAGAATATATGTTGATGGCTATTGCTTTAACAGGAGCAATTATCGGAATTGTTTGGGCGTATTCGAAATACATCAAACAAGGATTTGTTCCAAAAGAAGATTCAGAAATAACAGGTTTTTCAAAAACTATTTATAATAAATATTATGTTGATGAATTTTACACTTCATTAATCGTAAAACCTTTGAATGGACTTTCAAATTTCTTTAGAACAACTTTAGAACCTGCATTAGGAAAAGTAGTTTACGGATTTGGAACCGTTGCAAATGGAATTGGAAATCAAGGAAAAAAATTACAAACTGGAAGTATCGGATTGTATTTATTTGCATTCGTAATAGGACTTTTAGCCATAGTTAGTTATTTATTTTTAGCTCAATAATTTAAAACAAAATGAACGTATCACTTATATTAATACTACTCTTAGTTGGTGCCATTGCAACCTTCCTTTCTGGAGATAAATTCGCTTCTAAAGTGGCTTTATTATTTAGTTTGGCTGCTTTAGTATGCTCTTCAATATTAGTAAATCAATTTTTGGGCGGAATAAACATTAGCTTATCAAATCCTTGGATTTTACAACCTAATATCTCCTTTGCACTTAAAGCCGATGGATTATCATTAGCAATGGTACTTTTAACAACTTCATTGCTTCCATTAATTGTATTATCTTCTTTCGGAAATAATTTTAACAATTCTAAAAACTTCTATGGATTAGTTTTATTCATGGCATTTGCGATGGTTGGAACTTTCTTAGCAAGCGACGGATTATTATATTATATCTTTTGGGAACTTGCTTTAATTCCAATATACTTTATAGCATTAGTTTGGGGTAATGGCGATACTGAAGAACGTAAAAAAGCCGTAGTTAAATTCTTCATTTATACTTTAGGTGGTTCCTTATTTATGTTAATAGCATTTGCTTATTTATATACTAAAGCCGGAAGTTTCCTATTAGAAGATTTAACAAAATTAGATTTATCTACAACCGAACAAACTTGGATTTTCTTAGCCTTCTTTTTAGCTTATGCTATTAAAATTCCAATCATACCTTTCCATACTTGGCAAGCAAAAGTTTATCAAAAAGCACCAACCGTTGGAACAATGCTTTTGTCTGGAATTATGCTAAAAATGGGATTATATAGTGTAATTCGTTGGCAATTACCAATAGCTCCGTTAGCTGCTAAAACTTACATGCCAGTTTTAATTGGTTTAAGTATTGCTGGAGTTATTTATGGTTCTATAGTGGCATTACGTCAAAAAGATTTGAAGAAATTACTAGCATACTCTTCTCTTGCTCACGTAGGATTAATTGCTGCTGGTTGTTACACTTTAACAGCAGATGGTTTAAGCGGAGCTGTTTCTCAAATGATTGCTCACGGATTTGTAATCGTTGGATTATTCTTTGCGGCAGAAGTAATTTTTAGAAGATTTGAAACATACAAGATTGATGAAATGGGTGGTGTTCGTTCGCAAGCATCAAAATTCACTTCTATGTTTATGATTTTGGTTTTAGCATCTGTTGCCTTGCCAGGAACATTCAACTTTATTGGAGAGTTTACCGTTTTGTATAGTTTATCTCAAGTAAACATTTGGTATGCAGTTCTTGGTGGAACAACCATAATATTAGGAGCTTATTACATGTTAAAAATGTTCCAAAATGTAATGTTAGGAGAAACAAATACTAAATTATTTTCAGATGTTACAACAAACGAAATAATTGTCTTTGTGATAATAATTGCCTTTTTACTTTTCTACGGATTATATCCAAAACCAATTGTAGATTTGGTAATGCCAAGCATAAAAGAAACTCTAATTCAAATTAATAGATAATTTGATTTAGGAATTAGGAATTTAAATTTAGGATTCTTAGAATACGTAGAGTACACAAGTTATGACTAAAGAAGAATTAAAAGCAAGAACGAAAAAATTTGCAGTTGATACGTTTAAGTTTTTAATGGAAATTGAAAAAAACAAAGCTGTTGATGTAATTTCGTTTCAACTTTTTAAATCTTCATCATCTGTTGCAGCAAATTATAGAGCAGTATGTAGAGGAAAATCAGATGCTGATTTTTTAAACAAATTAAAAGTTGTTGATGAAGAAGCTGATGAAAGTTTGTTTTGGTTAGAATTTTTAAAAGAATTAGAAATTAAATACAATTCTGTCGAATTAGAAAGATTAATAAAAGAAGCCGATGAATTGGTGTCAATTTTTTCAGCTGGAATAAAAACAATTAAATCAAGAAATAATAAAAATTAAGATTTAATGGTGTTGGATAAAATCCTAAATCATTAAATCCTAAATCCTTAATAAAAAATGAATACATTAATAGCAATATCAGGTTTAGGCGTTTTCTGTCTTATAGCTGAAATCTTTAATTTTAGAAAAGCAATTGTACCTGTAGTTATCTTAGGTCTATTAGCAATACTAGGCACAACACTAAATATTTGGTCATTTGGAGAATTGTTAAACAGTCAATACACCAATATGATTGTTGCTGATAAATTTTCAAATGCTTTTTCATCATTATTCATTGTTCTTACTATATTTTTAGTAGCTATGAGCCATGATGTTTACAAAGATCATGAGACAAAAATTTCTGACTTTATAGCAATAAAAATTTTCCTTTTAGCCGGTGCTGTAGCGATGGTTTCTTTCTCGAACTTATCGATGTACTTTTTAGGAATTGAAACATTATCAATAGCTCTTTACATTCTTGCAGGAAGTAGCAGATTGGATATAAAAAGTAATGAAGCCGGAATGAAATATTTCCTAATGGGTTCGTTTGCATCTGGATTTATTCTATTTGGTATCTGTTTAATTTATGGAGCCATGGGAAGTTTTGATGTTACAGAGATTAGCGAAATGTCGCGCTCAGCAGAATTACCAATTTGGTTTCCAATAGGAATTTCGTTATTGACTGTAGGTATGTTATTCAAAATTGCTGCAGTACCATTTCATTTTTGGGCACCAGATGTTTATGAAGGAGCACCATCAATTGTAACAGCAACCATGAGTACTTTAGCAAAAGTTGTTGCTTTTGCTACATTATATAAATTATTGGCTACTATGAATGCTGATATCTCTTCGGCATACCAAAATATTATCGTAATAGTTTCAATTGCTTCTATGACTGTTGGAAATATTATGGCTTTACGTCAAAATAATGTAAAACGTATGTTGGCGTTTTCAGGTATTTCTCATGCTGGTTTTATGATGATGACTTTATTAAGCCTATCTAATTCATCTGGGAACTTACTTTATTATACGGTTGCTTATGCTTTAGCAGGAATTGCTTCCTTTGCAGTAATCATAAATGTTACAAGAAATAAAGACAATGAAGATATTTTAAACTTCAACGGACTTGGAAAAACCAATCCAGTAATGGCAGCAGTTTTAACAGCGTCACTTTTATCAATGGCTGGAATCCCAATTTTCTCTGGATTTTTTGCTAAATTCATGTTGTTTACACAAACTATTCAAGCTGGATTCCTAATCGTTGTTATTGCTGGTGTTATTAATTCTATAATTAGTGTTGGATATTATTTCAAACTAATTTTAGCAATGTATACTAAAGAACCAAGTGAAGAAAAACAAAGTACTCCATTCGTATACTATGCAGTTGGAATCGTTTCAATTGTATTAAATATCATCATCGGATTGTATCCATCTTTAGTTACAGATTTAATTAAATAAGAATATTATTTTTAAAATACTCAAAACCATCAAAAGCAATTTTGATGGTTTTTTATTTATCAACAATCGAACTATTTAACAATTGTGAAATTCAATTATTGACTAAATTTACAACATGTATGCTTTAGTCGATTGTAACAATTTTTATGCCTCGTGCGAACGTGTTTTCCAGCCTCAATATAATGGAAAACCAGTTGTTATTTTGTCTAATAATGACGGTTGCGTTATTTCTAGAAGTAACGAAGCTAAAGAAGTTGGTGTTCCAATGGGTGCGCCTGAATTTAAAATTCGTGAACTTCTGAAAGAGAAAAATGTTAAAGTCTTCTCTTCTAATTATCCTTTATATGGTGACTTGAGTAATCGTGTGATGAAAACTTTAGAAGCGTTTACTCCAAATCTTGAAATTTACAGCATTGATGAAGCATTTCTAAACTTTGATGGAATGTCGATTTCTGATTATCATGACTATGGAATTCAGATGAAAAAACGTGTACAAAAATGGGTTGGAATTCCAGTTTGTGTTGGATTTGCACCAACTAAAGCACTTTCAAAAGTAGCCAATAGAATTGCTAAAAAGTTTCAAGACAGAACACAAGGAATTTATGTAATTGATACGGAAGAAAAACGCATCAAAGCCATAAAATGGACTAAAATTGAGGACGTTTGGGGAATTGGCCGCAGATTAACAAAGAAAATGATGGCGCACAATATTCTAACAGCTTATGATTTTACAAAACCTCAACACGAAGCTTGGATTAGAAAAGAAATGGGCGTTATTGGTATGCGATTAAAATATGAATTGGAAGGAAAATCAGTTTTAGATTTAGAACCTATTCGGGAACAAAAGAAAAGTATTGCTACTACTAGAAGTTTTCCAAAACAGATTTCAGAATTTGACGATTTACGAGAACGTGTGGCAACCTTTTCAGCAGTTTGTGCCGAAAAATTGCGCAAACAAAAATCATGCTGTCAAACGATAATTGTGATGCTAGTCATTGATAAACACAAATACCAATCTCAAAAATACTATTTCAATAAAGCAGTTACTTTGCCTTATTCAACCAATTCAACTTTGACAATTTCAAATGTTGCCATATCCATGTTGAAAGATTTGTACAAAGGCAATGAAGGAATCAAATTCAAAAAAGCTGGTGTTATAGTTACTGAATTAATTGATGAAGAAAAAAAACAGCTTCAATTATTTGAAGAAGAAAACCCGAAGCATTTGGCAATCATGAAAGCAATGGATTTTTTGAATGCTAAAATTGGAGATCGAAAAGTAAAATTAGGAACACAAAATTTAAATCTAACTTGGAACATGAAGCAAAATCATTTGTCACCTAGATTCACTACAAGATTTAACGAAATACTAGAAATAAAATGTCACTAAAAAGCGAATCCTCTTTAACTTTCTTCCGGCCTGATTTGGAAAGCGAATTGAAAATACCTTACATAAAAGAAGGCGTTTCTGCTGGATTTCCATCACCTGCAACCGATTTTATGGAAAGTGGCATTGATTTAAATAAAGAATTATGTAAAAATCCTTTATCTACGTTTTACATAAAAGTAAATGGAAATTCGATGATAAATGCAGGAATAAATGACAAAGACATTCTTGTTGTTGACCGAAGTTTAGAACCTCAAAACAACAAAATTGCAGTTTGTTTCATCGATGGAGAGTTTACTGTAAAACGAATCAAAACAGAAGAAAATTGTATCTATCTAATGCCTGAAAATAAAAATTACCAACCCATAAAAGTCACAGACGAAAATGAGTTGATAATTTGGGGAATCGTTACTTATGTGATAAAAAATTTGTAATAATTTTACCAAAAAACAGTATATAAAGCTGCTGTAACGGCAACAATCACAAGCATTCCTACGGTGAAACTTGGTGACATTTTAAACATAGTTTTATCAACTTCTAAACCATTAGTTTGAAGACCTTTTTTAGTTTCATACATACTAATAAAGTACATTCCAATAACACAAATTAAAAATACAAATCCCATTCTATCAATAAACGGAATTTCATATACGCCATCAGCATTTGGCACAGCAAATCCCATCGGATTTAAGAATGATAAATCAACAAAAGCTGGCATAAATTTGAAAATGATAGAAAGAATGAATCCTCCAATTGTTGCAAATAACGCCGCGTTTGAAGTAGTTTTTTTCCAAAAGAAACCCAAAATAAACATCGCAAAAACACCCGGACTTACAAAACCAGTATATTCTTGAATGTATTGAAAACCTCCTTTTTTATCTATTCCTAAAAATGGTGCAACAACAACAGCAATAATCATTGCCGTGATTATCGTTAGTTTTCCAATGTTTACTAATTTTTTCTCGCTTGCCTCAACATTAATTTTTTCCTTATAAACGTCTAATGTAAAAATCGTTGCTATACTATTCGCTTTTCCTGCCAAAGAAGCTACAATCGCCGCGGTCAATGCTGCAAACGAAAGCCCTTTTAATCCAACTGGTAATAAATTCAATAAAATTGGATAAGCTCTGTCAGGATTTACGCTTCCGTCTTGTAACATCTCGGTTTGGAAATGTCCGTTTTGATATAAAACATAAGCTGCAATTCCTGGTAAAACGACTATAATTGGCATTAATAATTTTAAGAAAGCCGCAAACAAAATACCACCACGAGCTGTTTTTAAATCGGCACCTAAAGCTCTTTGAGTAATATATTGGTTACAACCCCAATAATTCAGATTGATAATTAACATTCCGCCAATTAGCACTGAAAGTCCTGGTAAATCCATGTAATTTGGATTCGATTTATCAAAAATCATATGAAAATGGTCATCGGCTTTATCTCGCATAATATTAAATCCGTTTATAACTCCATCTGAACCAAATTCGGTTGCTACTAAATTTAATGCTAAATATGTGGTAATCAATCCACCTAAAATCAAGAAAAACACCTGAATAACATCGGTGTAACCAATAACTTTCATTCCTCCAAGTGTAATCATAACTGCAAAAACAGCCAAAAAAATCATACATAAAGTAATATTCAAACCTGAAATACTACTAATTGCTAAAGCTCCTAAATACAATATTGAAGTCAGATTTACCAATACATATAATAACAACCAAAAAACAGCCATAATCATTGCGACGTTCCCATTATACCGCTGTTTTAAATATTGTGGCATGGTAAATATTTTGTTTTTGAGATATACCGGCATGAAAAAAACCGCAACGATTACCAAAGTAATTGCTGCCATCCATTCGTAAGTGGCAATAGCTAATCCCATTTTGAAACCACTTCCACTCATTCCAATAAACTGCTCAGCACTGATGTTACTTGCTATTAAAGACGCTCCAATTGCCCACCAAGTCAAAGAACCTTCGGCAAGAAAATAATCGTTACTACTGGTTTGCGCTTTCTTTTTTCGGTTGTAAATCCAAAATCCGTAACCTACAATTATGATAAAATAGAGGAAGAAAACAATATAGTCTTTGGTTGCTAGTGTTTGCATTGGTTTAGTTTAATGGTTAGTTATCAATTTTTTAACCATTAAGGTATTAAGGTAATTAAGTCTTAATGAATCTTAATTTCTTAATGGTTAAAGTTTATACTTTAAATTACTATTCTTAATTATTTCTTTTTAAAATGAACTTCAGATAATTCTCTTAAAATTTTAGCACTTTGTTCAGGTGAAATATCGCGTTGTGCTTCAGCAAGCATTTCATAACCGACCATAAATTTTTTTACGGTTGCGCTTCGCAATAATGGTGGATAAAAATGCATGTGAAAGTGCCATTCTGGATGCGAAACTCTATCCGTTGGCGATTGATGAATTCCTGCTGAATAAGGAAATGAAGTTTTAAATAAATTATCATATTTGACTGTAATTCCTTTTAGAATCTCGGAGAATGCTTTCGTTTCGTCATTGGTCATTGCTATGATATTTCCGAAATGTCGTTTGCTGATAATCATGGTTTCATAAGGCCAAGTTGCCCAAAACGGAACCAAAACCACAAAATGATCATTCTCAATAACGACACGTTCTTGCAACTTTAATTCTTGCTCAACATAATCTTTCAACAAACTGGATTGATTTTTATCGTAATATGCACGAAGACTTTTTTGAGTTTTTTCTATTTGAGTTGGTAAAGAAGATTGTGCCCAAATTTGACCGTGTGGATGTGGATTGCTGCAACCCATAACGCTTCCTTTATTTTCAAAAATCTGAACGTAATTGATGAAATCTTGACTTCCTAATTCGATGTATTGTTCTTTCCAAACTTTTACCACTTTCTCAATATCTGAAACTTCCATTTCGGGTAATGTGAGATTGTGTTTTGGTGAAAAACAAATTACTTTATTGATGCCACGTTCAGGTTTTAACTGAAATAAATTATTGGAATTATTTTCAAAATCAACTTCATCTCGTAACAAAGCAGAAAAATCATTTTCAAACACATAACAATCGGTGTAATTGTCATTTTTTACTCCATTTGAACGAACATTTCCTGAGCACAAATAGCAATTTTCATCGTGTTCTGGACGATTGTCTTCTGCAATTTTCTCGTTCTGACCTTGCCATGGACGTTTGGCTCGATGTGGCGAAACCAAAATCCATTCGTCTAGCAAAGGATTATATCTTCTATGTGGATGTTCGTTGTGGTCGAATTGTTGCATAATTTTAGTTTCTCGCAAAGTCTAAAAAGCGATATGATTTTAATTTTTATATTCTGATGTTCCTTTGGATATTTTGACTTTATATGATTTTAATTCTATGCCAAATTTGGAACGATATTGTGATGAAATTTTTTCAATTAGTTTCTTTTCTGAGCCTTTTTCTACTAGATTTATAGAACAACCTCCAAAACCGCCACCCATCATTCTTGCTCCTAAAACTGAAGTTTCATTGGCTACAGCATCAACTAAAAAATCTAATTCATCGCAACTCACTTCATATTCTTTAGACAAACCGTGATGTGTTTCAGTCATTAAATTTCCTAGCCTATTAAAATCTGAATTTTCTAAAGCATCAACGGCATCTTGGACACGTTGAATTTCTTTTACTACAAAATGACATCTTTTGTAAACGATTTCTCCTAATTCATTTTTAAGAGCATTTACCATTTCTTCAGTACAATTTCTAAAGGTTTTTACTTCTGGAAAATGACTTTTTATGATGGCTAAACCTTGTTCTACCTCGTTTCTTCTATCGTTGTAACCTGATGTTAAATGCGTATGTTTCACATTACTATCCAATAAAAGTAGTGAATATTTTTTGAAATCAGCTTTATGATATTCGTATGCTAAGGTATTGCAATCGAGTTTGATGACTTTATCTTTCTTTCCAAAAACAGAGGCAAATTGATCCATTATGCCACAATTTACACCTACAAAAGTATGCTCTGATTTTTGTCCGATAAGCGCAATTTCTTCTTTGGTTAAACCTAAAGCAAACATTTTATTGAAAGCATACGCAAAGCCACATTCTACTGCTGCCGAAGATGAAAGTCCCGAACCAATAGGAACAGAACTACTAAAAACTGCATTAAATCCGTCATCGAATTGCTTTTGTTCTTTTAGTTGTTGCAAAACCCCAAGAATATAATTAATCCACATGGTTTGATTTGGAACTAAAGTCTCTTTTAAATTAAATTCGAAAACCTCATTCAAATCTTTGGCTATGATTTTACAATCAGAATTTTTATTAGTTGAAATTGCGATGCAAACATATTTATTAATGGCTGCTGGCAAAACAAATCCGTCATTATAATCTACATGTTCACCAATAATATTGATTCTTCCTGGTGAAAGGAAAATATGTTCCGGTTTATTTTGAAAGGTTTTTTCAAAATGTTCCGATGTATTTTGTATTAATTTTTTTTTCATTTTATGAGTCCCGAAAAATCTAGGATTATTTCAAATTATTTTTGATTAATTTCCACTACAGTTGAAAGCAATCCGTTTGATTTTACTTCCAATTTTACATCTCCAACTGTTTTTCCAGCTTGAATAATCACTTGACATTTTCCGTTGAAAGCACTTCTTTGCCAAGCACCATCAGCACATTTATCAGGTTCATGCGAACTTGGATCACCATTTCCAACACCAATTATTTTAGCATCGCCAATTATTTTGAAATAAACCATATTGTTAGCATTTGGAACTTCTCTTCCTTTATCATCAACAATGGAAACATTCACCACTATGCCATCTTTTCCGTCTGCTAAAACTGTGGCTTTATCAGCAACTGCAATAACTTTTGTAGCGTAATTAGTAGTTTCAACTTTTGAAGTTAATTTCCTTCCGCTTTTATAAGCAACTGCTTCTAAAGTTCCTGGTTCGTAGTTGACTTCCCATTGCAAATGGCTGTTTCTTGGCATGACTTTTTTTCCTAAGCTTTTTCCGTTAAGGAATAATTCCACATCGTCAGCATTAGTATTTACCCAAACGTCAATTGGTTTACCTACTTTCTCTGGCCAATTCCAATGTGGTGAAATGTGCAGAATATCTTCATTTGTCCACCAACTTTTATAGTAGTAATAAATATTTTTTGGAAAACCGCAAACATCTAAAATTCCAAAATGCGAACTAATATTGGGCCATTTGTAAGGTGTTGGTTCACCACGATAATCAAATCCTGTCCACACAAAACCTCCAAGCCAATAGTCATTTTCTGCAGCTAATTTCCACCAAGTTTCTGCTTTACTTGCCCACCAAGGATGTGTGATGTCTTGGTCTGGAACGTAAGCTCTAATTTCATCTTTTTCATAGATTCCACGAGTAGTTACTGTACTTCCCATTTCGGTTCCAAGCAATGGTTGATTGGGATGATCGCAATGATAATCGGCAACAGCATATTCACGATAATTAAATCCGCGAATCGGAATTACTTCATTTACACCTTTGAATTCGTTAGGCATATCAGCTGCATATGTTGACGTTCTCGTTGGGTCTAACTCTGCTTGAATAGCTAAAAGTGTTTTTGCAATTCGTTTTCCATAATCGTTTCCTTGAATGTTTTGTTCCTCATTTCCAATGGACCATAAAAAAACGGAAGCGTGATTTCTATCGCGTTTAAGTATTCTTTTAAATTGGTCGATATATTCTGGACTACTGTTTAACAAACGTTGTTCATCAACAACTAACATTCCCAAACTATCACAAGCTTCCAAAAGTTCTGGAGTTGGTGCGTTATGACTTGCTCTGTAAGCATTAGAACCCATTTCTTTGAGTAATTTTATACGATAATATTGCATGAAATCAGGTAGCGCACTTCCAATTCCGGCATGGTCTTGATGATTGTTTGTTCCTTGAATTTTGATTTTTTTACCGTTTAAGAAAAAGCCTTCTTTGGCATCGAATTTAACTGTTTTTATTCCAAAACGTGTTTTCGTTTGATGTAGAATTTGGTTTCCTGATTTTACAACAGAAATTACCTTGTACAAATACGGATTTTCAAGTGACCAAAATGTAACATTGTTCAAATTCAAATTTTGCTTAATGGTAGTTTTTCCGTTAACCGAAAGTGCAACTTTTTGTTCAGAAGTTTTACCGAGTTGCTTGCCGTTTCTATCCGTAATTATGGAATAAACGACAGCATTAGAAGGTTGTAGATTTTTACATTCAACTTCTGTTTCAATAGTAATAGTTGCGTTTTTACCCTTTACTTTTGAATGTACAAAAACTCCATCATTTGGAATGAAAACTTTATCGGTAACATTCAACCAAACGTGACGATAAATTCCGGCACCTTCATAAAACCAACCTTCATATTGTGTAGCATCTACTCGAATTACAATAACATTATCGCCTTCAAAATTCACATAATCAGAAACATCATAAGAATTGCCAACGTAACCACTAAAATTGGTTCCGACATAAAATCCATTGAACCAAATTTCGGCATTTCTGTAAATTCCGTCAAATTGAAGTTCAAATCGTTTTCCTTCGTCTTTTTTATCAACAGAAAAATGTTTGCGATACCAACCAATACTCGTTTCAGGATAAGCACCACCAACTGGTTTATAACCATGACTATCCATTTCAACTTGGTCTGATTTTACAAAAGGAAGTTCGACAACCCAATCGTGAGGAACGTTGATTTTTTTCCAAGTGGTATCCACAAACTTTGGATTTACAATAGTAGTTGCATAGACATTAGACTTGTGAAGCAACGCTGTTTTTCCATAGTCAAAATCTTTGGAAACATCAGCCGAATTTCCAAAATGAAATTTCCAATCTTCGTCTAAACTGATTTTTTTCTGAGCAAAAGTTGTACTTAAACCCATAAGAATTAAAGCAAAATAGTATATTTTTTTCATCGTAATTATTCTTTAAATGCGTCTAATGCTGGTGATGGTTTTCCATCAGCTTGCCATGCGCTTAAACTGTAACCACTCCATGATTTTGCTCCTTGTGGTTCCCAATACATCACTCCCAAACCTCTTTTATTTGGAACTTTTTTAACGGCTTCAATAGTAGCTTTTAATAATTCATAAGTGTTTTGAACTTTGTCATCTTCACCACCAACTTCAACAATCATTACATCTTTATTATATCGTTGAACCATATCGTTTAGATTGAATTCTAAGTCGGCAATGGTTTCTTTATAATCTTTTTTAATCCAATAAGGATAATAAGAAAGTCCGATGATGTCGTATTTTACATTTTGAGCCGTAGCATTATCGAAGAACGTTCTGAATTTAGCATTGTTATTTCCTTCATCAACATGAACGATTACTTTGATTTTTTTATCTACAGCTTTTACAGCATCGTAACCTTTATTTAAAAGTTGCCCAAGCTGATTCCAGTTATCGGTGCTTCCTTCTGGCCACATCATTCCGCCTGGAATTTCATTTCCAACTTGAACCCATTCTGGAGTTACACCTGCATTTTTTAAAGCCGAAATCACTTCAAAAGTATGATTGTAAACATCGTTTAATAATTCAGGAAACGAATGATTTTTCCACGCAGCAGGTTTATTTTGCTTTGCAGGATCAGCCCAAGAATCGGAATAATGAAAGTTAATCATCACACGCATTCCCATTTTTTGGGCACGTAATGCCATTGCTACAGTTTCATCTTTACTACAATGTCCGCTTGCTTTATCATCATTTGGATTTACCCAAACACGAAGACGAACGGAATTCATACCTCTATCTTTTAGCAATTGTAAACATTCTTTTTCAGTACCGTCTTGGTCATAAAATTTGTAACCTGTGGCTTCCATTTGAGGCAACCAACCTACATCGGCACCTTTTGCGAAAGACGATTTAGAACTTTTACAAGAAGTAAAATTCAAAGCTAATAGCAATGTCAAAAAAAGACTTTTTCTCATATTAATTTTGGCTAAAAGCATCCATTACAGGAAGTGCATTATTATTAAAATCCCACAGCGCTTGATTTTCCCATGAAGAACCATTTGTAGATTGAGTTCCTCTAAAAGCTACCCATTCTGAACCCCAATAACAAAAACCTAGTCCATGAGAATTTTGCTTTACAAGGTTTTTTATTGCCAAAACAAAATTTTTCTGACCTTCATTGGATGCTGGATAAGTTGTAATTAATTGATCATTTTGTCCCACTATATTGTTGGTCCAATCGTTCCAATTTAAGGTAAATGGATAAGCTGTTTCTGCAATAATGACTTTTTTATTGTGTGTTTGTCCTAAAGATGTAATTGTAGCATTTACATCTGAAAGATTTTTCCCATGCCAAATTGGATAATAAGACAATCCGATATAATCATAATTTATTGCACTCATTTTATTGAAAAACCATGTGGCTCCACTTCCGATTCCGGCATAATGAAGCATTATTTTTGTATTAGGTTTTTGTGTTCTAATTTTAGCACTAATAGCAGTAATCAATTGTAAACTTTGATTTTCATTATTAATTAAATGTCCTTGAGGCCAAAGCAATCCGCTGTTGATTTCGTTACCTATTTGGATAATATCTGGATTGATTTCTGTTAAAATGGTTGCTGTATAATTTTCGGCTGCTGTTTTTAAATCATTAAAACTTAAACTTTGCCATTCTGCTGGAGTTGTTTGATTGGCTGGATCAGCCCAAGTATCTGAATAATGAACTGAAAGCCAAACTTTAAATCCGGCATTTTTAGCTCTTGTGGCAAATGTTTTTACTTCATTAAAAGTAGATTGATTTACGGTTGGATTTTTCCATAAACGAATTCTTATAGTATTGCAACCTGCATTTTTTAAAGTTGTTAATGCGTCTTGAGCGACACCATTGTTTTTGTAAATTGTACCTTCACTTTCGATTAAGGGTAAAAATGACATATCTGCGGCACGAATAAAATCATCCGTTGGCATTGGATTAGGTGTTGGTGTTTGTTGAGTATCATCACTTGAGGAACATGATGCTAATAAAAAACTGAAAATTAAAATAAATAGCTTTTTCATAACTTTATATTTTTTCGAATTTGAATGTGGTTTTATGATGATAAGTTTCGTCTTTTTTCAAAACTGCACTTGGAAAATGTTCGTGATTTGGTGCATCTGGAAAATTTTGTGCTTCAAAACAAATACCACTTAATGGATGGTAACTCGCATTTTCTTTTCCTTTGATTTGATTAAAACAATTTCCACCAACATAAATATGAATTGCTGGTTGGTTAGTAAAAACCGACATTTTCAAATTATTCTTTTTACTTATTAATATAGCCGAAACAGTATCGTTATCATTTAAAACAAAGGTGTTATCAATTTTAGTTGGACATTCTTTTGGTAAATTAAAATCGAATGGACTTCTAGCAACTTCAAAAAATCTACCTGTTGGTATATTATCAATATTGGTTTCCAAAGTTTTGGATGAATTTACAAATAAATCTTGATTCACAATATCTTCAGATTGTCCGTCTAAGTTAAAATAGCTATGTTGTGTGAGATTTATTACGGTATCTTCAGTAGATTTTGCAAACATATCTACTTTCAATTCGTTATCTTCAGTTAAGATATAAGTCACTTGTGTTGTTAATTGTCCTGGAAAATTTTCTTCATTGTCCTGACTTATATATTCCAACGTAATTGCATTTGTCGTAACATTCTTAACGTTCCATAATGCTTTGCTAAACCCATTGATTCCACCGTGAAGTTGATGAGAACCATGATTTTTAGTAAGTTCTACTTTATTTCCGTTTAAAATAAATTCAGCGTTATTTATTCTTCCTGCATATCTTCCAACTATGGCACCTAAATATGGAGCACTAGGTAAATTAAATGATTGAATATAATTTTCTAAAGTTTCAAAGCCTAGAACGACATCAACTTTTTCCTTTTTGGAAATTGGAATTTTTATTGAAGAAATTACTGCTCCATAATTAATCACTTCAACTTCAAAACCATTTTTATTGGACAAATTGTAACAAAAGACTTCTTTATCACTAGGTAAATAACCAAATGATTTGTCTTTTTTTGATTCTTTAAAATGTGAATTACGAATTTTTAACATCATTATTTTATTAATATAATATCAAAAGTAAAAAAATACATTTCTAAACCATACCAGTACCTACCAGTTTTTGTGTAACTTGCCACCAGTTATTTATTTCTTATGAAAATTATTACTGTTGATAATCATTCCAATTTACCAAAGTACAAACAAATTGTCCATTCAATAGAAGCGGCTATTTCTGAAAATCGATTGAAAAAAAATGACAAATTACCTTCGGTTAACAAGGTAAGTTTAGAATTTTCTATTTCAAGAGATACCGTTCTGTTAGCCTATGATGAACTTAAAAAAAGAGGGATTATTTACGCTATTTTAGGAAAAGGATATTATGTAAAAAGTGTAGAGTTGAGTTTTGAGCAAAGAATTTTTTTATTGTTTGATGAATTGAACATTTTTAAAGAAGACATCTATAATTCCTTTTTGGAAAAGATGAATAACACTGCTCAGGTTGATATTTTCTTTCATCATTTTAATATTGAAATGTTTAAGAAACTGATTAATGAAAGTAATGGGAACTATTCTAAATACATCATTATGCCAACAAATTTGGTAGGTGCGGCTTCATTGATAAAAACACTTCCCAAACAAGATGTTTATATTTTAGATCAAACGAATTCAGATCTGAAAGATTATCCTTCCATTCATCAAAATTTTGTAAAAGATATTTATGAAGCATTACAAAAAGGAAAACATTTAATTGACAAATATCAAAAGTTAATCTTAATTTTTCCTGGATTTCGGGAACCATTAGGTATGAAAATTGGATTTGAAAAATTCTGTAATGACAATCATCTAAATCATGAAGTCATCAATCATTTTGAAGAAAGAACACTTGTTAGAGGTGATATATATGTAATTCCAGACGATAGAGATTTAGTAAAAGTCATAGAAAAATCCAAAACTCAAAATTTAAAATTGGGCTTAGATTTCGGAATTATTTCCTATAATGAAACACCTTTAAAAAAAGTTGTTGAAAACGGAATCACAACCATTTCAACAGATTTTAATGAAATGGGAAAACAACTTGCAACGATGATTTTAGAAAATAAAAAAATCCAAATCGAGAATAAAAACAATTTGATTATCCGGAATTCTTTATAAATAAAAAAGCTTCTGAAAAATCAGAAGCTTTTTACGTACCCGGAGCCGGAGTCGAACCGGCACGGTTTCCCACAGGTGTTTGAGACCAGCGCGTCTACCAATTCCGCCATCCGGGCATTAGCAGACAGAAATAACAACAGTCATTTCATCGCATTAAAATTGACTGAAAAAATCAATTTGTTTTAACACGTTGCAAATGTAAATAAATTTTAAACACATTTTCAAGAAAATAGTTAAAAATATCCTTTCAGACTCGGATTTTATTTCTAAATTTGCACCTCGTTAAAACGACACACAACTAACTAACTACAAAACAACAAATTATAATGTCACATTTAGAACCAGAAGCAAAAATATTTGCCTGTTCACAAAGTGTTCATTTAGCAGAAGAAATAGCTAAAAACTATGGTATTCCGCTAGGCAAAGTAACGTTCTCAAAATTTAGTGATGGAGAATTCCAACCTTCGTTTGAAGAATCTATAAGAGGATTACGCGTTTTTATTGTTTGCTCTACATTTCCAACAGCAGACAATTTGATGGAGTTATTATTAATGATTGATGCAGCAAAAAGAGCTTCAGCAAGACATATAACACCAGTAATTCCTTACTTTGGGTACGCAAGACAAGACAGAAAAGACAAGCCAAGAGTGCCAATTGGAGCAAAACTAGTAGCAAAATTATTAGAAACTGCAGGAGCAACTAGAATCATGACCATGGATTTACACGCCGATCAGATTCAAGGTTTCTTTGAAAAACCAGTTGATCATTTATTTGCTTCAACTATTTTCTTGCCTTATGTGAAAAGTTTAAATTTAGAAAATTTGACAATCGCATCTCCAGATATGGGAGGTTCAAAAAGAGCTTATGCTTATTCTAAATTTTTAGAATCAGACGTAGTTATTTGCTACAAGCAAAGAAAAGCCGCTAATGAAATTGGTTCAATGGAACTAATTGGCGATGTAAAAGGAAGAAATATTGTTCTTGTTGATGACATGATTGACACAGGAGGAACATTAGCAAAAGCAGCTGATTTAATGATTGAAAAAGGCGCTTTAAGTGTAAGAGCAATTTGTACACACGCAATTCTTTCAGGTGACGCATACGAAAAAATTGAAAATTCTAAATTATTAGAATTAATAGTTACCGATTCTATTCCATTAAAGAAAGAATCAAACAAAATTAAAGTGGTGAGTTGTGCGCCTCTTTTTGCAGAAGTTATGCACATGGTGCAACACAACAATTCCATCAGTGGAAAATTTTTAATGTAATTTATTTTTATTAACTATATATTTTTACAATGAAATCAATTTCGATTAAAGGATCAGAAAGAGAAAGCGTGGGCAAGGTAGCAACCAAAGTGGTACGTAATGCTGGAATGGTTCCTTGCGTAATTTACGGAGGAAGTCAACCAGTACATTTTCAAGCAGAAGCAAAAGCTTTCAAAAGTTTGGTTTACACTCCAAATGCGCACACAGTTGCCATTGATTTAGGAGGTAAAAAATTTGATGCTATTTTACAAGACATCCAATTTCACCCAGTAAGTGATGCAATTTTACACATTGACTTTTTCCAATTGTCAGATGATAAAGAAATCATCATGGAAGTACCAGTAAAAATCACAGGAACTTCTCCAGGTGTACTTTTAGGTGGTGTTTTAAATTTAAATCAAAGAAGATTAAAAGTGAAAGCTTTACCAAAAAATCTTCCTGATTTCGTAGAAGCTAACATTTCTGAATTACAAATGGGTAATAAATTGTATGTAACTAAATTAGCTACAAACAATTTCAAATTAATGCACCCAGACAATACTGTAGTTTGTCAAGTGAAGATTTCACGTGCTGCTATGAAAGCTGCTCAAGAAGCTGCAAAAGCAGAAAAAACAGCTGCAAAAGGAAAGAAAAAATAATTTTTCCAAAACCTTTTATATCAAAGCATCAGTATTTATTTACTGGTGCTTTTTTTATTTGGAACGAATCAGTAGAAATTCTTGCAAACCTTATTCCTGCTGTACATTACAATAAAAAAATGGTAATTTCGAGAGCCTCAACCACCATTTTTTTATTTCAATTACCATCAGGGTTAGTTAGTAATCCATTTACATAAAATTCCATTTTCAAAACAATTATACTATTTTTACCACATGAATTGGTTTTCAAATATTTTCAAAAACAACAACAAACAAGAAGAAACCCCAATGAAGAAATTCCTTATCGTTGGCCTAGGCAATATTGGTGCCGAATATGTAAACACACGACACAATATTGGATTTAAAATATTAGATTATTTTGCCAGAAAAGAATCCATTTCATTTCAAACAGCAAAACTTGGTGATGTAGCAGAGTTTAAAACAAAAGGTCGTACTCTAATTTTACTAAAACCAAATACATACATGAATTTAAGTGGTAAGGCTGTAAAATATTGGATGGAAAAAGAAAACATTGAAAAAGAAAATATTTTAGTTATTACTGATGATTTAAACTTGTCTTTTGGAACAATCAGAATAAAATCTAAAGGAAGTGACGGTGGTCATAATGGTTTAAAAAACATACAACTTTTATTAAATTCAACTGAATATCCTAGATTTAGATTTGGTATCAGTGACGAATTTAAAAAAGGAAGGCAAGTAGATTACGTACTTGGCGAATGGAATGAAGAAGAAAAAACAAAACTACCTGAACGACTTGAATTGGGTAGCGAAATTATATCCTCTTTTGCTTTGGCAGGATTGGCAAACACTATGAATATTTATAATGGTAAATAATGGTATTCTTTTTGATTATCTTTATCTAATTAAATAAGTTAACAATGAAAAAACTATTCATAATCCCAACAGCAATTCTCTTTTCTTTCTGTTGTACAAACAAAGAAATAATGAAAAAAGAAGAAGAAAATAAAGTCGTTACAAAAACAGAATCACCTTGTCCATCTGATGGAGTTTGTACCACAGAAATACTGAAGAACAAAAGTTTAGTTATAAAAACTGACGAATTTGGATCAACGTATACACAAACTATAGATAGTGAAACTACTTCTGTAATAGTTTATCAGTACAATAGAATCGTAAAAGGTGATTTGCAAGACGCTGGTTACAGAGAAGAAATAATTTTTGAAATAAACAATAACGATACAGAACTAAATTTAACTAATAAGGAACTTCAACAAACTAAAATGCATTTTGGTAGATTTTGTTTCTGCAGAGGACAAACAGGTTATTATAAAGTAGAAGAAGGTAAACTAAATTTAAAGAAAACAAACGATACTATAACTTTAAATTTAGATTTTACTATTACTAAAGTTCCTCAAATAATTAAAACCATTACAACTTCTATAAACTAAAAAAGTCCCGATAAAATCGGGACTTTTTATTTATAATAGAATAATTATTCTACTACTATTTTCTTAACAATCTTTTTATCGCCATCTTGAATATTAACAAGATAAATTCCAGATTGTACATTATCTAATTGAAGTGTTTGTTCAAACACACCATTGTTTTGATATACATTATTGAAGATAGATCTTCCTCTCATATCATAAACAGCTACATTGATATCATTTCCTGTATTTGAATTAAACTTAACTGTAAAAGTTCCATCATTAGGATTTGGATATAATGAGAAGTTATCAAAAGAGAAACTATCATTTCCTAACAAGGCAATTGTTTGAGAGCAAATTTCAATAGAAAATGAGTTAATTGTACCTGTTGTACCAGTAACCAAATCTCTGAATCCCATTTGCCAATTTCCAGATGGATTAAATCCAATCATAGAATCTAAACTTCCAACAGGAATATAAGTTCCTTGAGTTGGGCTTGCACATGTTAATGCCGATCCTTGAGCATCCCAAGTCACATTCATATTCGCACCACTTGCACATCCTTGGTTATATAATGTTAGTAACGAACCTCCAGGTCTAACAACAGCAAAATTCAAGTGTTGAATGTTTGGGTGCGTAGCATTTACATTAATGTTTACATCAGAAATTGTACTTGTTGAAGTTGGAACAGTTATTGTTCTAATAGTATAACCAGTTGATCCATCTGTAGGAGAAAACGCTGTGTTGAATGGATAAGTAACGCAATTATTAGTCACAGAATAACCTATCAATATATTTTTACTATTAACTGCATAATAAATATTTTCTTTTGCTCTTACCATAATTCTAGCAGTTTGTGTAACCACATTAGGAACTGTGATTGTAGCACTTCCAGAATTTGGAACTCCAGAAGGAGTTAACAATGTTGGAAAAGTTAGACCGCCATCTGTAGATAAATAAATATCAACATTTGCAGAAAGAGTTTCAGCACCATTTCTAACCCATGTGATTGTTTGAGTACTTCCTTGAGCCCAACCTACAGTTATACTTTGAGAACTTACAGAAAATGGTCCTATTGTGTTACTAGCAGTTACTACAACATTATCTCTTGTTGTTTGACCTCCATTTGGTGTTCTATTATCTCTAACAGTTAAAGCAAAATTGTAAGTTCTACCAGCAGTAGAAACAACTTCCCAAGTTGAAGCGATACTTCCTGCAACAACAGTCGCCAATGCAGGCATATAACGTTCTGGTGCAGTTACTGGAGGATTAGATCTAAAACTTGGTCCAGACGTGTTGTTTGCCGCTGGTGGTTGAGTTGCAACAGCGTTGTCAGTTTGTTCCCAACAATATGTTAGTGAATCACCATTAGCATCTGTCACAGATTGAGGAAATAAGATAAATGGTGTTCCCTTTGGAATTGTTCTATCAACACCAGCATTTACTGCAGGAGGAGTATTACCATTTAAAGCATTTGGTGCACAATTTCCTGTTGATGTCGTAAATGTCATCATTTGATTTAAACTTACCGTATGAAAGTGAGCATCCGAATTAGATTGCACATCTGGAGCACAAATACCTGCATAACCCATGATAGTATTTCCAGAACCTGTTTCTACAGCAGTTCCAGCTGATCTATTACAATTATTATTTTGTGTGTGAGTTGCGCCAAATTGGTGCCCCATTTCATGAGCTACGTAATCAATATCAAATGGGTCGCCAACTGGAGCTGGTGAACCTGTAATTCCTCTTGCCTTATTTGAGGTACAAGGAGAATTTAATTGAGCTAAACCTCCACCACCAGTACTAACAGTATGTCCTATGTCATAATTTGCAGAACCAATAGCAGCGTCAATTTCAACTTGACTTTGATCAATTAGAATAGTAGAAGTATCATTATCAAAATTGTCAGAGTCTACAAAAATCACTAAATCATTGTTAGCAACTAAATTCATACGTAAAGACATATCTCTTTCGTATAATCCATTTACACGTGTCATAGTAACGTTCATAGCTGCTAAAACGGCTGCCTTTCTTTGAGCTAATGTTCCTGCGCCAACTCCTGCGGCATTAATATGATAAGCAGCATACTCAATTGTACATGCCATAGCTAATCTATATTGTCTAAATCTACCATCATTTGCGGCTACAGAACTAGTTTCAAGTAATCTTGGTGCAATTTCTTCATCTGGATTAAGACATGAGAAAAAAGTGCCACTTGAAATATTATTTCTTCCATAAACAATGTAGTTTTCAAGATCTTTTGTGTAAGTATCTATGTAATAAGTACCTGTACTACCTGTAAGAGACATTACATGTAATCCAAAAATTGTAGTACTAAAACGAATTGAAGAAGTTCCATCTACACTTACTCCAGTATAAGACTTAATATCTGGATATCTATTAGCTAAACCTGCTTCCATTACTGGAGCATCAAAAATTCTATAACTAGTAAATTCTCCGTTTTGATTTGGAAAGTCAACAATTACATTTGAAGTTCCTGCATTTTCAGAAGGAGCTTGTTGTAATTGTGCTTTTAAAGCATTGAAGTCAAGAGAAAATAATTGATATTCTCTTGGCATTGAAGCACGATTCATCTTGCTTAAATTTTTTACTCTATCCTCTGTGGTTTTATTCCATAGAGAACCTTGACCAAAACTCGAAACAAAAATTAAAACCGCACTAAAAGTAAATAGTAAGTTTTTTTTCATAATGTTTTTATTATTAATTGTTCAAATTTATTAAAAAAAATGATAATTTCTTAATTTAGAATCAAAAAAAAGAAGCCTCAAACATTTATTAACATTTGAGGCAAAATATTTTAACAAAAAAATATTACTTTTTAATTATCTTATCTGATTTCAAAAAGCTTTCTCCATTGTATATTCTTAAATAATAAACTCCAGATTCCAAATCTTCGATATAAACTTTATTATTAACTTCTTCAAGTTTTTGTGATTTAACCAATTGACCATTTACGTTATAAACCTCAACAAAATCAACTGATGTATGTGGAGAAGTAATAATAAAATATTGAGAAACTGGATTTGGATAAACCGCAATAGCTTGAATAGCACCAACTTCATCAAGTCCAAGTGATGCACAACCATTAGATGTTAATAAACTTGCTCTTGGTCCGTTTAATGTGTTTCGCATTATTGTTTTTTGACCATTTGTAAAAAATGCCATACAAGCATCATTAACATAATCCATATAATTCATAAACATTGACCCATTTGTTGTTGTAGTACAAGCATTAGTGTTATTAGGAAAAGTAGGGCATCCAGAATACGGATCGTTTGTTGCCGGCGTATCGGCTACTCCATCACTATTAAATACTGTACCACAAGTACTTCCGTTATCACCCCAAGGATGTAATAATCCGAAGTAATGTCCTATCTCATGTGTGGCAGTCCTTCCTTTATTGAAAGGAGCTGTAGCCGTTCCTGTATTTCCAAAAAACTGATCTCCAATACACAATCCATCATCAGGATTACCTGCGGCTGATGGCAAATATGCGAAACCTAATAATTGATTAGTAGTAAACCTTCCTATCCAAATGTTTAAATATTTTGTTGGATCCCATGCTGTTAATCCTGCACTTAAATAATAACTGTCTTCAAAAACAAAAGACGAAGGAACTGATTTTCTTTCAATACCTGTAGACGCAACTCCTGCTGGTGTTCTTGTTGCTTTGCAAAACAATATTTCTACATCGGCACCAAGACCTTGAAAAGCGGCTGGAACTACAGTAGAAAAATCTGAATTTAATTTTCTAAAATCATTATTCAATATTGTCAATTGTGAATTGATTTGAGCATCACTAATATTCTGAATTGATGTTTTATACAAAACATGAAATACAACTGGAATTGTAACAACAACATTAGAATTTTTATTAGACTGTGCTGTAATAGGATTTTGTAAATAATCCATAGTCTCCTGATGATGAATTGCAAAAGAAGGATTATTTGCTTTAAGCTCGTTCATTTTTTCTGTAGTAGCACAGGTTCGTTGTGAAAAAACATTTAACGAACTAATTGCTAATACAATAAGAATAATCTTTTTCATTTTTTAAATTTTAAGATTTCAAAAGTAAATAAAAAAGGGAAGTAATCACTTCCCTTTAAAAAATATTTTTACAATCGTTATTCAACCACTATTTTTTTAGTAATTTTCTTATCACCATCTTGAATATTAATTAGATAAACTCCAGATTGAAGATTGTCTAATTGTAATTTTTCATTGAAAAATCCATTATTTTGATACGTTTTAGAAAAAACTTCTCTTCCTCTAATATCATGAATTCCAATTAAAATAGAATTGTCAGATGAAGAATTGAATTGAACAGTAAAAGTTCCATTATTTGGGTTTGGATACAATGCAAAATTTTCAAATATGTTTTGATTAACTGCTAAGGCTGGCGCTATGTTACATAAATTCAAACTCCAAGCATTAATTGAGCCACCGTCTTGGTTGAAAGAATCTAAAACTCTTAAAGTCCAAGTTCCGTTCATAGGCTCTCCATTGAAAGCTGATAGTGCTTGAGCAGGGATAACTACACCAGAAATTGCTGGATTATTTCCACAAACTATAGGCACACCAGCATCATCAAATGTAGCCGTAATATCATTTAAAGCTACACTTGTACATGGTTGAGCCACCAATTGGACTTGAGTTCCTGCTGGGCTTATTAATGTAATTGTCATATCATTTACCCATGTATGAGTAATATCAATTGTAACATTAGCGTCAGAAACCGTATTAGTTGATGTAACATTTAATGTAGAATTTGCTGTTACATTTGCAGTTGTTGGTATTGTTATAGGCACATTTGTAGAAGTAGCGGTTAAGCAAGTAATTATTCCAGTAACAAACTTGTATCCTGAACTGAAATTACCTGTACATGAAGCGCTCACTGGAGCAACTCTCCAAAAATACGCTACACCTTCTGTCAATCCATTTACATTGTAAACATTAGTGGTAACACTTCCTGAGCTTATAATTGTATTAAATCCAGCATCAGTAGCTACTTGAACATTGTAAGAAGATGCACTTGGATTTACTGACCAAGTTAATGCCAGTGAAGTATTTTGTGCAACTGCATTATTTGCTGGAGTTGTTAGTGTAACATCTGGTAAACCTAAATATAAGTGAAAAGGAACGGTTTTTACATCTGCCCCAGAAGTTGCATTAACGTTTATGTTGTAAACTCCAGCAGGTGCAGTTAGCAAGTTATCAACTGTCATCACAACAGTTCCATTTGAAGAACTTAAAGATGCTGGGCTAAAAGTTACATTTGTTCCAGCCGGATTTCCTGTTGCACTAAAAGTTGTAGTTCCAGTAAAACCAGCTAATGCAACATAGTCAAAAGTATAAGTTGTTGATGGCACTGAACAAACTAATGTACTTTGTACGCCTGATTGAGTTACAGCAAAAGTTGAAGGTGCTGTTGTAATTGTAAAGTTTGTATTAGAAATATCAAAGAATATATGTTGAAATCCTTTTACCATTATTCTATTATTTGTACCTACATTATTTGGAACAGTTACCACAGTACTACCATTATTTGGAACTTTATTTGCTAATTGAATAGGATATGTTAAACCTCCATCAGTTGATAAAAAGACATCAACAAAAGGAGAGTTAACACCGTTTCCTGTTGTTCCTGCCACATTCCATGTAACCGTTTGGTTTGTTCCTGCTATCCATGAAACAGCAGTATTAGGTGTGTTTACCACAAATGGCCCTGCAGCTGCATTAACTGTAACCACCATATCTGTATAAGCTGTTTGACCAACTTTTATTGGTGCAGTTGAGCTATACGGAGAGTTATCTCTAACTGTTAATCTAAAATTTAATGTTCTTGAAACAGAACTTAAAGCTTCAGACAACATTCCTGCATCTCCTCCAACATGACTAGTTGTAGCTGAATTTGCAATTACAGATGATAATTTTGGAAAATATCTACTCGGTGAAGCCGTTGGAAGCCATGAAATAAAGTTTGGTCCAATAGTTTTAGTAATACTTGCATTACTATTTGCTCCTGTTGATGATGCTCCATCGTCATTTTGTTCCCAGCAGTAAGTTAATGCATCACCTGCATCAGCATCTGTTGCAGAACCAGTAAGTACAAAAGGTGTACTTCTTGGAATGATATAATTTGGTACTGAAGCTACTACTGGAGTTGCGTTTGTTCCTGTTAAAGATGTTGTAATAGGACACAGTTTTGTAGCTAAATTATTTTGAATTTGCTCAATAGTCGCTTCATGGTAAATATCAATAGAATGTGGGGCTACATCTTGACCTGTAATTCCAGCATACCCCATAATTGTTACTCCTGAACCAACTTCTTTATTAACTCCTGCTCCTTCGTTATTATTAGAGAATGTATGGTTTCCTCCTAATTGGTGTCCAATTTCATGTACTACATAATCGATATCAAAATTATCTCCTTGTGGGATTCCATCAGCAGGAGAAGTAATACCTCTTCCTTTAGTACCACCTGTACCAGCGGCAACACCATTCACACAAACACAACCAATACAACCTGCGTTTCCACCACCACCGCTTGCACCAAACATATGACCTACATCATAGGCTGCATTATTAACAGCCAAAGATGTACCTGTTCCTGTTAATGTTGTATTAAGCGCTTGTTGTAACTGAGTATTCCAATTTCCCATTGTGGTATATGGGTCAGTAGTTGGATTGTAATAAATTACATTTGTTGAACCAGCAACTAAATTAAGATGAAGTGCTAAATCTTTTTCATAAACACCATTACAACGTGTTAATGTTGCATTAAAAGCAGCAACAACTAAACCAACTTGACTAGCATTAGTTGCTCCAAAATAATTTGAGTATTCTGCGTTACATGATTGAGCTAAACGCATCGTTTTTAATTGTCCTGCGCTTGATAAAGCCGTTGCATTAGTAGCTACTCTATTACCAATGTCATGAACTAGTTTTTGATCTTCAGTAGAGCAAGTCCAAGCTAATGCTCCTTTTTGTCTTTGAGATTTAAAAACTGCATAAGTTGTATGATCTTGAGAATAAGCTTCAATAAATTCACTTTCTTTATCAGCTCTAAAAACCATAGTTTGTATTCCTTGTGGTGAAATACTTAATTTTAAAGTTGCATATCTATCTGTAATACCTTTACCTGAATAAGCTCTTATTTCAGGAAATTGTGCTTGCAAATCTGGTTCAAAATTAGAAGCTTCATAAACTTCAAATTCTTCAATTCCTCCATCAGCATTTGGTAGAGATATAATAGTTGAGCGAGAAGATGCCCCATTCCCAACAATTGAAAATAATTGTTGTCTTAAAGGTGTAATATTTAAATCAAATAATTTAAAATCTTTAGGAAAAGCTAGTCTTGCAACTGCTTTATCTTTATTGATTATTCTATCGTTAGGATTATGAGAAATCCAAAAGCGGTTAGATTGTGAATACCCTATTGTAGTAAGTATAAGGGTAATAAAGGTTAATAGTGTAGTTTTTTTCATAAATTGAGTTAGTTAAATAAGGTGGTAAATATATAAAAGGTTGTTTAATAAAAAAACTAAAAAACTAGATTTCATATATTTATGAATTAAAAAACTTTCAAAAAACACTATAGTAGCGTATTCACTTAATTTTTTTGTATCGATATAAATAAATTACCTTTGCAGCTAAAATTTATTTTTCTTGAAAACCTTTAGCAATATTAAAGAATATAATAATAAAAAATCGGTTGTTACCATCGGTACCTTTGATGGTGTACACATTGGTCATAAAAAAATTCTTGAAAGAATAATTTTTAACGCTAAAGAACTTAATTGTGAAAGTGTAGTTTTAACCTTTTTTCCACATCCGAGAATGGTACTACAAGATAATTCTGTTGTACAACTTCTAAATACTGTAGATGAAAAAACAATACTTTTAGAAAAAACAGGAATTGATAATTTAATCATTCATCCATTTAATCAAGAATTTTCAAGACTTACAGCCGAAGAATTTGTTAAAGAAATCTTGGTCAATCAGCTTAATATTCGAAAAATAATTATTGGATATGATCATCGTTTTGGAAGAAATAGAACTGCTGATATCAATGATTTAATAGTTTTTGGTAAAGAATACGGATTTGAAGTAGAGCAAATTTCAGCTCAAGAAATAAATGATAATGCGGTAAGTTCTACCAAAATTAGAAATGCCATTTTAGAAGGAAACATAACTTTGGCTAATAACTACCTTGGTTACAATTATTTCTTTTCAGGAATTGTTGTAAAAGGAAAACAACTCGGTCGCACAATCGGATTTCCAACAGCTAACATTAAAATTAATGAAGACTATAAGTTGATTCCGAAAAACGGCGTTTATATTGTAAAAAGTAATTACGATAAAAAAACAATTTTCGGATTAATGAATATTGGCACAAGACCAACAGTTGATGGAACAAATCAAACTATTGAAGTCTTTTTTCTGGATTTTGATAAAACTATTTATGACAAAACCTTAACTATTGAAATTATAGAATTTATTAGAGATGAACAAAAATTTGATTCTTTAAACGACTTGAAAAATCAAATAAATGAAGATAAAATTTTTGCTGTAAATTATATAAATACCCACTTTTAAATCATTGTTTGTTACAAAGTAATTAACTACTTTTGAAACATCATTAAATATCCTTATCAATGAGCATTACAAAACATAATTGGACTAAAGAAGAAATTATAGCGATATACAACAAACCCTTAATGGATTTAATGTATGAAGCAGCAACTATTCATAGAGAACATCATGATCCAAATGTAGTTCAAGTTTCTACATTATTATCTATAAAAACTGGTGGCTGTCCAGAAGATTGTGGTTATTGTCCACAAGCAGCTAGATATCATACAGACATAGAAGGCAACGATTTAATGTCGGTAAGCCAAGTAAAAGCACAAGCTCTTAGAGCAAAATCGAGTGGTTCATCAAGAGTTTGTATGGGTGCCGCTTGGAGAAATGTAAAAGACGGACCAGAATTTGACCAAGTTTTAGAAATGGTTCGTACCATTAATAAACTAGAAATGGAAGTGTGTTGTACACTTGGAATGTTAACTGAAAATCAAGCGCAACGTTTGGCAGAAGCTGGTTTGTATGCTTACAATCACAACTTAGATACTTCTGAAGAATATTATAAAGAGGTAATTTCAACTCGTGGATTTGAAGATAGATTACAAACAATAGACAACGTTCGTAAAACTAATGTTACGGTTTGTAGTGGTGGAATTATTGGAATGGGAGAATCTATAGAAGACAGAGCAGGAATGCTTGTGGCGCTTTCAACATTAAACCCTCAACCAGAATCGGTGCCAATTAATGCACTTGTAGCTGTTGAAGGAACACCAATGGAAAACGAAAAACCAGTTGAAATTTGGGAAATGATTCGAATGGTTGCCACTACAAGAATTATAATGCCAGAAACTCAAGTTAGACTTTCTGCTGGTAGAACTGAAATGTCTCGTGAAGGTCAAGCTATGTGTTTCTTTGCTGGTGCAAATTCAATTTTTGCTGGTGACAAACTTCTTACAACACCAAATCCTGATGTGAATGAAGACATGAAAATGTTTGAAACTCTTGGATTACAACCTCAAAAACCCTTCATCAAATT
Organism: Flavobacterium koreense; assembly: GCF_054776075.1. NCBI lineage: Bacteria > Pseudomonadati > Bacteroidota > Flavobacteriia > Flavobacteriales > Flavobacteriaceae > Flavobacterium > Flavobacterium koreense. Next base: position 290,206 of record NZ_BAAHCF010000008.1, on the reverse strand, counting down.
GATGCAACCAAAAACTGTTGAAGCTGAAGATTCACAATTTCAAGCTTTGGGAGAAAAACCTAAATGGTCTCGTCCTGAGCACAAAATTGAAAGAAATCTAGAAGCTTCTGGAAAAGGAAAATAATAAAATCTAAAGCATAAAAAAAGTCCCAACCTTTATAAGATTGGGGCTTTTTAGTTTTAAGAAACTGACTAAAGAATTACTTTTCTAGTAACAACTTCACCATTTTCTAATTTTATTTTCACAATCAACGCTTGATTTGTAGCTGTAATATTATTTATTATTAAATCGTTTGAAGCAATATTAGTCTTCTTTATAATTTCTCTTCCTAAAACATCATAAACCGTTACCTCGCTCAATAGTTCATTGATAGTTCTAATTTTAATTTGACCATTATTAGCCGACATGAAAACTGAATTTTCAATAGATTCGAAATTTTCATTACTCAATGCTGCTGTTGTATATCTTAAAACAAATCTATCATTGAAAGTTCCAACTGAAGATGTAAAGTTATAAGGCGCTTGTCTTAAATCATGAATAATATTTAACTGCTTATCTTCTAAATAAATATCTTGATTTTGCTCAAACAATCCATCTACTTTCTTGATCGCTATAGTATGATTTCCTGCTGCAACAATTCTGATTCCCATTGGAACAAGATCAAAATTATTGAAAGGAAGTGGTCGTCCTTGAATAATAAACGGCTCTGAATTGATGATGGAAAACATACTTAGTTCTGATGTTGGTCTAAAAATACAATCATACAAATGGTCAACACCTAGGGTTGAACTTGTTGAATATCCTAACAATGTTCTGTCCATTTGTCCAGAAGTAGTATTGATAATATCCAACCAAATTCTGTGTTTTTCCTCAACAGGACCAACAGTATTTGTTGAAACACCTCTAAAGAAATCAGTATTATCATACTGAACCATTGAAGCATCACTTCTCATATTATTAGTAAAAGTTATGTTATTCGGAGTTGCAGTTGTATGAAGCATGTTCACCATAAATCCTTGTCCAGAAGCAATTTTTCCTGCAAAAGTATCTGGATCTGTTGAACCTAAACCATTGTATTTGATATAGTCTGAAGACGAATAATTGTACTGATAATTGCTATAAAACGGACTAACATTTGAAGTTGGATTCAAACCATGTGTCCAAATCCATACAGCACCTTCAATCTTAGTTTGATTTTGAACCAAGAACTCTTCAGCATCAATCGCTGATGGATATGGATTCCCAACCAAATTCCAATTGTCATCAAATCTTGTTGTTAATACGTTATTCGGATTGGTTAAATCAGCATCATAGTCTGCTCCATTATAATTTCCTCTATAAATATCAAAATTGAATTGACCATTGTGAGGTTTTCCTGTAAAGATTGTACTTAATCCAACTGGTGTTGCAGAACCATTAGAAGCTCTGGCAATGTATCCTTTTCCTTTAGTCATATTTCCAGATGCTGTTGCCCAATTTCCTAATGTTCCATTAGCATTAGCAAATAAAGTATTCCATTCGTAACGATTATTAGTTGGAACGCCAGTAACTGCAAAATTTTCTGTTGGTGCACTCCAATAAACATAATCAAAATTCTTAGCTTGAGCAGTTCTTGTTAGCTGAAATTTGGTTCCTGTATATATACCTGTGTTGTTATCAGTTTCGTCAACTTGAATAAATTGTCCGTTATTAGCTATTGATAAATCTCCATTGTGATTTAATCTTTTATAGGCAAAAACAAATCCATTAGAATCAATATTTAAAGCTCTTGTTGCGTTAATTGTTAAATCACCTTCAGCAATTAAATCATTAGAAATAGCGGTATTAAAGTCATTATCTAACACTACATTGTAGAATAACTCTGTTCCTCTTGGAGCAACATTATTTATTACTTGAGGAATACTTCCTTTAAAATGAATGGTGCTTTCGCCTTGATCAAAATTAGTTTCGGTACCATTATTATTCCAATTTCCATACAAATAAAGTTGACCATCTGGCGTTCCGTTAGAACCATCATTCATATCTAAAGTTCCAGAAGCTCCGATAGTAACATTTCCGTAAACTTCCAACTCATTATTAGGATTTCCTTGAATAGTTAATCTTCTTCCGTTGATGTTGAGATTGTTACAAACCGCCAAATCAGCATAAAAATCTGAATACGTTGCTGTGTAATCTATTACTGAATTATTAATAGAAGTTACATTATCTATAATTACATCAACAGTTTCATCTGGAACAGTTAATCTACCCCAATTTGAACAATTGAACCAGTTGGTATCAAAATCACCAACCCATTGTCCAGAAGTTTCACTAGTTCCAATGATAAAGGTTTTTCCTGCTCTGTTTGTTGCACTACTTGTTGCGTCAATGGTATATCTTGTAGTTCCTATAACCCAATTTGTTGTAATATTAGCAATTTCTCTAATTATATTTCTAATTGATGTACTACCATGTTGAGCACTATTTCTATAATACCCACTGATTGTATTTGCTACGGCGCTTTCAACATTAAAACAAGTTAATGCATTTGGCAAGCGAGATTGTCTATTACTTCCTCCACCATTCACACCACTACATGCCGATGTAAAAGGAACCCATCCAGTTTTGATAGTAAATCCGTGAAGCAATGTTCCTGTTAAGATATAATTAGCTTCATTGGTGTCTATAGTTCCATCCGAAACAAAATTCCCTTGCAATAAATAGATTTGTTCTCCATCGCCATTAGTTGTTGTAATATTAGGAGTTGATCCAACACCAAAAGGTTGTGAATTAATAAAATCAGCCGTTCTATCTGTTAAAGTTGTTCCAGTAATAACACCTACATAGCTAAATACATTTGAACTATTTGTGTTTAAAACCAAAACAGAACCTGCTGTTATATTACCTGATCCATTATATGTGAAATTTGTAACTCCAGGAGACGAACTAGGATCATTTCCTGCTCCACCCCATTTATCAGTTCTAACATTAGCTGCAGCTCCAGCTTCATATCTTGAATTAGCAATAGAAAAAGTGGTTCCCGGAATGATATCTACCATTGTTGCAACCATGTATTGATCGTCTGGACCGCTACCAGCATATTGTCCGTCAAATCCAACAAACACTAATTCTCCTGGTTTAAATACTGTTGCTAAATTTGGCGTAAAACTAGTTTCAACTCCAGAACTCCATTCTGTTCCTTTTCTAACAAAAATTTCAACATAATAAGTTACACCATTAGTTAATCCAGTAATAGTAACAAAATTTCCAACACTATTAAAAACAACTTGGTTTGGTGCAGCATAAACCGTATTTGGCACATAAGCGCTTCCGTTTCCAGAAGGTGCAAAAGTAATACCCGGTGTAGTAGTAACAACTGCCAGAACTTCATCATAACATGCAGCATTTGGATTGCTCCAAGTTACTGTTCCCGAAGTATTGGCTGGTGTTGAACCAAAACCTGTTACATTAGGAACAGCAGTAATTTGAGTAATTGTTGTTGCTGTTACTGAATAAACTGAGGATGCTCCATTATTTTTGTAAGCATACAAAGCATAAGTATAAGTTATTCCTGGAGTTAAACCTGTAATTGTTGCAGAAGTTCCTGTTCCAATATATAAAACCCTAGAGGTTGTTGCATTATAAGTTGGAGCTAAACTATAATCTAAATTAAAACTTTGTGATGAAGCTACTATTGTAGTAACTGCATTTGGAACTCCTCCATCTCTCACTACAAGTAAATACCCATCAAATGTTCCTGTTGCTGGTGCAGCCCAAGTCAATGATTGAGTTGTATTAGAAGTACATACTCTTGTAAAAGAAGTTGGAACTGCTGGAGCAGAAGGAGAGATGGTTTGTAAACCACCAGCAGTTGTGGTTCCTCCTTTTGCTCCAGCGGCAAATGTTACATTTGTAGTTGCTATTGCATTCAAAGCAATCGTATTGTTTAAAGTTGCAGATGGTGAAATATCTGCCGTAATAAATATATACCCAATAGTTCCTGCTGTAATTATCTGTGATGTAAAACTTGGAAAAGTATGTAATCCTGGACCCAATGTTAGGGTTTTTGTGCTCAAAGTTGCATCAGCTGCATCTAAAACATTGTTAGCAGAATAACGAACTTTTAAATTTATAAGATCGGCAGCAACATAAGTTCCATTTGTAGTTGCTGTTACACCTTGCAAAGTTGCATTTGCAGTAGCAACTGAAAGCTGAAACTTGTGTAAAATTAAATCTGTTGTTCCTTGAGGCACATTTGCTGCAGTAACTTGAGTTCCATTATTTGCCAAAGTTATTGCAGGAATTGCCGCAGTTGTTGTACAATTTGTAGTTACTATTGTTGCAGCTGTTCTATAATTTAATGTACCTGCAACACTTAAATATCCATTAAATGGAACTAGTGAGAAAAAATAATTTGTTCCACTGTTTAATCCAGTTGCGGCATAAGTTGTTGTTGTTCCTGTGTTAGCAGTTTGTCCTAAAACAATTGCATCTCCAAAAACAGTTCCTGGAGCATGATAAGCACCATCTGTTGGAACTCCTGTTGGAGCCGCTCCAATTCTGTAAAGGATAATATATCCATCTCCTCCAAGCGTGTTGGCTGCTGGAAAAGTTAAATTAATTACAGAAGTATTAGGTACGCCTACAGCACAAGTGAATGTACCAGCGCCGGGTTGAGCCGTTGGTTCAGTTGACAATGTATAGAAATTCACCGAAACCGGTGCAGTAGTATTATAACAATCTAAAGCATTATAGGAATATATAGTAGCTGTATATTGTGTTTCAGGATTTAATCCAGTTACATTTACACTAGTTCCACCTCCTAAATAAACCACTCTATTATTAACATCAATTTGACCTGCTGTTGCATAATTTGCATTAGGTGTATAAGATGTACTTGTAGAAGGATCTAATACTATTGAGGCAGTTGGACGAACAACTACCATTGAACCAGAAGTTGAAGCTCCATTTGTCCAAGAAATTGTGGCACCATTTGTTAATGGATTACTAAAAGTAATACCTGATGCTTGGTTTAAAGGAACAGTGCATGGTCCTAATCCAGTAAAAAGTATATCATCTATTCGAACACCTTGTCTTCCTCCAAGAATTCCTTTGTTAAATCTTAATTTGAATTGTGTAGATGTTGATGGTGGTATGTTAAAAACCCCAGATGCTATCAAAGTAGCCGATGTTGGAATTGCAGAAGTAAATGTCGTTGTTGACCACGTCAATCCATTATCTTCTGAATATTCAACAAATACAGGTGCATTTGGAGCTCCAGCACCATAAGTTCCAACTAGAAAACTCAAAGAAAGACCAGAAACATATGAACTAACATCAAATGGTTCTGAAATTATGTAATCAGAATCTTCCAATAACCAATATGTTCCTTGCTGAATTGGTTGCACAGCGGTCGTATTATTATAAGTCCATAATGGCGAAGCTGCAGAACAAGCTGAACTATAAATTGTAGTTTGTCCAAAAGATAAAACATTATAAAGCAATGCCAAAAAAAGTATTTTAAATTTCATAAAATGAATTTAGTTTTTTAATTTTTCAATAACAATTTGGGACTACAAAATTACTTCTAATTCACACAATTTCAATACATTTGCGTTATTAAATTATTAACAAATTTCATGCCTTTTTAACGTTTTGAACTCAAAATCAACTAGTTCTGTAGAGGATATTCTACAAAAGATGGAATATTACTGTTCTTACCAAGAAAGATGTCACATTGAGGTGTCTGAAAAATTGCGTGGTTTTGTATTAAATCAAGCCGAAAAAGACCGAATAATTGTGCATTTAATTGAAAGTAATTTCCTAAACGAAGAACGTTTTGCGTTAGTTTTTTCAATTAGTAAATTTCATCAGAAAAAATGGGGCAAAATTCGAATCAAAAACGAATTGAAAGCAAGAAAAATTTCAGATTATTTAGTTACCAAAGCACTAAAAGAAATCCCATCTGAAGAATATGAAATGACTTTCGAAAATTTAGCAGAAAAACATTGGGAATCCATTACAGAAAAAAACGATTTGAAAAAACGTAAAAAATTCTGCGACTACTTACTTCGTAAAGGATGGGAAAGCGAAAGGATTTATGAAAAAGTAAAGGAGCTTGAGAAATAGTTTTCAGTTTTCAGTCGCAGTTAGCAGATGATTACTTCAACTAAAACTCTTTTGACAAAAGAATACTTACTGCGTTTCCTCCGAAACCTACAGCATTAATTAATACTTTTTTTATTTCTTTTCTTATGGTTTGCTTTTCAGCAAATGGTACTTCGATGAATTGATTGTGTTGCATCATCATAATTGCCATTTCCATATTTAACATTCCTGAAGCTCCAAAGGTGTGGCCTACTTTCCATTTGTTTGTGGTAAGCATTGGATGATTTGCCTGTGCTGAGCCTGTCGAAGTGCCAAAAACTTTTTGAATTGCTTTATACTCTGAAGTATCACCTTTCAAAGTTCCTGGCGCGTGCATTACTATGGCATCAACATCTTCTAATTTGGTATTTTGCAAAGCCATTTTCATGGATTTTTGAAAACAATTGGCTTCGTCTGAAATCGAAATATTGTGTTCAATATCATCAGTCGCATAGCCAATTCCTTCTATGTAAGCTAATGCGTTTTGGTTGTAACCAACTTCTAAACAAGCAACAGCAGCACCTTCACCAAGAACCATAGTGTTTTTGGTTTTTTTAAAATCGAAAGCACGACAAGGATATTCGGAAGTTTCTTTAGAATAAATTTTTAAAGCGTGCATCTGAGCAATAGTGAAATCGGTCAATGGTGCTTCGCTTCCGCCTACTAAAAACTTATTTGCCATTCCTGATTGCAACCAAGCTACGGCATTTAAAACCGCGTGTAAAGCTGTTGAACACGTTATAGAATGGGATATTTCTGGTCCGTTGTTTTTTAAATCGTGTGCTACCCAAGAAGAAATATTTCCTAGAGTTGTGGTTGGAGATGCTAAGGTTGACGTTTTTCCGGTTTCGAGAAATTCTTTGTGGTGTTTTTCAAATAATTGCGTTGCGCCACGAGAAGAACCAATATTGATTCCGAAGTCATCACCTTTTTTCCAACCTGCATTTTTTATGGCTTGTCGTGAAACTAAAATAGATAGCAAAACCGTTTCGTCTAAAGCTTTGTACTTAATTTCACTCTTTTTTAATTCTTCAATTTCATTTCTAATTTCTTGAGGAATTGTGGCTACAAATTGTGGCTTTCCGTTAAAGTCTTTGGTTGAAATTAAGGTTCCATTTGAAAGATAATTGCGCCAAATAGCCTCAGGGTTTTTTCCTAAAGGTGAAATGGATGCTAAAGATGTTATGGCAATTTTTTCTTTCATGTTAAATAACACAGAGATTCACAGAGGAATCACAGAGTTTTAAATAAAAATAAAGTCTTTGAATATTGCTTTGAATATTTGTTTAACGAATGCAAATTTAAACTATTTCCAAAGCATTTTCGATGGTTTGATAGACTTTTTGTAATTGATTTTCGGTGATGATGTAGGGTGGCAAAATGTAAACTATGTTTCCAACTGGTCGTAAAATTACTCCGTTTTCGATGAAGAAATTGTAGAGTTTGTTGCGCATCGTTCCGTAGTAACTTTCTTGGGTTTCGGTTTTGATTTCCAGGGCAAAAATTACGCCGAGCACTCGAGTGGTTTTTACTTTTGTATGGTTTTTTATTTTGGATTGAAATGCTAAATGCGATTGATGAACCGTTTGAATATTTTGCTGAATTTCATCGGTTTGTAAAAGTGAAATACTGGCTAAAGCCGCAGCGCAACCTGTAGGATTTGCTGTAAAAGTGTGTCCGTGAAATAGTGCTTTGTCAGTGTCATCATGGTAAAATCCTTCGAAGATTTCTTGAGAGAATGTCGTGATTGCCATTGGAATTGTTCCGCCTGTTAATGCTTTTGAAAGACACATCATATCAGGTTTGTTTTCAAGATAATCACTAGCGAATGTTTTACCTGTTTTGCCAAAACCTGTCATAACTTCGTCAGCAATAGTGAACACGTTATTTTGGTTACAAATGGTAATTAATTTATCTAAAACTTCTGCTGAATACATTACCATTCCTGCAGCTCCAAGCACTAATGGTTCAAAAATAAACGCTGCAAATTCGTTGGTTTTTACAAGATTTTCTAAAGTTTTTATAGTTTGTTCTTCGTTGCCTTTAGTTGGAACTGGAATGCGAACAACCTCTAGAAGCGAACCTTTGAAAGCTTCTGTAAAAAAAGTAATTCCGCTGGCAGCCATTGCTCCGAAAGTATCACCGTGAAAAGCATCTTCAAAAGCGATGACTTTAGTTTTTTTGATTCCTTTATTATAATTGTATTGTAAAGCGACTTTAATACCTACTTCAACAGCAGTGGAACCATTATCGGAATAGAAAATTTTCTGTTGATTGGAAGGTAGAATTTCCATTAGTTTTTCAGATAATTCTACTGCTTTATTGTGAGTAAATCCTCCAAATAAAACATGTTCTAAAATAGTTAATTGCTCATAAATAGCATCCGCCATAACTTTGTTGGAATGTCCGAAAGGGTTCACCCACCATGAAGCAATGGCATCGATATATTCTTTACCGTTTTCATCCCACAACAATGCGTCTTTCCCTCTTACGATTGCAGGAAAATCAGGCACAGTTTTGTGTTGTGTGTACGGATGCCAATTGTGTTTTTTGTCTCTTTGTGAAAAGTTCATTTTGCTAGAATATAGAAAATAGAGAATAGAACATAGACTTGTCTCTAAATATTTTTGCAAAGATAGTTAAGTCTATTTTCTTTATTCTATTTTCTATTCTCTTATAATGTTAAAAGATTCTCTCGAAACTTATCAGCGTAATATTGAATTACATTTTGATCGAAATAAGGTTCGTCGTCAATTCTTCCAATGAATTTGGTTTTGGTTTTATTCAGAATAATTTCTTCGGTAGCTTTATTTTCATCACCAGAAAAAATGATTCCTGCTACTTTCAAATTTCTGCTTTTTAAAGCTTCAAAAGATAGTAAGGTGTGATTGATGCTTCCAAGATAATGGCGTGAAACCAATATTATTTTGTAATCGGGTTGAATTAAATCAATAATGCAATCGTTGTCGTTTAAAGGAACTAATAATCCGCCTGCGCCTTCTACAACAAGATGGTTTTTTGTTTTGGGCTCGACTATTTTTTTCAAATTTATTGTAATTCCGTCTATTGCTGCTGCTAAATGTGGACTTGCAGGTGTGTTTAGTTTATAGCTATTTTCGTGAATAATGGTTTTATCATTACAAATATAACGCTGAATTTTATGACTATCAGAATTGTCTAAATCGCCTGCTTGAATAGGTTTCCAATAATCGGATTCTAGTGCTTGAGTTACAATCGCTGATGTAATAGTTTTACCTACATCGGTGCCGATTCCTGTGATGAATAGTTTCATTTAATTAAATTCAAATTTACATGATTGACATTTGTATTTATGCTTAGAATAAAACGGCATATACACAACTAATACTGAAAAAAGAAAAGCTAAAAATGATCTAATATCTTTAATTGAAGTGACCATTTCAACTTGTTCAGCATTGCATTTTGGACATTTAATAAGTTGATTGTTTTCGTTTAGTGAATATTGACTTACATCTGAAAGAACAAGTTGAGCTTTCTCAAAATCTTCACTTTTTACAAAAAGCTTAATGCCTCCAACGGCATTACTATACAAAGGATTTGAATCAACAATATTGTTATCCCTAATAAACACTTGAATTCCTTCAGACTCCAATTTACCCTTATAAATTAAAGCCTCCGATGAATATTGATAACGACCTACAATTTGAAATTGTTCCTCCATATCTTATTTAAAACACAAAAGTACTCAACAATCGCAAGACTTCTGAGATTTCTTTTTCAGAATTATAGGAATGCAAACAAAAACGAAGTCGTTCTTGACCTTCTGGAACTGTTGGCGAGAGAATAGCTTTTACATCAAATCCGTTTTCTTGCAATTGATTAGCGATTGATTTTACCTTTTCGTTTCCTGGAATTATAGCACATTGAATAGCTGATTTGCTATAAACAAACATTGGCTTCAAACCCATTTGCAATTTCTCTTGATTGAAAAATTGAATGTTGTTTTTAAGTTTTTGAATTGATTCTTTTTCAGACTTTAAATACTGATAAGCTATTAAAATTGTAGCAACTGAATGTGGAGAAAGTCCTGTTGTATAAATAAAACTTCGTGCAAAATTAACTAAATACGATTTCAATTCTTGGCTTCCTAAAATGGCTGCACCATGACATCCTAATCCTTTTCCGAATGTCATGATTCTTGCAAAAACTTTATCTTGCAATCCTTGATATTGAATTAATCCTTCACCTAAATTTCCGAAAACGCCTAATGCATGTGCTTCGTCAATGACCAAATAGCAATTGTATTTTTCGCATAGAGTTACTAGTTCTTCTACATTTGGAGCATCACCATCCATGGAAAAAACCGATTCGGTAACAATATAAAAAGTTTCGGGTTTCGGGTTTCGAGTTTCGAGTTGTGAAATTATTACTTTTTCTAAATGATTGAAATCATTGTGCTGAAATTTATACGATTTTGAATTACTCATTTGAATTCCATCACGAATAGAAGCGTGGCATAATTCATCATAAAGAATGATATCGTTGCGTTGTGGTAACGAACTAAAAAAACCCACATTAGCATCGTAACCCGAATTGAAAATTAATGCGGTTTCTGATTGATGGAAATTGGCAATATAGTCTTCTGTCTTTTGATATAAATTGTGGTTTCCTGAAATTAATCGAGAACCTGTTGCGCCATTTATTTTGATGTTATTCTCTTGAAGATAATCATGTGTTTGATTGAAAATTTCCTCAGAATTAGCAAAACCTAAATAATCATTGGAAGCAAAATCTATTAAATTATTAGAAACTGGCAATTTTCGCAAAGCATTATTTTGCTCGCGTTGTTGCAGTTTTTGTGTTAATGATTTTGGGAAGTTTTTCATAATTCTGTTTTGTCTATCCATTTGAAATTACCTCTTTCGGTTGCGTCTAACAAATCAAGACTTAACTTATCAGAAAACATTATCCCAAAATTAATTGCATCAATTGTGTTATCAAAATAGGCTATAGTATAATGTTTATTACCCTTATACCATAATTTGACTTCAAAAAAAACTTCTTGAGGATTTTTAAAAACTGAAACATACTCTAATGTTGGAATTTTAGAATAATAATTTAAGCCTACTAAACCCACACTATATCTTGACTTTAAAGTCTCTTTTTCTAAATTGATAGAAATTGACTTTGTTAAGCTGAATGAAAATCCTCCGACTGATGCAAAAATTGCCAAAGTAATTAATGACAAGCAACCATTTATGGATTCTGCGTTAAATCCAAGAATGTAAAAGATATATAAAACATATAAAATGCAGCAAATACCAAATGCAAAAAACAATGAACCTATGACGACTTGCCATAAAGGTCTTTTACCATCACTTAAAAATATTTCCTTCTTTAAATCCATACTCCAAAAATAAAAAAAGCCAAACAATAATGCTTGGCTTTCTTACTTTATTTTGAATTGTTTTAGTCGGCTAAAACAATTACTTTATTGTCTTTCATTTCAATAGTTCCTGAAGAGATTTCAAGAGTGTAGTTTTGATCGTTTACTTTTGTAAATTTATCTTCTACTTCTTTTTCAAACTTAAAGCTCGTTGCAGTAACTTTTACTGTTCCTTGCTTTAAAATAGAAACTATTGGAGCGTGATTGTTCAATATTTGAAATGAACCATCTACACCTGGTAAAGAAACCGAAGTAACTTCTCCTTTAAATAATGTAGCTTCTGGTGATACTATTTCTAAAATCATTTTTTTTTATTTAGGATTCTGGATTTAGGATTTGGGATTTTAGGAATATTTAAATCCTAACTCTTCGATTCCTCAATCCTAATTCTTATGCTTCTGCTAACATTTTTTGTCCTGCTTCGATAGCGTCTTCGATTGTTCCTTTAAGGTTGAAAGCTGCTTCTGGCAAGTGGTCTAATTCACCATCGATAATCATGTTGAATCCTTTAATAGTATCTTTAATATCAACCAAAACTCCAGGAATACCTGTAAATTGCTCCGCTACGTGGAAAGGTTGAGATAAGAAACGTTGAACTCTACGAGCTCTTGATACCGATAATTTATCTTCTTCTGACAACTCTTCCATACCAAGGATAGCGATGATATCTTGAAGTTGTTTGTATTTTTGAAGAATTTCTTTTACTCTTTGAGCACAATTATAGTGGTCATCACCTAAAATAAGTGGTGTTAAGATACGAGATGTTGAATCTAGTGGATCTACCGCTGGATAAATACCAAGCTCAGCAATTTTACGAGACAATACTGTTGTTGCATCTAAGTGAGCAAACGTTGTTGCTGGTGCCGGGTCAGTTAAGTCATCCGCAGGAACGTAAACCGCTTGTACCGATGTAATAGATCCTTTTTTGGTAGATGTAATTCTTTCTTGCATCGCACCCATTTCTGTTGCTAAAGTTGGTTGGTAACCTACCGCAGATGGCATACGTCCTAAAAGTGCTGATACCTCTGAACCTGCTTGTGTAAAACGGAAGATATTATCAACGAAGAAAAGTACGTCTTTACCTTGGTCTGAACCTGCTCCATCACGGAAATATTCTGCGATAGACAATCCTGATAAAGCAACACGTGCTCTAGCTCCAGGTGGCTCATTCATTTGTCCGAAAACGAAAGTAGCTTTCGAATCTCTCATTCCTGGCTTATCAACTTTAGTTAAATCCCAACCTCCATTTTCCATAGAGTGCATAAATTCTTCACCATATTTAATAATTCCAGACTCTAACATCTCACGAAGTAAGTCGTTTCCTTCACGAGTTCTTTCACCTACTCCTGCGAATACAGAAAGACCACCGTGACCTTTAGCGATATTGTTAATCAACTCCTGAATCAATACTGTTTTACCAACTCCAGCACCACCGAACAATCCAATTTTACCTCCTTTTGCATAAGGCTCGATAAGATCGATTACTTTGATACCTGTAAATAAAACTTCAGAAGATGTAGATAAATCTTCAAATCTTGGTGCTTGACGGTGAATTGACATTCCGTTTTCACCTGTTTTTGGTAAATTTCCTAAACCATCAATTGCATCACCAATTACGTTAAACAAACGTCCGTAAACATCTGCACCGATTGGCATTTGAATTGGGTTTCCAGTAGAAACTACATCTGTACCTCTACTTAAACCATCTGTAGAATCCATAGAGATAGTACGAACTGTATCTTCTCCGATATGAGATTGTACTTCAAGTACAAGTAAAGTACCATCTTTCTTAGTGATTTCTAATGAATCATAAATTTTTGGTAATTCAGCATCTTTAGTGTTGAATACTACGTCAACTACTGGTCCGATGATTTGAGAAACTTTTCCTATTGCTTTTGACATTGCTTATGTATTTATTTAATAGCGTTTTAGAAATGAAAAAATGATGTCTTTTTTCAGAGTGCAAAGATAAATTTTCTAAATAGAAAATCAATAGCAAAAAGCTATTTTTTTACGCATTTTTTGATTTTTTTTCTATTTGAAGATTAAATCATAGAGAAATCAATATTCAATAAACAAAAAAACCACCAACCGAAGTTGATGGTTTTGTATAAATTGATTTAATTCTTATAAAGATGAAGGAAATGCTATTTTATATTTTGACAAATCAACACCTTTTAAATTTGAACCATATGTAGTATTTATAGCTTCAATAAATTTATTTGCAATTAATGCATATCCTCTTTGACAAGGATGCACACCATCATATGAAAATGCACCACCAGTTGGATAAGCGTTCGTAATTACATAATTATTAGAGCCAATACCACCATTAGCTACTTGACTCATAATTGCATTAGCGTCAACAAAAGCGAGACCTTTAGCTAATGCCAAAGATTTTATTGTATTGTTGTATGAATCAGTAGCGGTTTTGATAATTGCAGCTTCACTAAAAGTAATTGTTGAACTATCAGGCATAGGATATGTAACTCCTATTGTATTATTTGTAGCAGGAAAACCAGGTTGTGTAGCACCAATTGTACCTCTTGCAGACAACAAAATATAATCTCTGTTAGAACCTGATCCAATTGCATGACGCGAGTTTTTATACAAATTTGCTAAAAATCCAGCAGTAGGTGCAGGATAATTAAAAGGAGCACCCATAAATAATGTAACAAAATCCGAAGTAGGATCATAAGTTAATGATTCATCAATAATCAACAATGGATTAGTTTTAGAATATGTTGTTGTATTACCATCTAGAACACTAGCTTGCAATGTTTGGAAGCGAGCCGCTTGACCATGTGCTATTAAAGAAGCATTCATAGCACCAAATAAACCATTTAATTGACCAACTTGAGTTGCTGTTAATGGTACTGGATTAGTTGGAACTGCTGTAAAAAAAGGAATGGTTGTCACATAAGGTATATTAGCAACAACGCCTTTTGCCCCATTCTTTGTTAATCCTGTAGTTCCGTCAAGTAATTGACTATAAACATTAGCAAAAACATTAGGGTCCGTTATGTCGTTAGTTCCATATGTTGAAGGATTTAAATTTCCAACTTGATTTATTCCAGTTCCTCCTGAAGTAGCATATGATAATACATCATTATTACCTATCCATAGTGAAAAAAAAGTAGGTGATTGAGATGTAGCATAATTAAGCATTGAAACAGGAGAAGATTGTGACATAAATCTAGCAAAATAAGGATTTGCTGTTCCACTCGGAACTCCAGACAAAAGACCATATGTAGGTGATAATAAATGGAAACTTTTGGCTCCAGGCACACCTACATTATTGTAAGGTCCTGCTGCAGAAACTGCTGGGTTTGTAATTTCGGTTGTTGGAGTACCTGGAATAGGAAAAATTCCTGGAGTATATAATAAATTGGGGTTTGGAGAAGGATTAGGAGTAGCAGTCAAGCTATTTAATGCCATTCTTGTTCCTTGGATAACATTATTAAAAAATGTTAGTCCTCCCAAATTATCATTAGTATATGGAATTTTAAAATCTCCTCCTCCTACAAGTTTGAATTGTTGAGAAAGGATGTTTGGATATGATCCTTCTTGACCTGCTTTAAACAATGCATTATCAGAAAAACCTGCTGTCAAAGAATTTCCAACTGAAACGTATTTTGAAAAATTAGCTGAACCTGAAGTTAAAGGAAGACCATCAGATGAATTATTATCAACTATTGATTCATCTTCACTATTACAAGCTATAAAGGTTAACGAAACCAAGAATAGCCATTTGAAATTTTTTATCATAATTTTAAGTATTATAAATATTATTAAAAATAAATTATGGAGTTATTGTCCAAGAAGCAAAATATTGTTGACCGATTAGACCTGCTCCAAGAACTTGTTGGTATTCTGGCCCACCAATATTAGCAGCACCAACTTTGATTATAGATTTTAATTTTGGTATACTATAATTGATTTGTGCATCAATAACCGTTGCAGCATCAATCATACCATCAGCAAATGTAGATTCCCATTTGTACTCGTCATTCCATCTTCCGCTTAAATTGAAACCAAAGTTTTTAAACAATTTATCATTACTAATAGAAGCTTTAACTCTGTGTTTAGGTGTGTTGAAACCTGCTTCAAAACTTGGATCTAAAGACTGGTCAAAATCAAATTCAGCATAGTTATAATTTGCGCTGATTTCAAAATTTCTAGGTAATTTGTATGCAAGACCTGCACCAAACCCTATAGATTTAATTTCGATATTAGTATTTGTATAAAGTTGAAAGGCTCTTGTGTTTCCATTAACAAGTGCATGTATAGACTGAGTGCCTGGATTTGTTGTTGGTAAACCTACATATGGTGCAGGATTATCTTGCGCTGTACCATAGGTTGGAGCAACAACTGTTATATTTCCAATAAAATCATTGTAGATGTTATAGTAACCATTTAAATCATAAGATAATTTTTGAACTTGTCCTCTATACCCTAATTCAAATGCTTTCACAGTTTCAGGTTTTACAAGTCCAACATTAGCCTTTTTTAATAAAGCTGCAGCAGCAACAGGATTCGTTGAAGCTAAAGCAGCAAATTGCTGAGCTGAAGCTGAAGTATAAGAATTATAATAGGCATTATTACCATTAATAGTTGAAGTTGAACCTCCTGCATAACCAATACCTTGTCCATCTGTTCCGTTATTAATAGGTAAAGTTTCAGAATATCTAATTAAGTTATCTGGTGCAGAACCTAGTAAAACTGCGCTACCAACATTAAAACCAATATATTGATCTTGAGTAGATGGATTACGGAAACCTGTTTGGAACGAACCTCTAAAAGTATGTGCTTTATTTACGCCAGCGGTATATACAGCAGAAACTCTTGGTGAGAAGTTACCATCAAAGTTTTTAGCTTTATCATAACGAACAGATGCTGTTAATTTCAATCTGTCTTCCATTAATTTCTTTTGAATTTGAGTATATGCTCCATATTCATTATAATTAATTTGGCTTGTGTAATCTGTGTAGATTCTTCCAAATGAGTTTAATTCGTATAATCTAAATGAACCTCCAACTTGAATTTCAGCAAATTTTATTATGTCTCTAAAGTTATAATTTGCATCTGAATGATACATATAAGAGTTGTCTACTAATTTTGAACCTGTTAATACGTTAGGGTCAGCAATTA
Organism: Flavobacterium koreense; assembly: GCF_054776075.1. NCBI lineage: Bacteria > Pseudomonadati > Bacteroidota > Flavobacteriia > Flavobacteriales > Flavobacteriaceae > Flavobacterium > Flavobacterium koreense. Next base: position 273,503 of record NZ_BAAHCF010000008.1, on the reverse strand, counting down.
CTTTATTGAATGCGTTTTTAAATTCAGGTGTTCCTGCTTCGTGTCTTATTCCGCTTGGTGCAGATGGATTTGATGGATCTACGTAAGGAACCAAAGGAAACCCTAATGGAGCTATATTGTAATCTGCAAACTTTCTTGCTAAAATATGAGCATTGTCAGCACTTTGTCCAGCTAAAGAAGAATAAGTATAGGCTGCTGCATAATCTGTAAACCAGTTCTTATCTGCTTTCCATTGCCTATTTATATTTAAAGCAGTAAAAGTCATATTATAAGAATTTCCACCATCTTCTGTTGTGAAATAACCTCTAACGAAGAAATTTTTACCTTTCAATTCTAATTTATGCTGTTGCATGAAGAATCCGTTCAAATAATATCTATTTGCTCCTTGATAAACAGTGTTACCAAAACCAAATTTACTTTGCCAGATAATTTCTGTGTCATTTGCCCATGGTTTGAAATGTAAAGAGAAATCAATTTTAGCATTTTGAACTTTACTATCAGTTAAATCAGTCTCATTATAACCAGTTCTTGAAACTTTATCACTTGGCAAACCAGATGCGCTTATTATTGTTGAAGCTTCATCACCGTATACATTTAGACCATCATAACCATAATGACTTCTAGTTCGTCCTGAAACATTTCTATCTCTGTAATCTGTAGCAAACCAATCTGTACCATTCATAAAAGTGAAATTGGCTTTTGCAGCAAAATGTTTAGTAAATGCATGAGCAACTCTCACTCCATAATCATAATACAAATTGCTTCCTGCTGCATTTTGATTTGTCATACCATACTTTGCATATGCCGTTACTCCTTGTTTATCAAAAGGACTTTGACTGGTCATAAATAAAATACCATTAAAAGCATTTGCTCCATATAATGCAGAAGATGCTCCAGGAAGTAATTCAACACTTTGAACATCGATTTCAGAAATACCAATAAGGTTTCCTAAAACGAAGTTTAATAATGGTGAAGAATTATCCATACCATCAACTAATTGCATGAATCTTGTGTTAGCTACAGTAGCGAAACCTCTTGTGTTGATAGACTTAAATGACATACTACTTGTATTCATTTGAACCTCTTTTAGATTTTCAAGACCGTCATAAAATGTAGGCGAAGCCGTTTTCTTGATGTCTTTAATTGTCATTCTTTCAATTGTTACTGGAGACTCTTTTACTCTCTCTGGAGCTCTAGAAGCTGCAACTACAATCTCATCCAATTGTGTGTCTTGATTTTCCATCTTTACTTCAACTTTTTGGGATGCTGAAGTAACTTCAATTTTTTGCGTCGCAAATCCGATGCTTGACACCTCAATTGTAAAAGGTGGTTTTTTGGTTACTTTGACAATAAACTTACCGTCTCCATCTGTTACGGTACCTGATGGCTCGCCAACAACTTTAACGTTTGCGCCAGGAATTGGTTCGTTTTTACTGTCTTTTACCGAACCTGAAATTGTGCTTTGAGCAAATGAAATGCTGCAAAAAAACAACGTCAAAATAAAATAATAAATCTTCATTAGGTTTGATTTTTGTTGGTTTAAGTAGCCAAAATACAAATAATTTTTATATTATTAAAAAAAGTGTATATTATTTTAATATTTGTCATTTTTTTTAACTCTTTTCGATTAATCCGCAATCAAAAATCTTTATGTTTTTATTAACTTATTGTGAATATTACTAAAAAAATAGTATGCGTACATAATAAATAGTGTGTTTTTTTAAATTAATCATAAAAATGTTAAAATAAAAAAGCGAGAAAAATATTTTCTCGCTTTTTTTATCAAATTCGTATATTATTTACTCAACCGTTACCGATTTTGCTAAATTTCTAGGTTGATCAACATTACACCCTCTCAATACAGCAATATGGTAAGATAAAAGTTGCAATGGAATTGTAGTTAAAAGTGGTGAAAGCGCATCTGAAGTTTCAGGAATTTCAATCACATGGTCAGCAAGTCCTTTTACTTGAACATCACCTTTAGTAACAATGGCAATAATTTTTCCACTTCTAGATTTGATTTCTTGTATATTACTAACCACTTTATCATAATGTCCTTGCTTAGGAGCAATTACAACTACTGGCATTTTTTCATCAATTAAAGCAATCGGACCGTGTTTCATTTCTGCAGCTGGATAGCCTTCTGCATGAATATAAGATATCTCTTTTAACTTTAAAGCTCCTTCTAAAGCAACTGGAAAATTATATCCTCTACCTAAGTATAAACAATTTGGAGCATCTTTATATATAGAAGCAATTTCTTTAGCAATTTCATTTGTAGAAGACAATGCTTCAGCTACCTTTTCTGGAATCACTTCTAATTCTTGTAAATATCTGTGGAAGTCAGAATTTGACATAGTTCCTTTGGCTTTTGCAAGTCTTAAAGCTATCATTGTCAAAACTGTGATTTGAGTTGTAAATGCTTTTGTCGATGCAACTCCAATTTCAGGTCCAGCATGAGTATAAGCACCTGCGTGAGTTTCTCTAGATATTGAAGATCCAACAACGTTACAAACACCAAAAACAAATGCGCCTTTTTCTTTTGCTAATTTGATTGCTGCTAAAGTATCGGCAGTTTCTCCAGATTGAGAAATCGCAATAATCACATCTTTACTTGTAATAATTGGATTTCTATATCTAAATTCTGAAGCATATTCTACTTCAACTGGAATTCTTGCAAATTCTTCAATAACATATTCGGCAACTAAACCTGCATGCCATGATGTTCCACATGCAATAATTATTATTCTATCGGCATGAAGAAATTTTTCGATATTATCTTCAACACCTGCCATTTGAATTAATCCGCTATTTGCGTGAAGTCTTCCTCTGTAAGTGTCTTTAATTACATTTGGTTGCTCGTAAATTTCTTTAAGCATAAAGTGATCGTAACCACCTTTTTCTATTTGCTCTAAGTTCATTTGCAATTCTTGAACATAAGGATCCACCAAAGAGTCGTCTTTAATTTTTCTTATTTTCAATGGTTTGTGCAAACGTACTATAGCCATTTCTTCATCTTCTAAATAGATTGCATTAGAAGTATATTCAATAAAAGGTGATGCATCAGAAGCTATAAAAAATTCATCCTCACCAACTCCAATTGCTAATGGGCTACCTAATCTTGCAACAACCATTTCATCTGGTTTTTTCTTATCAAAAACACAAATCGCATAAGCTCCGACAACTTGATTTAAAGCAATTTGAACTGCTTTTCCAAGTTTTAGATTGTCTTTTTTCTGAACATCTTCAATCAAATTTACTAAAACCTCAGTATCAGTATCTGATTTAAAAACATATCCTCTTTTTATTAATTCTTTCTTTAATGGTTCATAGTTTTCTATAATCCCATTGTGAATTATTGCTAAGTCTCCAGAATTTGATAAATGTGGATGTGAATTTACATCATTAGGAACACCATGTGTTGCCCAACGTGTGTGTCCCATACCTATGGTTCCATTAGTTGTAATTTCTTTGGATGATTTTTCTTCTAAATCGGAAACTTTTCCTTTAGTTTTAGAAACTTTTAAATCTGTTCCGTCATAAAGCATAACACCAGCACTATCATAGCCACGGTATTCTAATCGCTTTAATCCTTTTATAACAATAGGATATGCTTCACGATATCCAATATAACCTACAATTCCACACATATTATTATAGTTATTTAGTTAGTCAGGTTTGGTATAATAAACTTCTAATTTTAATCTTTGATTACTAGGAACACTTGGATTTGATCCAAATAAAATAGTCCCCAATGGATTTACAACAGACATAACTGGAACAAACTTTGTTGTAACAGAACCATTGTTGAAAGGTGAAAATAAATTAACATTCAACGGATTGGTTATCGCTTCTGTAACCACTAATCCTAATTTTACATTAGTTGAATCTTTCAAAATTAAATTTCTAACGTGATTAGTGATTTTAATTTTATAAGTAGTTCCTCTATCGCTTGTGTTTTTTTGAATAATTCCACCATGAACATATTTGTTGTATTTTGAAGAATTACTTGTAGTTAAATCGGAGTAATAATCAATCAGTGGTCTTTTATTGTTCAAATCATAAAGATAAATCCTGTTTGGCTCTGGTGCTACCGTTCCCATAGCTGAATTATCAATAGTAAAAGTTAAATTAGCTTCATTTACTAGCCATTTTTTTCCATCAATTGGATTCCTTAAACGATCTAACTCATCTGGGATTTGATTTGGAGAATTTTGCAAAACACCATCTACATATCCTATATTATCTTCTTTTTTAAACAAATCAATAACTGTCATTGAACCACCCATTCCGCTTAAATATAGTTTATCATCTCCAACAGTTGTGTTTGGTGATGTTACTGGGTTTGACCAATCGCTATTAATTAGATTTACAGTATGTCCGCCCAATTTAATATCTATTGTCCTTCTAATTAAAGTTGTACTTGTATCAGATGTGTTGTCTCTGTAAACTATTCTAATATATCCATTTGCAAAATTTAATTTCGCTAAGGAACCTTGATTTACAGAAGAGGATGCATTATCAACCTTAAAATATAATCCTCTGAAGTAATTTTCAAAAGCATTATTGTTATACAAAACTCCTGCTGGAGCATTGAATATTTTATTTCTAAAAAAATCTTTTCTTAAACTTAACAGCATACCTGGAGCTAAGCGCTCTTTTACAGCAACATTTGTAGTTCCAATATTTTTATATAGTTTAATTTGTTTATCACTAAACTTAAACTTGCTGTTCTGAGAATTATCTGGTGTTGCTGTGCTATCTTGAATGTTTCTATTATCAATGTTTAACAATGTTCCAATATTTGAATCGAAATCAGCTTGCTGATTAGAATAATAATGTTGTGGTTCTTGAAAACCTGTTGCAGGATCGTTATCTCTCAAATAATAATTGGATTCATATACTTTTAAATCAATTTCATCTGTTCCATGAATTGAATCTAACTCATAAGTACTATCTCCAGTGTCTGTATTAGTGCTTAAAAAAGTACTATAGTAAGGAACATATAAGTAAACTGAATCGATAATTATATTAGTCGAAGTTCGATAAAATTTCGGATTAGAAGTAACCATTTGTAATTGCGTAACAAAACTAGCTTTAGTTTTTCCAAAAACAGGATTGTTATAATATCCCAAAGAGTTTACAGGCAAATCGCTTGTTCTAAATACTCCTATATTTTGATTGTATGCAACAACATCTATTGCTTCTTTGTTTAAACTGTAGTTGTCATTCCCTACAATTTCGGAACCCAGTTCATTAAAATCTTTGTCGCAAGACGCGAAAAAAAGAATTGATAATCCGATAATAAATGTTTTGAATAAGAAATTAAATTTCATGTTTTGTAAATTATATTATAACATCTTTTTGTAAAAAGAAGTGTAAGCTTCTGCGAATCCTTCTTTGGGAGCGAAAGGTAAAAAAGGTTTCCCTGAAGATTCTATAAATTTTGTTAAACTTGGAGAAAGATTTTCAGAAGCTATAATTACTGCATCAGAATGAGTTATAGAAGTTTTGATAAGATTTTCATAATTAGGAACTTCCAATTCAGCAACTGCATCTTCTGGAACACCATCAAATTTAATCTTGTTAATCATTTCTACATCTAAATTTCCATCAAACGATTGGCTGTAAACTGAACTCACAATCTTAGTTTCAGAAAATAATGCTTCGTCTTTATAAAAATGCTTCATATAAACAGGAAGCATTGAAGCCATCCAACCATGAACATGAATAATATCTGGAACCCAATTCAACTTTTTAACTGTTTCTACAACACCTTTAGCGAAGAAAATTGCTCTCTCATCATTATCTGGATATAAAACACCATCCTCATCAGAAAAAGTTGCTTTTCTTTTAAAGTATTCGTCATTATCTATAAAATAAACCTGAATTCGTTCTTTAGGTATTGATGCTACTTTGATAATCAAAGGCATATCGACATCATTTACAACTAAATTCATCCCAGAAAGACGAATTACTTCGTGCAGTTGGTGTCTTCTTTCATTTATATTTCCATATCTAGGCATGAAAATTCTGATTTGTCCGCCTTGATCATTAATCATTTTTGGCACGTCATATGACATTAGAGAAACTTCATTCTCTGCTAAATAAGGCACCACTTCAGATGATACATATAATATCCTCTTATCTTCCATTATGTTATGTATGTATTTATTGGCAATAAAAAACATGCAAAATTACAAAAATTTATGCAGATAATTACTAAAGTAGTAAGTTTGTACCCTATTTAATAAAAAAACACATGCACATTTTCAGTAAAAAGGCAGATTTAATCAATCATCTGAAAGAGAATAACCTCGATAAATCCACAGTAGGATTTGTCCCAACTATGGGAGCATTACACGCAGGACATCTCTCTCTGCTTAAAAAATCTATTGAAAATAATGCAACAACAGTAATAAGTATTTTTGTAAACCCAACTCAATTTAATAATCCAGAAGATTTAAAAAAATATCCAAGAACATTAGAAAGTGATGTAGAAAAAATTAAAACAATTTCTGAAAAAATTCTCATCTATGCTCCAACGGTTGAAGATATTTATGAAGGAAATACTAAATCTCAACATTACAATTTTGATGGTCTAGAAAATCAAATGGAAGGTAAATTTCGTCCAGGACATTTTGACGGAGTTGGAACTGTTGTAAAAAGATTATTTAAAATTGTAAATCCAACCAATGCCTATTTTGGTGAAAAAGATTTTCAACAACTACAAATTGTGAAAAAACTAGTTGAAAAAGAAAAACTTTCTGTAACCATAATTGGATGTCCAATTTTTAGAGAGCAAAACGGATTAGCGATGAGTTCTCGAAATGAACGCCTTTCTGAAAACGAAAAAAAGGAAGCCTCAATTATTTTTAAAACATTAAATGAAGCTAAAATTCTTTTTGGCACGAAATCTGCTAAAGAGGTTGCTAAGTATGTGACAAAAACCTTTTTAAATCATCCAATATTTGAATTGGAATATTTTGAAATTGCTGATGAAGCTAGCCTGTTAACTTGTAAAAGAAAAAACAAAAAGAAAAAATACAGAGCTTTTATTGCAGTTTTTGTTAACAAAATAAGATTGATAGATACTATTTCACTAAATTAATTTAACTTTGCCCCATGCAAATTCAAGTTGTAAAATCAAAAATTCATCGCGTCAAAGTAACTGGCGCAGATTTGAACTATATCGGTAGCATTACTATCGATGAAGCTTTAATGGATGCCTCAAACTTAATTGAAGGCGAAAAAGTTTCTATTGTTAATATCAATAATGGAGAGCGTTTTGAAACCTACGCTATTAAAGGCGCAAGGAATTCTGGCGAAATCACTTTGAATGGTCCTGCAGCAAGAAAAGTGCATGCTGGCGATATTATTATCATTATTTCGTATGCTACTTTAGATTTTGAAGAAGCAAAAGGATTTAAGCCCTGGTTGGTTTTTCCTAATGAAAATGATAACTCTTTGAAATAGTCCTTTGAAAAATCAAGTAAGTAAATGGTTGTCGATACTAATTCCTATACTTTTAGGAGTTGGAATAATTGTTTATCAATACTCTAAATTTACTGATGCTCAAATCAATGAAATAGTTGGATACTTTAAAAATGCCGATTATTTTTATGTTTGCCTAGCTGTTTTTGTTGGATTTATAGGAAATGCCATTCGAGCTTACCGATGGAAATACATGTTAGACCATTTGGGTTATGACTCTTCTTTCCAAAACAATTTCATGGCAGTAAATATTGGTTACTTACTAAACTTGACCGTCCCAAAATCAGGAGAAATTTCAAGAGCTCTAATTGTAAAAAAATATAACAACATCCCTTTCGACAAAGGATTTGGAACCATTGTCGCCGAAAGATTGATAGACATGATTTTTCTATTATTCTTTATGTTACTATCTGTTATCCTTCAGTTTAAAATAGTAAAAGCCTTTATTCTTGATAAAATTCCTTTACATTTAATAATGTTGCTTTCAATTTTTGGATTTGTATTTCTGGTAATTTTTATACTAATTTATAAATACTCCAAATTAAAAATAGTAGCTGTTTTTAAAGAAAAAATTTCTGGTTTGAAGGAAGGATTGTTAAGTATCATTCACATGAAAGAAAAATGGAAGTACTTCTTTCAAACGATCTTAATTTGGGTGTCCTATTTAATTACCTATTATGTTGCCACTAAAGTAATTCCTGAAACTTCAACCCTAACATTTGAAGCCATTATAACTTGTTTTGTTGTAGGAAGTATCGCGATTGCGTTTACTAATAGTGGTTTTGGCGCTTATCCGTTTCTAACATCTAAAGTACTTTTGTTTTATGCTATTGCAGAACCAGCAGGAACAGCCTTTGGTTGGATTATTTGGACCTCTCAAATGCTATTAGTTTTGCTTTTGGGATTGTTGTCATTTTTATTACTACCTATCTTAAATAGAAAATAATTTATTATATTGCTTGTTTTTAAAAACTTTCTTTAAGTCAATCAAAACAACCAAAATATGAAAAAAATTATTTTATTCTTATTAATGACACTTAGCTTTAGCGGTTTTGGTCAAAAATTAAAAGATAGTATCCTTTCAAAAAAATTAGATACTTACAGACATTTAACAATATCGCTTCCTCCTTCATACGATAGAGAAACTAAGAAAGTCTATCCTTTACTTTTTTTATTAGATGGTGATTATCTATTTGATCCTTTTCAAGGCGCTATAAGTTATGGGAATTATTGGGATGATTTGCCAGAAGTAATCATTGTAGGCTTAGCTCAAAATAGAGATAATGAGCGTGACTCCGATTGTACATTTGATGACAGCACAGGTTTACCTGAAGGAAAAGGTGAAAGCTTTTTCGAATTTATTGGTGGTGAACTTTTACCATTTCTTCAAAATAAATACAGAATTTCTCCTTTCAAAATAATTGCTGGTCATGACGTAACTGCTGGTTATATGAACTTATTTCTATACAAAGACAATCCTTTATTCAACGCATACATTTCATTAAGCCCAGAACTTGCTACAGAAATGGAGGTACGAGTTGCAGAACGATTAGGGACATTCAAACAAAATATGTTCTATTATCAATCTTCAGCCGATGGAGATATTAAGAAAATGAGAGCCAAGATTGCTACTTTAGACGAAAATATAAAGGCAGCTAACAATACTAGTCTAAACTACAAATACGACGATTTTAAAGGAGCCTCTCACTATTCACTTGTTTTATATTCAATTCCAAGTGCTCTGTATCAGTTTTTTGCTGCTTACCAACCAATTTCAACTTCTGAATTTCAAGAAAAAATTGTCAAATTGGAATCAGGTTATGTAGATTATCTTAAAAATAAATATGAGATTTTAGAAAAAGCATTAGGTATTAAAATGCCAATACGTCTTAATGATTTCAAAGCAATTGAAGCAGCAATTCTTAAAAACAAAGCCTACAATGAATTTGAACTACTAGCACAGCTTTCTAAAAAAATGTATCCAAAATCAATGCTTGGAGATTACCATATGGCAATGTTTTACGAAAATACTGGCGATATTAAAAATGCTGTAAGACATTACCAAAATGGTTTTCAAATGCAAGAAATTGGCGATTTAACCAAAGACATGATGCTTGGTAAAGCAGATGAATTAAGAGTTCAAATTAAAAAGAAATAAATCTGAAATATAATCAGAACAAGCAATACTAATATAAATGGCCAAAATCAAAACTTCTTTCTTTTGTCAAAATTGTGGCACTCAATATGCCAAATGGCAAGGACAATGCAATGCTTGTAAAGAATGGAATACTATTGTAGAAGAAGTAATTCAAAAGGAAGAAAAAACCAGTTGGAAGCCAACATCTGAAGTAAAAAAAGCTCCAAAACCATTAAAAGTAACCGAAATTGATTCGTCTGAAGAAGTTCGAATGAACACGCTTGATGGCGAATTAAATCGTGTTCTTGGTGGTGGAATTGTGCCTGGTTCATTAATCCTTCTTGGTGGCGAACCTGGAATTGGAAAAAGCACCTTATTACTTCAAATATCTTTAAAATTACCATATAAAACGTTGTACGTTTCTGGAGAAGAAAGTCAGAAGCAGATAAAAATGCGTGCCGAAAGAATTACACCCAATGGTGATAATTGCTATATCTTAACAGAAACTAAAACTCAAAATATCTTTCGTCAAATTCAAGAAATTGAACCCGAAATTGTAATTATAGATTCCATTCAAACGCTTCATACTGATTATATAGAATCAACCGCAGGAAGTATTTCGCAAATTAGAGAATGTACTGCAGAATTGATAAAATTTGCCAAAGAAACCAACGTTCCTGTAATTTTAATTGGTCACATCACCAAAGACGGAACTATCGCTGGGCCAAAAATATTGGAACACATGGTCGATACGGTTTTGCAATTTGAAGGCGATAGAAATCACGTGTACCGAATTTTACGCAGTTTAAAAAACCGATTTGGTTCCACAGCCGAACTCGGAATTTATGAAATGCAAGGTTCCGGATTGAGAGAAGTTTCCAATCCATCTGAAATATTACTTTCTCATCGTGAAGAAGAACTTTCTGGAACCGCCATTGCCTCAACACTTGAAGGAATGCGTCCGTTGATGATTGAAATTCAAGCATTAGTTTCAACCGCAGTTTATGGAACACCTCAACGAAGTACAACAGGTTATAATGCTAAAAGATTAAACATGCTTTTGGCTGTTTTAGAAAAACGCGCTGGTTTCAGACTAGGAACAAAAGATGTTTTTTTGAACGTTACTGGAGGAATATCAGTTGATGACCCAGCAATTGATTTGGCGGTTGTGGCTTCGATACTTTCGTCAAATGAAGATATCGCCGTTGGAAAAGATGTTTGCTTTGCTGGCGAAGTTGGTCTATCGGGTGAAATCCGTCCAGTAAACAGAGTCGAACAACGCATTCAAGAAGCAGAAAAACTTGGTTTTGCTACTATTTTTGTTTCTAAATACAATAAACTTTCTACAAAATTTCCAGGAATAAAAGTGATTTTAGTATCTAAAATTGAAGAAGTTGTAGAACATTTGTTTGGATAATAATTTAGTTATCAATTACGTTATCTAAAAAACCAAACCATGAAACTAAAATTTATTTTCCCAATCTTCGCTGTTTTCTTACTAATTTCTTGTTCAGAAAAAACAGATTATAAAAAATTTATCAAGCTTCCTGAAGACCACAGATGGCTAAAATCAGATTCCAAAATTTTTGAATTTACCATTGACGATGACACAAAGTTATATGATGTTACCTTTGAGTTTAGTCATATTTATGATTATCAATTTGCAAGTGTTCCCATAAAAATTGATGTTAAAAATCCATCAGGTGAAGAAGAATTTCACAACATTGATTTCAATATAAAAGACAGCAATGGCAAACCATTGGCAGACTGTGGTGGCGATATTTGTGACATGTCGATGAATGTTATTGAAAAAACTAAACTCCTAAAAGGAAAATATCAAATAAAAGTAGGTCACGATTTTAATGGACCTTACCTTCCGAATGTTATTGGAGTAGGAATTAAAGTAACACAATCGAAATAATTTGCATTGCTTCCCAACCTTTTCATAAAAATAGTACTCTTTATATTTATATCTAAATACTAAATGTTATGAAAAAGAAATTTTCTTTAGAAATAAAAACACCTTGCAGCGAAAACTTCGATAAAATGATTCCAAATTCAAATGGTTCATTTTGTAATTCTTGTGCTAAAAACGTAATTGATTTAAGCACAAAAACCAATTCGGAAGTAGCAAGATTTATAGCTGAAAATAAAAACAAAAGCATTTGTGCCCGATTGAAAACTTCACAACTTGAAGAAGAATTTGAAATAAACGAAATTTCTAAAAGCAACAATTTTAAATATGCTGTTGCTGTTGCTGCTTCAGTTTTATTAACTTCTACTGTTGTTGGTCAAGAAAAACAATCTGTAAAAACAGAACTTGGTTGTTCCGAACCTACAGGTTTTAAACATGGAAAAATTGCTTATCAAGAAGGAAAAATGGTATCCTTTGTTTTGAGTGGCAAAATTTTAGAAAAGTCAACTAAAAAACCTTTGTCAAATAAAAAATATCCTGAGCTTACCATTTTTGTTTCGGGTTCGAATGTTACTGCAAAAGTAGATCCAAAAACTGGAGCCTATTCAATTCCTGTTATACTAGACAAGAAAACTACAGAACTATTTATTACAATAAACTCTAATGATTCAAGTTATTCTAAAAGTATGAAAATTGATTTGTCAAAAATCAGAAATAATAGTTTAATTTTAAACCTGTCAATTGATTCAGAAACCGAAATGGAAAACTATAAAATTATGGGCGGTTTGGGTGTGAATTATATTGACAATAAAAAAATGAAAAACTCATAAAATGAAAAAAACACTCTTACTTACCTTACTAATTTCAGCAATTTCTTTTGCTCAAAAGCCTATTTTTACTTCGGCAAAAGTAAAATCGGCAACCGTTTATTTTAATGCTGCCGAACTGCAACAAACTACAACCGTAAATCTTCCTGTGGGAACAAGCGAAATCGTAATTAAAAATGTTGCTGATTATTTGAATGAAAACACAATTCAAATTGGCGCGCCAAGTTCAGTGACGGTTTTGTCAGTTCAGTTTACTCAAAATTATATTTCAGAATATGAAATTGACGAGAGCAATCCTGCGATAAAAAAAGTGCGTGATAGTATTACTTTGGTTCAAAAAGAGATTAAGAAAATTCAAATTGAAACCTATTCGCACCAACAAACTATTGGTTTATTAGACAATAATCAAACGGTTGCTGGAGCCAATTCAGGATTAAGTGTAACCGAATTAATAAAATTGGTCGACTATTATAAAGCCAAAAGAACAGAATTAGACAACGCTATAGTTTCATTGCAAGAAAAAGAAGCAAAGTGGAACGTAAAACTCAAAGCTTTAAACGATAAATTAGTCATCAATACCCAAAAAGAAGACAAAACTTCTAAAGGAAAATTGGTACTTCAAGTAATGAATGAAATTGCAGGAAACGTAAATCTTGACATCAACTACATTACCAATTCCGCAACATGGAATCCGTTTTATGATTTACGTGTGGATAATGTAAAAGATCCAATCAACATGATGTACAAAGCACAAGTAACCCAAAATTCAGGTATCGATTGGAAAAAAGTAAAACTAACTTTATCAAGCGGAAATCCGAATCAAAATAATCAAGCTCCATTATTGAGTTCTTGGTTTTTGAGGTATCGAGAAGAAGAAAAAGATAGTAATTACTTCAGAGGAAATGTTTATTCAAAACAAAATGTAATTCAATCAATACAAGGAAGAGCGGCTGGTTTGCAAATAGGATATGCAAATGATGCAAATGGAGATAACCAAAGTACAAGATTCGACTCATTACCAAATGGAAAAATAATTGCAAGAAGAAATTATGACGGAATTGACGACTTCACAGACATCAACGAAAACCAACTAAACGTTTCTTTCGATATCGATATTCCTTATGATATTTTATCTAATGGAAAAGCACATTCTGTAGCGTTGAAAGAAATTAAATTACCTGCAACTTACAAATATTATGCAGCGCCAAGAGTCGATAAAGAAGCCTTTTTATTGGCAGAAATCAATGATTATTCTAAATACAATTTATTGCCTGGTGAAGCCAATATCATCTTTGAAGGTTTGTATGTTGGAAAAACAATCATAAATCCTAATCAAACTGCGGATACTTTAAATTTAAGTATGGGTAGAGATAAAAAAATCAATATCAAACGTGAAAAAGTAGTTGACAAAAGCGGTACTAAATTTTTATCTTCTTACAAAGAGCAAACGTTTACCTATGATTTAACCGTGAGAAACAATAAAAAAGAAGAAATTTTTATGTTGTTGAAAGATCAATATCCATTGAGTACGGACAAAGAAGTTACAATAGAATTATTAGAAGATGGAAAAGCAAAAGTAAACACCGAAACCGGAATTCTAACATGGGAATTGAAACTCGCACCAAACGAAACCAAGAAAATCAGAATCAGTTATAAAGTGAAATATCCAAAGGATAAAGTAATCGATAATTTATAAGCATAACTAACTCAAGCAGAGAAAAAGCGTAAAGAATTTAAAACTCTTTGCGCTTTTTTGTTTTTGTAAATCACTATGAATGAAATACTTTAGAAAAATTTCATTAAATTTACGATTGCTAAACTCACTGCTATGAAAAAGATTTTACTTTTAGGTATTATAGTATTGTCCTTTTTTGGACATTCCCAAACTATTGCGCTACAATCATTTGCAACAGGTTTTAATAGTCCTGTAGAAATTGCAAATGCAGGCGATTCGCGATTATTTGTTGTACAACAAGGAGGATTGATTCGAATTTTAAATTCAAATGGTACTGTAAACGCGACACCTTTTCTAAATCTATCTACCATTATTAGTTCTGGTGGAGAAAGAGGATTATTAGGTTTAGCATTTCATCCGAACTATACTACAAATGGTTTTTTCTTTGTTAATTATACCAATACTTCAGGAAATACAGTAATTGCTAGATATTCTGTAAATTCTGGTAATCCAAATATTGCCAATACAACAGGAACTATTTTAATGACAATTGCGCAACCTTTTACAAACCACAATGGCGGAAGCATAAAATTTGGACCAGATGGTTATTTATACATCGGAATGGGTGACGGCGGAAGTGGCGGTGATCCTGGAAATAGAGCTCAAAACATCAATGAAAATTTAGGTAAGATGCTTCGAATTGATGTGAATTCAACCGTTGCTCCTTTTTATACAAGTCCTTCAACAAATCCTTATGTTGGCGTAGCTGGAAATGACGAAATTTGGGCTAGAGGATTACGAAATCCATGGAAATTTTCATTCAACAGATTAAATGGCGATTTATGGATTGCTGATGTAGGACAAAATGCTTTCGAAGAACTTAATAGAATACAGAGTCCTTTACCTAATACTGGGTTGAATTTTGGTTGGAAATGTTATGAAGGAAATGCAATCTACAATACAACAGGATGTAACCCTGCCAATACAATGACATTTCCTTTTTATCAATATCCTTTATACAGCAATGGTACTTGTTCTATAACTGGAGGGTATGTTTACACAGGATCAACTTATCCAAACTTACAAAACAAATATGTTTTTAGTGATTATTGTGATAATAAAATCAGAACTATTGACAATAATGGAATTGTATCCACTTCTGTTGTTTTTCCAAATAACGATTTTGTAACTTTTGGTGAAGATTATTTAGGCGAATTGTACATCGCTGGAATTTCGTCTGGAACCATTTTTAGAATAATCGACACATCGTTAAGTACTTCTGAATTTTATAAAATGGGGTTTTCTTTGTATCCAAATCCAGCAAAAGGATTGTTTACTATTAAAAGTTCTGATGAAAATTTAGCAACAAAAATCGATTTATTCGACCTTACTGGGAAATTGCTTTTGACAAAAAAATTAGAAAACAGTCCTGAAAATACGATTGCCACAACTTCACTTTCTAAAGGAATGTATTTAGTTACTTTAGAGACTAAAAACGGAACGAGTTACACTACAAAATTGATTATCGAATAATATGCTCGAACCATTTATCGTAACAACAATTACAACAAACGAAAACGGAATTTCTGTTTTTTCAGAAACTGATTTTGAAGTGAGTCAACGTGGAGGAATGTTTTTAACGGAACAAATTGCCTCCAAAAATTTCAGAATTAGAAAAAGTGATGTGGGTTACGAAACCGATTTTCATTTAAGTGGTGACCCAACTTTAATAATTATCTTAAAAGGAACTTTGAAAATTGAATTGCAAAATGGTGAATTCAAAACATTTTCTGCAGGAAATTATTTCATTGCGAAAGACAATTTACCTGAAAATGTAGTTTTCGACAACAAAATTCACGGACACAAAGCAAGTGTAATTGGCAATGAAACGCTAGAAGCAATTCATATTAAGTTGTAATCAAACTGAACACTGAACACTGAACACTGAACACTGATCACTGAATCAAGGTGCTGGATTTGGATGAATCTCTTGAATTCTTTCAATTTCAGATAAAATTTCTTTAGATAGAACTACTTCGAATGCATCAATGTTTTCCTTTAATTGTTCCAATGATGTTGCGCCAATAATTGTTGAAAGAACAAAACTTTGTTGATGAACAAAAGCTTCAGCTAATTGAACCAAAGTTAATCCATTTGCTTCGGCTAAGTCTTTGTATAATTTTGTTGCTTTAAAGCAATTGTCGTTGTTGTATCTAGTGAAATTTGGAAACAATTTCAAACGAGAATTTTCAGGATATCCATTCAAATATTTGCCTGATAAAAATCCGAAAGCAAGAGGAGAATACGCTAATAATCCAACATTTTCTCGCATACAAATTTCAGAAAGTCCAACTTCAAAAAGACGATTCAACAAAGAATACGGATTTTGAATGGTTGCAATTCTTGGTAAATTATGCTTTTCGCTTTCGTTTAAAAACTTCATCACACCATATGGGTTTTCGTTAGAAACTCCAATATGTTTTATCTTTCCTTCTTTAATCAATCCATCATAAACCGATAAAACTTCGAAGAAGTTGTCTTGCCATTTGGTATCCAATTCGGTAACGCCACGTTTTCCAAACATATTCATTACTCGTTCTGGCCAATGCATTTGATACAAATCGATGTAATCTGTTTGAAGGTTTTTCAAACTCAATTCTACCGCTTCGTGAATGCTTTTTTTAGAAAAATCTAACGGTTGACGAATGTATTCCATGCCACGATTTGGACCTGCAATTTTAGTTGCCACAACCAATTTTTCTCTTTCTGTGGCTCCAATTTTGTGCAACCAACTTCCAATATGTCGTTCCGTACTTCCAAAGATTTGAGCATTTCCACCAATGGGATACATCTCTGCAGTATCAAGAAAATTTATTCCTCTTTCAATGGCATAATCCAATTGTGAATGTGCTTCGGCTTCAGAATTTTGATTACCAAAAGTCATTGTGCCTAGACAGATTTTACTGATTTTTATATCGGAATTTGGAAGTGTTGTGTAGTTCATTTTATTTATTTGAAAGTGCAAAGATACAAAGTAAGAAAGGGTTTTAAAAAGAAAAAAGTTCAAAGAAATCTCTGAACTTTTACTTTTAACTTTTAAACATTATTAAACTTTTAAACCAATTTAAAGTTCATTCAACATTTTAGAAATCTCATCTAATTTTGGAGTTAAAATTATTTCGATTCTTCTGTTTTTTGCTTTTCCTTCTGGTGTATCGTTGCTCATTAACGGTGCAAATTCACCTCTTCCAGCAGCAGTTAAATTATCTTTTTTAACACCTTTATTTTCTGATAAAATATTTACAATTGCTGTTGCTCTTTTTGTAGATAAATCCCAATTATTTTCGATTCCGCCACCAATATTTCCAAGAATTTTGTCGTCATCGGTGTGACCTTCAATCAAAACTGAAATATCTGGATTATCGGCAAGCACTTTTCCTACAGCAACAACTGCTGTTTTTCCTTCAGCGCCAACTGCCCAACTTCCTGTTCCAAAAAGTAATTTATTTTCCATTGAAACATATACTTTTCCGTTACGTTGCTCTACAGTTAATCCTTTTCCTTCGAATGCTTTCAATGATTTAGAAAGTGTTTCTTTCAACTTTTTCATGCTTGCATCTTTAGCCGCAATGTAGGCTTCTAATTCGCTCAAGCGTTTTGAACTTGCATCTAACTCGGCTTTCAATTTATTCAAACGTTCTTGCTCAGCAGCCATCGATTTCTCTTTAGCTTCCAATTTTGCAAGTAATTCTCTGTTTTTATTGATGTTAGCCGTCAATGCTTCATTGCTATCTTTTTCTAAAGCATTGTAGGATGCTTGAAGTGTTTTCAGGTTTTTATCCGAAGCTGTAAAATCGGCTAAAAGTTTATCACGTTCTGCTTTCAACTTATCATATTCCGATTGTAATTTAGACTTATCAGCTTCCAATTGGTTTTTAGATTTGGTTAAATCTTCGTTACTATCGGCTAAACTTCTGTTTTCTTTTTTCAATTCGGCAAACTTGTTTTCCAAATCGTTGTATATTTTTTTAGAAACACACGATGTTGAAAGTGCCACAATCAATAATCCTAAGGAAATTCTTTTAATCATTTTAAATTTATTTTTTTGAATCGAATCAAAATTAAAGCATCAAATTGGTTTTTGGTCTATTGGTTTTATTTGTTATTGACATTGTTATTGACAATTTTCTAATCAATCTCAACCACAATCGGGCAATGATCAGAATGTTTGGCTTCAGGTAAAATTACTGCTCTTGTCATTCTGTCTTTTAAAGTTTCAGAAACTAGATTATAATCGATTCTCCATCCTTTATTGTTTCCTCTTGCTCCGGCGCGATAACTCCACCAAGAATAATTATGTGGTTCTTTATTGAAATGACGAAAACTATCTACAAATCCTGATTTCATAAAACCATCCAACCATTTTCTTTCTGATGGCAAGAATCCTGAAACCGTTGCATTTCTGATTGGATCATGAATATCAATAGCTTCGTGACATATGTTGTAATCACCACAAATAATCAAATTTGGAACTTCCTTTTTCAAGTGATTGATATAATTTTGAAACTCATCCATATATTGAAATTTGAAATCCAATCTATCGATATTGGTTCCTGAAGGCAAGTATAAACTCATAATGGAAACATCATCAAAATCTACTCTAAGGTTTCTTCCTTCAAAATCCATGTGTTGAATTCCGGTTCCGTAAACTATATTTTTAGGTTGTGTTTTACACAAAATAGCAACGCCAGAATATCCTTTTTTCTCAGCTGGAAAATAATATTGGAAAGGATAACCTGCTTCCGCAATTTCAAGAACAGGAATTTGATCTTCTTGAGCTTTAATTTCTTGTAAACAAATTACATCGGGATTTGCTTGTTGCAACCAATCTAAAAAACCTTTTGTTATTGCGGCTCGAATGCCATTTACATTATAGGATATGATTCTCATAATTGAATTTTATAGTTTTTCAAAAATAACTAAAAACCTGAAATCTATCTATGTTAAATCTAAAATATAAGTTTTGTTTAACCTTTTTTTGATTTCTGCATTTTTTCAAAAATCCATTCAAATAGAATTACTATCTTTGTTTCTTGCTCAATAAACAAATAACTGAATGGGTTTAGTCACTGCTAAAGAAGTTGCAAAAGCAATAAACGCTGATAAGTACGGAGTTTTCGGTACTTTTTCGGGTTGGTTGCTAATGAAAATTTTAAAAATTTCTACCTTAAATAAAATTTATGATAGAAATAAGCACATAAAAGACGTTGAGTTTTTGAATGCAATTCTAAACGATTTAGAAATTAAATTTGAAATCCCTGAAGAAGATTTTAAACGTCTTCCAAAAGATGGTGCCTACATTACTATTTCCAATCATCCACTTGGTGGAATTGACGGTATTTTGTTATTGAAATTAATGTTGGAAAAAGAACCAAATTTCAAAATCATAGCCAATTTTTTATTGCACAGAATTGAGCCAATGAAGCAATACATCATGCCGGTAAATCCGTTTGAAAATCATAAAGATGCTAAATCTAGCGTTATCGGAATTAAAGAAACGTTACGTCATTTGAGTGATGGAAAACCTTTAGGAATGTTTCCTGCTGGTGAAGTTTCTACATACAAAGATGGCAAATTAGTAGTAGATAAAGCTTGGGAAGAAGGTGCAATTAAAGTAATTAGAAAAGCCCAAGTTCCTGTTGTTCCAATATATTTTCATGCGAAAAATAGTCGATTATTTTATTTTCTTTCTAAAATTGGCGGCACACTTAGAACAGCAAAATTACCATCAGAATTATTTTCTCAAAAAGATAGGATTATTAAAGTTAGAATTGGAAAACCTATTTCTGTTGCCGAACAAAATGAATATAAATCAATTGATGAATATTCTGAATTCTTGAGAAAGAAAACCTATATGTTGGCCAATTCTTTCAATGAAGAAAATAAATTATTGAATGTTCCTAACTTAAAAACTCCGAAAAGTCCAAAGAAAATCGTTACACCTGCAAGCCAAGAAAAAATGATTGCCGAAGTGGAAGAATTGCGTAAAACCGATTCTAGATTTTTTCAAAGTAAGAACTATGAAGTATTTTTTACAGAAGCCAATAAAATCCCAAACATTCTTCATGAAATTGGACGTTTGCGAGAAATCACTTTCCGAGAAGTTGGTGAAGGAACAAACGAATCTATCGATTTAGATAAGTACGACAAATATTATCATCACATGTTTTTGTGGGATGAAGAAGCAAAAAAAGTTGCTGGTGCTTATAGAATGGGATTAGGTTCCGAGATTTTTCCTAAATATGGAATGGATGGTTTCTATTTGAATGATTTGTTTCGATTTGAAACTGAATTGCACGATATGATGAAAAGTTCTATCGAAATGGGACGTGCTTTTATCGTAAAAGAATACCAACAAAAACCAATGCCTTTGTTCTTACTTTGGCGCGGAATTATTCATACAACCTTACGTTATCCTGAACATAAATTTTTACTTGGTGGCGTAAGTATCAGTAATCAATTTACCGATTTTTCTAAGTCGTTGATGATTGAGTTTATGAAATCCAATTATTACGATCCTTACATTGCGCAATATGTGCATCCTAAAAAGGAATTTAAAGTAAAATTAAAAGATGCGGATAAGGATTTTATCTTCGATGAAGCAGAAGCCGATTTGAATAAATTTGATAAAATCATTGACGAATTAGAACCTGGAAATTTAAGATTACCGGTTTTAATCAAGAAATACATAAAGCAAAATGCACGTTTAGTTGCCTTCAATGTTGACCCATTATTCAACAATGCTATTGATGGTTTAATGTACATAAGAATTGCTGATATTCCTGAAAGCACCATGAAACCTGTAATGGAAGAATTTCAAGCCGAATTGGAAAGAAAGTTGAGCGAGAAACACGAGTAGTGGTTCAGTGTTCATAATTATAAAAAAAGCTAAACTTTTCAGTTTAGCTTTTTTTTTATTCCACATTATTCTTAATCAAAACCTTGTAATCTTCCCACTCTTTTTGGGTTAGAGTTTGTATCTTTTTGTATTTCTTACCTTTAAGATAATCTAAAATATATTTTGCTCTTTCCTCAGAATCGGGATGCGTTGAAATCCATTCTAGAGTATTAGGCACATTCTGAGCTTGGGCTAATTCATACATGAAATCGGCCATTGGCTCTGGATTGATGTCAGCTTCTAATAGATATTTTACACTTTCCATATCAGCTTCTTTTTCTAACGTTCTGTCGTATGCTGTAGAAGACAAAGTATTCAAAATTTCTTTTAAAATTGCTCCGCCTTTACCACCTGTTGCAGCAGAAAGAATTACTGATAATCCTATTTCTTTAGAAAGTTTTTTCATCACGTGATTGTTTTGAATATGCGCAATTTCATGACCTAAAACACCTTGCAATGCTTCTTGTTTTTTGCAATCTTCAATCAATCCTGTATAAACTACTAAGTGATTATTAGGTAAAGCAAATGCGTTTACTTCGTCTTTATCAATAATGTGAACTTTCAATGAATCACGTTCAATATCGTTGGCTTCACAAATTGGCAAAATCAATTTATCTAATGTTTTTACAATAGAATCATTCAGAATTACATCTTCCGTATCTTGAATTTGATCCCAAATTAAATCGCCAATATTATTTTCGGCAGAAGCGGTTCTTTTTTCAATTTCGAATAAGGAAACAAAGTCAATTCTTGATAATCCGAAGAACATTCCGAAGAATAAAACTAGAATAACGATTCCTTGAACTAACGTTTTATTTATCATTTGGTTTGCAGATTAAATTAGTTAAACTTCCAAAAAACCATTGTTGTACATGAATTCCTTTTCGTGTTTGAACGGCACTATAAATAGTAGAAACAAACTCTAATAAATTGAAAAAAATTACCGTAAACAAATACGCAAAATAATAATTGGTAGGTTTTTCTCCTCTAAAAATAATTGAAACAGTCCACCAAAATCCGAAGCTGTTCATGCAAAGCAAAGCCATTTGTGAAAATAAAGCTTGAAGACAATGCCAACGAACAAAATAAGTTCCTTTTCTGTTGGCTAAATAGAAGAAAAAAGTTGCAAACAAATTGATTATTGGCAACGGCAAACCAGCAACTAAAGCTACCAAAGACATCAAATAACTATTAGATGCTTTTTCAGATTCGTGCTCTGAAGGTTTGTAGGGAAAAGTAGTATCGTATATCATAATCCTTTATATATATTCCAAATCCAATTGAGTAGTACTAAAATAATTAAAGTAATCGCTATCCATTTTGTTCGAATGATTTCTTCTGTTTTTTTATACCAAAAATAGAAGGTGTCCTTTTTTGTAATTATATCAAATAAAATCCAAATTGGTGCAATCACCATGAGTATAGCAACAATTATTCCGAAAGGATTCATTTGAAGTGAAGCAGCAAAATTTCCTTCTAGAAAAAGCTGAACCGCACGAGTTGTACCACAAGAAGGACAAGCATAACCTGTCACATTTTTGATAATACAAACAGTTAAATGAGAACTTTCGGAATAATTTATTTTATAAAAAAGATAGGCTAAGCCAAAAAAACAAACTATAAAAACAATAGCATATAACTTGTTTTTGGTCATTGTTTAGTATAACGAATTTTGGAAAGTTTCCATGTTTTTTTCACGAGTTGCTCCCATGATTAAAAACCAATCAATAATTGCCCAAATTCCTAATCCACCACAAGTTAATAACTTTCCAATTCCCATTCCTGTATCACCAATCATGAATCTATCAATTCCTAATTGACCTCCAAGTAATGAAACAATGATACTTGTTGTTGGATCTTTAAATTGCATAGTTTGAACCATTCCCCATTTTGAATCATCAAGAGTTAATAATTTTTCTCTTACTGCCATTAAATGATGTGCTTCAAAAAATTTTGAATTGGTCATCATGAACATATCTACTTTACTTGATTCCATAATTTTTGTTTTGTTGGTTAGTGTTATTGATTTTTAATTTTACTAAAATATAAAATTTTAATAATAAGACGAACAATTACTACAAAAGTTACTAAAAAAGTTATCCTTTATAATAATTGACGATTTTATCGACAATAGTTTGTGCTAATTTTTGATGACTTTCAAAGGTCCAACCAGCAATATGTGGCGTAAGAAGAACTTTATCTGAATCTAATAAATACTGAAAAGCTGCTGGTTTCTCAGTGTCTATAAATAAGTTTTCAAACGAAAGTTTTTCATATTCTAAAACGTCTAAACCTGCGCCGAGAACTTTTCCTGATTCTAATGCATTCACTAAATCGGTAGTTACTACATTTTTCCCTCTTGATGTATTGATAAACCAAAATGGTTTTGAAAACGAATTGATAAATTCTGTATTTACCATTTTATCGGTTTCTGGCGTCCATGGAAGGTGTAAACTCAAAACATCGGCTTGTTTTTGAAGTTCTTGCAATGAAACTTGAGTAGCGTTTTCATCGGAAACATGTTCTAAAATATCGTGACAAAGTACTTTTACATCAAATCCACGTAGTTTTTTGGCAAAAGATTTTCCCATATTTCCATAACCAATTATTCCTACAGTTTTACCTTCTAGTTCGTAACCTCGATTGCCTTCACGAATCCATTTTCCTTCGCGAACTAACTTGTCGGCGCGATTTAATTTGTTCATTAATGACAATAACATTCCGAGTGCATGTTCGCCAACAGCATTGCTATTTCCTTCTGGCGCAGCAATTAAATGAACGCCTTTTTCTATTGCATAATCACAATCGATGCTTTCTAAACCTGCGCCAACTCTGGCAATAAATTGCAAATTGGTTGCTTTGTCGAGAAATGTTTTATCGATTTTGAATCGCGAACGAATCACAATTCCTTTATAGTTTTGGATTTTTGCTTCGACTTCTTCTTTTGTGGAAGTGAAATCTTCTTCATTAGTGAAACCTGCTTGTTCAAGTTGATTCCATAATAACGGATGATTGCTGTCGATGTGGAGGATTTTTACAGTTTCGGGTTTCAAGGTTTCGGGTTTCGGGTTTCGGGTTAATGCAAATTTGTTGGTTAAAGATAAACATTTTTTGAAAACCGAAACAAAAGGAAAAGACAAATACAATCTAGCCCTGATTGGAGGAAATGCCGTGCATGACGTAAAGCAGGAAAATGGTTTATAAATAATGACCAAGCCATTCGCTCTAAAACCCTAAAATCAATTTAGCAATCGAAAAGTAAATTAAGATTCCACAAATATCGTTACTTGTAGTGATAAATGGTCCTGTGGCAAGTGCTGGATCGATTCCGAATTTATCTAGGATAAGTGGAATGGAAGTACCTATTAAGGATGCAATGATGATTACTGAAACTAAAGCGATGGTCACAATTACTCCTATTTTGGTTTCTACACCTAATAGAAAATGGCTTCCTATAAATAATAAGGTTGCTAGAATTAATCCATTGAATAAACTCAAGGAGATTTCTTTTAACAATCGATTAAATATGGTGCCGCTGATGGTGTGATTAGCCAAACCTTGAACAATAATTGCTGATGATTGAACGCCAACATTTCCTGCCATCGCGGCAATTAGTGGTGTGAAAAAGAATAATTCTTTATGAAATTGCATCGCGCCTTGAAAACTTTCGAGCAATGTTACGCTTATAAAACCTCCAAAAAGTGCAAGGACTAACCAAGGCAAACGTGCTTTGGTCAATTCAAGAATGCTATCATCAGCTTCAACGTCTTGTGAGATACCGGCAGCTAATTGGTAATCTTTATCAGCTTCTTCCTTGATAACGTCAACGATGTCATCAATGGTAATTCGACCAACCAATCGTCCCATTTCATCAACAACTGGAATGGCTTCCAAATCGTATTTTTGCATGATTCGTGCTACCTCAACATTGGAAGCATTGACACGAACAGAATCTACTTTTTTGATGTAAACTTCACTAATTGGTGTTTTAGTGGAAGTGGTCAATAAATCTTTTAAAGATAATCTTCCTTTAAGACGATTTTCATCATCAACGACATATATAGAATGAACACGAGTTACATTTTCAGCTTGAATTCGCATTTCTTTTACGCAAGTTAGTACGTTCCAATTTTCGTTGACTTTTACCAACTCTTTTCCCATCAAACCTCCGGCTGTATCTTCGTCGTAACGTAATAAATCTACAATATCTTTAGCATGCTCAACGTCTTCAAGCTCAGAAATTACTTCTTCTTTTTTGCTTTGTGATAGTTCGGCAATAATATCTGCTGCGTCATCGGTGTCAAGTTCATCAAGCTCTTCAGCAATTTCTTTGGCAGAAAGTCCGCGAAGTATTTTTTCACGAACGTCGTCTTCAAGTTCGGTTAGAATTTCGGCAGTAATTTCGCTATCTAATATTTTGAAAATATAGATGGCTTCATCGGTTTCTAACTCATCAAAAATTTCGGCAATATCAGCATGGTGCAAGTCGTTCAACAAAATTTCCAACTCTTGGTCGTTCTTTTGATGAATTAATTGCTCTATTTGAACTAAAAGTTCTTTGCTGATTTTAAACTGCATTGGCCTCTATTTTTTGGGTAAGTTCAATAAATTGTTCTACCGATAATTGCTCTGGTCGAAGATCAAAAATAGTATCTTCTCTTAAATTATCGGACAAATTTAGTGATTTTAAACTGTTTCGCATAGTTTTTCTTCGCTGTTGAAAAGCAGTTTTAACTACTGTAAACAACAACTTTTCGCTACAAGGCAAGGAATAATTCTCTTTTCTACGCATACGCATCACGCCAGATTTTACTTTTGGTGGTGGATCAAAAACGGTTTCGTCAACGGTAAAAAGATATTCAACCTCATAAAATGCTTGGGCTAAAACTGACAAAATTCCATAGACTTTACTTCCTTTTTTAGAACAAATTCTTTCAGCAACTTCTTTTTGAAACA
Source organism: Flavobacterium koreense (assembly GCF_054776075.1). Lineage (NCBI taxonomy): Bacteria > Pseudomonadati > Bacteroidota > Flavobacteriia > Flavobacteriales > Flavobacteriaceae > Flavobacterium > Flavobacterium koreense. The sequence goes on along the minus strand of NZ_BAAHCF010000008.1, from coordinate 247,541 downwards.
TGCCTGAGAACTCTGGAATTTGATTGCGATATTCTAAAGTTCTGAAAACTATTTGAGTAGAAATATTGTAAGGAAAGTTACCAATGATTGCGAATTGTTTTCCGTCAAAAACCTCGTTGATATTGTATTTCAAGAAATCTTTAGAAATGATTTTATCTTTAAGTTTTGGATAATTGGCATCAAGATACGCTACCGATTCTGTATCGATTTCAATAACATAAGTCGTAATTGGTTTTTCCAATAAATATTTGGTCAAAACACCCATTCCTGGACCAATTTCTAATAAGTCATCATAGCCTTCAAGATGTAAAGTATCGGCAATGGCTTTAGCGATAGATTCGTCTTTTAAGAAATGTTGTCCGAGGTGTTTTTTTGCTTTTACTTTTTCCATTTATGCTGAATTTATTTCAGTGTGTTGTTTGCCACAAAGGCGCTAAGTCGCTAAGTTTTTTTCTCGCAAAGGCTCAAAGGCGCAAAGCAAATTGTTTGTTTTAATTCGTCTGAAAAAATTCCGAGATCATTTCCAACTCCGTTCTGAAAGCTAACATTTTGTCTCCAAAAAGTCTTGCTCCTTCTTCTCTTAATCTTGGCGCATCTTCATCGTAATAGCGTTGCAAAGTTTCCTTGCTATCAGTAGTGTATTGAATGGCGTAGGTTGTTCCGCCCATTTCTTCTTCAACTAAAACTTTTACCATTCTAGCTGAAGAGAATTTTCCAGTGGCAAGAACGTCATTTATGTGTTTGGTTTGCATCCAATTCATCCATTGATTGTGGACACTTTCATGGATGTTTACTGTTACGTTGTATAATATCATATGATAATAAATTGCTGTTTTTAATTACTGCTATCTAAATACTAAATTGAATCACCTCGAAGTTTCCTGTATTTTTTCTGTGAAGTTACATAGTGAATACTGTCTTCATGTTTAGTGATAACTTCTTCATAAAGTGGTTTTGCTTTTTCAATATCATTCAATTGATTGTAAATTTCGGCAGAATAAAATAATGCCTCATCTATATAGATACATTCTTTAAAATTATCTAAAATCAACTTATAATTTGCCAAAGCAGCATTAGTATCACCTAATTCTTCATTGATTTTTCCAATTCTTAATAAGGTTACTGGTTCAATGGCATCGCCTTTATTTTCTTTTAAAATAGCTTGAAAAGCAGTAAGTGCATCTTGCTTTTTCTCTTGATATAATAAAAAATCGGCGCGAGCAAATTTCTTTAAGGCAACTTGTGTCGAATCTTCAACAGTGTTATCTGAAATTAAAAGAAATAAATCTAAAGCGTCATTAGCAATCAACTGGGTTGAAGCCGATTTTAAAACTTTCAATTGGTGTTCTGCCCATTTAAAGTCAGCTTTAAAATAACTAGTTTTGGCTGTTTTTAAGCTTGCTTCTTGACCAATAGGACTATTGTTAGCGTCATTCTCAATTTGCGAATAATAGATTAAGGCTTGATTGAATTTTTCTTCAAATAATAAAATATCTGCCAGCTCCATTTTAACTTCTGCCACTTGATCTCTATTCAATGGCATTTCTAAAACGTTCTTCAAAATTACTTTCCCAGTTTCTGCATCTTTCATGTTAAATGTCACAAAATGTGCTTTAATTTTCAAAAGAGATAAAGAAAACGGACTAACACCAAACTCCTTTATTAAATTATCCAATTCAAGATTAATTGCTGGATAATCTTTAGGAAGCGCTTTATCAATTTTCATTTCCATTAAATAGGAATGTGATTGAATTTGCAAATCCAAATCTTTAGTGTTTTCAAGAACAAAACCTAATATTTCTTTTGCCGCTTCTTGATCATTTTCTTCAATAGCTAATTGACCTAAATTTACAATGTTTGAAAAAGATTCTGGATTTCTTTTGTAAATAGCTTTTTCTTGAATAAAGGCTTTTCCATACTCCTTTTGTTGAACATAAAACCAACTCAAAAATTCATTCCAAAATATATCTTGATTTTTTTGAATTCTAACTAGTAGGGCTTTCTTTAAAGCATCGTTGAAAGTTACATCTGTTTCTTCCGTTGTAAAACGAGATAACTGATTTTGAATCATAATCAAGTTTTGAGGATTGGTATATGCTTCTGTCAAGAACATGTCAATCATCTTATCTGTTTCGCCTTTCTGACCATAAAGCAAAGCCATTTGGAAATTAAAATTGAACTTGGGCTCCAACGAAACTGCTGTTTGATAAGCCAATAAAGCATAATCCACCAAGGCTTTTCTATCAAAAACATAGGCTATTTGATACACCTCACTTGGATTCTTCTTAATTTTATCAATAGCTTGATCGTAATACTTGTTGGCCTTTTCTTGATTTTTTTGAAGTTGATAATTATACCCTAATTCAACTAAGAAATTGCCTTGTTTGTATTTGTCTAATCGTTCCTGAATAGCTTTTTCTGCCTTATCAAATTGTTGTAACTGCTGATAACATTCTACTGCTTTCTGAAAATAATTGAAATTATTAGGCTGTGCTTTTAGCAGTTCTTCATAACTTACCAAAGCCTTTTCAAACTCACCTCTATCAAAGTAGTTTAGCGCCAATTGTTCGTTTTGACCATGAACAAATAGTGATAAGAATATAAATAATAAAGCAATGATTTTTTTCATTTAATAATCAATTTCTGAATCAGTGGTTAAATCTTCTAATTTTATTAGTTTTTCAATTTTAATGCTTTTCCAAGTTGTTTTTGGATTACTTTCTTCAAATTCGTTCATTCCTGTAATTAGTTCTTTCTTTTTAGATAGAAAATTAATGCTCTCCGATTCACTTTCACCCGATGACCTATGAAAACTATCCGAATCATATCCTATTAAAACAAAACTATTATCTTGAAATCTAAACTTGTATTTTCTATCTGTTACATACCAACTACCACAGCTTAACCAATAATGCAAATCTATATTTAGAATGCCATTTTTAATTTCAATTCCGCCATTTTCCATAAATGGATCATCCAAACAAGGACTTTCTGAATCATCTTGCGAAGGAATAAATTTTTTATTGATACTTTTCAAAACATATTTTGAATCTGTTTTAAATAAAACCAACAAAAACCTTGGATTGACATTCAACGTGTCTTTTCCAAAACCTCCGTTTAAAACAATATTTTCTGTTGCAGTGTTTTCAATTACAAAGGCAACATCATTAATTTTATCTTTATTCAAATCGCCTTCTGACTTTGCAATAATCTTCCATTTTCTTGGAACAAAGTCAGTAATTAACTTTCCTTCTTTAGGAATAATTGGCTGGTTATTTTGTGAATTCACAAGGGTAACTGAAACCAAAAAGAATAAATATAATAATTGTTTCATCAAATACCTTTAAAAAACAATGTACTAAAGTAACACATTTTGTGCCAATTTAGTACATTATTTATATAAGATTAACTTTTAGTTAATAATGTCAAATCCTGTGTATTTACGCAACACTTCTGGAACTACAATTCCTTCTGGTGTTTGGTAATTTTCTAAAATTCCAGCTAAAACTCTTGGTAACGCTAGCGAACTTCCGTTCAACGTATGTGCCAATTGATTTTTTCCGTCTTTATCTTTAAATCTTAATTTCAAACGATTCGCTTGAAAAGTTTCAAAATTAGAAACTGATGAAATTTCTAACCATCTGTCTTGAGCCGTTGAAAACACTTCAAAATCGTAAGTTAATGCAGAAGCAAAACTCATATCACCACCACAAAGGCGTAAAATTCTGTAAGGCAATTTCAATTCACGCATAATATCTTTTACGTGCTCTACCATTTCATCCAATGCTTCATAAGATTTCTCTGGATGTTCCACACGTACTATTTCTACTTTATCAAATTGATGCAAACGATTCAATCCACGAACGTGTGCGCCATACGAACCTGCTTCTCTACGGAAACATGGTGTATAACCTGTACATTTTACTGGCAATTCATTTTCAGATAAAATAACATCTCTAAAAATATTAGTTACTGGAACTTCTGCTGTAGGAATTAAATACAAATCATCAGTAGCATCATGATACATTTGACCATCTTTATCAGGCAATTGTCCCGTCCCATAAGCAGACGCTTCGTTTACAAGATGTGGTACTTGATATTCAAGATAACCTGCATCGGTATTTTTATCTAAGAAATAGGTAATTAAAGCACGTTGCAATTTTGCTCCTTTTCCTTTATAAACAGGAAATCCTGCGCCTGTAATTTTATTTCCTAATTCAAAATCGATGATGTCATATTTTTTTACCAATTCCCAATGTGGTAAAGCACCTTCATGCAATTTTGGAACATCACCTTCTTCAAAAACATTTAAGTTTTCTTCTGGAGTTTTTCCTTCAGGAACAATAGCTGCTGGAAGATTAGGTAATAAATATAGTTTCTGAGTAATTTCATTGGCTAAAGCATCCACTTTTTCAGATAACTCTTTTCCAAGTTCTCTCAATTGAACCGTCTTTTGCTTTAAAATTTCAGCTTTAGATTTCTCACCATTCTTCATCATTTCACCAATATCTTTAGATAATTTATTGGATTCGGCAAGAGTGTTTTCTAATTCAGCTTGAGAACTTCTTCTCAAATCATCTGTTTGAACAATTTCTTCCACAATGGTTTTGGCATCCATGTGTTTTTTGGCTAAAGCTTTAACAACTTTCTCTTGGTTTTCTCTAATAAATGCTATCTGTAACATGACTTAAATTTTATAAGATTGCAAATTTAAGGAATTGATTTCTATTAATAGAATATTACAATGAGTTTCTATTATTGTATGTAAAGTCATCTATTTTAAGAACTTAATTCTATTTTTAGTAAAACTTTACAAATTGTAAAACCAAAAAATTACTATATTCGCAAAAAATTGTTAATTCAAATGAGAAAAACCTACTTACTTCTAAGTCTTTTTTCAGTTTTCTTTTCCTTCGCCCAAAAAGAACAAGAGGAACTAAATGAAATTGTTAATGCTGAAATGAAATCGGCTTCTAATCTTATGGCAGTTGCTGTAAATCCGAACACTCTTAATTACGATGTAACTTACCATAAATTAGAGTTAACAATAGATCCTGCAGTATATTTTATCTCGGGAAAAGTCACAACAACCTATACGGCTCTTGCTAATATGAATACTGTTACTTTCGATTTAGCAACAGAAATGGTTGTAACTTCTGTGAAAATTGGAACTAACAATTTAACGTTTGTACAAAACGCTTCAGACGAATTAATAATCACTTTGCCAAGTACTCAAACAACTGGAACTCCTGCAACAATTGAAATCATTTATTCTGGTGCTCCTCCAAGTGGTGGATTTGGTTCATTTGCAGCAACAGCACATAACGGCACACCTGTACTTTGGACATTATCAGAACCATTTGGCGCTAGAGATTGGTGGCCGTGTAAACAAGATTTAAATGACAAAATTAATAGTATCGACGTATTTATAACTGCTCCTTCTCAATATGTCGCTGTTGCTAATGGTTTAGAACAATCTCAAGTTGTAAATGGCGCAAACAAAACAACTCATTTTCATCACAATTACCCAATTCCTGCTTACTTAATATGTATTGCAGCTACTGATTATACTGTTTACACACAAACTGCAGGAACAGCTCCAAACACTTTTCCTATAGTAAACTATATTTACCCTGAAACCTTTACTCCAACAGTTCAAACACAATTAAATCAAACTCCGCTGATAATGAATTTTTTCAGCTCTACTTTTGAAATATATCCTTTTCATTTAGAAAAATACGGACATGCACAATTCGGCTGGGGTGGCGGAATGGAACATACAACAGTTTCTTTCATGAACAACTTTAGTAGAGGATTAATTGCTCATGAACTAGCACACCAATGGTTTGGTGATAAAGTAACCTGCGGAACTTGGAAAGACATATGGTTGAATGAGGGTTTTGCAACTTATCTTGCATCCTTAGTAATTGAAAATTTCGATGGAAACGCAGCATTCATTACCGACAAAACAAACATGATAAACAGCATTACTTCACAACTTGGTGGTGCAGTTTATCTAACAGATACTGAGGCTCTAAATGTAGGACGTATCTTCAGTTCAAGATTATCATACAACAAAGGCGCGATGGTTTTAAACATGTTACGACTAAAAATGGGTGATACAATGTTCTTTCAAGCATTAAGAAATTATCTAGCTGACACTAATTTAGCATTTAAATATGCCGTAACTAGCGATTTAAAATCTCATTTAGAAGCCGTTTATGGAAGTAGTTTAACTGAATTTTTTAATGATTGGGTTTTTAATCAAGGATATCCAACTTATAATATTACTGCACAAAATTGGGGTGCTGGGCAAGCTAAGATTACTGTAAGCCAAACACAATCTCATAGTAGTGTTTCGTTCTTTGAAATGCCAATTCCAGTAAGATTAACTGGCACTGGAGGGCAAACATTTGAAACAATTTTAGAAAATACAACCAATAATCAAGAGTTTATCATATCGGTTCCTTTCCCCATTACCAATGTAGTTTTTGACCCAGAGAAAGATATAATCTCTAAAAACAACACGGTAACATTAGGTAATGAAAATTTCAATTTAGAAAAAGCTATTGCTCTTTACCCAAATCCTGTGTCAAATGAATTACACATACAAATACCAAGTAATATTTCTATAGAAAAAGTAACCATTTTCAATAATTTAGGACAAAAAGTTATCGAAAATAATACTGCTAATTTTTCTGTAAGCCAATTATCATCTGGTGTACATTTCGTTCAAATTCAAACATCTGAAGGGACATTTCATAAAAAAATTATAAAAAATTAGACATAAACAACATATTTAGTAAAAAGTAAGGTGAAAACCTTACTTTTGCTTTTTTTATAACAATACAGAATTTAAAAATGGAATTTGTAATTAAACTTTCTCAGTTTTTACTGAGCTTATCAATACTTATCGTTCTTCACGAATTAGGACACTTTATACCTGCCAAACTATTCAAAACAAGAGTTGAAAAATTCTATCTTTTCTTTGATGTAAAGTATTCATTACTTAAAAAGAAAATTGGTGAAACAGAATACGGAATTGGTTGGCTACCTTTAGGTGGTTATGTAAAAATTGCTGGAATGATTGATGAAAGCATGGATACAGAACAAATGCAAGGTGAACCTCAACCATGGGAATTTCGTTCAAAACCAGCATGGCAACGTTTAATAATAATGCTTGGTGGTGTAACCGTAAACTTCATCCTAGCTTTCATAATATACATAGGGATGACTTTCTTCTATGGCGATCAATACATAGCAACATCTGATTTAAAAAATGGTGTTTGGGTAAACAATCCAGTATTAGAAAAAGCAGGAATAAAAACAGGTGACAAGATTATATCAATCGACGGAAATTCTGTTGATAAATTCCACGAAATTAATCAAAAAATACTTTTAGCTAAAGACGTTGTAATCGAACGCGAAGGAAAACAAGAAACAATAAAATTGCCAATAAATTTTATTGACCAGTTAATGAAATCTGAAAGAGGTTCGTTAGTAGAACTTCGTGTACCATTTGTAGTATCTGGTTACCCAGAAAAATCGCCAAACAAAGAAGCAGTTAATCCAAAAGATATTATTAAAAGTATTAATGGAACTTCTATTCAATATGCAGATCAAGTTAAATCTATTTTAAATAATTTGAAAGGTAAAAGCGTTGAAGCAATTGTACTTCGTGATGATAAGGAAATTAAAACAACCTTAAAAGTAAATGAAAGTGCTAAATTAGACTTGATTTCTGCGTCTCGTTTACCATATAGTAACCTTGAAAAATTGGGATTATACAAAGTAAACAAACAAGAATATGGTTTCTTCGAATCATTTCCTGTTGGAATACAAAAAGGAGCTGAGCAATTATCTAGCTACGGAAAACAACTGAAAGCAATATTCACTCCTAGTACTGGAGCATACAAAGGAGTTGGAGGTTTTGGAGCAATCTTCAATATTTTCCCATCATCATGGAGTTGGGAAGCTTTTTGGAGCATTACTGCTTTATTATCAATAATGCTTGGTGTAATGAATTTATTACCTATTCCGGCGTTAGATGGAGGTCATGTTATGTTCTTATTATACGAAATGATATCAGGGAAAAAACCAAGTGATAAATTTATGGAAAAAGCACAACTTGTTGGTTTTATATTGCTTATCAGCTTGTTAGTGTTTGCAAATGGTAACGACATTTACAAAGCAATCGTAGGAAAATAAAAAAAATAAAAAAATTATTCTTTTTTGTTTGCAAAAAATAAAAAACGCTTTATATTTGCAACCGCTTAGCAGATAAAAAATATCTTTTTATTCTTGATTAGCCACAAAAAAAGTTCTTAAAAAAATTAAAAATATACAGTTTCCTTCTTAGCTCAGTTGGTTAGAGCATCTGACTGTTAATCAGAGGGTCCTTGGTTCGAGCCCAAGAGAGGGAGCTTTTTAAAAATCCAGTTTATTTATTTAGACTGGATTTTTTGTTTTTATCAATATTCTTTGATGTTTACAAACTTTCTCTAAAAGAAGTACTATTTGAAATTATACCAAGATTTAAATAAAAAAGGTTCCCATTGAGGTTCCCATTAAAAATCTCGAGGTTCCCATTTTTTTAAAATCGAATTGTATGCCAATTGTCTAATTAAAATCAATTGGAATCATGCACCAAGAAAAAATCTCCATTTTGTTTGTAATCAATCAAGCAAAAACAAATCAAAAAGGAATTTGTCCTATTTATTGTAGGATAACTATCAACAAAGAGAGAAAACAATTCTCTACAGGAAATTCCATTAATCCTAAAGATTGGAATTCTAAAAAGCAATTAGCTGAATCAAAACAAATAGATTACACAGTTCTAAATGGTCAATTATCCCTCATTAAACAAAAAATCAATAACATCTACTTCAAGCTTCAAATTGAAAACGAAACTATTAAAGTTGAAAACATTATTGATTCCTATTTTCAAAAACCATCTAAAAAAGAAGATTCTGTAATTAGCTATTTAAATAAAGATTTAGAAAAATTAAAAAAACTAATAGGTAAAGATTTAAAACAATCCACCTGGAATAAATTTAACTACGCTTACAATGATGTTGCTTCATTTATAAAGTTTTCTTTTAAACAAAAAGACATTCCTTTAAATGAGTTAAATTTGAATTTCTTAGAGGAGTTTGAATACTATTTAAAGACAGAAAAGAACAACAAACAAGTTACTTTAAATAAAACTATTCAAAGATTTAGAAAACCAATTAAAAATGCAATTTCAGAAGGTTACCTTGATAAAGATCCTTTTCTAATGTATAAAGCTAGCCGAGTAAAAAAAGAGATTGTTTTTCTAACAACTGATGAACTAAACAAATTAGAAAACTATTCATTTGAACAAACTAGATTAAATCAAGTTAGAGATTTATTTGTCTTTTGTTGCTATACTGGTTTAGCCTATTATGAAATGACTAATTTAAAATCAGACAACATTTCTATTGGATTTGATAATATGGAATGGATTCAAATGAAACGTGAAAAAACATCAAAACAAATAGCTATTCCAATTTTACCAAAAGCAAAATCAATTTTAAATAAATATGAAAACTCTCTCCCAAAATTAAGTAATCAAAAAGTAAACTCCTACTTAAAAGAAATAGCTGCAATTGTTGGAATTAACAAAAACATTACCCATCATATTGCTAGGAAAACTTTTGCTTCCACAGTCCTTCTATATAATAATGTACCAATGGAGATAGTATCAGAACTATTAGGACACTCTAATATGACTATTACTCAAGAAAGTTATGGGCAAATTGTAAGGGAAAAAGTTAGTGATGCAATGATCAATTTATCAAAAAAAATGAATAATTACGGGAAACCGTAAGGAATTAAAATTAAAGCTCTCTAAACTTGCTACATTAAAAAATTGTAGTAAGTTTAATTGTCTTTTTGAGTAACTTTAATATTATCGAATACATCCTTAATATCTATTTCTAGGGCATTGCAAAACCTTAAAAGTAAATTTAAAGTCATTCTTTGTTTGTTTCTAAAAACTCTTCTAACAGTTGTTTCAGAACAATCTGAAGCATTTGCAAACCTAGAATTGTTTCCATTGAATTTTTCAAGGAACAATTTGTAAATTTTATTTACTACATTTTTTTCTATTTGTTCAAAATGCTCAAGCATTCTACAAAGAAAAATGAGATAAGATTTTTATTCTCGACATATAAGTCGAATTTTAATATATTTGTTTAACCTAAAATTTAAAAAAAGTTTTAATACTATGGAAAAAAAAATTGAATTTACAATCAATCGTATGATTTTAAAAAATCTATTAATTAGTTTAATATTAGCAATAATAACAGTGTATGTTTTAGAGTTAATAGTAATGGAAAAACCAAAATATGGATATATCTACGGTACTAATACATATTATGTTAATACAGCTTTTAACGAAAGTATATTTGGAAATTCTTCTAAATTACAATGTGCCTTTTTAGCACTATTTCAAGATGACGATATGTTTGTTGTGTTTATTATTTTTATAATTTATTGGGTTATATCAATAATCAATCACTTTGTTAAATTCAAAATTAAATAAATTATGAAAATATTTGATTTAATATTGTTATCTGGATCGGAACAAGCAAAAATGCTAGTTATGGTATTATTCTCAATTGCTTTGTTTGTTTTAGTGCCATTATTATTTGGTAAAAAGCCTAATGAAGAAACTTCGTCTAAATTAGAAGAAGACAAGAAAGATAAAAAAGACAAAAAAATAAAAAATAATACCAGTGTAAAAATAAGAACAGATGGATATTATATCTCTAAATATGTAGCACCAGCTGAATTTAATGAAATTATATCAATTCATTTCTTTATTATTTTCACAAAAAATGGCTTTGTTGGATTATTAGAAATTGAAGATTATGATGAATGGAAAATGAACAATACTGACGAAGATATAAAAGAACTAATTTTAGAGTCCAGTGAAATTACTGAAATTAAAAACCCACAAATTTTAGCAAGGTATAAACTAAAAGATAGACAGATTACAATGAAATTTTATGATCCAAATGACTATTCAAATAGTGATCTTGAAAATATACTTAATTATGTAAAATGGTACGGAAGCATAATTAACAACGGACTAGTATTATCTTTCGACAAGGCTTATTACAATGATGCACTTCAAGATTATGTTATTGAAAATCAATTAAAAAATTTAAAATTTCAATTTAAACAGTTAAATTAAAAACTATAAAAACAAAACTTTTTTCTCATTTCTTATTTTTATCTATTCTAGTATTTTAGAAAACCCTTTTATTAATTATGGTATTCCTGTTGTATTTATTATAGTTTTAATATTTAAAGATAGTTTCAAAAAAAAATAATTTTTTCTAATTTTTTTGAAAGTAAACGTAAACTAAACTAAACATAACCCCGGACCTTAATACAAGTTTGGGTGATCCCGCCCTAGTTGAAATAAGAAGTTGTGATTTCACTCCACTTCTTTCAATTCTTGCGGGATTTTCCGTTATGTCTAATCTATAAAATTAAAAAACTATGGTTACAATCGTAGGTTACAAATCATTCGAAAAAGAGAATGGTGAGAATTTTTACTGCCTTGTGGTTCAAGGTGGTTTAGAAGCTGTAAAAAGTCAGCAAACAGGTAGAACTTATATTACTGCAAAAACTGTAAATGTACCAACAACCTTTAACGAACAAACTTGTTCAGGGTTAATTGGAGAAAAAATCAGTGGTGTTGTTAAGAAAGTTAAAACAGACCCTTATGATTACACTGTAACAGAAACAGGTGAAATCATTCAACTAAATCACAGATATGAATTTGTGAGTGAAGAGGACAGTATTATTGAATCAAATGTTATTGAACAAGAAATTCCAATTCACTAATTGTACACAAAGAAACATATGTAAGGAGCTTCAGAAATGAGGCTCCTTTTTTTATTAAAAAATAACATATGTCTTCTATTTTTTTAATTAATACTAAATAACAAAACTATGAAGTTACAAATTGCTACAAGGCATCAAGTAAAATTAAGACTAGGTCTATCGGGCGCATCAGGATTTGGCAAGACATACTCTGCCCTACTCTTAGCCTATGGAATAACAGATGATTGGTCAAATATTGCAATCATAGACACTGAAAACGGAAGTGCTTCTTTATACTCTCACTTAGGAGGATATAATGTTTTGACACTCACAGAACCTTATACTCCTGAAAGGTATATTCAAGCAATAGAAACTTGTGAATTATCAAATATTGAAGTAATTATCATTGATAGTATTACCCACGAGTGGAACGGAAAAGGAGGCTGTCTAGAAATACACGAATCATTAGGAGGTAGATTTTCTGATTGGGCGAAGGTTTCGCCTAGACATCAGACTTTCATTGATAAGATTTTAAATTCAAGTTGCCATATAATAACAACGGTAAGGCGAAAAATTGATTATTCTTTAGATGTTAATAGCAATGGAAAAACACAAGTGATTAAACACGGAACAAAAGAAGTCACTAGAGAAGGTTTTGAATATGAATTAACGGTCAATTTTGAACTAATCAATGATAAACATCTAGTTAAAACAAGTAAAGACAGAACAGGATTATTTTCTGAATCTCCTGAATTTATAATTTCATCTCAAACAGGCAAAAAACTGATTAAATGGTGCAATTCAGGAATATCAATTGAAGATGTAAAACTTGAAATTAAACAAGCTGAATCTTTAGAGGATTTGAAAATCATTTATGAGAAATACCCAAGTCTAAAGAAGTCAACACATCCATTAATAATGGAACGTAAAAACGAACTTGAAAACATCAATTCTCAAGTTTTATCAAAAGAAGAAGTCATCCAACCAATAAAAACAGAAGAAAATGGAATTAGTAATAAACAGTAGTATTAATAACCAAGTTATTGAAGAAAGTGAAGTAATTAATAAAACTTCAAGCTTTATTGAAGCCAATACACAAAAGGTTACGCTTGACCACCTAAAAAATGATTGTATTATTCCTGTATTTTCTAAAGATAATGAATCTACAATTTCACACTATCAGTTCATAAACAAAGCGTATGAAGTAGTCCAGGAATTATTTCCAGATTTCACTCCTAAAGAGCCTGATATTAGAGTATCTCATATTGTAAAAGGCAGGATTCCTTCAGCTATAGGGAAACCAGCTAAAGATTTATTAGAAGAGGAAAAAACGCTTTATTACGAACGTTGTGCTTTCTTAATTGAATTACATCAAGCCAAAGAAGTTATTAATGGAAATACACTTTCATTGTCAATTGGGGGCGTAAGATCTTATAATCAGGAAAATCTTTATAGTAAAAAATCGGTTGAAAAATTCAAAATCTTTATTGGTTATCAGAATAAGGTTTGTACCAATCTCTGTGTATCATCCGATGGATTTAGTAATGAAGTTAGGATATCATCTGTTAATGAATTGAACACTGATATGTATAATCTATTTAGTAATTATGATAGAATTAAACATTTAAGTATGATGGAAAAAATGAATCAATTCCATCTAAATGAAAATCAGTTTGCACACTTAATTGGTAAAATTAGAATGTATCAACATCTCGAAAAGGATGACCAAAAAAGTAAAGGTAAATTCCTTCTAAACGATGGACAAATGAACTCTGTCGTAAAAGATTATTACAACTGTCCAAACTTTTCAAGAGATGAAAACAAAAACATTTCTCTTTGGAACTTATACAACATATTAACTGAAGCTAATAAGAGCAGCTATATTGATTCCAATTTAGAGAGAAATGTAAATGCATACGAGTTTATAAATATGACCGCAAATTCGTTGCAAAATAACCAACCAAATTGGTTCTTACAATTATAATACTATAGCTTTTTTATAAAGAAACATCTAAAAAATACCGATGCAAAAAAGCAACTATATATTGTAAAAATGAACAAAAATCAATTAGCAGAAATGCTCAAATATAGCTCTCCAAACATAATTTACGTTGTAACATGGAACAATATATTAAAACAGGTGTTTTGTCCTTTTAAAGTTCGAGTAAAGAATGACATTGGAGAGCTATTTAGAAATCAAATTGCTTGGGTTGAAGAGGTTAAAGTAACCCCAGAACTCAAGACAGTTTACATAATAAATGGTAGCGCTTATTATTACTACCATTTTAATATTATTATATAGCTGTTTTGCTATATCGGAGTTATGTTGTATTTTGAATAACCAAGCTTTTGAGCCGTTCTCTCCGTTATCAAAAAAACACTGAAAAAGTTGTTAGCTAAATCAATTTACATCCACAATATACTTTTTATTGTGGATAGTAGATTGAAATAATCTCTAAAATGGGAACAAATTTGAAATAAAAAAATGATGAAAAAGCTATTAGGAGCCTCACTTTTTAGGTAAATAATTGGGTTTAAACTTGATTTCGCTTTTGAAATAATGTATTTTTGTGTAAATGACTTCATAAGATGGTTCTCATCTTTTACTTTCTAAAATCTTAGAAAGGAAATTTCCAAAACATTTAAAGCATAAACAATAACTTAAATCCAACGCCTATGATTTAAAGAATTTAAACAAATATTTCCAATTCGACATTAACTGATGTTGAATCTCAATGCTTATTAAATAAGTTTAATGGGTAAAGTATGGTAAAACTCTCGCCTAATGGAAGACGGATTATGATATAATGAGGAGAGAATTTTTAATATTAATAAATTTTAAATTATGTTTCAAAAACATATAGAGAAGAAATATGACTTCTTAAGAAATGAAGTAACAAATAAAATCTTATTCAAAGAAAAAAATGAAAATGAGTATAGACTTTTTGACGAGATTAGCTTCAATACAACAATTATACAATTAGAAAAAAAAGGATATAAATTGAATCCTAATAAGTTAAGTACTTATTTATACTCAAAATATGTCGAATCATTTGATCCTTTTAAAAAATACTTTGAATCATTACCAAAATGGGATGGTAAAATAGATTACATAAATCTTTTGGCAAAAACAATTAAAACTACCAATGATGAATACTTTCAATGGATATTAAAAAAATGGATAGTAGGTTTAGTTGGCTGTTCGTTCAATGAAGACATAACTAATCAAAATGTAATAATTTTTTCAGGTGAACAAGGTGTTGGTAAAACTACATGGGTAAGAAAATTAATGCCTGAAAATTTTAAACCTTATTTATTTGAAGGAACAATAATCCCAAGCGATAAGGATACAAAATTTTACTTAGCGGATAAGCTGTTAATTAATATGGACGAGTTGGTAAGTTTTGGAAAATCTCAAAATGAATTTTATAAAGGATTAATAACACTTGATTATATTGAGCAAAGAAGACCTTATTCTAGGGAAGCAATGCGATTAATGAGAAGAGCTTCATTTATTGCGGGCACAAATAACACAGAAATTTTAACTGATTTAACGGGTAACAGACGTTATTTATGTGTGGAGACTATTGAAATTGATAAAAAACACTCAATTGAAATGGACAAAGTATATAGCCAGGCTTATTATTTACTTATGAATAACTTTAAATTTTACTTTGATGCAGATGATATTAAAAAAGTAAATGAAGAGAATAAAAAATATTTAAAAACGCCTGAAGAATATGATATAATTGAAGAACTTTTTGAATTACCTCAAGAAGATTCAAATTATATTTTGATGAATGCTTCTGAAGTTTTAGATTATATAAAAGAGAATAGGAAACCCCATAAAAACATTAGTGTTGAACAGATTGGTAAGACACTTATTTCATTAGGTTTTAAAAAAGGAACGAGACAAAAAAAATATAAAATAACACTAAAGTACAAACCTCTAAATATTGCATGTTAAACAACAGGTGTATATGGTAGATAGGTTTTTTTCTGAAAAATAAAATAAATTCAAAAGTTTAAAAGTTTTTACAATTTAACCTATACACCCTATACACCTATCAAAAATTATAAATGAAATGAAAAATGTAAACGGAATATTATATAAAGTGACGAATAAAACAACCAATGAAAATTATATTGGTGCAACAACTAAAAGCATAGAGGAAAGAAAAATTGACCATTTTCAAAAATCAGAAACTAACAATTGTTATAAATTTCAAAACGCAATTAGTACATATGGTCAAGACGCCTTTATTTGGGAACAAATAGATACAGCTTCATCAATTGATGAATTAGCCAAAAAGGAAATAAAATACATTGAAAAATTTGAAACAAATACAAAAGGTTATAACTCGGATAAAGGTGGTGGATTCAAAAAAACCATTTATAAATATAATTTAGATGGTTCTTTAAATTCTACTTATGATAATCTAACTGATGCAGGAAATTCTTTAAGTGCAAAAAAACAAGATATAAGTCGAGCTTGTTGGAGTGTGAATCACACTTTAGGTGGGTTTTTATGGAGTTATGACTATTTCGATATCTTTAAGCCTAATACAGACAATAGAAAAAAAGAAGTACTTCAATATAATTTAAATGGTAATCTACTAGCAAAGTATATTTCAGCTTCCGAAGTATCAAGAAAAACAGGAATATCTAAAACTTGTATAACTAGATGTTGTAGAAAAGAAAGACAAAATTCAGGAGGTTTCCTTTGGGAATACTCTTAAAATTGAGACAGCCTTAACGGGCTGTTTTTTTATTGAGATAATGTAAAATACATAGTTTTCTAAACTAATTGAAAAACAGGTATTTATACGTAGTGTCATTAATACAATTTGTTGTTCCTTTGTTACTAAACCAATCAAAAATAATAACATGGGAACAACAATTGGAACCGTACTGATATCATATGATGTAAGTGCAAAAAATCCAGAGGTAAAAGCTGCATTAATAGCTTTACAATATTTTGATAATTTTACTTTTGGAACGGGCACTAAGGTATATTACTTACCAAATACTACGTTATGGCATAAAACTAAAACATCAGACCAAGCTATGGAAGATATGAAAAAAGTTTGTAATGATTTAAAAGTTACACTTGAAAAAGCAGTTGCTGTCAAGGCAAGTGAATTTGTCGGACTGTAAAATAAAACGCCCAAATTAAAAGGGCGTTTTTATCATTTGTCACTTAATTTATAACTTTGAATCATTACCAGTAATCGCGATACTTTAACCAACGTATTTTACAGTAACTTCATATTTAAAAAAATATTTTTCGCTTTTAAAAAGTTATTAAGTATTTCCTTTTGGAAATATTTTTTTGTAAGGTTGATATATACTAAATTTGATTAGTAAAAAAATTCTCAAAGACATTACTATGGCTAATCTAATATTTTTAAACGCTTTAAGAGATAAACTTAAAGGAGGAAACACTAAATCCATCCATTTAAATGCTTTACCTGGAAGATATGCAACTAGATTAGACATTGCAAACCTAAATTACATAAAACCAAAATTAGCTGAATCATTTCTAGAGCTCTTGTTCAGTA
The DNA here is from genome assembly GCF_054776075.1 of Flavobacterium koreense. Lineage (NCBI taxonomy): Bacteria > Pseudomonadati > Bacteroidota > Flavobacteriia > Flavobacteriales > Flavobacteriaceae > Flavobacterium > Flavobacterium koreense. Next base: position 230,121 of record NZ_BAAHCF010000008.1, on the reverse strand, counting down.
AATCTTGCTTTGAATTTAAAATCTCATTTGATGAAATAGACATAAGTTCATTATCAATCGACGAACATAAAAGATTAGGATTATTGTCAAAAAGATTGAACTCACTTAATATAGAAAATGAAGATAATTATAAAGAACACGGAATAAAAACTTTTAGTTTTGGTTTTCCATTATTGATAATGCCCTCTAAAAGTGATCCAAAAAAAATAATAAAAGCACCATTATTCATTTGGCCATTAGAACTAATAAAGTCAACTAATAAAATAAATACTTGGTCAATTTTAAGAAATAAAACTAAAAATGAGACAGGAAAAATAGTTGATGAAGAGATTCATTCAGTTGGTTTAAATGAAGTTTTACTTTCCTTTTTAAAGAATGATAAAGACGTAATCATTCCCCAGATTAATGAGGACTTACTAGAAGATGCTATTATTGATAAAAAAGAACTGATTGATGAATGCTTAAAAGTCTTGAGTATATTAAATCCACACTCATCAAATAGCTTTGATAATTTAACAAAGAAACTAAATGAAAATATAGAAAACATACCAGAAGCAAAAACCTTAGAGTCATATGCAAATAATTTAGGTAGTATTTATTTTGGTGGGGTTTTTGGATTATTTAGAGCACAGAAAGAAAGCATAATAACTGATATCGATAAATTAATTGAAAATTTTAATTCTTTTGAATTTGAAGATTTGAAAATAGAAGGGTTCTCAGGAACTCCTCATAGTGCTGTAGAAACCGACCCAAGTCAACAGGAGTTACTTAATACGATAGGACTTGATACAAAAAAAATAATTCAAGGACCTCCGGGAACAGGAAAAAGTCAATCTTTAACAGCATTAATCACAAATGCACTTGCCAATAATTTAAAATGCTTGGTTGTATGTGAAAAAAAAACTGCTTTAGACGTAATTAAAAACAACTTACATGGTGAAAATGCTCAACTAGGAGAATTAGCAGCAATAATAGAAGACTTAAACAAAGACAGGGATGGTATAGTCAATTCGGTTAGAGAAAGAATAAAAATACTACAACAAGGTTTGAGCTATTTTAACTCAACTAATTACATTTCCATTAATCAAGAAATAACTCAAAATATTAATGAGATTAACTCAAGTCATAAATATCTAGATGAAAAGATTTACAAAGGAAAGAATTGGACAGAGTTAGTTGGTGAATTTTTGAATAGAGAAAAAATAGCAGATCCGACATTATTAAAAAATAAATTAGACCATAATCAATTTAAGTTTGATAAAGATGAAAATGAGCTAATAAATATTATCTCTAATTTAAAAAAAGGGAAACAACTTTTTAGTGAAATTAAAAATAAACAGCATCCTTTGAATATTTTGGATGATAGCATTTTTCTTGAAGAGAATCCAAGAGCTGTAGTCTTAAAATTGGAAAACAATGTTTTGACTGCGAATAAAAAATTTGTAGCACTTTTAGAAGAAACTAATTCAGATATAGATGAATATTGTAAATGGTTAGATAGCCACTTCAATGAATATTCGATATCTATAAAAAATGGAATTGATGATTACATTTCATTCATTGAAACCAATAAAATAGAATATGGTGAGATATTTCTAAGTGATAATAGTTTTACAAATATCAAAGTTAATCTTCTTAGTGTTTTTTCAAAAAGATATAAAACACTTAAAACAAATAAATTACTTATTCTGAACAAAATAAGTGATGTAAAGGAAAGACACTTAAAACACAATTATTTTAGTCATGATTATATTGAAATTAATAAGTCCAATTCCTTAGTTGATTATGTTGAAAATATAAACAAACTAAAGGATTCTTTTTTAATTTGGTCTGAAAATATTGAGGAATTTAAAAATAATTACAAGTTGAATATTAATTTTGAAAGTATTCATTTTAATTATGACAAAAGTGACAATATTAATAAAACAGAAAAAAAATACAAACAGATATTAGAATATTTCGAAAGCAATAAAATCTTAAAAAATTCAATCTCACTAAAACCAAAACATAATGAGAAAAGAATACAAATTGAAGGACTCCTCAATGATTTAAAAATAGTGACTGATAATCTAAATTCATTCAGAGAATATTATGATTGGAGAAAATTCTATATACAACTAACAAATCTACACAAAAAGATAATTAATTCATTAATTGATTTAAATGAAACTGAGTGGGAACCGACATTTGAAAGTTGGTACTATTACTGGTTACTAGCATTGAATGAAAAGGAACAATTACCAAAAAATGATTATAAAATTTTAGAATTATACGAGGCTAAATCCCAATTAAAAGGGAATCAAATAGAAAGTATAATTAACAATTGGTCTAAAAAACAATCAAATTCTATTAGAAAAGCTCAAAGCATAGGTTTAAATCCGATAAGCTTATTTAATAAAAAAGGAGCTCCCGGACAAAGAAGAAATTCTTTAAGAAAAATTGTAAACACTGATTTTGATTTATTTACAGATTTTTATCCTGTTGTGATGATAAGTCCATCAGTATGTAGCTCTATTTTACCATTAGTTGAAGGTCTATTTGATGTTGTAATTTTTGATGAGGCTAGTCAGCTAAGAATTGAAGATACATACCCTGCTCTAATAAGGGGTAAAATAAAAATAGTTTCAGGAGACAGTCAACAAATGCCTCCAACAAATTTTTTTCAAGGAGGAAATGCATTGTTGAGCCCAAATGAATATGATTATGATGAAGAACAAAGTTCTCAAGAAATTCAAGATTCAATTCAAAAAGTTAACAATTCTTTGGAATTGGCAGATAGTGAATCTTTATTAGTTTATGCAGAGAACAACAACTACAAACAATCATATTTAAAGGTTCATTATCGCTCTCAACATCCTAGTTTGATTGAATTTTCCAATCATGCTTTTTATGGGAAACGATTAATTCCAATGCCAGCAAAAATTGAATATAAGCCTATTCAATATATTGAAGTTAATGGAGTTTATGAAGATTCCGTTAATAGAGATGAGGCAAAGCAAGTGATTAACATATTATTGAATCATATAAAACCACTAAAAAATGGAAAATACCCTTCAGTTGGTGTTGCAACATTTAATTTATATCAAAGAAATTTAATCTTAGAAGAAATCTCCAAAGCCAGACAATTAAAACCTGAATATGATAAAAAAATTGCAGATTTAGGATCAGATTTATTTGTTAAAAATTTGGAAAATATTCAAGGTGATGAAAGAGATATTATAATTATTTCTACAACATTTGGAAAAAAAACAGATGGTACATTTAGGCAATTATTTGGGCCTATACTGCAAAAAAATGGATTCAAACTTCTTAATGTAATAATAACACGTGCAAAGTATAAGGTTTATTTATGTACTTCAATTCCTCCAGAACACATCAATCAATATTCATCTTTACTTCAAGAATTTAAAAATAATGGTAGAGCAATTTTTTACTCATATTTAGCCTATGCAAAAGCCATTAGTGAAGGTAATATTGAAACAAAAGAATTAATATTGAAACAACTTTATGAAAATTGTGATACGAAATCATTTGATATTGAATACGGTACTTTAGGCTCAGAATCTCCTTTCGAAGATGAAGTGTATTATAGATTAGCCAATCGGATTGGTCAAGATAGAATCCAACAACAATATAAAATTGGTGGATTTAGGATTGATTTAGTGGTTAAATCTAAACTTACTGGAAAACCATTTATTGCGGTAGAATGTGATGGCGCTAAATACCATAGTAGTAATGAAGCATACGCATGGGATATGTTTAGACAAGATCGTCTAGAATTACAAGGTTTTAAATTTCATAGAATTTGGTCAACAAACTGGTTTAATTATCCAGAGAAAGAACTCACTAAACTTGTAGATTTCATTCATAAAAATGATTTAGAAGAAAGAAATGAAATTACATCTTCAATAAATGATAATATTTTTGAAGAAGAAAAAATTGACTTAAATTTTTCTATACCAGAAAATTTAAAAACGACATTATTTGATTAAAATAATTTTAAATTAAATCTATATAAAAAACATCATTTTAAGTAATAAAGGATATTCTATGTGAGATAATTTATAATTAATTAACTATTATACATTTTTCAATTATAAACAGGCAATTTATATTGTCTTCATGATGAATTTTTAATGCTTTTTATATTTATGTTCAATAAGTTCATTAAATTGTAGAAAAACAAACATTAAAAAAACATACAAAATACATTAAATATCCTAAAATAAGAAAATTAATATTGGCTAAAATATAAATAAATAATGAGTAAGAGTAGCGACCATAGAATTAATAAAGTCATGTCTATTAAAAAAGGCAAAATTCATAAAGAACTTCTAAAAGGTTTGATGAAATATGAAACTTCTTCTTTGGATAGGACTTATATTTTATCAAAATTATCAAACTCATTCACAAATATTGTTTACAATAATCCACTCCCAGATTTTGATTATAAAATTTGTCAAGAGAGGGCATCTATAGCTAATGATGATACTACAATAATTAACGAACTTTTCTGGAATTTGGAAACGTTGATTAAATATTCAAAACAAATTAACAAATTTTTGGTTTTAGAAAAACAAATTGAAAATTTTTATCTTTTGAATAAAAATGATGACTGCTTTGATATTTTAAACATCTTAGATGACGAAGTCTGTCACTCAGTTTTTGCTATAAACACTGAATTCCTAATTAATGAGCTCGATAATAATTCACATGAAAATAATAATATATTGCAAAATATATCTGAAGAAGAAATTGAAGCTAAACTTTATATAACCTTACAACTTGATAAATTAAGAATTGAAAAAGCATTTAGTTCTTGGCAGTATGATGCTATTGTTGAACAAGAAAAATTAACATATTCAAAAAACCCAGAATATGTTGACTATATTGACTTTAAGTACGATCCTGTATTTCCAAATCACGATCAAAAATTAAGTAATATACCTTTTGTATTAGGCTTTGAGTCTGACTTTTCTGTTATTGATAGATATAAATCTACTCAGAAAATTATATCATTAATATTAAGTCAAAAAGAACTTAATGAAGAAGATGAAAAAAGATTTTTTATTAAAATTGATGAGTTAAAATCAATATTTTCTGATTTTTATTGGCAAAAGCTAAGTTTAATAGGAACTAATGATTGTTTAGAATATAATTTTGGGGAAGAAAAGGTGTTTTATATTATTCAAGATTTGTTTTTTGAGGAAAATTATGAACAAGTCAAAATTATTTGCAAAGAAACTTTAGAATCTAACCCAAGATGTTCTGAGATATACTTGTTTTTTATAAAATCAATAATTATCACATGTGATGACATCAATAAATACCTCCCTTTAGAGTCACAATTGCGCAAAATATTAAAATCAATAAAATTAATTTTAGAAAAGGGCAAAAATTACCTCCAAGAAAGACAAAACCTTCTTGACCATTTTTATCAAATTTCTCATTTCAAATTCTCAATTCCCATATTAGAATTTTTAACTTATGAATATTATTTTTACACTACTAATAATGTTTTATATAGTTCAATTCTGAATATAGATCCTATTAGATATAATTTTTTCAATCATTTTAAAACTGACAAAAAAACACAAAGTATTAAACATCAATTAATTAAATTTAAAACATATGCGTTTTTATTTGATGAAAGTGAACTTCAACTGAAAGAAATGAGTTTATTTGCTAAAAAAATATATTTATCTAAAATGTTAATTAGTGAAAAATATGAGCAAACTTTAAATCTATTAAATGAATTTAGTACTCTTGAAAATGATAAAATTGAAAAGTTTGAATTTATAAATACTTGGCTCAATAAAAAATATTTGAATTGTTACATTGAATTAAAAAGATTTTCAGAATTCTCAGAACTAATTGTCAAAAGTTATTTTAGAAATGATTATGCGTACACTCACTATTTTGATGAAGCTATAGTAGAAATCATCTTAGATAGTGAAGATATTGATACTAATAAAAATATTTGTATTCCAATATTATTTGAAATATACAATCAATCCCAGACCATATTGTATGATAGTATAGCTAATTTTTTAATAGCTCATTCTCTTTTCATCCCTTCAGAATTAATTAAAAGTAATTTAGATTTTAGCCATGAGCAACTAATTCACTTTTTTGAAAAGGTCTGTACAAAAGAAAATATTGAGGACTCCCCATTTTTAAACACAATTGAAGCTGTTGAAAATGAAAGGATATTAATTTTAAATCATTTAAAAATTTTAAATCCAAGTAAGACTGAAGAGTATAATGAACAAATATTAAAAATAACTACCGAATCAAGTATTCGTCTTGGGTTATTACATATTCATGAAAGTAGAATATATGTTGATACTTTAAATATTTTTAAAATAGTTGAAACACATGTTTTGGAAATTTTTGAAAGATATCTTAGTTTAACAGATACCAATATAGTTGATATTACATCAATAAAACTTAATGAACAATATTCGCGGGAGAGTTCAAATCTTCCATACTATTTTATAAATCCTGTTGATGATGATTTACTACCATTTTATAAAATTGCAAATGACCCTTTAAAAGACTCTAATGTAGTTATTGTACCTAAGATGCGTTTTGTATACTTCACAACTATTTTTAATACTATCAAGAATCTATTTGTTTTTGATGAAAGTTATGGGTTTAAAGGTTATTTAAGTATGAGGATTAGACATGGAACATTTTCAAATGTTTTGAGAGGTGTGTTTGATAAACATCATTTAGTTAGCCAACTCGAGTCAAATTCATTTGAATATAAAAATGTTGAATATTGGAATGACAAATTTGATGAAATCCCAAATGTAAATTTATTACAAGTACAAGATTTATTAAAAAGCTTTTCCAGAGAAATAGACAGAATTATAGAAGTTGGACTTTTATGGATAAATGTTCAATCTAAAGAAAACCCTTCTATAAACGCAGTATTTGATTTTGAATATACTAGTGATGAAATAACATATATTTTCACTAATAGAGTTGGCAGAATTACTGATTTTAATGAATTTGTTAATTTGATTTTTGATATCTTATATGAAAAATTAGAAAAAAATTTATCTATTTTACAAAATAAGATTTCAAACGAATTAACCCCGGAGCTAATAAAAAGTTTAGATAAATTAATAGATGACATTCAGATTTTAAGTTTACCTCAAAATAAAAAAAATCTTATTAGAAGCAATATTTTAAGTTGTAGGACAGATATTTTAATTGTAAATAATGAAATCAACAATTGGTTTAAAATTTCATATAATAAGTCCATCGAAGAGTTTCCACTTGAAATGATATTAAAATCAAGTTTGAAATATATTGATATAATTAACAGTAATGCATTTACAATTGGGAATGTTGTTATTGAAGATTTTACACAATCTCGATTTAATGGAAAATATTTTGAATCATTTGGTGATATCTTTATAAATCTTTTTGACAATATTATTAGTAAAAATCGAGATTTAGGCGAAGATTTAAATGTATATATAAACATTAAAGAAGAAGAAAATATTCTGACAATCAATGTTAAAAATAACATTTCTAAAAGCATCAATATTAATGACCTTTCAAAATCAGTTGAAATGATAAAGAAAAAAATAACTGACTATGTAGATGATTCTCCTATAGGTTTCGAAAAAGGATCAGGTTACTTAAAAATTTGTAAATCTATTTATATAGGTTTAAATCAAAAGATTTACTCTATTACTCCTATATTTGATGAAAATTTTTTTGAAGTTAAAATAGAATTTAATATGAAAGATTTAATTGTATGAATGGATTATTAGTTGAGGACGACCCAGAAAAAGCAATGGAAATTTTAAATTATATCAAAGAAAATTTCTCAAATTGCCAAATGACATATAGACTTTCTTACCAAAGTGGTTTAAAAGAAATCTTTAATATGGATTTTGATTTTATTCTATTAGATATGAGTTTGCCATCATATGACCAAGGTGCAGGCAGTTTTTCTGGGAAGCCCAGAAATTTTGGAGGTAGAGAAATTCTTAAAGAAATGAAAAGATATAAAAAAAGTTCTATTGTTAAAATAATTACTCAATATAATGAATTTGATGGTGGATTACTTTCTTTAAAAAGTCTTGACTCACAATTAAAAACAAAATACCCTCAACTTTATTATGGATATATCTACTACAAATCAAATCAAACAGAGTGGGAAAAAGAATTATATAATTTTATTAATACATTATAAATGGTTGTCTTTATAGTTGATGATGATATTACAAAAACAACTAAAATTGAAGAGGTCCTTAATAGGTTGTCATTAAAACTTAGAATTATCAAGTCTTCAAACTCTGTGGATGCTCTAAATATTCTCTTACAAGAAAAAATAATTGATTTATTAATTCTGGATATAAATTTACCTGTTAGAGAAGGAGAGTTCCCAAAAGCAAATGGAGGTTTATCAATTCTTAATCAAATAATAAGAAGACCTGAAACTTGCAATCCAACATCAATTATTGGATTAACCGCTCATCAGGATTTAAAAAAAATTACTGATAAGTATTTCAATAAAGAAGGTTGGATAATTGTTTCATATAATACAAAACTTAGTGACTGGGAAGATGTTCTCACTAATAAATTAATATATCTATCTAATAAAATAGAAATGAAAACAACACACAACGTATTAATACCTACAATCGTCATTTTAACTGCTATAAAACCTGAGTATTTGGCTGTTAGAGCACATTTAGTAGATATCTATGACAATGATGTAAATGATACATCGTATGAAATTGGTACGTTTCAGTATTTGGAGCAAGATATCGCAAAAGTTATAATTAGGGAATGTGGTCCAAGAAATGCAAATGCAGCACAAGAAACTGAAAGAGCTATACAATATTTTTCACCATCGTGCATTCTTTTCGTAGGAATTGCAGGTTCTCGCAAGCCTAATGATTTCAAAATTGGAGACGTTATATTTCCTATTAAAATTTATTCATATGAAGGAGGAAAAGACATGAAAAATTCTTTTAGTGCTCGTCCTGAAATGGATTCATTGACTTATGCATTAACAGAAAAAGCCAAAAAAGAGAGGCTAAAAAATGACTGGAAATCATTTATCAAAGGAGAGTACAAAACTGATCCAAAGGCAGATTTAGGGATAATAGCATCGGGTGATCTTTTAATTGAACATTATGACTCTTCAATAGGGAAACTGTTGACCAAACATTATAATGATACTTCCGCAGTTGAGATGGAAGGATTTGGTTTTGCTAAAGCTGTTTCAAAACAAGGTAGAGAATCTCAAAATATAATGTACGGTGTGATTAGAGGGATTTCTGATATCATTGGGAATGAGAATTTACAAAATACTGATCAAGATTTAAGACCAGATAATGCTAAGGATTTTGCTTCAGATTCAGCAGCAGCATTCACATATTGGCTAATATACAAAATATTCAAAATTTAAAAAAGGCATACAATTCGACACCAAAAAAAATAAAACAATTTCAATATATTGGATTTACAGGTATATCCTACCTTGGTTCGAGCCCAAGAGAGGGAGCTTTTTAAAAGTCTAACAGAAATGTTAGACTTTTTTTGTTTAAAAAAACCTATCAAATGTTTTCTGTTTATATTTTACATTCTTAAACTCAATAAATTTTACATTGGTTTTACATCAAACTTCGATTTAAGACTACATTTCCATTTTAATTCAGAAAACAGAAAGTTTACACATAATGCTAATGACTGGACTCTCATTTTAAAAATTGATTGCGAAAATAAAAATCAAGCATTACATATCGAAAAGCATATTAAAAAAATGAAAAGTAAAATTTATATTCAGAACCTAATTAAATACCCTGAAATTATTCAAAAACTCTTGTTCAATCACAAAAACTGTTAATCAGAGTCCCGAAAGCTTTCGGGATTGGTTCTCCCGATAGCTATCGGGACAAGAGAGGGAGCTTTTAAAGCCTTTACATTTTTGTAGAGGCTTTTTTTTATTCCTACAAATTACCTTTTTCTTTCAAATCATACCAAAAAATCAAAACCAAATTGGTAGCTATATCAAGATTTTTTGTGATATTTACTTTTTCTAACTATCAAATTCTTTTCATCATGAAGAAAATTCGTATTCCAATACTTTTGATTATTGTTGTACTTTCTTTTGTTTGTTGCAAAAAAAGTAAACCAGAGACTGAAAACAATGAACTTATTGATGGTCATCCTGCTTGGATTATGCAAAGCAACATCTATGAGGTTAATGTTAGACAATATACTTCAGAAGGCACTCTAAATGCTTTTGCTAAACATCTTGACCGACTCAAAGCAATGGGAGTTGAAACTATTTGGTTCATGCCTATAAATCCAATTAGTAAAGTAGATAGAAAAGGTTCTTTAGGAAGTTACTATGCAGTTTCCGATTTTACTTCTATTAATCCAGAATTTGGCACATTAGAAGATTTTAAAAATGTAGTAAAAGCTATTCATGATAGAGGAATGAAAGTCATTATTGATTGGGTTCCTAATCATACTGGAGCAGACCATCGTTGGTTAAAACAACATCCTGATTTTTATGTAAAAGATAGTACAGGAAAAGCAGCAGTAGCTTTTGATTGGGCTGACGTTAGACAATTAGATTTTAAAAATCCGGTCTTACAAGATAGTATGGTAGCAGCTATGAAATTTTGGATAAAAGACACAGACATTGATGGATTTCGATGTGATGTTGCCTGGAATGTTCCAGCTAATTTTTGGAAAAAATCTATTCCACAATTGAAAAAAATGAAGAATGTTTTTATGCTTGCTGAAGGTGATAGCACGTATCTTCCAAAAAGTGGTTTTGACGCAGTCTATCCTTGGCATATGTTCAAAATGATGGAAAAAGTGGCCAAAGGAAAAAGACCTGCGTTTAGTTTAGATAGTATCAACAAAGAAAATGAAACGCGTTATCCAAAGAATACCATCCAAATGTATTTCACTAGCAATCATGATGAAAACAGTTGGAATCATGCTGATTATGGCACTTTCCCAAATGATGTACATGCGCCTTTTGCAGTATTTACTCAAACAATGAAAAATTCGGTTCCACTTATTTACAGCGGACAAGAAGAACCTACGTTAAGAGCATTAAAGTTTTTTGACAAAGATCCGATGGAATTTAAAAATCTTAAAAGAGAGAAATTCTACAAAGCATTACTTCATCTAAGAAAAAGAAATATAGCGCTCTCTGCAAATGCATCCTTCAAAAAAGTTGATGTAGGAGATAAAAATGTAATATATGCGTACACCAGAGAAAAAGACAACAAAAAAATCCTTGTTATTTTAAATTTTTCTGATAAAGAGCAAAGTATCAAAATTTCTGATAAAACACTATTAGGAAAAGCTCATAATGTTTTTAACGAAAAAGAAGAAACCTTAACTAATAATGAGAGAAAAATAAAGCCTTGGGGTTATGAGGTTTATGAATACTAACACATAGCTAATTTTCAAGAGTGTGTAACATTTCATTCAAAATGATTACTAATAAATAGTTACTTATACTAAACAAACTAAAATTAAATTAAAATATGAAAAACATCAAAATCTCTCTTCTTGCAGCAACCGTGCTTTTGGCATCTTGTAGCAAAAAAGAAGAATTGGTATCAGGTATTACCAAAAAGAATATGGATACCTTAGTAAAACCTGGCGATAACTTCGACCGTTTCGTTAATGGAACTTGGGCTAAAAACAACAAAATTCCTGCAGATAAAGCATCCTATGGTGCTTTTGACATGCTGTATGACAAATCGCAAAAAGACGTTAAAGCTATCATTGAAGAAGCTTCTAAAGGAAGTTTTTCTGAAGGTTCAGACGAGCAAAAAATTGGAGACTACTACAGCTCTTATACAAATCGTAAAGACCGTGATGCAAAAGGCGTAACCCCTATTCAATCGGAATTAAAAGCTATTGATGCTATTGCAAATTATACGGACTTAGCAACCTATTTCGGAAAAGCTAACAGAACTGGAGTATCAATTCCTTTTTCAGTTGCTGTTACTGAAGATTTTAAAGATCCAAAAAAATACACTTTAATGACTTGGCAAGGTGGTTTAGGACTTCCTGAAAGAGAATACTACCTACAGAACGATGCCAAAATGTCGGACATTCGTAAGAAATATGTAGCGCATATCGAAAAAATGTGGCAACTAGTTGGATTACCAAATGGCGCTGAAAGTGCAGCTAAAGTTATGGCTTTAGAAACTACTTTGGCAACCAACCACATGAAAAAAGAAGACACTCGTAACACAGCAGCGCTTTACAACAAATATGCTTTAACCGATTTAAAATCGTTAATGCCAGATTTTGATTGGACTGCTATGTTAAAAAATGCAGGTGTTGCTAACGAAAAAAATATTGTAATTGCTCAAGTTGCTTACACAAAAAGCTTAAACAATATCATCAAAAATACACCTATTGATACTTGGAAAACATATTTAAAATGGAGTTTAATTAACAACACTGCTGGTTACTTAAACACTGCTTTAGACAAGCAAAACTTCGAATTCTACGGAAAAACATTATACGGAACAGAGCAACAAGAAGAAGATTGGAAAAGAGCGGTTAGTGCTGTAAATGGTGGTTTAGGCGAAATTGTTGGTAAAGTATATGTAAAAAAACACTTTACTCCAGAAGCTAAAGAACGCATGACAGCTATGGTAAAAAACCTACTTAAAGCATACGCAGCAAGCATCAAAGAATTAGATTGGATGAGTGCTAACACTAAAAAAGAAGCCCTTGCCAAAGTAGATAAATTCATGATTAAAATTGGATATCCAGACAAATGGAGAGACTACTCTGCATTAAAAGTTGCTAAAAACGATTTGTACGGAAATGCAACCAGAGCTACCGAATTTGAATACAACCGTATGCTAAACAAATTAGGAAAACCTGTTGATAGAGGTGAATGGGGAATGAATCCTCAAACAGTGAATGCTTATTACAACCCTACGCTTAACGAAATTGTTTTTCCAGCGGCAATTCTTCAACCACCTTTCTTTAATTTAGCGGCTGATGATGCTGTAAATTATGGTGGAATTGGAGCTGTAATCGGACACGAAATCGGACACGGATTTGACGATCAAGGAAGTACTTTTGATGGTGAAGGTGTAATGAGAAATTGGTGGACTCCACAAGATTTAACAGCTTTTCAAACAAGAACAAAAGCGCTTGTTGACCAATACAACAGCTTTAAAGCATTTCCAGACTTAAACCTAAACGGAAGTTTTACTCTTGGTGAAAACATTGGTGACTTAGGTGGATTGAGCATCGCTCTAAAAGCTTACAAAATGTCATTAAACGGAAAAGAAGCTCCAAAAATGGATGGTTACACCGGAATTCAAAGAGTGTTCCTTGGTTGGGGACAAGTTTGGTTAGACAAAACTCGTGAAGAAGCCTTGAGAAATCAAGTAGCTTCCGACCCACATTCGCCTGCTAAATTTAGAATTAATGGTGTGGTTAGAAACATCCCAGAATTCTACGAAGCATTCAACGTAAAAGCAACAGATTCACTTTATTTAGCTCCAGAAAAAAGAGTTAAAATTTGGTAATCAAATTCAAATCAATATTAAAACCCAGCAGCAATGTTGGGTTTTTTTAGCTTTAATTTCTGATAAGGAAATTTAAAAAATCTTAACAAATAAATTCACTATTTTTGTTTTGCAAACACTTCAACACAATCAAAAAATGAAAAAATCAATTTTAATAATGGCTTTGGCACTCCCAATTACACTAATGAGTCAAAACAAAATGCAATATCCAACTACCAAAAAAGGTCAAGTAACCGATACCTATTTCGATACCAAAGTAGCCGATCCTTACCGTTGGCTTGAAGATGATAGATCCGAAGAAACTGGATCGTGGGTGAAAGAACAAAACCGTCTTACTTACGATTATCTTAGTAAAATCCCATATCGTGATGCCCTAAAATCAAGACTTGAAAAACTATGGAACTACGAAAAAATAAGTGCACCTTTCAAAGAAGGTAACTTTACGTATTACTATAAAAACAACGGACTTCAAAACCAATCAGTACTTTACAGAAAAGATGCAAAAGGCGAAGAAAGCGTATTTCTTGACCCAAATACTTTTTCTAAAGACGGAACCTCATCACTTGGTGGTGTAAATTTTTCTGAAGATGGTTCTAAAGTAGCTTACTCTATTTCTGAAGGCGGTAGCGATTGGAGAAAAGTAATTGTTATGGATGCTGTTACCAAAAAAATATTGGAACCAACTTTGGAAGATATTAAATTCAGTGGCGTGTCTTGGAAAGGAAACGAAGGCTTCTATTATTCAAGTTATGACAAACCTGATGGTAGCGAACTTTCGGCAAAAACCGACCAACACAAATTGTATTACCACAAAGTAGGAACACGTCAAAAAGACGATAAAGTGATTTTTGGCTTAGACCAAAAAAGAAGATATGTTGGTGGTTATGTAACAGAAGACAATCATTATTTAGTGATTACGGCTTCTACATCCACTTATGGAAATGAATTGTACATTCAAGATTTAACCAAACCAAATAGTCCAATTGTAACTATTGTAGATAATTTCAATAGCGATAATTCTATCATTGACAATCAAGGTTCTAAATTATTTATTGCTACCGATTTAAATGCTCCAAACACACGAGTTGTAACCGTTGATGTTAGCAATCCGAAGCCTGAAAATTGGAAAGACCTTATTCCAGAAACCGAGAACGTTCTTAATGTTTCAACAGGAAGTGGTTTTCTTTTTGCCAACTACATGATTGATGCAGTTTCGGCTATCAAACAATATGATTATTCTGGAAAATTGGTAAGAAACATCCAATTGCCAGGAATAGGAACAGCTGGAGGTTTTGGTGGTAAAAAAACAGAAAAGGTGCTTTATTACTCTTTTACAAATTATACTACGCCGGGTTCAACGTATTCATTTGACCCAAAATCTGGTGATTCTAAAGTATATCAAACACCTAAAATTGATTTCAATTCCAACGATTACGAATCTAAACAAGTGTTTTATACTTCCAAAGATGGAACTAAAATCCCAATGATTATTACCCACAAAAAAGGATTAAAATTGGATGGTAAAAACCCAACTATTCTTTATGGATATGGTGGATTTAATGTGAGTTTGACACCAAGTTTTAGTATTTCAAATGCCGTTTGGATGGAAAATGGTGGTATTTACGCTGTAGCCAACCTTCGTGGTGGTGGAGAATACGGAAAAAAATGGCACGTAGCCGGAACTAAAATGCAAAAACAAAATGTATTCAACGATTTCATTGCTGCTGCAGAATATCTAATCTCAGAAAAATATACTTCTTCTGATTTCCTAGCCATTCGTGGTGGTTCAAATGGTGGATTACTTGTTGGGGCAACCATGACGCAAAGACCAGATTTAATGAAAGTTGCACTACCAGCAGTTGGTGTAATGGACATGTTACGTTACCACACTTTTACCGCAGGAGCAGGTTGGGCATACGATTATGGAACAGCCGAAGACAGTAAAGAAATGTTCGAATACATTAAAGGCTATTCACCAGTACACAATGTAAAACCAAATACCAAATATCCTGCAACTATGGTGACCACTGGTGACCATGATGACAGAGTAGTTCCAGCACACAGTTTTAAATTTGCTGCCGAGTTGCAAGACAAACAAGCTGGAGAAAACCCAACATTAATAAGAATAGACATAAACGCCGGACACGGAGCTGGAAAATCAGTAGCAGCATCCATCCAAGAAAGTGTAGATATTATGGCATTCACACTATACAATATGGGAATAACAAAACTTCCTTAATCAGTATTCAGTAATCAGTGTTCAGTATTTATGTCAACTGAACACTGAGCACTGATAAAACTAAATGTCTTTTTTAGATTTCTCCTCCTTTGGAGGAGTGGCTGAAAGCCGAGGTGGCTTTTAATTTTCTTAGATAAAACATCATTCTAAAAATCAGAAAACACTCAAAATGAAATTAATCACACTAACTTAGTGCTCAACACTGAACACTGATTAAACTATATCTTTTTTAGATTTCTCCTCCTCTGGAGGAGTGGCTGAAAGCCGAGGTGGCTTTTGATTTTATTAGATAAAACACTCCAAATGAAATTAATTACACTAACTTAGTGCTCAACACTGAACACTGAACACTGAACACTGAACACTGAACACTGAACACTGAACACTGAACACTGAACACTAAACCCTACTCCTTCTTAGGCAAAGGCGCACCAACAGCAACAGAACAAACATGTCCTTCTTGACCGTGTGGTGGATTCATTCCTGGAGCCGTTTCTACTGGAGCAGCGATAGTTGCAGGTAGGTTATTATTTGTAGTTGTAATTGTAGCACCATTTTGAGTTACCGTACCAGGTGTTGAACCAGCAGAAGTTATTGTTGCCGATTGCGTAGAAGCTGTTGTAGTTTTTGCTGGAGCCGAATTCAATGGAGCACCAACAGCAACATCACAACGATGTCCTGGTTGACCATGCGCTGGATTCATTCCTTTTCCAACTTTTACAGGTTGAGCCGTTGTTGGCGTTACCATGCCATTTGGTGTAGTCATCATAGGCGCACCAGGCTGTGCGGCAGCAGTTGATGGTGTTGTAGGATCGGCAGTTGGACCTTTAAAATCATCCGAAAAGGCAGAGGTTTCTGGATTAGTTGAAACTACATTAGTTTCCTCTTCCTGCTTACAAGAAACAAATCCTAAAGCCACTAAAACTATACATGATATTATATTCTTCATAACAATTCTTTTTTTGATAACATCAAATATACAAGTTTTATAAAACAAAACAATAAACTGGCTGTCATTTTAAAAAATTCTAATCGCTACTCCAACTAAAAAATCACTACATTTATACCTCATAAAATAATACTATGTCTGTCGCCAAATACACGCTGCTGCTTTTGTCATTACTTGTACTTACCTCAAGTTGCAACCAATCACAATCTAAGGAAAATAAGCCATCAAAAGTCAAAGTAGATACTGTCAAAGTAGCCAAAGTCATCACTTTAGATACCGTCGATTATCAAAAAAGAATGGTAGCACTAAGCAATGGCGACACTACTGGAAAATGGCCAGTAAAAACCGTACATCCTTTGCCTGGAGCACTTTTGCCTTACAAACGTATCATCGCTTTTTACGGAAACCTCTATTCTAAACGAATGGGAATATTAGGCGAACTTCCTAAAACGGAAATGCTCAACAAACTAAAAGAAGAAGTAGCACTTTGGAAAGCAGCCGATTCTACGGTAGAAACTGTACCTGCGTTACATTATATTGCTGTTACCGCTCAAGGCAAAAATGGTAGCGGTAGCAACTACCGACTAAGAATGCCGTTCAAACAAATTGATACCGTGATGGCTTGGGCAAAAGAAATTGACGCCTTAGTTTTTCTAGACGTTCAAGTGGGTCACAGCACTGTGAAAGAAGAAATTGCAACACTAACCGATTATTTAAAACTTCCCAACGTTCACTTAGGCATTGATCCCGAATTTTCTATGAAAGGTGGCGAAGTTCCTGGTGCCAAAATTGGAACCATGTCGGCAACCGATATAAATGATGCCATAGATTTTCTTACTACTTTGGTTACAGAAAACAACCTACCACCAAAAGTATTGGTAGTGCACCGTTTTACCAAAAAAATGATTACCGACTACGACCAAATAAAACCAACCGCGCAAGTGCAAGTAGTAATAGACATGGACGGTTTTGGCAGCAAAGAACTAAAAAAAGCCACTTGGATGCGAACCATCTACCCAGAACCTGTTCAATTCACGGGCTTCAAACTCTTCTACAAAAACGACAACGAAGGCAACGCCACAATGTACACACCACAAGAATTACTACAATTCACACCAAAACCGATTTATATACAATACCAATAAAAAATACTTCCTCAACATTCTCCTCCTTTGGTGGAGTGTCCGAAGGACGAGGTGGAAAACACTACCTTTTTAAAAACCTCTAACGAAAGTTGGAGGTTTTTTTTGTTAACCAATTGACATTTTTGCAGATTCTTTCCACAAATAATTAGGCATTGGTTCATTAAGTTCCCATTTAATACTCATTGGTTTTGATCCTTCTGTTTCTCTAAAATTAGCTTCACCTATAAAAACATAACCAAGAGTATTTCCGTTTTCATCATTTGCTTTTTCTCGAACAAAGAGTAATATTTTTTTATTCAATTCACCATGATTTATATATGATAATCCTTTACTTGTTTCGGGTCCATAGGCATTATGCGATTGCCAGTGAAATAATGTTTCACTTATAGCATAATCATCATACATTGTGGTTGGTGAGAAATTTTCCTCTGATTTAATTAAATTTATAAAAAGTATTTCTGTATTTAACTTTTTATTTTCGGCAGCTCCTTCTCTATTTGAAGATTTTTTATCAAATGAACTTAGTCCAAAAGCGACTAAGATTTGATCTCTTGTATAGCGTGCATGTAACTTTAATGGTTGTTCGTATGGAAGTTTAATGTCAATTTCTTTAAATCCAATTTTGTCAATTAAAATTTCTAATATTTCAATGATTTCATTAACAAGAACTTTATTTTTCCCTATTTGTTTTATACTTTTCTCTAATGAATCAAAACCGCCTGCGTTTTGCCAAACATCATAATGCAACATTAATAGCATAGTTTTTTCATTTTCATTAAAATCTTTGATTTGAATATTAAAATCAGATTTAGCAATTTTTAAAATGAAATTGAAATAACTTGTAGAATTTGTGGACAACCACTTTTTACCAATGGCTGAATAAATTTGCTTTTCATTAATTGGTTCAAAATCATCAATAACTCCTGCTTTTTGGCATAATCTTGACCAACTATCTTTTTTATAAATTGTTTCAACTGATAAGTTATTTAAACTAATAAAATTCTCTAAAGTTAATGGCAATGTTGTTTGATGTTGAAAATTTCTAATCTTTGCTATCAGTTGATTTATATTTAAAGATGTTGCTTTTTTGATATTTTCAAGAATAGTTTCTTTTGCTTTCTTTTCTAAAATAATTGAACATCCTAAAGGTAAATGAGGAAAATCATCTTCAATTTCTTTTTGAACTGATGTGGTTGTTTTTCCAATTAATGCTCTAAATTTACTTTCAAAATCGTATTCAGGTCTTGAATTTCCGACAAAATCTAAAACTGTCAAACAATCTTTTCCTTCTGCTAAACGCAATCCACGACCTAATTGTTGAAGAAAAACTGTTAAACTTTCTGTTGGTCTTAAAAACAAAACTGTATCAATTTCTGGAATATCTACGCCTTCATTAAAAATGTCAACTACAAACAAATAATTGAATTCTTTTTTCTTGAATTGAGCTCTAATTCTTTCTCTATCTGTTGAATTTTTGCTTGTCAAACATTCCGCTTTTAAACCTGCTAAATTGAACTTTTCTGTCATGAAAACTGCATGCTCAACTGTAACGCAAAATCCAATTGCTCTAACATCGTTTATATCGTTTGTGTATTTCTCAAGATTTGAAATTATTTGACCAACACGCACATCATTTTTTGTATATAAACTTGTCAATTCACTTGCGACATACTTTCCTTTCTCCCATTTAACATTTGTTAAATCTATACTATCTGTAATTCCAAAATATTGGAACGGACTCAATAATTTCTTATTTAAAGCTTCAGGAAGTCTAATTTCAGCAGCAATACGATTACAGAAATCTTCTAAAATATCTTCTCCATCCATTCTTTCAGGAGTTGCTGTTAATCCCAAAAGAACTTTAGGTTTAAAGTAATTTATTATAGGTCTATATGTTGATGCCGAGATATGATGAACTTCATCAACAATTATAAAATCATAATACTCTGGTGAAAGTTTAATTTCTTTAAGTCGATTATTTAAAGTTTGAACCGAAGCAAAAACATATTCATTTGAGTTTGGTTCTAATCCATCAACCCATAAATCACCAAAATTATTGTCTTTTAAAATTCCTTGAAAAGTTGCTTTTGCTTGTTGTAAAATTTCTTTTCTATGAGCGACAAAAAGTAACTTTGATGATTGATTATTATTTCTAAAATTTTTATAATCAAAAGCAGAAATTACTGTTTTTCCAGTTCCTGTTGCGGCAACTAAAAGGTTTCTATATCTATTATGAACTGATCTTTCAACTTCTAATTTTTCAAGGATTTCACTCTGATAATGAAACGGTTTTAAATCAAAATAAGATGTTGTAAAAGTGTATTCTTTAGAAAATTTTCCTTGTTTTAAAGCTTCAACTAACTTTACAGAATGAATATTTCTATCATATAATTCAAACTCAGAATTTTGCCAATAAGCTTCAAAAGTTTTCTTGAATTTATCTATAATATGGCCAACTTCTTTGGTTGTTATTTTTAGATTCCATTCTAATCCATCTGTTAATGCAGAACGAGAAAAATTTGAAGAACCAATATATCCAGTGTGAAAACCTGTTTTTCTTTGAAATAAATAAGCTTTTGCATGTAACCTTTCATTTCCTGTATTATAAGAAACTTTAACTTTTGTGTTTTTTAATGAAGATAAAAATTCAACTGCTTTTGCATCTGTTGCGCCAATATATGTAGTTGTAATTACTCTTAGTTTTCCGCCTCTATCTGTAAATTCTTTTAATTCACGTTCTAAAATTCTAATTCCTTTCCATTTTATAAATGAAACTAGCAAATCTATTTCATCAGATGATAAAATTTCCTTTCGTAACTCACTTTCTAAAGTTGTTCCAGAATTTCCACCTGTGAAAAGTTCACTATGAATTAATCTTGTATAAGGTGTAATTTCTTTTAAGTGTAAATCTAAATCTGTAAAATGATTGTCAACTTTAGTGAAAACTGCTTTCAAAATTTTACCTTCAGTTTCAATTAAATCATCTTCAAACTCTTCTTTTTTCAATTCTTCTTTTAAAAAAAGAATAATTTTATTGGCAATCGCAATTTGAGTTTCAAGAATATCTTCGCCTTTAATTAAGTTAAAAGCTTGTTTTATGGTTCTACCAATATGTTGAGATAATAATTGAGCTGCTTCCGCTTTATCAATTGAGGTTTTCTTTACTTGAAAAGTATTCTTATCTAATTCGTTTAATTTATAATTGATTAGTTTCGTAACTAATTCTTCATATAATCCTTGGTTCATAGTTCAAGTTTTAAAAATTCTTCCACAATTGGCAAATCTGCTTCTGCCCAATCTAAATTTAATAATTCTGATTTATCAAGTAGTTTATAATCTTTATGTTCGGACAAAATGATTTCTCCAGAAACATAATTTGAGATAAAAGGAATCAAGTTGATTTTAAAAGTACCATAATCATAAATACTATTTGATAATTTCTCTAAAATTTCAATTTCAATATTTATTTCTTCTTTTATTTCTCTTTGTATACCATCAATTTCATTCTCATCCTCTTCTAATTTTCCTCCAGGAAATTCCCATTTTAATGGCAATTTCATTTTTTCACTTCGTTGAGTTACTAAAATTTTATCTTCAATTAAAATGATTGCGCATGTAACATTAATCATCATTAAATTTTTTTATAAACTTAACTATAATTTTTCTTTTTCATGCTAAAATTCATATTGAAATTTGATTCAAAAAATGAGACAGAAAACGATTTTATTAAAGATTTTTTAGTCAATTACTAACCTCTCTTCAACCAACCAGTCACACTAAACCTTCTTTCATTGGTAACTAAAACTTCGTGTTGGAGTTCGTCGCTTTTAAAGAAAACCGTTTTGCCTTGCATCGGTGCAATGGCTTGGTTTTTGGGTTTTTGGTGTATAAAGAGTTCGCCACCATCTTGGGTTTTCCAATGTGGGTTCAGGTAACTCACCATCGAGAATTGGCGTTTGTTGTCGTCTTCAAATTGGTCTAAATGCGCTCGGTAAAAACTCCCAATTTCATACAACGAGTAATGAAACTCATAGCTTTTTATGTTGGTAAAACAACTTTCGTTTAAGTACTCAATAAACGCTTCTATCTTTTCTAGAAACTCTGTTTCGTGGCGGTTGTTGTGGGCTTTGTCTAGCCAATAAATCTTGTCGTTTCTTATCAAATCGTCAAAAACTATTTTTCCGTCATTGCCAACACCAGCGGTAATCATTTGTTGGTC
The DNA here is from genome assembly GCF_054776075.1 of Flavobacterium koreense. NCBI lineage: Bacteria > Pseudomonadati > Bacteroidota > Flavobacteriia > Flavobacteriales > Flavobacteriaceae > Flavobacterium > Flavobacterium koreense. Next base: position 208,007 of record NZ_BAAHCF010000008.1, on the reverse strand, counting down.
GTCACTCAAAGCAAGTAAATTGGCTTTCAAATGATAACACAAATCATCACTCAAAAAATGATCGGCAATGCCTACTTTATCTGTAATATAACTCGCAATCAAGGTTTCAAAATTCGCATCCATACCACATTTCCCACACTTGATTAGACAAGATGCCGAAAGGTAGTGCTATAAAAACCAGTAAAGTCTTTATTTAACGTTTAGTACAAGAATTAACTCATAATTCATAATTCATAAATAATACCTTAGTGTATGCGTAGTGTATGGCGAGTGTATCATTTATGTATGCCGAGTGTATGCTAGAAGTATGGATGAAGTATATAAGAGGTATAGCAAAGGTATGGTTGTGGTACCCTTGATAAACAATCGAACAACTCAAAAATTAGCGCATTATCAAAATTACCCAATATAATTTTATTAATTTTAATAAAAGAGCGTTATAACTCATTATTTAATAAAAATAAAAACACAACCCTATTTTTTTATTCAATTTAGAATTAAAATAGTACTATTTTTATAATTTTACCCTATTATTTTTAGGGTATATTGTAAAAATAAATAAAAATGGGTTTAGAAAAACGTTGGATATCGGCTTTTGTAATTATTACTATGGTAGCAGTGACAGGTTTGTTTTGGCAACACCAACCGCCTACTACCAATTTCAACGAAGCCAACACCATTAACTTTGCCGATGTAGCTTGGTTGCTCACAGCATCGTGCTTAGTTTTATTAATGACACCCGGATTATCTTTTTTCTATGGCGGTATGGTAGGCAAGAAAAACGTCATTTCTACCATGCTCAAAAGCTTCATCTGCCTTGGAGTCGTAAGTTTGCTATGGGTAACCGTAGGATTCAGTCTCTCCTTCGGAAGCCCAATAGGAATCAACCTCAACGGAACATATTATGGTATTATAGGCAATCCGCTAGATTTTGCCTTCTTCGATCAAGTAGAACTTTTGCCTCACAAGGCGTTAGGTTCTAGTATTCCTTTCATATTGTTTGCCCTTTTTCAAATGAAATTTGCTGTGATTACGCCTGCAATCATAACCGGCGCTTTAGCCGAGCGTATTCGCTTTATCTCTTTCCTCTTGTTTATTTGTTTGTTTACAGTTTGTATTTACGCACCGTTATGCCACATGATTTGGCATCCTCACGGCCTATTAGGTAGCTATTTCGGTGTAAAGGATTTCGCAGGAGGTACAGTGGTGCACATGAGCGCAGGTTTCGCAGCATTAGCAGGAGTCATTGTTTTGGGCAAAAGAAAAAACAGCGAACACATTCCAACCAACATTCCTTTCGTACTTCTAGGAACAGGATTGCTATGGTTTGGCTGGTTTGGTTTCAATGCAGGTTCCGCACTTGCAGCCAACGCAACAGCAGCCATGGCATTTGCAACAACCACCATCGCCTCAGCATCAGCCATGATGACGTGGGTATTTTTTGATAGATTAAACGGAAGAAAAGTTTCCGCACTCGGAGCATGTATCGGAGCAGTTGTTGGTTTAGTAGTCATAACACCATCGGCAGGTTACATAACCATTCCACAAAGCATCTTCTTCGGATTCATAGGCGCCATAGTTTCCAACAAAATGGTCTACTGGAAAAAGCTAAAGCAAATAGACGACACACTAGACGTATTCGCCTGTCACGGCGTCGGCGGAATCATGGGTATGATTCTAACAGCCATCTTCGCTCAAGGAGAAAACGCCAGCTTACTTCACGGCGGCTGGAGTGTTTTTGGTCACCACATGATGGCCTTAGTTTTAGTTTCTGCATTCACCTTTGGTGGTGCTTATCTTTTATTCAAACTAACCAACCTCATAATCCCAATCCGCGTCACAGAAGAATCAGAAGATTTAGGGTTAGACTTGTCGCAACACGGTGAGAAGTTTTAATGATTTTTGCCGCAAAGACACCAAGGCACGAAGGTTTTCTCTAATTTTCTTAGCATAAAAATCACATTCATAAATCTTTATGTAATAAAAAACTTTGTGCCTTAGCGACTTTGTGGCGAATAAACTTAGCGCCTTGTCATAAAAAACTTTGTGCCTTTGTGCCTTTGTGGCGAATAAACTTTGTGCCTTATCATAAAAAAAACTTAGCGTCTTAGCGACTTTGTGGCAACTTTTTGTATTTTTATCAAAACAAATCCCATGAAAAAACTACTCCTCACACTAGCACTTATAACACAATTGTCCTTTGCACAAGACAAGCAAGCAATAAACACCATGTTAGACAATTGGCACAAAGCAGCAGCCGACGTTCAATTTGACAACTACTTCAGTTACCTAACCGATGATGCCATTTACATAGGAACCGATGCTACAGAAAACTGGAATAAAAAGCAATTTCAAGCTTTTGCAAAACCCTATTTCGATAAAGGTCGCGCATGGAGTTTCACTGCTTTAGAAAGAAACATCTACTTCTCAAAAGACGGAAAAACAGCTTGGTTTGACGAACTGTTAAACACCCAAATGAAAATCTGTAGAGGTTCAGGAGTATTGGTCAAAGTAAAAAATACTTGGAAAATAAAGCACTACGTTTTGTCCATGACAGTTCCAAACGACAACTCTGATGAAGTTACAAAAATAAAGGCGCCAATAGAAGATGCGCTGATTGAAAAACTAAAAACTAAAGTTCCTTAATTGGAACTTTTTTTATACCCAATAAAACCAAACCTTTTTTATTCTCGTACATGACTCTATAAACAAATCAAGAACGTCATGAAAATTAACAAGAAAGTAAAAATCGCTCTACTCAGTCTTCTGGGAATCGGACTATTATTTTTTGCAATATTAGTCTATCACATAGCTAATGCTAGACCTATTGAAAATGCAACCATCCAAATCAGTCGAATTGATTTTGACAAACCATTTGATTCTATTGGAACAGTTGAAATAAGAGAAAAACTACACGCTATTAAAGGTGTAAAAAGTGACATTATTGTCAAAAACAATGTGGTGGTTTACTTTCACGACAACACCATAGCCAACTCAGAAAAGGTGTACAACGAATTAATGAGCAAAGGAAATTATAAAGCAGAACGTTTTGTATTACCAGCCAATCTTGCCAACAAGCAAGTGTGTCCAGTAATCAAGAAAGACGGCTTGAGTTATAAGTTTACCAAATTAGTACAATCAATTTTTTAATTAATCTTTAAATATAAATGCTATGACTAAATTTTCAAAACTTGCACTTTGTGCATTGGTAATTGGAGCATCAGTGTTCACATCTTGTAGTGATGATGATGAAACACAAGCAGCTCCAGAGAAACCATCAATCTACGCTAGATTAGGCGGAACAACAATGGTAGCCGATCCAGATAATCCCGGACAAATGATTGAGCAAGGTCGTTTGAGCTACAGAAAAGTAGTAAATTCAACCGTTGGACTAATCGTTGCTGATGTTCAAAGTGGTGCTTCAGGTAACTTAGGAGCGCATTTCGCACCAGTATTAACAGAAGTTGGTGCAGGAAACACAACTAATTTAGCCATTCTAGTAGACAACTTAACCGATTTCTTCTCGTTCAATACAGGAGGAACAAATGCAGTAAATACTTACTCAGGTCTTGACATGGTTAATGCTCATAATCCAGCAACTAATCCAAGAATGGGTGTAAAATCTACTAATGCAAACTACGACAAATTTGAAGGTTATGTAGGAGCTGCTGCCGTTGCTAACGGTGTACCAGCTAACTCAGAACTATACAACGATGTGGTGGCTGTATTAGAATCTCTAAGAGCTCCAATTGTTCAACAATAGGATTTTTTTGTTTAGAGTTGAGCGCTACCTTGTTCTTGGGGTAGCGCTTTTTTTATATCTATTATTTTTGCTTTTTCAAGTTTTCCAACATTTCAACGGTCATGTTTTCTATGTTGAAATCGTTACTCCAACCCCAATCTTCTCTTGCAGAAGTATCATCAATAGAAGCAGGCCAACTATCAGCAATCTTCTGACGGAAATCTGGATTATAATCTATGGTAAAATTAGGATAGTGTTTCTTAATCTCTTCAGCAATTTCTTTTGGAGTAAAACTCATCGCCGATAAATTATAAGAAGAACGAATTTTAATCTTTTCTGCATCGGCTTGCATAATGCTAACGGTAGCTTTAATCGCATCATCCATATACATCATAGGCAAAGCAGTATCTTCTGAAAGAAACGAAGTGAACGAACCTTTTTCAATTGCTTTGTGGTAAATATCTACCGCATAATCTGTAGTTCCACCACCTGGTTCGGTAGTCCAACTTATTAATCCTGGATAACGAATACTTCTTACATCAACGCCATATTGATGGTGGTAATATTCACACCAACGCTCGCCAGTTTGTTTAGAAATTCCGTAAACGGTTGTTGGTTCCATGATGGTATATTGTGGCGTATTGTCTCTTGGAGTTGTTGGTCCGAAAACCGCTATACTTGAAGGCCAAAATATCTTTTTTATTTTTCCAGCTTTCGCCAAATTCAATACGTGAAATAGTGAGTTCATATTCAAATCCCAAGCAAAAGCTGGATTCTTCTCAGCTGTAGCAGAAAGTAAAGCTGCCATTAAATAAACATCGGTAATCTGATATTGTTCAATCAAATGCTCAATCTGATTGTAATCTAAAGCATTGACAACTTCAAAAATTCCGTTGTTAACGATATCATTATTTAATTTTCGAATATCGGAAGCAATCACGTTGTCATTTCCGTAAATACTTCTTAATTTGGTGGTTAACTCGGTACCTATTTGCCCACAAGCACCGATTATTAATATTTTAGTAGTCATAGTTTGTTTGTTTGTACTACAAAGATAACGTTTTCGTGAGAATGATGTTACAGTTTCCATTTGAAAAACAATTAGTGAACATTTATAAAACCTTTCACAAAATCTCTAAAACAAAACTCCTACTTTTGTACTTTTGTAATCAAACCCATTATTCTTCTAATGAAGTTATCATCGATATATCTAGTTTTCTTTATATTAGTATTGGCATCGTGTCAAAACGATAACACTACACTGATTATTGAACAACAGAAAGAAGCAAAGAAAAAAGAAGTCATTTTCAACAACATCAACCGCGGATGGATTTTTAATATTGCACCTGTAGAACCTATAACACAAAGCCGCATCAACAGTTGGATGGAATGGCGTAACTTTCTAACAGAAATCAATCAAAAACCAAAAAGTACCATTGGCGCTTTTCAGAAAAAATCGAAAGCGCTTTCTGTAAAAGTAATGGACTTAAACAACAATATTCCATTAGAATTCAATAAGCCACAAGTCAAAGCCAGAATCGCAGTTGTAACAACCAAAATAAAATCGTTGGATTTATTCATTCACCTAAATCAAATTCCAGATGCAAAAGTTGTAAAACTTGTTGGCGAAATTAATATGGAAGTAGAATACCTTCAATTACAGATGGAAGAAATTGTAAAAAGAAGTCTTATACCAAGAGAAGATGGCGAACCAGATATTTTGAGTATGAAAGACTCAACAAGAGCTGTTCCATCGACAAACATTGATCCCGATTTAGAATAATTTTGAGTAAAAATAACGTCATTTCTGTCTATCAAAAGTCGGCAAAAGTCCAGCTTTTATCTAATGCTTTAGAGCAACGTGATTCCAAAATAAACGCAAAAGGTTTATTGGGTTCGGCGTTGTCTTTTGTAATTCAATCTACTTTTGAAAAAGCAGAATTACCTTTTCTTTTGTTGTTCAGCGATAAAGAAGAAGCGGCTTATTACCTCAACGATTTAGAGCAACTCATCAACGATCAAGATGTGTTGTTTTATCCAGGTTCGTACCGTCGTCCTTATCAAATTGATGAAACAGACAACGCCAATATTCTACTAAGAGCCGAAGTTTTAAATAGAATCAATTCGCGTAAAAAACCAGCTATAATTGTTTCCTACGCCGAAGCCATTTTTGAAAAAGTAGTTACCAAAAAAGACCTTGACAAAAACACTTTAAAAATTTCTGTAAACAATAAAATCGCCATTGATTTCATTAACGAAGTATTATTTGAATACAATTTCAAAAGAGTAGATTTTGTCACAGAACCAGGAGAATTCTCAGTTCGTGGTGGAATTGTAGATGTTTTTTCTTTTTCAAATGATAATCCCTACAGAATAGAATTTTTTGGAAACGAAGTAGATTCCATCAGAAGTTTTGATGTTGAAACACAATTATCTATTGAAAAACTCAAGAAAATCTCCATTATCCCAAATGTAGAAAACAAATTCTTCGAAGAAAACAGAGAAAGTTTCTTAGACTATATCGACCAGAAAACGGTGCTTTTCATTCAGAATACCGATTTGCTTTGCCATCAATTAGACAAACTTTTTGCGAAAGCAACAGAAGTATTTGCCAAATTAGACGCCACCATAAAACATCTTGAACCTAAAGATTTATTTCTTAATCAAGAACAATTTTTAAAGAAAGCCTTGAACTTTTCTGTAGTAGAATTGAGCAATGCGCCAACTTATAAAATTGATAAAACAATTGAATTCCATATTCAACCACAACCTTCCTTCAATAAGCAATTTGATTTATTGATGAACAACTTGGCAGAAAATCACTTCAATGGAATTAAGAATTATTTGTTTTGTTCCAATGAAAATCAAGCCAATCGTTTTCATGATATCTTTGAAGACATAGATGAGGAAAATCATGAAAGCGTTCGCAAACAATATAAAACCGTAGTTTTTCCATTGTTTAAAGGATTTGTTGATGAAGAAAACCAAATAGCGTGTTACACCGACCATCAAATATTTGAACGTTACCACAAATTCAATATTAAAAATGGTTATTCTAAAAAGCAAACCATAACTCTAAAAGAGCTGACTTCCTTGACCGTAGGCGATTATGTAACGCACATCGATCACGGAATTGGAAAGTTTGGAGGATTGCAGAAAATTCAAGTTGAAGGTAAAACGCAAGAAGCTATAAAATTGGTTTACGCAGATAATGACATCGTTTATGTAAGCATTCATTCGCTGCATAAAATTTCTAAATACAACGGAAAAGACGGCGCACCACCAAAGATTTACAAGCTAGGAAGTGGCGCTTGGAAAGCTTTAAAACAAAAAACAAAAGCAAGAGTAAAACATATTGCCTTCAACTTAATTCAGCTTTACGCAAAGCGAAGATTGGAAAAAGGATTTGCTTGCGCACCAGATAGTTATTTACAAAAAGAGTTGGAAAGTTCATTCATTTATGAAGATACACCCGACCAAATTACAGCAACTCAAGACGTAAAAGCCGATATGGAAACCGATAGACCAATGGACAGATTAGTCTGTGGTGACGTTGGTTTTGGTAAAACAGAAGTTGCCATTAGAGCAGCATTTAAAGCCGTTGATAATGGAAAACAAGTAGCCGTTTTAGTTCCAACTACAATTTTGGCGTACCAACATTATAGAACTTTTTCTGAACGATTGAAAGACATGCCAGTTTCTGTAAATTATTTAAATCGTTTTAGAACTGCCAAAGAAAGAACCGAAACCATTAAAAATCTTGGTGAAGGAAGAGTTGACATCATCATTGGAACCCATCAATTGGTAAACAAAGATGTAAAATTCAAAGATTTAGGATTGTTGATTATTGACGAAGAACAAAAATTTGGTGTAAACGTAAAAGACAAACTAAAAACAATTTCAGCCAATGTGGATACGTTGACTTTAACGGCGACTCCAATTCCGAGAACGTTGCAGTTTTCTTTGATGGCTGCTCGTGATTTATCAGTAATTACAACGCCTCCACCCAATAGATATCCAATTGAAACGCATGTGGTTCGTTTTCACGAAGAGTTAATTCGCGATGCCATTTCGTATGAAATTCAAAGAAACGGACAAGTATTCTTTATCAACAACAGAATTGAAAACATCAAAGAAGTTGCCGGAATGATTCAGCGATTAGTTCCAGATGCAAGAGTTGGAATAGGTCACGGACAATTAGATGGTAAAAAACTAGAAGAATTAATGTTGGCTTTCATGAATGGTGAATTTGATGTTTTAGTAGCCACAACGATTATTGAAAGTGGTTTGGATGTGCCAAATGCAAATACGATTTTCATTAATAATGCGAATAATTTTGGTTTGTCTGATTTGCATCAAATGCGTGGTCGTGTGGGAAGAAGTAATAAAAAAGCGTTTTGTTATTTCATCACGCCACCCTATTCTGCCATGACCGATGATGCTAGAAAACGTATTCATGCTTTAGAACAATTTTCAGAATTAGGAAGTGGATTTAACATTGCCATGAAAGATTTAGAAATTCGTGGTGCCGGAGATTTATTAGGCGGAGAACAAAGTGGTTTCATCAACGACATCGGATTTGATACCTATCAAAAAATCATGAACGAAGCCATTGAAGAGTTGAAAGAAAACGAATTCAAAGATTTGTATCCAACAGAAAACGACATCGAAACCAAAGAATATGTAAAAGATTTACAAATCGACACCGATTTTGAATTGCTTTTCCCTGACGAATACATCAATAATATTACTGAGCGTTTGAACTTATACAACGAATTGAGTTTAATTAAAAACGAGGAAGCATTACAAGTATTCGAACAGAAATTAATCGACCGATTTGGAGCTTTACCAAAAGAAGCTAATGCCTTACTAAACAGCATCAGAATAAAATGGAAAGCAACTGCTATTGGAATCGAAAAATTGGTAATGAAACAAGGAAAAATGGTAGGCTATTTTGTAGGCGACCAACAAAGTGATTTCTATCAATCGAATCGTTTTATGAAAATGGTACAGTTTGTTCAAATGAACAGTAGCCTATGCAAAATGAAAGAAAAAGAAACCAAAAACGGACTGCGTTTATTGTTGACTTTTGAAAATGTAAAAAGCATTAACAAAGCTTTGGAATTGATGAATAAGATTTAGTTTAAACAGAAAGGTTATAAACATTTATTGATTAATTTTACTAAAAAATAGTATGAAATATCATGATAATTCAAGTTTTGCTTCAGATTCAATAGGGATTGATATAAATTTAAAGAAATTAAAATTTCTAATACCCGAAATATTTGGACCTATTCAACAAATTAAATACAAACTCAAGAATTGGGGCTTTTCAACTCATATTGAAACAATTTCTGAGCATGTAAAATATGGAGATAGTCAAGGTGCAATAGTTGTAAAAACAGACCCATTATTAATTGCAGCTTACAATGAAGATATTGATTGTATCGTTATGTTACTATTTGAAAAAAGAATCCAAGAAAGATATAATTTTAAAGTTAAAGATAGGCTTGTTTGCGTTAACACATTCGCAAAAATTCAACAATTACAATCTGATTTAATTCCAGGAAAAAATAACTCTAAAATGTGGACATTAGTGCATCCAATAATTGCTGATTTAGTTTCATTAGACGAAGATAAAATTGAAAAAAGGAAAAATGAAATTGGTGATAATGGCTATGAATATATTTGGCAACTTGCAACAGATTATTTGAAGTTAAAAAATGGAGCCTCTAGAATCGGAAAGCCATTATATTCCGATCAAGTTATTCCACTACCTTTTTAATTTGGGCTCAATTATTTAATCAAGATGTCTCATTAAAATTTAAAAACACTAATTTATACCAAATCTAAAACATAACTCAATTTCAAGGAAAAACAAACAAAGCTTTGAAACTAATCTATAGAGTACAAAAAAAGCCATCTGAATTAGATGGCTTTTTTTGTACTCTATAGATAGTGTTATCTTCTTAGTACTTTGAAATTAGCTTCTTTATCACCATCAAACTTCAATTTGAAGAAATAAGTTCCTTGGGCAAAAGCTGAAATATCAACATTAGTAGTAGTTTCATTCAAGTTTTTATCTAACAACAATTGTCCAGTAACATTATAAACTTGGATTTGATTGATAGCTGTTTTTGAATTGATTGTAACCTTTCCATTAGATGGATTTGGATAATAACTAAAATCAATATAATTGTTACTGTTAGTATTTAATCTTGGCGAACAAGTAATTGTTGCAACAAACCCACTGTCAATTACTCCTTGATCAGAATAAAACTTAACAGTTAAAGAACCGTCAACAGCAGTTGAAACAAATGGACCAGGAATATTTGTTCCAGTAGCTCCACCCGGATTCATTAATGGTGCAGCAGTTGAATTTCCATCATAAACATATAAATAATCATAATCTACCTCAAGTGAAAATGCCGAAAAGGTCAGTACAATTTCATTGTTTGCAACATTTGGAATAATAGTTCTTATTACAGTTTCCATATTAGTATAATCTCCTGTTGCACCACCAGAATCTGTAAATACAATACCACTACAGAAGTTTGCTGCAGTCACAAAAATTAATTGTCTTCCTCCAATTTCAAGACCAGCTGAACAACTTGGGCTTATTTCTGCCACATAGTATGAATTTGGATTTAAACCATTTACAACATAATTATTTGTGGTTACAGTAACCCAACTACCAGGTGTTCCTCCAAAAGGATACACTCTAACTTTCCAAGCAGTAAATGTTCCAGAATCAATCCAACTAATTGTTGCTGTATCTGTTCCTACATTATTTATCGATATAGATGAAACTGTATTGATACAAGTATTTATACAATCTGTACTCAAACAAGGACCATTATTTACAGCTGTTAAAACAGCATTTTTAGGTTGTGTACCAAATCCATTACTGAATTTAATCCCCACACCACTAACTAAGTGACAATAACTCATTATAGTTCCTTTTGCAGTTGTTGAAGGAATAGTTAAAGGCGTAGTTCTACAAGAATAACCTTCTGCTGATGAACCCAAAGCCGACGATGCACAATTATCAATAGCTGTATTGTTTCCGTTCCAAGCACAAGAATGAGTGTGTCTAGAACCTAATAAGTGACCAAACTCATGAGTAATTACTTGAACGGTCCATGAATAAGTAGGTACGGTTGGATAAGGCGCATTGGTATAAGCAAAATTCACATCTGAATAACTAAAATTGTTTTGAGAACACAAACCATTTATTCCAACTGCAACTCCTCCCAATCCTCCTGGATCAATTCCAACTAATTGTCCAACATCTCCATCAAAAATAGGTCGCACTTCATTGAACTTATACAAGTAAGCTGAAGAAGAAGTTCCTATTCCTTCATAAGGATCTAGAGTAGTCCAAATGAACATTGATTTCAATGATACTGTAATACCATCTTGTTGATATAATGATTTAACATTGTTAAAAACGGAAGTCATCCAATTGGTAGTTGTTGTAGTGCTATTGCCATTTGATTGAAATAAATTATAGTCAATTTCAAAATACATTGTAACACATCTTACACTATTGATATCTCTATTTGCAACTATTGTCTCATCGCTATGAAGTGATTCATCATCTTTGAATGAACATTCAAAACCGCTTCCTACTTGCATTTTGGAATCGGAATAAACAATATAATCCGTAAAGTTATTATGGTTTTTATTATCAAGTCTTCCAACCACAAGATTGTTTAATTCATCATTGGAAGCAATTCCGTTGAACTCATTATTAAAGAAATTAAAAGATGCTATAGAATTGTAATCACCTTTAACTATTCCACGATAGTGAACTCCTTTTTCGTAAGGAATATTTTTTGCTTTATCAGTGTCTACATGAAATCCTTCTGCAAATATATTTACTTTATATAAATCTAATTTTACAATTGACCCATTGTAAGGAATAGACAATTCTATAAATTCATATTTATTGGCAACGATATCGTTAACAATAGTTGTTTTAATAGTTGCTAATGTAGCATCAGTGACAACATTATTTATGTTCTCATCTGGTTTATCTTGTGAGGCTGTTAAAACCGTAAATGGTCTAAAAACAACTCGAGATGCTTCTAATTCTTGAATCTTTTTCGCAACTTCATTCTGTGCAAACAAGAAAACAAAACTAAACAATGAGGCAATTGTAAAGATTTTTTTCATAGTATTTAAGGTAAAATTATGTGGTAAAGTTAATAAAAATGTAATTAGTTTATAATAACAACAAAATAAATGTGTGATTTTTATAAATTGTTTAATCTTAGAAGTAAAAAAAAGCGTCTTCCAAATGTTCTATCTTCAACTCGTTGTCTTCTTTATAAACCGAAATAATATCAAATCGAACTTCCAAATCTAAATCATTGGAAATCAAATACTCATTTACGGCTTTGACCAAAAGTTGGATTTTTTTAGGCTTTACAAAATCTTGAGGTAAACCAAACTCAAGTGAGGAACGAGTTTTTACCTCAACAATGGCAAGTGTGTTTTCTTTTTGGGCAATGATATCAATTTCGGCTTTTTGGAACGTCCAATTAGTTTCAAGAATCGCATAGCCATTCTGTTGCAGAAAGTCTACAGCTAATTCTTCTCCTAATTTTCCTAAATCGTTGTGTTCTGCCATTTTTTAGATTGTTGGATTTTTTAGACTATTGGATTGTTGAATTTCTTTGAATGCTTTTTCTAAAAATCTAATAATCCAAAAATCTAACCATCTATTCAAAAACCACTTTACTCTCTATATCGTTCACTTCCATTGTAACTTGTTTTCCAAAAATCAAGGCTCGATTATCTGCCATATGGCCAGCAGGAAAATTGTAAATTACAGGAATATTGTAATTTTTAGTAACATCTTGAATGATTTCTAAAGCATTTTTACCCCAAGGAATTTCGTTGTCTTTCATTTTAGTCATTCCTCCAACAATGATTCCTTTCAAACTTTCAAGACAACCATTGCGTTTTAAATTCATCATCATTCTGTCGATATGATATAAATATTCATCTAAATCTTCAATAAAAAGAATCTTATCAGAACAATCTATAGCCGATGGCGAACCAAATAAACTATATAAAATAGATAGATTTCCTCCAACTAATTCACCTTTGGCTGTTCCGTATTTATTCATAAACTCACATGGAACAGTATATTCTATATGCTCACCAAACAAAGCTTTTCTTAAAGTCTCTTTAGCTTCTTCACTAGCTTTAGAACTTACAGGCATAATACCGTGAATTGAGGCATAACCCATAGTATTCAAATGACTATGTAAAACGGTAACATCACTAAAACCAACTATCCATTTTGGAGATTGCTTAAATTTTGTGAAATCTAATAAATCAATCATTCTCACTGTTCCATAACCACCACGAACGCACCAAATAGCTTTGATATTCGGATTGTCTAATTGTTCTTGAAAATCGGCTGCTCGTTGCTCGTCAGTTCCAGCTAATTGATTATTGTCTAAACCAATCGTAGAACCAACAACTACTTCTAAACCCCAATTTTTTAACCATGAAATAGCTGGTTTTAGATTGTCTTCAATGTTTTTACGCGCTGTTGCTACAATAGCAACAGTATCGCCTTTTTTTAAATTAGGTGGGAATATCATCTTTTTTTGAGCTTGAAGGTTTATTGAGAAAATAAAAATTAGAATATAGAATGTAAATTTCTTCATTTTTGTTTTTAAAACTGAACTACAAATATATAAATTAAGTTGAATTGAAATCTATTGCTTATTTTTGCAAGATATATACCGAATTTTATCATGTTAGAAAATCCAAAAAGATATACCATAACGGCAGCATTGCCTTATACCAACGGACCAATTCACATCGGGCATTTAGCTGGAGTTTATGTTCCAAGTGATATTTATGCACGTTATTTAAGATTGCAAGGAAAAGATGTTGCGTTTATTTGCGGAAGCGATGAACACGGCGTTGCTATTTCGATGAAAGCCAAAAAAGAAGGAATAACTCCGCAACAAGTTATCGATAAATACGATGGAATTATTCGTAAATCGTTTATTGATTTTGGAATTTCGTTTGACAATTATTCTAGAACTTCTTCTAAAATTCATCACGATACAGCATCTGATTTTTTTAGAAAATTATACGATAACGGCGACTTTATTGAAGAAGTAACTGAGCAATTATATGATGCGAAAGCCGACCAGTTTCTTGCAGATAGATTTGTGGTTGGAACTTGTCCAAAATGTGGCAATGAAGAAGCTTATGGTGATCAATGCGAAAAATGTGGTTCGACACTAAATGCAACTGATTTAATCAATCCAAAATCGACTATAACTGGTGAAACTCCAATTTTAAAATCGACTAAGCATTGGTTTTTACCTCTAGATAGATATGACGATTTCTTAAAAGAATGGATTTTAGTTGGTCATGCAAAAGATTGGAAAACCAATGTTCTTGGGCAGGTAAAATCATGGTTAGACGACGGATTAAAACCTCGTGCAGTTACACGTGATTTAGATTGGGGAATTGACGTTCCTGTTGAAGGTGCAGAAGGAAAGAAACTTTATGTTTGGTTTGATGCACCAATTGGTTACATTTCGTCAACCAAAGAATGGGCAGCTCGTGAAGGAAAAGATTGGGAACCGTATTGGAAAGATGCCGATACTAAATTGGTTCACTTCATTGGAAAAGACAATATTGTTTTCCATTGCATTATTTTTCCTGCGATGTTGAAAGCCGAAGGAAGTTTTATTTTACCAGATAACGTTCCTGCAAATGAGTTTTTGAATTTGGAAGGAAACAAACTTTCTACTTCAAAAAATTGGGCCGTTTGGTTGCACGAATATTTGTTAGATTTTCCAGATAAACAAGATTCTTTGCGTTATGCCTTAACATCAAACGCTCCAGAAACTAAAGACAACGACTTTACTTGGAAAGATTTTCAGGCAAGAAATAATAATGAATTGGCTTCTATTTTTGGAAATTTCATCAATCGTGTTGTTGTTTTAACTAACAAATATTATGATGGAATTGTTCCTACTCCAAATGATTTTACAGAAGTTGACGAACAAACTTTAGCTGAATTAAAAGCGTATCCTGCGGTAATTTCTTCGTCAATTGAAAGATTCCGATTTAGAGAAGCACAAGGCGAATTGATGAACGTTGCTCGTTTAGGAAATAAATATTTAGCCGACGAAGAACCATGGAAAATGGTAAAAGAAAATCCAGAACGAGTAAAAACTCAAATGTATGTGGCATTACAAATTGCAGCTGCCTTGAGAGTTTTATCAGAACCTTTCTTGCCATTTACAGCATGCAAATTATCAGGAATTCTAAAAACTGATTTGAATTTGAGTTGGAAAGATGTTTCTGAAAGAACCGATTTACTTCCATCTGGAAATCAAATTGGACAAGCTGAAATTTTATTTGCTCAAATAGAAGACGCTGAAATTCAAAAACAAATAGACAAACTAGAAGCTACAAAAGTGGCAAATAAAGCAGAAAACAAAGTGATTGAACCACAAAAAGAAACGTCAACATTTGAAGATTTTTCAAAATTAGATTTGCGTGTTGGAACTATTTTAGAAGCTGAAAAAATGCCAAAAGCAAACAAACTTTTAGTTTTAAAAGTTGATACTGGAATAGACGTAAGAACCATAGTTTCGGGAATTGCAGAACATTTCTCACCAGAAGAAGTAGTTGGAAAACGCGTTACAGTTTTAGTAAACTTAGCTCCAAGAGCATTGCGTGGAGTAGAAAGTCAAGGAATGATTTTGATGACCAACAACGCAGACGGAAAACTGGTTTTCGTAAATCCAGACGCTGATGGAGTTGAAAATGGTGCGTTGATTAGTTAAAAGAAAATTACATGAAAAACTTCATACAAAAACTTCCAAAAGCAGAACTTCATTTACATATTGAAGGTTCATTTGAACCCGAATTAATGTTTGCTTTGGCGCAAAGAAATCAAATTGATATTCCATATAAAACTATTGAAGAAGTTAAGCAAGCTTATAAATTTTCTTGTTTGCAAGATTTCTTAAATATTTATTATGCTGGCGCAAGTGTGCTTATTCACGAGCAAGATTTCTACGAATTGACAATGGCGTATTTAACCAAATGTCACGAAGAAAATATTATTCACACCGAAATAATGTTTGATCCACAAACACATACACAACGCGGAGTTGCTTTTGAGACTATAATCAACGGAATTCAACGTGCGCGAAATGAAGCACAAGAAAAATGGAATATTTCTTCTTTGCTAGTAATGAGTTATTTGCGTCATCTTTCTGAAGAAGATGCTTTTGAAACCCTGAAACAATCGTTGCCTTATAAACATTTAATAAAAGCTGTTGGTTTGGATTCATCCGAAATGGGAAATCCACCATCTAAATTCTATAAAGTATTTGAAGCTTCGGCGAAAGAAGGTTATGTTTTGTTAGCGCATGCTGGCGAAGAAGGTCCAGCCGAATACGTTTGGGAAGCAATTGATGGATTGAAAATTGAAAGAATTGATCACGGAAATAATTGTTTGACAGATGAAAATTTAGTTAATGAAATTATCAAAAGAGATATGGCTTTAACGGTTTGCCCATTATCAAATTTAGAATTGAAAGTCGTTACCGATTTAAAACAGCATCCTTTAAAAACCATGCTGAATAAAGGAATTAAAGCAACTGTAAACTCAGATGATCCGGCTTATTTTGGTGGTTATTTGAATCAGAACTTTACGGCTATTCAAGAAGCGTTGGATTTATCAAAAGAAGATTTAGTGACTTTATCAAAAAATTCGTTTCAATATTCATTGTTGGATGACAAAAGAAAAAATGAATTATTACGTTTAGTTGATGAATATTCAATAACCAATTAAAAAAAATATTATGAAAAAATTACTATTCGCCTTAGCTTTACTTATCACTTCCATTTCTTTTTCACAAGAATTAGTAAAATCTGTTCCTTTAAAAGTTGCAAAAAAATCAGATGTTTTTCAAGTTGTAGATTCTGAAAAAAAACAAGTTCTGTTGTTTTTTAGCAACAAAGATGGTGTAAAAACAATTCGTTTTGATGAAAATTTTGAACTTAAAGATTCATTATCAGGAAATCGTCCCTATCAAGAATATAACGATATTATTGGTTATAGCATTTCTAACAACAAGTATTATTCTTATTGGGCAAGCACAAACAGCAAAGAAATTGCTTATCAATGTTTTGATTTTGAAAACAAAAAAATTGATTTCAAAACATACCAATTAGAATTTACCAAAGAAAAACCTATTGAAAAAATAACAGTTAATAATGTTTTTTATTTGATTACCATATTAAAGAATACAAGTACATTAAATTTTTATGTATTTAAAGATGGTCAAATGGAAAAGAAAAGTGTCGATTTATCAGATAAAACTTTTATCGATAAAGAAAACAAGAAAACCAATCTTTGGGAACTTATTAATTATGGATCTAGTTTTCAACCTTCATTAAACATTCAAAACATATTGAATGAAACTCCTCCTTCGCTAACTTTTAGTGCTAACAAAAGAAAAGCGTATGTTAATGGTAGTAATCTGATTTTTACATTTGATGAGAATACTGGGTTTACTCAAATGCTAAATTTTAATTTAAGTGACTTTACAGTTGTTCAAAAATCATATTCACAATCATATGTTCAAGAAACTGAATTTGGTGGTTTAGAATCAAATTCTTTTTTATTGAGTGACAAAATTGTTCAGCTAAAATTAAATTCTGATGTTTTAAAAATTTCTGTTAAAGATCTTGAAGGAAGTGTTCTGAAAGAATATGATGCCTATGCAGAAAAAGAAATAAAATTTAAAAACTCAGAAATTATTCAAGAAAATGGGAAAATATCAAACACAAGGGTTTTAGATAATTCAAATCAATTATTGAGAAAAATTTACAATCTAAATCCTTCTATTTCTTGTTACAGTCAAAATGATAAAATATATGTAACGCTAGGAAGTGTTTCTTTGGTACAAAGTAATAATGCAACAATGTATGGCGGAATGATTGGTGGATTTACAGGAGCTCTAATTGGAGCTGCTATTTCTTCAAATTACTCGGTTAACAATTTGAATTCTTACGAAAAAAGAAAAGTTGTTTACATAAATTGTTTGTTTGATAATGACTTCAATCATGTTGACGGACAATTAAAAAAATTAGCCTTTGACGAACTTAGAGTTTTTGCAGATAAAAACGAAGATTTAGTTTGCCAAACTGTTTTTAGATTAAACTCAGCTTTATTTTATGGTGGTTACGATAAAGAAAAAAGAACATATTCTTTTTATAAATTCAAAGATTAATTAACCATGAATCCAAAAATAATTGCTTTTGATGCCGACGATACTTTGTGGCACAACGAACCTTACTTTGATGAAGCTCAAGCAAAGTTCTGTGAACTATTTGCAGATTATGCTTCCAAGCAAGAAATTTTACAACTGATATTAAGTCATCAAGTGAAAAATCTTCCTTTGTATGGATTTGGAATAAAAGCATTTACCCTTTCTATGATTGATTCTGCTTTAGAATTGACCAATGATCAAATATCGGGACAAGGCATAAAAAAAATTATTGCTATTGGTAGAGATTTACTTCAAAAACCTGTAGAACTTTTACCAGAAGTGGAAGATGTTTTGCAACAATTAAAAGGAAAATACAAGCTTGTTGTAGCAACCAAAGGCGATTTGAAAGACCAACACAGAAAATTACACGATTCTGGAATTGGACATTATTTTCACCATATTGAAGTAATGAGCGACAAAAAAGAATTGGATTACGAAAAAATGTTAGGTCGTTTAGACACAAAACCTGAAGATTTCATCATGATTGGAAACTCCTTAAAATCGGATGTTTTGCCAGTTTTAAACATTGGAGGACATGGTTATCATATTGCTTATCACACCACTTGGGAATATGAAAAAATTGATTTTGAAATAGAACATGATAACTTCAAATCGCTTGAAAAAATCTCAGACGTTTTACCATTATTATTACAATAATTGAAAATTATTTTAACCGCAAATTCGCAAATTATTTAAAAATGAAGAAGACAAATTTGCGAATTTGCGGTAAATTATTTTTTTATGAAACAAAAACTCAACTTAGAAACCTGGAATCGTAAAGAACATTTTCTGTTTTTCAAACAAATGGAAGAACCTTTTTTTGGTGTTACAATTACAGTTGATTGCACCAAAGCTTATGAAAAAGCAAAAGAAATGGGAGTTTCATTTTTTACTTATTACTTGCATAAAACGCTAGTTACTGTTAATTCTATCGAACCTTTTCGTTACAGAATAATTGACAATGAAGTTTATATTTTTGATAGAATTGATGTTTCTTCAACCATTTTAAGAGAAGACAAAACCTTTGGATTTTCACAAATAGAATATTCCAAAGACTTAAACCAATTTGCAGAAAATACAAAAAAAGAAATCACAAGAATTCAATCAACAACAGGACTTTTTACTAGAGAATATTCTGAAAATCTAATTCATTTTTCTGCATTGCCTTGGATTAATTTTACTTCTTTTTCACATGCAAGAAGTTATACTTGGCCCGACAGTTGTCCGAAAATATCTTTTGGAAAAATGATGGACGAAAATGGTAAGAAAACAATGTCAATGTCCATCCACGTGCATCACGGATTGATGGATGGATTTCATGTTGGAGAATTTGTAAAGCTATTTCAAGAATTGATGAATCGTTAGAAAATATAAGTCCAATTTTCTCCATCACTTATCACAATTAATGTTTTGAAAAGTGCATTTGGAGGCATATTAATTGGTTGGGCAGTTGGTCCACTAGAATCCTTTGCATAGAGATCACTTGGAGCTGTCGAAAACAAGTAAGCAGTTTGAGAATTTGAAATATTTCTTAAAATATAAATCCTTCCTGGAACATCAACTGCATTTGGCAAAATAAAATCGGGTCCGTTAGTTCCTGATGTTGCAACTGGTGTTAGAGAGATGTAAACACCATCATTTATCAATCTCCTATTCGATGGAGAACCTCCAGTAAAAACTGCAGAACCTGCAACATTAGAATTGACAATACCTACTTCTTTAATGGTCAAGTTTCCATTAATATCCAATGTACTCATTGGAGTTGATGTATTAATTCCAACTTGAGAAAATCCGCTTTGAAAAAAGCAGCCAAACACCATTAAAAAAAGGATTTGTTTAAAGTGGAACATCTTTTTAAAGTTAATTATTTATTGTATTCTAAATAAAGATATTAAAAAAATCAACAGTTGTTAATTTAATCTTTCCCGAAAACGTTTTCGTGTTAAAAACTTCTTTGTTTTCGTAGCATTGCTTCTACATAAATAAAAAAAAGCGACAGAATTTTACTTCCGTCGCTTTATTTAAAGTTCAATTAATTCTCTTAAAAAGCATTCAATACCGATAAGATATCATCTCCGTAATTTAAGGTTCTCGATTCTCCAAAACCTTTCACTGTTTTAAGTTCGTCTAAATTTTGTGGTTTCGATTTTACAATAGAAATCAAATGTGAATTATGACAAATTCTAAAAGACGACCAACCTAATTTTTGAGCTAAATCATTGCGCCATTGTTTCAAGGCAGTGAAGATTTCGTTCTCTTGTTCATTAAGTTCTATAACTTCTGTAAGTTTTGAATCACTTTTTTTCAATTCATAGAAAACTACTGCCGACCAAAAATCTGTTGTTCCTGTGGTTACAAAATTGGTTGAAGTAAGCTTCACCTCTACCGAATCTAGAAACGCATTCATACGAGATTGATCTTGCTGGCAATTTTCTTTATCTAAGCGAATATTAAATACTTTGATGTTCATCGTGACACTTTTTTACGTTAGACTATTTACCTAAAAGCAATAACTCGTTGGCAACAATTTCGGTGATATAACGCTTGTTTCCTTCTTTGTCGTCATAACTTCTGTGCGTTAGTTTTCCCTCTATAGCGATTTCTTTACCTTTGATAACATATTTCTCAATAATGTCAGCTACTTTTCCCCAAGCGGTAATTCGATGCCATTCTGTGTTCTCAACTTTCTCACCTTTATTATTAGTGTAACTCTCATTGGTAGCAATAGTAATATTAGCTACTTTCTTTCCTCCATCAAACGTTTTGATTTCTGGTTCTTGTCCTACGTGTCCGATTAATTGTACTTTGTTTTTAATTGCATTCATGGCGTGTAAATTTTTAATTGTTTTTGTTATTTGAAAATTATTCTAGATTTGAAATTGTAAATTATTTGCTCATTAAAACAAGCTCGTTTACCATTACTTCTGTGATGTAGCGCTTGTTTCCGTCTTTGTCATCATAACTTCTGTGAGTAAGTTTACCTTCAATGGCGATTTCTTTTCCTTTAGTTACATACTTTTCGATAATGTCGGCTGTTTTTCCCCAAGCGCTTACTCGGTGCCATTCGGTGTTTTCAACTTTATCACCGTTTTCTTTGTAATAAACTTCATTAGTAGCGATAGTAAGATTGGCTACTTTTTTTCCTCCTTCAAATGTTTTGATTTCTGGTTCTTGACCTACATGTCCGATTAATTGTACTTTGTTTCTCATGGCGTGTAAAAATTTAAATTGTTATTATTTTATGTTATTTGTTGTCTTATTTAAAATTGCTATTGAAATTGCTATTGAAATTGATTTTTGCAATTGTTGTTTCATTTCGACGATGCAAAGTTGTGGCGGCTTGCAAACTTTATTCGGTTGATTACCATTTAAAATCGGTTGTAAATATTTGTAAACGTTTGTAAACGGAAATTTTTTATTATATTTGACTGATTTTTAAAGAATTGAGGATAGCAAATTGTTTTATGTATATTTTTAAAAAATTAGAAGAAATACAAAAGACAAAACCAATCTAGCCCTGATTGTAGTGGCACGAAGTAGAACGAAAAGCAGGAATAAGGAAACCAAGAATGCCCGAGCCATTCGCTCCTAAAAACATTTAAAACTATGAGTAAAAACTGTTTAGAATGTAACGAAAAAATTGTTGGTCGCGAGGACAAAAAGTTCTGTAGCGATGGTTGCCGAAATGCGTACAACAACAAAATTAACAAAGACAGCAACAATTACATGCGCAATGTAAACAACAAATTGCGCAAAAATTACCGCATCTTAAGTGAAGCTAATACGGAAGGAAAATCAAAAATTACAAAGACCAAATTACTGAGTAAAGGATTTGACTTTGATTATTTTACGAATATTTTAAACACCAATACAGGAAATACGTATTACTTTGTGTACGATCAAGGTTATCGTTTTCTGGAAAATGATTTTTATATGTTGGTGAAGAAGGAATATTAGAAAGTACGAAGTACGAAATTATTGAAGTTATAAAAATAATAAAGTATCTAAAAAAGATACAGAAACAAGTTCAGTATAAATGAAAAAAAACTACTCTTCTCTATATATAATGTTAGTGCTTGTGGCGCTATTGTTTGGCATTTTTTATTTTATGATGCCTCAAAGTTATGACACAACTGAAGCGCCACTTTCGGAATTTTCAACCAAACGTGCTTTGGCAAAAGTGAAAGAAATGACAACCAAGCCACATTATGTGGGTTCGCAAAATCATGAAGTTGTTGCGCAATATTTGGTCAAAGAATTGCAAAATTTAGGTTTGCAAACGTCACTTCAAGAAGGTTTTACGATGACTGAAAAGGGCACTTTGGTAAAATCTAAAAATGTATTGGCAAGGATAAAAGGCACTTCTAATACAAAAGCATTGTTGCTGCTTTCTCATTATGATTCAGCGCCACATTCTTATTCTCACGGCGCAAGTGATGATGCTTCTGGTGTAGCAACTATTCTTGAAAGTGTTCGTGCTTTTTTACACACAAAAACAAAACATAAAAACGACATCATCATTTTATTTTCGGATGCTGAGGAATTAGGATTAAATGGCGCAGCGCTTTTTGTAACGCAACACCAATGGGCAAAAGAAGTTGGTTTAGTGTTAAATTTTGAAGCTCGTGGAAGTGGCGGACCAAGTTATATGTTGATGGAAACCAACGAAGGAAATGCCAAAATGGTTGATGGTTTTTCTGATGGGAAATTACGCTATCCGGTTTCGAATTCGTTGATGTATAGCATTTATAAAATGTTGCCGAATGATACTGATTTAACTGTTTTTAGAGAAAGTGGTAAAATTCAAGGTTTTAATTTTGCCTTTATTGACGATCATTTTGATTATCATACTTCGCAAGATAAATACGAACATTTAGATCCAAAAACATTGGCGCATCAAGGAACGTATTTGGTTCCGTTGTTGAACCATTTCTCTAATGCTGATTTGACGAACTTAAATTCCAAAAACGATAAAGTTTATTTTTCTATTCCGTTTTCATTTGTGAGTTATCCTTTTGAATGGATTTTGCCGATGTTGATTATTGCTTTCGGACTTTTTTTAATCTTCATTTTTATAGGTTTAGGAAAACAACTTTTACGTTTAGACGAGATTATAAAAGGATTTATTCCGCTATTAGGTTCGTTAATTATTGGTGGTGGAATTACTTTTTTGGGATGGCGAATTTTGCTTGCCATTTATCCACAATACAACGATATTCTTCACGGATTTACTTATAATGGTCACGATTACATCTATGGATTTGTGTGTTTGACGTTAGCAATTTGCTTTTTATTTTACGGAAAAACGGCTAAAAAATATTTGGAAATGAATCAGATGATTGCTCCATTATTTATTTGGTTACTATTAAATATTGGATTTTTCATGAAACTCCAAGGCGCAGGATTTTTAATAATTCCAGTAATTTCTAGCACATTTATGTTGGGATATTATGTGATTACTCAAAAAACAAATTCGGTTTTAAATCTGATTTTAGCAGTTCCAACTTTGGTAATCTTGGCGCCATTTATTCAAATGTTTCCTATTGGTTTGGGATTGAAAATATTGGTTGGAAGTTCGATTTTAACGGTTTTGAGTTTTGTTTTACTATTACCAATTTTTGGTTCGTTTACACAAAAGAAACTCTGGGCAACTTTGTTCTTTTTATTAGCCATTGGTTTCTTTATAAAAGCACATCAATCGAGTGGTTATGTTTATGGAAAAGCGAAACCTAACAGTTTGGTTTATGTTTTAAATGCTGATTCCAACAAAGCGAATTGGGCAACTTACGACACTAATTTAGACGAATGGACCAAAGGCTATTTGGGTGAAAATCCGAAAGATGCCAAATCATTAAATACTAATAAATTGTATAGCAAATATGGTTCAGAATTTATTTTTATGAGTGATGCACCTTTAAAAAATATTGCAAAACCAACGATTGAATTCCTGAAAGATTCTGTAATTGGAACGAAACGTTATTTGAAAATTAAGCTTTCGCCAAATAGAAAAGTAAACCGATATGATATTTTTTCTAATACAAAAATCAACAATCTGAGAGCCAATGGAGTAAAATCGATTGACTTAGAAAGTAAAATTTCGGGCAAAATAAGCAATAAGATTTTGAGTTATTATGTGGTGGATAATCTACCTTTGGAATTAGAATTTTCGATTTCTACAAGTGATAAATTGGATATGAATTTTGTAGAAAGTTCTTTCGATTTGATGACCAATCCAATATTTAGTATGGCGAAAAGACGTGATTGGATGATTCCGACGCCATTTGTTTTAACGGATGCTGTAATTGTGAAAGGAAAAGTGAAAGCGAGTGAAAAACTTGAAATTATGGTTGGATATTTACCTCCAAAAACAATAATAAAAGATACAATTAAATAAAAAAATTATGAGCAAAATGATTTTTCTAAACCTGATACTTTTAATCACTATGATTTCATGTCAAGACACTAATGAAAACGATACTACTTCGGATGAAATTTTATACACAATGCCCGAAGAATCTGAGCCTCATGAAGGAACTTGGTTGCAATGGCCACATCATTATCAATATGGTTTAACTTATCGAAATGAAATCGATCCAACTTGGGTTGCCATGACGCAAGCATTAGTTACAAGCGAAAAAGTTCATATAATTGCGTACAATGAAACTGAAAAAAATAGAATTATTGCTTTATTGACCGCTTCAAGTGTTTCTTTGACTAATGTAGATTTTAAAATTTATCAAACTGATGATGTTTGGGTTAGAGATAACGGACCAATTTATGTTCGCGATAAAAACGGAAATTTAGTAATTGAAGATTGGGGTTTTAATGGTTGGGGTGAAAAAGCTGACTTTGAAAAATGTGATTTGATTCCGGCAAAAATTGGAACTGACCAGAACAAAACGGTTGTAAACTTAAACAACGAAATGGTAAATGAAGGTGGCGCAGTCGAAATTGACGGAAACGGAACTTTATTGGCTACAAAAAGTGCTATTTTGAACACAAATAGAAATCCTGGATTGACACAAGCAGATGCAGAAGCGATTTTTAAAACTTATCTTGGAGTTACTAATGTAATTTGGCTTGATGGCGTTGCGGGATTAGAAATTACTGACATGCATATTGATGGTTTTGCTCGTTTTGGAAACGCTACCACAATTGTAACCATGAGCAATGCAAGTTTATTAGAATGGGATGTAACTCAAGCCGATATTAATAAATTATTGGCTGCGAAAAATAAAAATGGAGTTGCTTATACCTTTGTAAATTTACCGCTAACGCAAAATAATGTTATTACTGCAACCGGAATTAATCTTGGTTATAAAGGCTCGTATGTCAATTATTATATTGCTAATAATAAAGTTTTGGTTCCAAATTATAACGATGCAAATGATGCTGTTGCCAACCAATTAATTCAAAATTTATATCCTACACGAACAGTTGTTGGTATTGATGTTAGAAATTTATATGCAAATGGCGGAATGATTCATTGTGTAACACAACAGCAACCTGTAAATTAATGTCTCAAATTAGTATTTTAGGTTGTGGTTGGTTGGGATTTCCATTAGCAAAATCATTGTTAGAAAATGGATTTTCAGTAAATGGTTCTACAACTTCTGTAGCGAAAATTGCCGTTTTGGAAAAAGCCGGGATTTCAGCTTTTCAGATTAATTTATTTGAAGATAGAATTGAAGGAAATCTAGATTTATTTTTATCAAATTCAAATGTTCTAATTATAGATATTCCTCCAAAATTGAGAGGAAACTCCTCAGAAAATTTCGTTGCTAAAATCCAAAATATAATTCCATTCATAGAAAAATCATCGGTTGAAAAAGTGCTTTTTGTGAGTTCGACCTCGGTTTATGAAGATACTTCAGATTTGCGTAATGTTTCAGAAGAAACAATTCCAAATCCTGATACCGAAAGCGGAAGGCAATTGCTAGAAGCCGAACAACTTTTGCAAAGCAATAAAAATTTTCAATCTACAATTGTACGTTTTGGCGGATTGATTGGTGAAGACAGACATCCAATAAAATTTTTGGCAGGAAGAAAAAATATCGAAAATCCGGAAGGTCCAATAAACCTAATTCATCAAGTAGATTGCATTGGAATTATTGAGGCGATTTATGAAACCAATTCTTGGCAAGAAACTTATAATGCTATAACACCTTATCATCCAATTCGAAAAGAATATTACACTCATAAAGCAATCGAACTAAATTTGCCTTTACCTGAATTTGACGAAAGTAAAACTTCTATTGGGAAAACGATTTTGAGTGATAAAGTTACATCGGTTTTGAATTATGAATTTAAAAAGAAAACTTTATGAATTCAAACGATTTAATAGGAACTATTGGTGTTGGAATAATTCTTATTGCCTATTTTTTAAATATGTTTTCATTGATTCCAAACAATGGAAAGTTATTTTATTTACTTAATATTATTGGTGCAAGTATTGCTTGTTTTGCATCTTATCTTATTAATTATATTCCTTTCGTAATTCTAGAAGGAACATGGGCTTTGGTTAGTGTGGTTGGCTTGATTAAAAGTTGTAAATCTAATACTTAGTTGTAGGAAACCCTCTTTCCTCTGCCAATCTATTCATTTCAATTAAAAACTCTTCTTCTGTAACCACTTTTCCTTTTGTTGGCTTCTCTAGAATAAACATTGGCATTTTTTCTGGAGAAAGAATTTCAGTACAATAGTATTTTCTTTTTTTATCGGTTAACTCTAAAATTAATCCATCTAATCCGCCAAAATCTTTTGGTCCGATTTGATATTTTAATGCTGGTGCATACCAAGCAATGGTATAAAATGTTTTGTCTTTACCTTTAATTGTTTTAACCTCTGTTGAAACTGCTTTATAACAAGTGTAACCTAATATTTCTTTGGTTTCGTTTGATAATTCCCATTTAAAGTCTTTTTGTTTTTTATTGACGATAAAATAATTATCCAAAAATATCTTTTGCTCAATATAGTTATTAGTTAAACCATCAAAAAAATAATTACTGTCGCCACCCAAAGCTTTTCCCATGTGAGCTTCAGAAAAGGACATCTTATCATGTAAAAACCATAAAGATTCCTTTCCCTTAATTCTTAATGAATAAGTTAAATCTTCTAATTGTTGTTCCATTTTAAGAAGATATTCTTTAATTGACTTCGAATTTTCATCTGTCGGATCATACATAGATTCTGAACTTGTAACTTTGTAAACAAACTCCATTTTTTCTTGAGAAAACCCAAAAAAGCCGAACAATAAAACCAATACTACTATTTTTTTCATTTTAAAAATCTTTATGTTAAAACGATAAAAGGCACAATTTCTTGTGCCTTTTAATGATTTTATTTTACCAAATCTTAACTCGATTCTCTGGCTTAACATATAATTTATCTGTTTCTTTAATATCGAATGCTTTATAAAATTCATCAACATTTACTAAAGGAACATAAGCACGATATTGTCCTGGAGAATGCGGATCCGTTTTTACTTGATTTTTAATGGCTTCATCACGCATTTTACTTCTCCAAATAGTTGCCCAAGAAATAAACAAACGTTGCTCTGGTGTGTAACCATCAATTAATCCAGGATTTCCATTTTGTTTTAAATGTATTTGTAATCCATCATAAGCAGCGTTAATTCCACCCAAATCACCAATGTTTTCACCAAGAGTAAATTTGCCATCAACAAATGTTCCAGGCAATGGTTCTAATGCACTGTATTGAGCTGCCAATGCACCACCAAGTCCTGTAAATTGTTTTAAATCATCTTCTGTCCACCAATTTACAAGGTTTCCATCAGCATTGTATCTTGAACCTGAATCATCAAATCCATGAGAAATTTCGTGACCAATTACCGCTCCAATTCCGCCATAATTTACAGCTTCATCAGCTTTGTAATCATAAAACGGTGGTTGCAAAATGGCTGCTGGAAAAACAATTTCATTGTAAGATGCATTATAATATGCATTTACAGTTTGTGGTGACATTCCCCAACGAGTTTTGTCTACTGGTTTTTGCAAATCATCGA
Source organism: Flavobacterium koreense (assembly GCF_054776075.1). Lineage (NCBI taxonomy): Bacteria > Pseudomonadati > Bacteroidota > Flavobacteriia > Flavobacteriales > Flavobacteriaceae > Flavobacterium > Flavobacterium koreense. The sequence goes on along the minus strand of NZ_BAAHCF010000008.1, from coordinate 179,905 downwards.
TATTATTTTGAAAACCCCATTTAGATAAACTTTTCATGTTATCATAGTAGTTTCCGCCTTCTTCAATACTCTTAATTTCTAATTTAGAATAATCTTTCCATTTGTCTGGATAACCAATTTTAACAACCGATTTTCTCAATTTATTGATTGCTCCTTTTCTAGTTTCAGGAGTCATCCATGGTAAATTATTGATTCTATTTTCAAAAGCTAAAAAGATATTATCTATCATTTTTCTTGCTTTTTCTTTAGCTTCAGCTGGAAATTTTTGTTCAACATACAGTTTCCCTAATGCCTCACCAACGGTTCCGTTTACAACTTGCAAAGCTCTTTCTTCTCTTGGACGTTGTGCTTTTGCTCCTTGTAGTGCTTTACTGTAAAAATCCCAATTTGCCTTTTCTAAATCGGTAGTTAAAACATCTGAAGATTTATTTAGTAATGACCAACGTAAATAGGCTTTCCATTCGTCAATTTTATTTTCTTTAAAAATAGTTTCAAGAGCCGTCATGTATTTTGGTTGCGATACAATAACTGAATCCAATTTTGAAATTCCAACACCTTTAATATAGCTATCCCAATTTACCGATGGCGTTAATTTTTGTAAATCAGCAACCGACATTGGATTGTAAGTCTTTCTTCTATCTCTTCTTTCTACTCTGTCTAATCTTGGCGTTGCCATAGCAGTTTCAATAGCTAGAACTTTTTTAGCATTAGCTAAAGCAACTTCTGGTTTATCACCTATAAGTTGAAGCATTCTTGCTACGTGAGCAACATATTTTTCTCGTTTTTCTTTAGAATCAGCATCTTCAGAAACATAGTAATCTCTATCAGGCAAACCTAAACTTCCAAGTCCAATATTTACAACATTTCTGTTGCTGTTTTTTGCATCTGGACCAACTCCAATTCCATAAAAACCTAATCCACCTTGGGGTTGCATTTCAATAATTAACTTATTTAAATCGGCAATAGATTTTACGGCATCAATTTTAGCTAAAGTTGATTTTATTGGTTTTATTCCAAGTTTATTTCTTGAAATAGTATCCATATAAGTTTTATAAACATTAACCGCTTTTGCTTGATCTGATTTTGGATCTAACTTTTTTGACGCAGCATCTTTTAAAATTGCCAAAGCATCTTTATCTGTATTTTGACGTAATTCATCAAAGCTTCCCCAACGTGTTCTATCGGCTGGGATTTCTGTTTTATCAAACCATGTTCCATTTACATATCTAAAAAAATCATCTCCTGGTTTTACTGACTTATCCATTAAATCAAGATTGATTCCTGGATTTTTTTGTTGTGCATTAATTTGATTTAGAGCAAACAAACTTGCTACAACAAAACCATATTTAATTGTATTTTTCATTTTTAATTTGATTGTTTCTACAAATCTATTCATTTTTTCATTAATCAAATGTTAAAAATCACTTAATCACAAGTACAATAATTAACGATAATCTGTGTAAACAAAAGTTGTTTCGTAATTTTGCAAAAAAAACATATGCTTTCCAAATTAAAACAATATAGAATATTCATTGGTTTTTTTGTCATTTTTTCGATTGTTACCATTAGTGCTTTTTACTCAGTTTTAAAACCAAAACCTAAACTTCCTATATTCAACCCAAGTGATGTAAATCCTGAATTAGTTGATTCTACGATACAATATGTTGCCATAGATCACGAAATTGCTGATTTTAAATTTACCAATCAAAACGGCAAAGTTGTTACCCAAAAAGATTATGAAGGAAAGATTTATGTGGCTGATTTTTTCTTTACAACTTGTCCAACAATTTGCCCAAAAATGACCAATAATATGGTTTGGTTACAAAATCAAATTAAAAATAATCCTAAAGTGATGCTCTTGTCACATTCGGTTACACCAGATATTGATAGTGTTCCTGTTTTGAAAAAATATGCTTTAGAAAAAGGTGTGATTGATAGCAAATGGAACTTAGTTACAGGAAATAAAAAAGACATCTATTATATTGCAAGAAAATCGTATTTAGCAGTAAAAACTGGTAAGCCAGAGGAAATGTATGATATGGTTCATACAGAAAATTTTGTGTTGGTCGATTCAAAAAGAAGAGTGCGCGGATTTTATGACGGAACCAATCTTGACGGACCAACAGAGCCCGGAATTAAAAATGTAAAACAACTTTTGGAAGACATCTCCATACTTTGTGATGAAGAAAAGTAGTTAAATTGAAACTTAACTCATAATTATATCGTAAACAAGGTTAAATAAAATCTTAAACTTGACAATAATCATGTTTTTTAAGTTTCAAATTCTTATTTTTGTATTTTAATTCAATCTAAATAAAGCTTTGGAAACCACAATTGCTCATCTTAAAATTGGTCAAAAAGGAATTATATCCGATTTTAATATCGATGAAATTCCATTGAAACTCCTAGAAATGGGCTGTCTTCCTGGCAATACCGTTGAGTTAATTCAAATTGCGCCTTTTGGTTGTCCGCTTTATTTTAATGTCAATGACTCTCATGTGGCTATTAGATTGGAAACTGCAAAAGAAATTAATGTGGTCATTGAATCTAAAAATTAATGGCACAAGAAAATATTAAAGTAGCGCTAATTGGTAATCCAAACACTGGTAAAACATCTGTTTTTAATCAGCTAACTGGCTTGCACCAACAAGTTGGAAACTATCCTGGAATTACTGTTGAAAAAAAGATTGGCTCATGTAAATTATCTGAAAATGTTAAAGCAACAATTCTTGATTTGCCTGGAACCTATAGTTTAAATGCAAGCTCAATCGATGAAAATGTCGTGATTGAATTGCTGATGAACAAAAAAGATGAAAATTTTCCAAATGTAGTTGTGGTAGTTACTGAAGTTGAAAATTTGAAACGAAACTTACTTCTTTTTACTCAAATAAAAGATTTAGAAATTCCAACGATTTTGGTTATCAACATGAGTGATCGAATGAAATTAAAAGGAATTGAATTAGATATTCCTCATTTAGAACAAGAATTAAAAACTAAAATTGCTCTTGTTAGTTCTAGAAAAAATTTGGGTATTGATAAAATCAAAGATTTAATTCTTAATTATAAATCACTTTCAACCGAGCCTTGCTTAAATGCTTCAAGTATTGATGTTGAATATTTTGACAAATTAAGAAAAGCCTTCCCCAATCAATTAGTTTACAAACTTTGGTTGGTCATTACTCAAGATGTAAATTTCCTAAATTTAGAGCGAAACGAAATGAAAAGTTCGTTTACAAAATCGCATGCCGATTTAAGACGATTGCAACAAAAAGAAACCATAAAACGCTATCAATTCATCAATGATACTTTAAAAATTGGTCAAACCATTGACAATACTAAAGCATCTGATATTAGAAATAAATTAGATAGAGTTTTAACTCACAAAATTTTTGGTTACCTAATCTTCTTCTTTATCTTGTTTGGAATCTTTCAATCCATCTTTGATTGGTCAAGTATTCCAATGGATTTTATTGATAGCACATTTGCCAATTTGGCTTCTTATGCAAAAACCCATCTTCCAGCAGGTGAATTTACAGATTTAATAAGCGAAGGAATAATTCCAGGAATTGGCGGAATCTTAATATTTATTCCACAAATTGCATTTTTATTTCTGTTTATTTCTGTTTTAGAAGAAAGTGGTTACATGAGTCGTGTAGTTTTTTTAATGGATAAATTAATGCGTCGATATGGACTTTCTGGAAAAAGTGTTGTACCATTAATTTCAGGAACCGCTTGTGCCATTCCTGCCATTATGGGTGCAAGAAATATTGAAAATTGGAAAGAAAGATTAATCACAATTTTAGTTACACCTTTCATAACTTGTTCAGCAAGATTGCCTGTTTATGCTATTCTTATAGCTTTAATAATTCCTGAAGAACGCGTTTTAGGATTCATAAGTTTACAAGGTTTAACTTTAATGGTTTTGTATCTTTTGGGATTTGTTGTAGCCATTTTTTCAGCCTATATTTTAAATAAAATTCTGAAAATAAGTTCCAAATCTTACTTTGTGGTTGAAATGCCTAGTTATAAAATTCCTTTATTTAAGAACGTAGCCATAAATGTTTTAGAAAAAACTAAAGCATTTGTTTTTGGAGCTGGAAAAATCATTTTAGCCTTATCAATTATTTTGTGGTTTTTGGGTTCGCATGGACCAGATAAAGATTTTAAAAATGCTCAAAAAATAGTAGAACAAGAAGTTTACTCAAGTCCGACACCAATAAATCCATCTGTAATTCCTGATAGAATTTCCGAATATAAATTGGAACATTCCTATATTGGATACATTGGTAAATCTATTGAGCCTGTAATAAAACCATTAGGATACGATTGGAAAATTGGGATTGCTGTAGTAAGTTCTTTTGCCGCACGTGAGGTCTTCGTTGGAACGCTTGCAACTATATACAGTGTAGGAAGTCATAGCGATGAAGAAGCAACCATAAAAAACAGAATGGAAGCCGAAATTAATCCTGATGGAACAAAAATTTTCAACTTTGCTACAGGAATTTCATTACTCCTTTTTTATGCTTTTGCAATGCAATGTGTGAGTACTTTAGCTATTGTAAAAAAAGAAACTAACTCTTGGAAATGGCCAATAATTCAATTGGTTTTCATGAGTGGATTTGCTTATGTAACTGCTTTAATTGCTTATCAATTTTTGAAGTAATGGTACAAGAAATTCTAACTTATATTGCTTTGGCTATTGCTCTACTTTTTTTGTATCAAAAGTTTTTTGGTAAAAAAAAGCCTAAGAAAAATTGTGGGAATGATGATTGTGGATGCAGTTAATCATTATAAGTAATAGATATAAATTGCTTTTTAGGTTTTACAACAATTCCTTCTTTTGGGTATGGTAAAACGGTAATCCATTTTATATTTCTAGAACTTTCAGGTAAATAGTTCACCAACCATTTTATATTTTCCTCTTTATTTTTTGAGTTCAGTGTCAATCTTTTTTCTTCAATCAATTGTTTGTCTTTGTAAACTTCAATTATTACCGAAACTTCTCCAGCCCATACACAAGTCACACCTTCTGGACAACGAGAATCGTCAAAAACACTTTTCAATTTTAAATAATATCCTTTTTTTGGAATGCATTTTTTTGGTGTTATTTTCTCTATTTTCTGTGAAAAGAGAGAAAAACTGAAAAGTAAAAATGAAAGTAATACTATTTTTTTCATAGTTCAAATATATCATATTTTATCCTAAGGCAACATCCAAAGTCATCATTACAATAAATCCGCCAATTAATCCTAAAGTAGCAATATCTGTATTCTTATCCTGTTGTGTTTCTGGAATTACTTCTTCAACCACTACAAATATCATCGCTCCAGCTGCAAATGCTAATGCATATGGCAAAAGCGGTGTAAAAAAAGTAACTGCAACGGCTCCTAAAACCCCTGCAACTGGTTCTACTAAAGCAGATGATTGTCCATACATGAAACTTTTCCAACGGCTCATTCCCATTCTGCGTAACGGCATTGAAACAGCAATTCCTTCAGGAAAATTTTGAATTCCAATTCCAATGGCTAAAGTTACTGCTCCAGCAATTGATGCTTCAGGAATTCCGGCGGCAACTCCGCCAAATAAAACTCCAACGGCTAAACCTTCAGGAATGTTGTGCAAAGTAATTGCTAAAACTAACAAGGTAGTTCGTTGCCAAGGTGATTTTACACCTTCAGTTTCTTGAAAATTAATGTGTAAATGTGGAAGTAGTTTATCTAATCCAAAAATAAAAAGTGCACCCAATCCAAATCCAACTGCAGCTGGAATTACTTTTACAAATCCTTCACCTTTACTCATTTCAATTGCAGGTGCAAGCAAACTCCAAAAACTTGCCGCTATCATAACGCCTCCAGTAAAACCAAGCATTCCATCGAGAACTACTCGATTCATATTCTTAAAAAAGAACACAAATGAGGCTCCAAATGCAGTTAGAAACCAAGTAAATAATGTGGCATACAAAGCTGCTAAAATCGGGTCAATACTCTCGAAATAATCTAAAATTGTTTGAAACATATTATTTTACATATAAATTATTAGCAATTTTATTTGATATCGTTAATTGTCTTGAATCAATCTGAACTAGTAAAGTATCATCAAAACTTTCTTTCTCTTTAACAGTGATTTTTGAACCTAATGCAATTTTTTGCTTATCTAAATACTGTAAAAATTCTGACGAAGAATCTTTAACACCAACACATTGATATTCTTTGTTTAATTCAGTTTCAGATAATAATAATTTGTTTATTTTTTTAATCTCTCCATCAGCATTTGGAATTGGATCTCCATGCGGGTCAAACAATGGAAAATCTAAAAAAGCATCCAATTTATTAATCAAATTTTCTGATTTTATATGTTCTAATTCTTCTGCGATTTCGTGAACTTCATCCCAAGAAAAATTAAGTTTATCTACCAAAAAAACTTCCCACAAACGATGCTTTCTTACAATCATTTTGGCAGAATAAAAACCTTTATCAGTCAAAGTAACACCTTGGTATTTTTGATAGGAAACCAACTCTTTTTCAGATAATTTCTTCAACATATCAGTTACCGACGAGGCTTTTGTATCTAACATTCCTGCAATTGCATTAGTGTTAACTCCTTTCGGAGAAACTAATGATAAATGGTAAATTACTTTAATATAATTTTCTTCAGAAATAGTCATTTTGAATCAATATTTTGACAAATATAATACTATTTTCAATTTGTTTTAAAATATTTTTTAGTTTTGTCTAAAAATTAATTTATGAAAAACAAAATTTTGTTGTTATTTCTACTCATCTCAACTTCAATTTATTCTCAAACGACAGAACCAATTCAAGCGGATAGACCCGATCAAACGGAAACTCCTGCACTCGTACCAAAAGGAATGTTTCAAGTAGAAACCGGATTTACTTTTCAGAAAAATGATGCTCTTAGTAAATCATTAGGTTTGCCTTCAACTCTTTGGAAATATGGTGTAAATGATAATTTTGAATTACGATTAATAACCGAATTTTTATCCGAAGAAATTAATAACAAAAAACTCAAAGGATTTACACCGGTTTACGTTGGTTTCAAAGTAAAATTGGCCGATGAAAATGGAATCATTCCAAAAACTTCTTTTGTAGGACATATTTCGTTACCAAATGCAGCTTCGAAAGAATTTAAAACAGAGTTTTTTGCACCTGAATTTCGATTTGTGATGCAACATACTTTATCAGAAAAAATATCATTTAGTTATAATCTTGGTACAGAATGGGATGGGTTTTCTGCTGAGCCAACTTTTATTTACACCAATGCAATTGGATATTCTATTTCAGATAAATTGGGCAGTTATATTGAAATTTTTGGTTTTATACCACAAAAAGAAAAGTCAAATCACAGTATAGATGGCGGAATTACTTATTTGATAAACCATAATTTTATGTTAGATTTGTCATCAGGCATTGGAATTTCAAAAAATGCTCCCAAAAACTATTTTGCTTTTGGTTTTTCATTTCGAATATAAATGCAACACTACCATTACATTTTCACAGGTTCAGGATTATCGGCTTTAATGACCGTTTATGAAATGATTTTGTCTGGAAAATTTAAAGATAAAACTATTTTATTATTGGATGAAAATCCAAAAAAGTCTAATGATAGAACTTGGTGTTTTTGGAACAATTCTACCCAATTTGATGAAATTGTATCCAAAAAATGGGATGTTGCACTTTTTGCTGATGAAAACTTCCGACGAAATTTAGATTTGAATCCGTATCAATATAAAATGGTTCGCGGATTGGATTTTTACAATTTGGTTTTCGATTTAATTTCTAAACAAGATAATATACATTTTGTAAATCAAAAAGTAATCGATTTTGAAGAATTAGGAAATCATTGCATCGTAAAAACAGAAAATCAAAATTATACTTGTAATAAAATTTTCAATTCGATTTACAATCCATCTCTTGTAAAAAGTCAAAAGAAATATCCCTTATTACAACAGCATTTTATTGGTTGGTTTATCAAATCGAAAGAAGAAGTATTTGATAAAAACAAAGCGACTTTCATGGATTTTTCTGTTGAACAAAGAGGAAATACACGATTTATGTATGTTCTTCCAACGTCTTCAACCGAAGCTTTATTAGAATATACTTTGTTTTCTAAAGACTTACTTTCTAAAGAAGAATACGAAAACGAAATTCAAAAGTACATTCAAAAGTTAGGAATTAAAGATTACAAAATCATCGAAAAAGAACAAGGAAATATTCCGATGACGAGTTATAAATTTTGGAAACACAACACCAAAAACATCATAAATATTGGTTCGGTTGGCGGATGGACAAAAGCAAGTACGGGTTATACATTTAAAAATACCACCAAAAAATCGAAAGCATTAATTCAGTTTTTATCCAAAGAAACCGATTTTAGAAAATTTCATAAAATGGATAAATTTTGGTTCTATGACTTATTATTTTTAGATGTTTTGTTTAAAAATAATGAGCTAGGTTCAAAAGTGTTTTCATCGCTTTTCAAAAAAGGAAATCCGACTTTAATTTTCAAATTTCTAGACGAAGAAACTACGTTTTGGGAAGATTTACAAGTCATTTGGAAATGTCCAAAAGGTTTGTTTGTTAACGCGTTGTTAATGAGGATTTTTAAATAATCATCTTTTCTATCTTTATCAAAATTTATAAAGATGAAGAAAATCATTTTACTAGTTACTCTCTTTTCATTTTCAATTTCATTTGCTCAAGAAGGTAAAAATGCAGCGCAGGAAAAAATTATTGAAGAATTTCTAACCAATTGTGCGCAACGATACAATTACAATACAAGAATGTCAGATTGGCAAAATTGTTTGGATAATGGATTAGCAAAAGACAGTACAATTGCCTACTTATGGCAAGAAAAAGCAATGCCTTATTTTAAAGCAAGAAAATATGAAATTGGAATGCCATTTCTTGACAAAGCCGTAAAATATAATGCAGAACGATGGCAACCTTATCGAGGTTTTATGAAATGCATTTTCTCAAAATCTTATAAAGATGCCATTGAAGATTTAGAAGATTGTAAGAAAAAATTTGGTAATGGTTATGTTATGGATCATACGTATGATTTTTATATTGCTATTTCCTATTTACAATTAAATGAATTTGAAAAAGCAGAAAAAATTCTTCAAAACTATGTAGATGAAATTTATAGAGACCGAGATAAATTAGAACATCCAACGGCTTATTTTTATTTGGGAATTGCAAAATTTGAATTAAAAAAATTTGACGAAGCCATTGCTGTTTTTGATAAAGCTCTGAAAGTATATCCTAATTTTTCAGATGTAAAATTTTATAAAGCAATATGTTTAATTAGAAATGAAAAAATAGAAGAAGCAAAAACACTATTGAAAGAATCAGAAGCAGATTATAAAATTGGTTACAAATTGAATGAAGATAACACCATTTATGAAACGTATCCTTATCAGAAAAAATGGGACAAACAATAACATCTATCAAACGATAACAAATGTTTATGATTTGATTGATTCTAAAAATTAGAATTCTATTTATCTTTGCAGAAGATTTTCAAAATCTAAAATTTTATATCTAATACTTAAAAATTAAAAAATATGTATCCAGAAGAAATGGTAAAACCAATGCGAGCAGAACTTTCTGAAGCAGGTTTTCAAGATTTATACAGTGCAGAAGAAGTAAAAAATGCAATTAAAACAGAAGGAACAACATTAGTAGTTGTTAACTCTGTTTGTGGTTGTGCTGCAAGAAACGCTCGTCCAGGAGCAAAAATGAGTTTGGACGGAGCAAAAAAACCAGATCATTTAGTAACCGTATTTGCTGGAGTTGACAAAGAAGCTGTTGATGCTGCAAGAGAAGAAATGTTTCCGTTTCCTCCATCATCACCGAGTATGGCTTTGTTCAAAAATGGTGAATTAGTACATATGTTAGAACGTCACCACATTGAAGGTCGTCCAGCTGAAATGATTGCTGAAAACTTAAAAGACGCTTACGCAGAATTCTGTTAAGCTTGCCACAAAGACACTAAGTCACTAAGATTTTTACCGCAAATTCACAAATTACTTTCTTCAAAAAAGATAAAAATTTGCGAATTTGCGGTAATTTTTTATAATTCTTAGTGAACTTTGCGAAAAAACTTTGCGGCTTTGCGGTAAAAAATTAACTTTGCATCCGAATTCTTCCATTTAGAATTCAAAACATATTTCTCACTTAAACGTTTATAGCATGCAACTGTATAACACCTTAAGCGCAGAAGAAAGAGCTCAATTAATTGATGAAGCCGGAAAACAACGTCTTACATTATCTTTCTATGCGTATGCCAAAATTGAAGATCCCAAAAAATTTCGCGACGATTTATTTATCGAATGGAACAAACTCGATGCTCTTGGTCGAACTTATGTAGCCAAAGAAGGAATAAATGCTCAAATGAGTGTTCCAGCAGAAAACTTTGAAGCATTTAGAGAAACTTTAGAAGCTTATGAATTCATGCGTGGCATTCGTTTGAATGTTGCCGTAGAACACGATGATCATTCGTTTTTGAAATTGACTGTAAAAGTTCGAGACAAAATAGTAGCCGACGGTTTGAACGATGAAACTTTTGATGTAACCAATATTGGAGTTCATTTAAAAGCAAAAGAATTCAACCAAATATTAGAAGATCCAAATACTATTGTTGTTGATTTTAGAAATCATTACGAAAGTGAAATCGGTCATTTTAAAGGTGCGATTACTCCTGATGTGGAGACTTTTAGAGAAAGTTTGCCGATTATCAACGAGCAATTAAAAGACTTTAAAGAAGATAAAAATTTGGTGATGTATTGCACTGGAGGAATTCGTTGCGAAAAAGCATCAGCCTATTTTAAACACCAAGGTTTTAAAAACGTATTCCAATTGGAAGGCGGAATTATTAATTATGCCAAGCAAATAAAGGAAGAAAACATCGAAAGTAAATTCATTGGAAAGAATTTTGTTTTTGACCATAGATTAGGAGAAAGAATTACCGACGATATCGTTTCGCAATGCCATCAATGTGGAAAACCGTGCGACAATCACACCAATTGTGAAAATGATGGTTGTCATTTATTATTCATTCAATGTGATGATTGTAAAGCTGCAATGGAAAACTGTTGTTCAAAAGAATGTTTAGATACCATTCATTTGCCTTTAGTAGAACAAGTAAAATTAAGAAGAGGAAAACAAGTTGGAAATAAAGTTTTTAGAAAAGGGAAATCTGAAAATCTGAAATTCAAACATTCAGGTGATTTGTCTGATAAATCTTTGGCTGTTGCCGAAAAAACTAGAGACATTCGTCAGAAAATAAAAATTAAAAAAGTACTTCTTGGTAATGTTCAACATTACTATGTAAAAGCTCAAGTTGGACTTTTTATCATTGAAAATAACGAATTAAACATCGGAGATAAAATTCTAATTTCGGGTCCAACAACTGGAAATCAAGAATTAGTTTTAGAAAAAATGTTGGTTAACGGAAATGAAAATACTGTTGCAAAAATTGGTGATAAAGTAACCTTCGAAGTGCCTTTTAGAGTAAGATTATCAGATAAATTATTTAAAATTATCAGCTAATGACAACTTCAGGAAAAATAGAACTTATGGCTCCAGCAGGAAATTTCGAATCTATGCAAGCCGCTTTAGATAATGGTTGCGATTCAATATATTTTGGTGTGGAACAATTAAACATGCGTGCAAGAGCGACAGTAAATTTCGTTTTAGATGATTTGCCAGAAATTGCTCGTAGATGTAAAGAGAAAAACGTTAGAACTTATCTAACTTTAAATACAATTATTTACGATCACGATTTATCGATTGTAAAAACACTTTTGACCAAAGCTAAAGAAGCTGGAATTACTGCTGTAATCGCATCTGACCAAGCAGTGATAATGACTGCAAGAACCATCGGAATTGAAGTACATATTTCTACTCAATTAAATGTAACTAATATTGAAACGGTTAAATTTTATGCGATGTTTGCCGACACAATTGTACTTTCAAGAGAATTGAGTTTGCGTCAAGTAAAAAAAATCACTGATGACATCGAAAAAGAACAAGTAAAAGGTCCAAGCGGAAATTTAGTAGAAATCGAAATCTTTGGACATGGTGCTTTATGTATGGCGGTTTCTGGTAAATGTTATTTGAGTTTACATTCGCATAATTCATCGGCAAATCGTGGTGCTTGCAAACAAAATTGTCGTAAAAAATATACAGTAATTGACCAAGAAAGCGGTTTCGAAATTGAAGTGGATAACGAATATTTAATGTCACCAAAAGATTTATGCACTTTAGATTTTCTTGACCAAGTAATCGATTCTGGAATAAAAGTTCTAAAAATTGAAGGTCGTGGACGCGCCGCAGATTATGTGGCAACGGTTATAAAAACTTATCGTGATGCTATCGATTCTTATTACGAAGGAACTTTCACAAAAGAAAAAATCAATACTTGGATGGAATCGTTATCAACGGTTTATAATCGTGGTTTTTGGAGTGGTTATTATTTAGGGCAAAAGTTAGGCGAATGGTCGGATAATCCTGGTTCGAGTGCTACTCAAAAGAAGGTTTACGTTGGAAAAGGAGTACATTATTTTGCAAAATCCAATATTGCGGAGTTTAAAATTGAAGCTTACGATATCAAAAAAGGAGATAAAATTTTAATTACTGGTCCTTCAACTGGTGCACAAGAACTGGTTTTGGAAGAAATGTTTGTTAATGACATCCATTCTGAAAAAGCTACTAAAGGCGATAGTTGTACAATGAAAGTACCGTTCCGAATTCGTTTATCCGACAAAATGTATAAAATTGTAGAAAACTAATGGTCATTGTAACACTACAAAGAGATAAATGTATTGGCTGCAATTATTGCGTCGAAATGGCGCCTGCACAATTTCAAATGTCAAAAAAAGATGGAAAATCGGTATTGATAAAATCTTCAAATAGCAAAGGATTTTACACTTTAAAATCAACCGATCACGCCATTGTCGAATACTGTGAATTGGCTGAAAAAGCTTGTCCTGTTCATATAATTTCGGTAAAAGAAACTTAAAATCAATTGTTTGCAAACTGTTTAAATTCCAAATTCTAAAGGATTATTTCACCCTTAGTTTTTGGGATTTTTTTATTGGAATTTATTTTATAAAAATACTATCTTTACCAATTAATCGTTTTATGAACTTAAATTGCTTTCTAGCAATACTACATATATAATTATGGCATGTACAAGTTGTTCAACTTCTGATGGCGGTGCGCCTAAGGGTTGTAAAAATAATGGGACTTGCGGCACCGATAGCTGCAATAAATTGACCGTTTTTGATTGGTTGGGAAATATGAATTTGCCAACAGGAGAAGCTCCATTTGATTGTGTTGAAGTACGCTTTAAAAATGGACGTAAAGAATTTTATAGAAATACTGAAAAACTTACCTTAAGTATCGGCGATATCGTTGCAACTGAAGCTTCGCCAGGTCATGATATTGGAATTGTTACTCTTACTGGCGAATTGGTAAAAGTACAAATGAAGAAGAAAGGTGTTGACCATAAAAGTGCTGACATCACTAAAGTATACAGAAAAGCTTCTCAAAAAGATATTGATATTTGGAGTGAAGCTCGTGATAAAGAAGAACCTATGAAAGTGAAGGCAAGAGAAATTGCTATTGCTTTAAAACTTGAAATGAAGATTTCTGATATCGAATTTCAAGGTGATGGTTCAAAAGCTATTTTCTATTACACGGCAAATGATCGAGTAGATTTTCGTCAGTTGATTAAGGAGTTTGCACAAGTATTCAAAACGCGTATTGAAATGAAACAAGTTGGTTTTCGTCAAGAAGCATCGCGTCTTGGTGGAATTGGTTCTTGTGGAAGAGAGTTGTGTTGTTCTACTTGGTTAACCGATTTTAGAAGTGTAAATACGTCGGCAGCTCGCTACCAACAATTATCATTAAATCCTCAAAAATTAGCAGGACAATGTGGTAAATTAAAATGTTGTTTGAATTATGAATTGGATACTTATCTTGACGCATTAAAAGATTTTCCAGATTTTGAAACCAAATTATACACTGAAAAAGGTGATGCAATTTGCCAAAAACAGGATATTTTTAAAGGATTGATGTGGTTTGCTTACACTGATAATTTTGCTAATTGGCATGTTTTAAAAATAGATCAGATTAAAGAAATAGTAGCTCAAAATAAAGAGAAAAAACGTGTTTCTTCATTAGAAGATTTTGCAATTGAAATTGTTGTTGAACAAGAAGCTAACTTCAATAATGCAATGGGGCAAGAAAGTTTAACTCGATTTGACCAACCAAAAAAGAGCAAGAATAAAAATAAAAACAGAAATAAAAATAAAGCTCAAAATCCAAACACAAATCAAGGAGAAAAAACTGCTTCAAACCCTAATTCAAAACCAAATCAAGGTCAAAATCCAAACGAGCGAAAAAGAAATGACGAAGGAAATCAAAAACCTCAAAATAAAAGACCTATAATCATTAAAAAGAATGAAGATAAAAAATAGCATACTGTTTATTTTAGTAGCGCTTTTAGTTATTTCGTGCGATAAAAAACGTGTTTTCGACGAGTATAAATCAGTTGGAAATTCTTGGCATAAAGACAGCGTTGTGACATTTAAGTTACCTCAATTTGATAGTTCAAAAAAATACAACTTGTTTGTAAATGTTAGAGATAATAATGATTATCCGTTCAATAATTTGTTTTTAATTGTCGCATTAGAACAGCCTAATAAGAAAACATTGGTTGATACATTAGAATATCAGATGGCGAATCCGGATGGAACACTTATGGGAGAAGGGTTTTCTGATGTAAAAGAGAGTAAACTTTTTTATAAAGACAAAGAAGAATTCAAGTTAAAAGGAGAATATAAAGTTCACATCAAGCAAGCGGTAAGGCAAACTGGAAAAGTAGCCGGAGTTGAAAACTTAAAAGGAATTACTGAAATAGGTTTTAGAGTAGAATCTTTAGACTAGAAATTATGGCACAAAAAACTAATACTCAAAATAAAGGTCAAGTAAAAGACATAAAATATTATTCAAAAAAGTTTTGGAAATTATTTTTTTACACTCTTGGCGGACTTTTTCTTTTCTTTCTATTTGCTTCATGGGGTCTTTTTGGAAAGATGCCTTCTTTTGAAGATTTAGAAAATCCAGATTCTAATTTAGCTACCGAAATCATTTCTTCTGACGGAGTTACTTTAGGTAAATTTTATAACGAAAATAGAACTGCTATCAAGTACAAGGATTTACCAAAATCACTAGTAGATGCACTAGTTTCCACTGAAGACGAACGATTCTATGAACACTCTGGAATTGATGCAAGAAGGACTTTTGGTGCCGCTCTAAAACTAGGAAAAGATGGAGGTGCGAGTACCATCACTCAACAATTAGCAAAAAATTTATTCCATGGAGAAGGATCTAAATTTCTTCCTTTTAGAATGGTACAAAAAGCTAAAGAATGGATTATTGCAATTCGCTTAGAAAGACAATATACCAAACAAGAAATTATTGCTTTATACTTAAATCAAGTTGATTTTGTTAATGGGGCTGTTGGAATTCGCTCAGCATCTAAAGTATATTTTAGTAAAGAACCACGTGATTTAACTGTCGAAGAAAGTGCTTTATTGGTTGGAATGTTAACAAATCCATCAAGATTCAACCCAAATCGTTTTCCAGAAAGAGCTCTTAAAAGAAGAAATATTGTGCTTGGTCAATTGGTTCGAAATAAACATTTAGAAGAATCTGCAAAGAAAATTTTAGAGAAAAAACCAATAAAATTAAATTTTCATCCTGAAAGTCATCTGGACGGAACAGCAACATATTTTAGAGAATATCTTCGTGATTACATGAAGAATTGGGTTAAAGAAAATAAGAAACCAGACGGAGAAGAATACGATATCTATGGTGATGGATTGAAGATTTACACTACTATTGATTCAAAGATTCAAGAACATGCAGAAGAAGCTGTTTTGGCTCACATGAAAAACCTTCAAGAAGAATTTTGGACGCAACAGAAAGGAAATAAAAATGCTCCTTTTATAAATATTACTGATGCTGAAACAGATAAAATCATCAAACAAGCAATGAAAAACTCTGAAAGATGGAGAATTTTAAAAGCTGATGAAAAAACAGATGAAGAAATCATTGCCTCATTCAGTAAAAAAACCAAAATGACTGTATTTACCTGGAAAGGTGAAAGAGATACTATTATGACTCCACTGGATTCTATTAGATATTACAAACACTTCTTGCAAGCTGGATTAATGTCTATGGAACCTCAAACAGGTCAAGTGAAAGCATGGGTTGGAGGAATAAATTATAAATATTTCCAATACGATCACGTTGGTCAAGGTGCGCGTCAAGTAGGTTCAACATTTAAACCTTTTGTTTATGCTACGGCTATTGAGCAACTAGGAATGTCTCCTTGCGATACTATAATTGATGGACCTTTTATGATAAGAAAAGGACGCCACCATGTAACCGAAGATTGGGAACCAAGAAATTCTGATCAAAAATACCGAGGAATGGTTACTTTGAAGAAAGCATTGGCAAATTCTATCAACACTATTTCGGCTAAATTAATTGATAAAACCGGACCAGAAGCTGTTGTAGAATTAACCAAAAAACTTGGTGTTACAACAGAAATTCCTGTGCAACCAGCTATTGCACTTGGAGCAGTAGATATTACGGTTCAAGATATGGTTGCTGCTTATAGTACATTCGCAAATCAAGGTGTTTATATAAAACCACAATTTATATCAAGAATTGAAGATAAAAATGGAGCTATCATTTACGAACCAGTTCCAGAATCTCATGATGTTTTAAATAAAGATGTTGCTTTTGCGGTAATTAAACTTCTTGAAGGTGTTACTGAAGGTGGCTCTGGTGAAAGACTTAGAACTGAAGGTGGCGGAAGTGGTGATAATCGTTGGACTGGATATCCATATATGTTTAAAAATCCTATTGCAGGAAAAACTGGAACTACACAAAACCAATCTGATGGTTGGTTTATTGGAATGGTTCCAAACTTAGTAACTGGTGTTTGGGTTGGTTGTGAAGATCGTTCGGCTCGTTTCAAAAGCATCACTTATGGTCAAGGAGCTACAGCAGCTTTGCCTGTTTGGGGATATTTTATGGAAAAATGTTATGAAGATAAAGACCTCCAAATATCGACAGATGAATTTGAGCGACCAGATAATTTTGCTATAAAAGTAGATTGTTGGACAGCTCCAAAGCCTTCTGTAGCAACAGATTCAACAGATACAGAAGAACAAAACACTGACGAATTTGGTCTTTAAAATTTAGAAAATAAAATTCATAGTTAAAATTATGATTAATAAAAAAGTAAATTCAGTTCAAGACGCACTTCAAGGCATTGAAGATAATATGACTATTATGTTAGGCGGTTTTGGACTATGTGGAATTCCTGAAAACTCCATTGCAGAGTTGGTTAAAAAAGGAACAAAAAACCTAACTTGTATTTCCAATAATGCTGGTGTTGACGATTTTGGTTTGGGATTATTATTACAACAAAAGCAAATCAAAAAAATGATTTCGTCTTACGTTGGTGAAAATGCCGAGTTTGAACGTCAAATGCTTTCAGGTGAGTTAGAAGTTGAATTAATTCCTCAAGGAACTCTTGCGGAACGTTGTCGTGCAGCACAGGCAGGAATACCTGCATTCTTTACTCCTGCAGGTTATGGAACCGAAGTTGCTATTGGAAAAGAAGTTCGTGAATTTAACGGAAAAATGCATGTAATGGAACACGCTTTTAAAGCCGATTTTTCTATTGTAAAAGCATGGAAAGGCGACGAAGCAGGAAACCTAATTTTCAAAGGAACTGCTAGAAATTTCAATCCATCAATGTGTGGCGCTGGAAAAATAACTATTGCAGAAGTTGAAGAACTTCTTCCAGCAGGAAGCTTAAATCCTAATGAAATTCACATTCCAGGAATATTAATTCAAAGAATCTTCCAAGGCGAAAAATTTGAAAAAAGAATTGAGCAACGTACCACTCGTAAAAGAGCATAATCATGGCATTAGATAAAAACGATATAGCAAAAAGAATAGCTAAAGAAGTAAAAGATGGCTATTATGTAAACTTAGGAATTGGTATTCCGACTTTGGTTGCCAATTATGTTCGCACCGATATTTCTGTAGAATTTCAAAGTGAAAATGGCGTTCTAGGAATGGGACCATTTCCATTTGAAGGTGAAGAAGATGCCGATTTAATCAACGCAGGAAAACAAACCATCACAACATTACCAGGAGCAAGTTTCTTCGATTCGGCTTTCAGCTTCGGAATGATTCGTGGTCAACATGTAGATTTAACCATTCTTGGCGCAATGGAAGTTTCAGAAAATGGCGATATTGCCAACTGGAAAATCCCAGGAAAAATGGTAAAAGGAATGGGTGGCGCTATGGATTTAGTCGCCTCTGCCGATAATATTATTGTAGCTATGATACATGTCAATAAAGCTGGCGAAAGTAAAATTCTTAAAAAATGTACTTTGCCTTTAACTGGTGTTGGCTGTGTTAAAAAAGTAGTTACTGAATTAGCCGTTTTAGAAATCACACCAAATGGATTTAAATTATTAGAACGCGCACCAGGAGTTTCTGTTGAACATATTATTGCATCAACAGAAGCAGAATTAATCATTGATGGCGATATTCCTGAAATGATGATTGATTAATAAAAACATCAACTTTTAAATAAAAAAACCACAAAATTCGATTGAGTTTTGTGGTTTTCTTTTTATTCTAATAATGCTTATTTTCTACTTTCCAAATACTCTAATAAAACTTCGTTGGCATTCCCAAAGGTTGGAAATTGTTCTACAACACTCACAGCTCGTTTTTTATTCAATTTGTAAGTCACATCAAATTCTGTAGTGAACAAAATTGCACTTAAGAAAGGATTATTAATAAATTCTAATAATCTTGGAAAAGCATTTTCTATCGTATGAATTTCAAATAGTTCTTCCTGCTGAAACTTGAATTTTAACTCCAATTTCAAAACATCTTCATCCATTATCGGACGCACATAAATATTCATCAATTCTGCATTTCCGATGGTTTTTGCTAAAGTTAATTTGGCAAAAGTTCCATCTTCTAAACTCGATTTAACTTTGGTATAAAATTCCGAAAATGATTCTTTAAAAGGCATTTGATTGATTTTAATAGCCACAGATTCACAGATTAATTATAGTAATCTGTGAATCTGTGGCTAATTATTTTTATAAGTTAGCAAAGAAATCGTTTCCTTTATCATCAGTAATAATAAAAGCTGGGAAATCTTTAACTGTAATTTTTCTTACGGCTTCCATTCCGAGTTCTTCGAAGTCTACAACCTCAACTTTTAGGATATTATCTTGAGCTAAAATCGCTGCTGGTCCACCAATTGATCCTAAATAGAATCCTCCATAAGTTTTACAAGCTTCCATAACTTCTTTGGTACGATTTCCTTTGGCAAGCATTATCATACTTCCGCCAGCTTTTTGGAATTCTTCTACATAAACATCCATTCGTCCTGCAGTTGTTGGTCCGAAACTTCCTGATGGCATTCCGTCTGGTGTTTTTGCTGGACCGGCATAATATACAGGATGGTTTTTGAAATATTCTGGCATTGGTTTTCCTGCATCCAAAAATTCTTTGATTTTGGCATGCGCAATATCTCTGGCAACAATTAAAGTTCCGTTTAATTTCAAACGAGTTTTAATTGGATATTTAGATAATTCTGCTAAAATTTCTGCCATCGGACGATTCAAATCAACCTCAACTGCAGCTTCTAAATGTGGTGGAACTGCTGGTAAAAATTGCTGTGGATTTACCTCTAATTGTTCTAAGAAAACTCCATCTTTTGTGATTTTTCCTTTGATATTTCTATCAGCAGAACATGAAACTCCTAATCCAACCGGACAAGAAGCAGCATGACGTGGCAAACGAATTACACGAACATCATGAGCAAAATATTTTCCTCCAAATTGTGCTCCAATAGCACTTTCTTGACAATATTGTAATACTTTCTGTTCCCATTCTAAATCACGAAAAGCTTGACCAGCCATGTTTCCAGTAGTTGGAAGATTATCAAAATATCCTGCAGATGCTTTTTTAACTGCTGCTAAATTTGCCTCAGCAGAAGTTCCTCCAATTACTAAAGCCAAATGGTAAGGCGGACAAGCAGAAGTTCCTAAATCTTTAATTTTTTCACGAACAAACTCTTCCATTGATTTTTCGTTCAACAGAGATTTTGTTTTTTGATATAAGAATGTTTTATTCGCAGAACCACCACCTTTTGTTAAAAATAAAAACTCATACGAAGCTCCTTTTTTAGCATAAATATCAATTTGTGCTGGCAAATTCGAACCTGAATTTTTCTCTTCAAACATCGAAATCGGAACAATTTGTGAGTAACGAAGATTCTTATTTTGAAAAGTGTTGAAAATTCCTTTTGATAACCATTCGGCATCATCAACTCCAGTGTAAACATTTTCACCTTTTTTTGCCATGACAATTGCTGTTCCAGTGTCTTGGCAAGATGGTAGTTGACCTTCAACGGCTACAGATGCATTTTGCAATAAATTATAAGCGACGAATCTATCATTATCAGTCGCTTCTGGATCATTTAATATGTTGTTTAGCTTTTGCAAATGCGCTGTTCGCAACATAAATGAAACATCATTCATAGCTTCTTGCGCCATTAATTCTAATGCTTTCGGGTCAACGGTAAGAATTTCTCTGTCGCCAAATTGCTCTACTTTTACGTAATCTGAAGTAAGTTTTTTGTATTGCGTATCGTCTTTTAATATCGGATACGGATCTTGATATATAAAGTCCATTGTGAAATATTTTTGAAATGTAAAGTTACGGATAACCTGCAAGGTTTCCAAAACCTTGTAGGTTTGTTTATTGTAATTTTAAACATTTATACCTATGAGGCTAAAAAGACCTTATAAGATTTATTGTTCGAAAGTAAATCTTTCAGTTAAAAAATCATTTTTAAAATTATGACAAAAGATGAAATTGTCAACGTTATCAAAGTAACTCAAAACTTCAGTTCTAGCTAACTTTGTTTGATTAGTGGAAATAATTGATTGAAATGAAGAAAACTTATAAGTTTTGTAATCTATATTTAAGTGATGTTTAGGATTGAGATGGATATATTGAATTATGTTTCTTAAATAATTTTCATCTTGAATTTTTATCCTTTTAAAATGTTTTTCGAATAAACTCCCTGTTCTATTGTTTTGTTTATTAAAAGCCTTTGCATAAGAATTAAAAAAAATTGAAAATGCTTGAGTTACTGCCTTTTCATCATCAACTAATTTGATAAGAAAATGGAAATGATTATCCATTAAACAATAAGCAAAAACTTCTATTTTACCGTTTAAATGTTTTGAAAGTAATTTTAGAAAATAGGATTTATTATCATCGGATAAAAAAATATTTTCACTATTTATTCCTCTATTATAAATGTGGTAGAAATGGTCTCTTTCTAAAACTTCTAATTTCATAGACTTTCATTTATACCTACAAGGTTTTGGAAACCTTGCAGGAAAACACTAAAAAAACCAACTAGCCACAAAAATTGCAGTAATCACACAAATTACATCTACTAAAAGCATTGTTCCTAGAGCATATCGAGTGTTTTTTATATTAACCGAACCGAAATAAACTGCAATAACATAGAACGTACTTTCGGCACTACATTGAAAAATACTACTCAATCTTCCTGTCATTGAATCGGCACCAAATGTATTCATAGAATCAATCAAAAAACCTCGTGAGCCAGCAGAGCTAAAAGGACGAAGCAATGCAACAGGTAAAGCATCCGTAATTTCTTTTGCCACACCCAAATTAGAAAAAATAAAAGCTATCCAATTGCTGATAATTTCAAATAAACCACTATTTCTGAACAACGAAATAGCAACTAACATTCCTAAAACATAAGGAAAAATAGTGACTCCAGTTTTAACGCCATTATTTGCTCCAACCACAAATGCTTCATAAACGGTGGTGTTTGCTTCTGTAAATTTCTTTTCTTTTACGAATGATAATATCAATGTGAAAACAATAATTACTACCAAAATCAAAGCGGAAAGATTAGAAGTAAAATAATTTTTACCTATTAAATCCAAATGATTTACATACATCAACAAACCAATAATTGCACCTATCATTCCCATTAATCCTGCAACCAAAGACGCACTTTTGAAGTTGATTTTTTGCTTTATTCCTACAATTAAAAACGCTGCAATTGTTCCAATAAAAGAGGTAATTATACAAGGTAACATCACATCAGCAGGATTTGCAGCGCCAGCTGCAGCGCGATATCCAATAATTGAAGTTGCAATTAATGTAAGTCCAGAAGCATGTAAGCACATGAACATGATTTGTGCATCACTAGCTTTATCCTTTTCTGGATTTATTTCTTGTAAACTTTCCATGGCTTTTAATCCAAATGGTGTTGCTGCTGAATCTAATCCTAAGAAATTTGCAGCAAAATTTAGCGTCATATAAGAAATTGAAGGATGATTTTTTGGAATACTTGGAAATACTTTTACAAAAACTGGACTTAATATTTTCGCCAATTTTTGTGATGCGCCAGAGATAATCAAAAGTTCCATCAGTCCACAGAAAAATGCTAAATAAGCCATAAGTGGTAAAATCAAATCAAGCAAAGTGCTTTTGCAGGTTGGCAATAATCCATCTGATTTTTGCTTTCCACTATAAATTTTTACAACTTTATTAGAAAAAACATATGTAGAATCAATATTCAAAGTATCACGATTTATGACCATCGTTTTATCTGGAGCCTTTTCGATACTGTCTTTTATAAAAGCAGGTAAATCTTGAAGATATTTTTCAGAAACTAAAATTGGATCGTCTTTTTTTCCGTTTAAAACGAAATCAATAGTGTAGTTACTTCCAGAGAATAAGCTAAAAATCACAAAGATAATTGATGAAATAAAGATAACGAGCCAAAATCTACTTAATACCATGGTTTTTTGTTTTTGTAAATATAACTATTTATAAAAATATGCCACAGATTCAAAGATTAATTTGATAGTAGGAATATAAATTATACACTAAAATTTTAATCCAATTTTAATAAAATCAATAAAATTTCAATTTTAAAATCAGTGAATCTGTGGCTTATTTATCTATACGTGGTGTATCTCGTCTTCTACCAATAAATCTTCTTTTCTGAAACGAAGGAAAACTTGTGCCACAGCAATCACATCTTTTTCGCAATAAGTCACAATTCTATCTATGTCTTTTTCTACATAAAAAACATTACCTACTTGGCTTCCGTCGATGTCTCCTTTTGGTGAAGGAATTCCGAGGATTTTGGTTAGTAATTTTAAAGAAGTAAAATGCTTATAATCACCAAATTTCCATAACTCTAAGGTATCTAAATGCTGGATTTCCCAAGGCTTTTTCCCAAATAGATTAAGTTTGTTTGGAATGGAAACATTGTTGATAATCATTCGACGTGCGATAAATGGAAAATCAAATTCTTTGGCATTGTGCCCACAAAGAATATTTTGAGAACCATCGAAATGATTATTTAGTAGATTATTGAAGTCTAATAAAATTTTCTTTTCTTCTCCAAAAAAAGAGGTTACTCTAAAGTTTCGAATGTCACCTTTGGTTGTAAAATAACCAACAGAAATACAGACTATTTTTCCGAATTCGGCCCAAATTCCTGCTCTGTCATAAAATTCTTCGGCTGTGAATTCGTCTTTGCGTTGGTATTGAGTTTTTTGTTCCCAAAGTTGTTTCATTTCATCGTCAAGCGAGTTGAAATTTTCTTCTAATGGAACCGTTTCTATGTCAAGAAACAAAATGTTGTCTAAGCGGATTTTTTCAATCATAATAAGAATTTATATGGCGTTTATATTTATTAAATTACCCTGATTAACACGTAATTAGGTTGCGAATATAATTAAAATGACTTTAAATTTCCAAATTAAAATAAAAAAAACTCCTTGAATAAGTTAAAACAAACTTTGTTGATGGCTTGGTGTTTCGTGTTCAAGAAGCCATTTTTTGCGCCATAAACCTCCAGCGTAACCTGTTAATGAACCATCTGTTCCAATAACTCTGTGGCATGGAACTACAATCCAAAGTGGGTTTTTACCATTAGCTGATGCTACTGCTCGAATAGCTTTTACATCACCGAGTTTTTTGGATAAATCCATGTAGGACATTGTTTTTCCGAAAGGAATATTGAGTAACTCTTGCCATACTTTTTTTTGGAAATCGGTTCCTTTTGGATTTAATTTGAAATCAAAATCTTTACGTTTTCCTTCAAAATATTCTTGAAGTTGTGACACTGCTTCTTGGAGTTCGTTAGGAATTTTTGTGGAAAGTTCACCTTCGGCTAAAACGGAAATTATAGAAACTCCGTTTTCATCGCCAACAATTTTGGTGATTCCGAGTGGTGAATTTATGAAAGCAGTTTTTGACATTCTCTTTAGAAAGTCTAAATATAAAAAAAATCACAAAGCAAAAAGTAAAAACTCCTCACTTTGTGATTTCAAATTAAACATGAAATTTTATTTTACTTGACTGTAAATGTATTGTTCTAAAGATTGTAATTCTTCGTCGGAAAACGTTTTTGTTAAAGCAAAATTGGCTTTCATCACTTCAAATTGTGTTGGGTCAACGATTGGTTCACCTTCGCCTTTTAGAAATGTGACCATGTTTGCATTTTTCTCTTTGTAGATTTCTGCAATATCGATTATGCTTGGTCCAACTAATTTAATATCGAGTTTATGGCAAGTTGCACAAGTTCCTTTTCC
Organism: Flavobacterium koreense; assembly: GCF_054776075.1. Lineage (NCBI taxonomy): Bacteria > Pseudomonadati > Bacteroidota > Flavobacteriia > Flavobacteriales > Flavobacteriaceae > Flavobacterium > Flavobacterium koreense. Next base: position 155,100 of record NZ_BAAHCF010000008.1, on the reverse strand, counting down.
TTCAAAGATTTCTTTTCCTTTTTCGGCTAATGGAAATGCTGACACTTCAGGTTTGGTTGCTTCTACATTTTCTTTTTCTTCTGAAATTGGGTTGCCAAATTTATCTGTTTTTTTGTCTCCACCACAACTTATCAAAATTAGTGCTATTGCTAAAGTTAGTGATTTTAAAATTGTTTTCATTTTCCTTTTATTTAATATAATCAAAGGTACATCTGATTGTTTAAGTTAAATATGATTTTTATCAGAGAATAAAAATTCAATACAAATGCTATTTAGCCCTGATGCAAGGGAATCTCGTCTTTTGGGACGAGAAGGAAAGGCAGCAGGAATAAGGTTTGCTGATAAATCCCGAGCCATTCGCTCCTATTTATTCAAAATAATCGCAGCTTCTTTAGCAAAATAAGTTGAAATTAAACTTGCTCCTGCACGTTTGATGCACATTAATTGTTCCATCATGATTTTGTCGTGATCGAGCCAACCTCTTTCGGAAGCGGCTTTAATCATTGCATATTCGCCTGAAACATGAAAAACAGTTACCGGAACATTCACCGCATTTTTAACTTCGCGAACGATATCCAAATAAGCAATTCCTGGTTTTACCATAACCATATCGGCGCCTTCTTCAACATCCATAAGTGCCTCTTTTATGGCTTCGATGCGGTTGGCGTAATCCATTTGGTAGGTTTTTTTGTCTTTTGGTACTTCGACATCGGCTTCTTTTGGCGCGCTGTCTAAAGCATCACGAAAAGGCCCATAAAATGCTGAAGCGTATTTTGCTGAATAACTCATAATTCCCACATTATGGAAACCTGCAGCGTCTAATCCTTGGCGTAAACGCAAAACTCGTCCGTCCATCATATCACTTGGTGCTACGAAATCGGCTCCAGCTTGTGCGTGAGAAACGGCCATTTTTACTAAGGCATCGTTGGTTGCATCGTTGGCAATATCACCGTTTTCGATAATTCCGTCGTGACCGTAAATTGAGTAAGGATCGAGAGCAACATCGGGCATAACAATCATTTCTGGACAAGCCGATTTTATTGCTTTGATAGCTCTTTGCATCAATCCGTTTGAGTTCCAAGCTTCTTTTCCGGTGTTGTCTTTTAGAGATTCATCAACTTTTACGTAAATGTTTACGGCACGAATTCCTAAAGCAAAAAGTTCTTTTACTTCTTCGACTGTTAAATCTATTGAACGACGAAAAATTCCGGGCATTGATGGAATTTCAACTTTATAATTTTCGCCTTCTGCAATAAACATTGGGAACATGAAATCACTTGGACTTAATGTTGTTTCGCGAACTAAACTTCTTATGGATTCGTTTACTCTTAAACGACGTCCTCTTTGTAATGGAAACATATTATTTTAGATTTTAGATATTAGATATTAGATATTTTTATAATCTAAATCCAATCAATTGGTGATTCTAATACTTTAATTAATTTTTCTTCTTCGCTGCCAACTTCTGGATGATGGTCGTAAACCCATTGTACATTTGGTGGTAAACTCATTAAAATACTTTCAATTCTTCCGTTGGTTTTTAGTCCGAAAAGTGTGCCTTTGTCGTGAACTAAATTGAATTCTACATAACGACCACGTCGGATTTCTTGCCAAGTTCGTTGCGCTTCAGTATAAGGTAACTCTTTTCTTTTTTCTACAATTGGAACGTAGGCTTGAAGGAAACTGTTTCCGACTTCGGTTACGAAATTGTACCAATCTTCCATTTTCATGGTTTCTGTTTCTTTGCAATAATCGAAGAACAATCCACCTAATCCTCGAGCTTCGTTTCTGTGCGCATTCCAAAAATAAGCATCGCATTGTTTTTTATATTTTGCATAAAACTCTGGATTGTGTTTATCGCAAGCTGTTTTGCAAGTTTGATGAAAATGAATGGCATCTTCTTCAAATAAATAATAAGGTGTTAAATCTTGTCCGCCACCAAACCAACTATTGATTACATTTCCGTTATCATCATACATTTCAAAATAGCGCCAATTGGCATGAACCGTTGGAACCATCGGGCTTTTTGGATGAATTACTAAGCTCAATCCGCAGGCAAAGAAATCGGCTTCACCAACGTTAAACATTTTTTGCATCGCTTCTGGTAATTTTCCGTGAACTGCCGAAATGTTTACGCCACCTTTTTCAAAAACTTGTCCGTTTTCTATAACTCGTGTTCTTCCACCACCGCCTTCTGGACGTTCCCAAATGTCTTCACGGAATTTGGCAACACCATCTACTTCTTCCAATTTGGAAGTGATTTGGTTTTGTAGGTTTTGGATGTATGTTAGGAATTTATTTTTCATTGTATAATTCATATAATTCCATATCTAATGGTGTTTCATTAGTTGGAGTAAACTCGTTTAGTAAAGTTTTTTGCCAAACAAAACCGTTATTAACTGCTACTTTTACACTCCCTAAATTGGATTTGTGTGCAATAATTTGAAGTGTTTTCAATCGCAATTCTTCAAAAGCAAATTTAGTCATTTCTGCTACTGCAAACGAAGTAATACCTTTTCCTTCAAATTGTGAACCGATGCAATATGCAAATTCACCTTGTTTTTTATCCCAATCTATTTTCTTGATTATGATTAAACCAACTATTTGAATATCATTATTTCTAATAACATATGTAAAATTAGTCCTTTCTGCTATTTCTTTATTTTTTACTGTAATGTATTCTATTGATTTCTCAAATGTTTCATTATCTGAAAGTGTTTTTGGGAAATAATATTTTAAATGTTCACTATTATCACTAATAAACTTATGCAACTGATTGGCATCTGTTGAATTTAGAGGATTAATTGTGAACTTTTGTGATGTCATTACTTATTATACTCCTTAACCGCTTCAATAAAAGCTTTTGCATGATCTACTGGAATATTTGGTAAAATTCCGTGACCAAGATTTACAATGTAATTGTCTTTTCCGAATTCGTCTATCATTTCGTGAACCATTTTCTTGATAGTTGGAATTGGTGATAACAATCTTGATGGATCGAAATTTCCTTGTAATGTGATTTTTCCGCCTGTTAAATAACGAGCGTTTCTTGCCGAACAAGTCCAATCTACACCAAGTGCTGATGCTTTACTTTTCGCCATATCGTTCAATGCAAACCAACAACCTTTTCCGAAAACAATAACTTTAGTGTCTTCTGCCAAAGCTTCCACGATTTGGTTGATGTATTTCCAAGAGAATTCTTGATAATCTACTGGCGATAACATTCCGCCCCAAGAATCGAAAATTTGAACTGCGTTTACTCCTGATTTTACTTTTTCTTTTAAATATAAAATCGTTGTGTCGGTGATTTTTTGCAATAATGTATGAGCCGCAACTGGGTTCGAAAAACAAAATCCTTTCGCCGTATCAAAACTTTTAGAACCTTTTCCTTCTACGCAATAGCAAAAAATGGTCCAAGGCGAACCTGCAAAACCAATAAGCGGAACCTCATCGTTCAACATTTCTTTGGTCAATTTGATTGCATCAAAAACGTAACCTAAAGTTTCATTCACATCTGGAACAATCACTTGATTTACTTGCTCCATTGTGCGAATTGGATTTGGAATAATTGGTCCCAAATTGTCTTTCAATTCAACGTGAATTCCCATCGCTCTTGGTACTACCAAAATATCAGAAAATAAAATCGCTGCATCTGGTTTTACAATTCTAATTGGTTGAACTGTAATTTCTGCTGCTAATTCTGGAGTTTCGCAACGTGTGAAAAAATCGTATTTGTCACGTAATGCTCTGAATTCTGGTAAATATCTTCCTGCTTGACGCATCATCCAAACTGGTGGACGTTCTACGGTTTCGTTATTTAATGCTCTTAAAAATAGGTCGTTTTTTAACATTGTTTAAAAGTTTAAAGTTTAAAGTTTAAGGTTGTTTAGCCTCAACATCAAACTAATTTTTATAATATTCTACTACTTCTGTAATCACATTTTCAACCGATGGTTTTTCTGCAATTATGATGTTCTTTACTTTTTTGTTTTCTAATGCTTCTGCGGTGGTTTCTCCTATGCAAAAGCAGATTTCGTCTTTTATGGTATTCAATTTGAAATAACTTTCAACTCCTGATGGACTGAAGAATAGTATTCCGTCTAACTTTTCTTTAATTTTTTTTGAAGTGATGTTGGTTTCATAAACTTCGATTTCGTTGAATGTTATTCCGTTTTCTTTTAAGGTGTTTGGTAAAACATCTCGACGTAAATTTCCGCTGAAAAAGGTGTAACTTTCTTTTCCGTAAATTAACGAAATGATTTCTGCTAAATCTGCTGCATAACCTGTGTAAGCAATAACATTAAATCCGTTTTCTGTTAATAAATCCTTGGTTTTCATTCCAACAGAAAAAACATTTTTGCTTTTCAGTTCATTGCATTTTGGATGTTGTAAAATACTTTGAACTGCATTTTGACTGGTAAAAATTAGATTTTCATTTACTTTTGAAAGTTCAAAATTCTTGATTTTAGTTTCAATGAAATCTTCTTCTATTAATGAAATATTGGCGTCGAGTAAAACTTGCTTTTGATTGGGTAAAAGCTTTTTGGCAGATAATATGTTGATTTGTTTTGTCATTGTTTTTTGGAACACAGATTTAAGAAATTAGAGGAATTTACTTTTTTAGTGTCTTTTTGATTTCTGCCATTAATGCTGTTCCGCCATTATTTAAAATTTCTTGAGCTGCATTGAAACCTAATTTTTTCCATTCTGAAATATCTACTACTTTTTCGATTTCTAATTTTTGTTTTCCGTCGATGGATAATAAAACTCCTTTAAAATTAATGGTGTCTTCTTTCTCATTATAGGTTGCTATTGCTCCAATTGGCGCTGTACATCCGCCTTCTAATGTTTTTAGAAATTGTCTTTCTATATAGGTGCAAATTTCGGTTTCGATGTGATTTAGTTGTGAAAGTGCGTCTAAAGTAAATTCATCTTCAGCCATTGCAACCACAACCATTGCTCCTTGTGCTGGCGCTGGAATCATCCAATCTAAATTGATGTAATTATCTGGTTTTAAATTGATTCTTTCTAATCCTGCTGCTGCAAAAACGGCTCCGTTCCAATCATTTTCTTGTAGTTTTTGCATTCTGGTATTCACATTTCCACGTAAATCGACTACATTATGGTTTGGATATTTATTCCACCACATTGCTTGACGACGCAAACTTCCTGTGGCAATCGTTCCGTTAGATTCTAAAAAATCTAAGTTTCCTTTGTGAACTAAAATGTCTAAAATATTGGCTCTTTCTAAAACGGCTGCTTGCACAATTCCGATTGGCAAAGCTGTTGGAACATCTTTCATTGAATGCACTGCAATATCAACTTGACCGTTAATCATTGCAATGTCTAATGTTTTGGTGAAAATTCCGGTGATTCCGAGTTCGTAAAGTGGTTTATCGAGAATGATATCACCTTGCGATTTTACGGCAATAATTTCGGTTTTATAACCTAAATCGTTGAGTTGTTTTTGAACGGTGTGTGCTTGCCAAAGTGCTAATTCACTGTCGCGAGTTCCTATACGTATTGTTTTTTCAGACATTTTATTCTTTTTTGAACCATTAAGGAATTAAGGTTCATTAAGGTTTATTATTGTGAAATTTTATTTTATAAAAATGATTTCTCTTGTTCTAGCTGAAAGACTTTTTCAATCCATTCAATTCCTTCTTCCATTGAGTCGCCATCTTTTAAATGGTTTACAAAATGATTCGTGATTTTTTGAATGATTCTATTACTAATTAATTCGGCTTGTTCTTCGTCAAAATTAGCTAATTTTTTACGTTGAAAATTCAGCTCGCCGTCTTTGATAGAATTTAATTTCTCTTTCAGAGCATGAATAGTCGGCGCAAACTTTCTGTTTTTGGTCCAAGCTATAAATTCTTCTTTGATTTCCTCTATAATTGCTTCGGCTTGAGGAATATGTAGTTTTCTGTTTTCCAAAGTTTCATCCGTCATTTGCGACAAATGATCCATGTGAATTAAAGTAACGCCTTCAATATCTTTTACATTTTCGTTTACATTCTTCGGAATAGATAAATCTAAAATCAATAACGGTTTTTTAAGATTCAAAATAGCTTTGTCAACTGTTGGATTTTGAGCACCTGTTGCTACTACAACTACATCTGCTTTTTGTAGTTCCAATTGTAAATCGGCGTAATCTTTTACAACAACATCTAATTTTTGAGCTAATTTTTCTGCTTTGTCTTTGGTGCGATTGATCAAAGTAATTTGCTCGTGTTTGGTATGCTTTACAAGGTTTTCACAAGTATTTCTTCCGATTTTTCCTGTTCCAAAAAGAAGAATATTTTTATTAGAAATATCTTCTACATTTTTGAAAATGTATTGCACCGATGCAAAAGAAACAGAAGTTGCACCCGAAGAAATTTCGGTTTGCGTTTTAATTTTTTTACTCGCTTGAATAACAGAATTAACTAATCTTTCTAGAAATGAATTTACCATTCCGTTAGATTTACTTTCATTAAAAGCGGTTTTTATTTGACTAATAATTTCGAAATCACCAAGAATTTGACTGTCTAAACCTGTTCCAACGCGAAACATATGATTAATTGCTTCTTGATTTTTATAGATATAAGCAACTTCTTGAAATTCTTCTACAGAACCTTGACTATTAGCACATAAAAGTTTGATTAATTGATATGGATGTTGTGCAAAACCATAAATTTCAGTTCGATTGCAAGTAGAAGTAACGATTAAAGAATCAATTCCTTCGGCTTCGGCTTGTATAAGTAAAGTTGCTTTAGCTTGAGCATCTAGACTGAATTTTCCTCTTATTGCTGCATCGGCTTTTTTGTAGCTTAAGCCTAATGCATAAAAAGTGGCGTGTTTCGACATATTAAAATTTTCCATATTTGTACTTTACCTAAAAGTTCAACAAAAATATTACTATACTATTTATAAAAGTAACGCTCAAAGTACTTTTTGTATCGCTGTGCGAATTTTTAAACCTTATTTGACTTTTTAGCGTTATTTATTATAAATTTGCAATGAAATCAAGTCTTTCAGAATATCTTATATGGATTAATTCTAAATAAGCAAGAAACATGATTCCAAAATCATATACGAAAAAATATCGCTATGGGTTCACAAGAAGAAATAAAAATTGAAAATGATTTTACCTTAATTCGTTTTCAAAATGATGGAAATGAGAATTTTCACGTGAAAAGACATGTTAATCAAGGCCTTATTCAATTTCACTTTGGCATTAAAGGAAAAGCAAAATTTGTATTTAATGATGGTAATTATGCTTTAGATTTGAGAGAAGAAAAAGCACTTTTATTTTACAATCCGCAAAAAGAATTGCCCTTAAATCTAGAAATCGCTCCAAATTCGTGGGTAATTTCAGTAATCATATCTATTCAAAAATTCCACGGATTGTTTTCTACAGAAGCCGAACATATTCCTTTTTTGAGTGAGGAAAATAAAGATAAAAAATATTATAAAGAAACTGATATTAGTCCATCGATGGCGATTGTTTTAAGTCAGTTGTTTCATTATAATTTGAATCCATCAATTAAAAATTTATATTATAAAGGTAAAGGATATGAATTATTGAGTTTGTATTTCAATCGTTCGGAAGATCCAAATGCTGAACAATGTCCGTTTTTGATTGATGAAGAAAACGTTTTGAAAATCAAAAAAGCCAAAGAAATTATCATTCAAAATATGGCAGAACCACCAGGTTTAGAAGAATTGGCAGAACAAGTTGGATTAAGTTTGAAAAGACTAAAAATGGGTTTCAAGCAAATTTATGGCGATACGGTTTACGGATTTCTATTTGATTATAAAATGGATTACGCCCGACAATTATTAGACAGCGGTTCGTATAATGTAAATGAAGTTGGACTAAAAATTGGTTACAGCACCGGAAGTCATTTTATTGCAGCGTTCAAGAAAAAATTTGCTACAACTCCAAAGAAATATTTGATGTCAATAAATCCGAATACTTAACCTGATAAATTTCGTATATCAAACAATCGATAAAAAAAACATAAACATAAAATCTTAAAAAAGTAGATTAGTTACTTTTACAAAAAATTGCAACAATGAAAGGAGTATTATTAGTAAATTTAGGTTCACCAGAAAGTCCAACAGCTAAAGATGTTAAGCCGTATTTAGATGAATTTTTAATGGATAAATACGTAATTGACGTTCCGTTTTTATTACGTGCCTTATTAGTTAGAGGTATCATTTTACAAACAAGACCAAAAAAATCAGCTGAAGCTTATGCTCGCATTTGGACAAGTGAAGGTTCTCCTTTAATTGTACTTTCAAAAAAAATGCATCAAAAAGTTCAGAAATTAGTTGATGTTCCTGTGGCTTTAGCCATGCGTTATGGAACTATAACTATTGAAAAAGGATTACAAGAATTAAAAGATAAAGGTGTGACCGAAGTTATGCTTTTGGCGCTTTATCCTCAATATGCGATGGCTTCAACCAAGACGATTTGGGCTTTGGCAGATGAGTTAGTGGCGTCAAAATTTCCTGAAATGAAGTTGACAAAAGTTCCGGCATTTTATAACAAACCCGATTATATTCAGGCATTATCTAATTCAATCAAAAAACATTTAGAAGGATTTGATTACGATCATTTGTTGTTCTCTTATCACGGAATTCCGAAACGTCATATTCGTAAAACCGACGTAACCAAATCACATTGTGCTATTGATGGTTCATGTTGTAGCACACCTTCGCCAGCACACGAATTTTGTTATCGTCATCAATGTTATGAAACAACAAGACAAGTGGTAAAATTGTTGGGAATTCCCGAAGGAAAATACAGCCAAACATTCCAATCAAGATTGGCAGGTGACAAATGGTTAACGCCTTACACGGATGTTGAAATCAACAAAATGCCAGAACAAGGAATTAAGAAATTGGCCGTCGTAACTCCAGCATTCGTAGCCGATTGTTTAGAAACTTTGGAAGAGATTGCAATGGAAGCTAACGAACAATTTTTACACCATGGTGGCGAAGAATTTATGGCAATTCCATGTATGAATGATGAAGACGAATGGTGTGGTGTTGTTGCGAATTGGATTGAAGATTTTAAAAATAACTAATTTAGTTTGCAGTCTCAGTCACAGTATACAGATGCGACTGAAAACTGAAAACTGAGAACTGAAATATGGAACTCTACAACTATATAAAATCACTTCATTTAATATTTGTAATCACTTGGTTTGCAGGATTATTTTATATTGTTCGTTTATTTGTTTATCAAATTGAAGCCAATGAAAAACCTTCTCCAGAAAGAGAAATTTTATTAAACCAATACAAAATAATGACTTATCGCCTTTGGTTTATTATTACATGGCCAAGTGCGGTTTTAGCAACTTTATTTGCAGCTTGGTTATTGTTTCTGATGCCTGCTTGGTTGCAAATGCCGTGGATGCACGTGAAACTCGGATTTGTTTTGGCGTTGTTTTTGTACCATCTAAAATGTCATCAAATTTATAAACAATTGCAAAACGACAAATTCAACTATTCTTCTAATTTTATGCGCCTTTGGAATGAAGGTGCCACAATTATTTTATTTGCTGTAGTTTTTTTAGTAATTTTAAAAAATGCTTTCAATTGGATTTATGGCGTAATCGGAATCTTTTTGTTTTCGATTTTAATTATGCTCGGATTCAAATTTTATAAAAGAATAAGAGAAAAGAAGTAATTAGTAATTGGTGAAGAGTAAATAGCTATTCACTAATCACTATTCACTAATCACTACAAAATGAAAAACTTCAAATTTTCAATGCTATCACTTCGAATTAGGATTTTCCTTTCGATGATTGTATTGATTTTGATTGCTTCCATTCTAATGGCTTCCATTTCTGTGATTCAGTTTAAAAACGAAGCTCGAAATTACCATCAAGAACGTTTAGAACGTAAAGAAGACGCTGTAAAAGAACACATAAATTACATTTTATCTAACACCACTTATCCGTTAACGGAAAAAAATCTGCCGTTAATTTTTAAAGACAAAATCCACGAACTTTCAGATATTCATAATGTTGAAATAAACATATATAGTTTGAATGGAAATCTTTTAAAATCGTCTAAAGCTTCTTTTTCTGTTGATAGTATTTCGCCTCCTATTCCAAAATACATTATCAAATTGGTGCAATCGTCTATCGAAAAAAGGTACGTCGATATTAAAAGTGTAGATGGAATCAAAAACCGTTCATCTTATACACAAATCAAAGACGATAAATTCAAACCACTCGGGATTTTGAATTTACCATATGTTGACGACGATAGTTTTTATGAAAATGAAATTCAAGAATTCTTAATTCGATTGAGTCAGGTTTATTTTTTCATGTTGATTATTGCCTTTGCTTTGGCTTATTTTTTGGCGTCCTACATCACACAATCATTGAAAACCATTTCCGATAAAATTAACGAAACCAGTTTAAATCAAAAGAACGAAAAAATCGTAATTGAAGCCAACAGTCGCGAGATTAATTCGTTGATAAAAGCTTATAATGCCATGGTTGACAAATTGGAAGAAAGCGCCACCATGTTAGCACAAAGTGAACGTGAACAAGCTTGGCGCGAAATGGCAAAACAAGTCGCTCACGAGATTAAAAATCCGCTTACTCCAATGCGTTTGACGGTGCAAAGTTTTGAAAGAAAATTCAATCCAGAAGATCCTGATTTGAAACAAAAACTGAACGATTATACCAAAACATTGATTCAGCAAATTGATACGATGACTTCGGTTGCATCAGCATTTTCAAATTTTGCTTCGATGCCAGCACAACAAAATGAAACCCTAAATGTGGTAGAAGTGGTAGAATTTTCATTAGATATTTTCAATGAAGAATACATCACATTTGAAAGCGAAGAAGAAGAAATTATCACGATAATGGACCGAACGCAATTGATTAGAATTATAACTAATTTGGTCAAAAATGCTATTCAAGCCATTCCAGAAGAACAAACTGAAAAATCAATTTTGGTTGCCGTAAAACGAGAAGAAAACAACGTAAACATTACGGTAAAAGACAACGGAATTGGAATTGAATTGGAATACATTGAGCATATTTTCGAACCAAAATTCACCACCAAAACCAGTGGAATGGGATTAGGTTTAGGAATTATCAAAAACATTATAGAAAATTACAAAGGAACTATTACATTTGAAACTGAATTCGGAAAAGGAACAACATTTAAGGTTTCGCTTCCAATAATTGAAAAATAAAATCATGAACTTCGAAAACCTACTTATTACTTCAGAAAACGGAATTGGTCAAATTACCATTAATCGTCCATCAAAATTAAATGCTTTGAATGTGGCAACCATTCAAGAATTGCACAACGCTTTTGAAACATTAGATACAGATGCTACTACTAAAGTAATCATAATAACTGGTGAAGGTGAAAAAGCATTTGTTGCTGGCGCTGATATTTCTGAGTTTGCGAATTTTTCTGTGGAAGAAGGAGCACAATTAGCACAACAAGGACAAGAATTATTATTCGATTTTGTAGAAAATTTAAAAACGCCAGTAATTGCTGCTGTAAACGGATTTGCACTTGGTGGCGGATTAGAATTGGCAATGGCATGTCATTTTAGAGTAGCCTCAGACAATGCAAAAATGGGTTTACCTGAAGTTTCACTAGGAGTAATTCCAGGTTATGGCGGAACACAGAGATTACCTCAACTAGTAGGAAAAGGTCGCGCTATGGAATTAGTAATGACCGCTGGAATGATTGATGCAGAAACTGCAAAAACCTATGGATTAGTAAACCACGTTGTTCCTCAAGCAGAATTAATAGAATTCGCAAAAGGAATTGCTTCAAAAATTATGCGTAATTCTCCAGTAGCCATTGGATTTGCTATAAAAGCTATCAATGCAAATTTCAAAGACGGCGTTGATGGTTATAAAACTGAAATAAAAAACTTTGGAAAATGCTTCGGTACTGAAGATTTCAAAGAAGGAACTACTGCATTTTTAGAAAAAAGAAAAGCTGATTTTAAAGGAAACTAAATTAATAAAAAGAGAACCAAATTTGGTTCTCTTTTTATTTTTCACCATCCCATTCTGCATAAAATTGAGACAAGAAAAGTTCCATAAATTTATGTCTTTCTTGAGCTAAATTTTTACCAGTTTTGGTGTTCATTTTATCTTTTAGCAACAACAATTTTTCATAAAAATGATTGATTGTTGGTGCTTCACTTTTTTTATATTCTTCCTTGCTCATATTGAGTTTGGGAGCAATTTCAGGATTATATAACTGTCTGTTTTTGAATCCACCGTAATTGAATGTTCTTGCAATTCCGATGGCTCCGATAGCATCTAATCTATCGGCATCTTGAACAATTTCTAGCTCAATTGAATTGAATTTCTTTTCAAAATTTCCTCCTTTGAAAGAGATATTTTCGATAATGTTTACAACATGAACAATAATTTCATCAGCTACTTTTTGAGATTCTAAAAAAGCTCTGGCAACTTTTGGTCCAACGGTTTCGTCTCCATCATTGAATTTACTATCGGCAATATCATGAAGAAGCGCTCCAAGTTTTACAATTTGAATATCACAAACTTCATCTTGAGCAATCAACAAAGCATTTTTATACACTCTTTCAATATGAAACCAATCGTGACCAGCTTCAGCATTTTCGAGTTTTTGCTTTACAAATAAAATCGTGTTATCTATTAAACTCATATTACATTTTATAAAAAATTCCAAACTCTAAATAAATATTGGAATTTGGAATTTTAATATTGCTATTTTTTGAAAGTTTACTTTATCAAAGCAGGTTGCACCCATTTAAAAATATAATTTTCTTCAGGCAAAACCAATCTTTCCGAAATCTTAGCCATTCTTGCAGGTAATTTCATCAAATAATCTCTTGCTTTTTCGGCTTCATCAGTTAATCCAGAGATTTTGTCTATTTGCCATTTTTCAATTAATTTTTGCATAATATCAACATAATCATTGGCGGTATAAACACCCAATTTTTGTGCAGAATCTGAAAACTGATTGAATGCGGTACTTATAGATTGTCCTGATTCTCTCAAGAAATGAGCAGGCATTGTGATTTTTTGTTTCATCATGTATTGAAAAGCCAACATCATTTCGGAAGGATCAACTTTAAAAATTTGATTAACAAATTCAGAATATGCATGATGGTGACGCATTTCATCGCCAGCAATTAACTTACAAGCTTTTGATAATTTTTTATCGCCATAATCTTTAGCAATTTGCGAAACTCTGTTGTGAGAAACATAAGTAGCTAATTCTTGAAAACTAGTGTAAACAAAGTTTTTATAAGGATCTTTTCCTGTGCCAATATCAAAACCATCATTTATTAAATGTTGTGTTGTGATTTCAACTTCACGCATGTTTACTCTTCCTGATAGATAAAGATATTTGTTTAATAAATCTCCATGACGATTTTCTTCACCAGTCCATTGGCGCACCCATTTTGACCAACCATTTCTTCCTTCATTATCAACTCCTTCTACTTCCATTAACCACGATTCGTAGGTTGGAAGTGCTTCTTCGGTAATAGTGTCACCTACCATTGCTACCCAGAAATCGTAAGGTAAATCTTTAGCAATTTCTTGCAATTCTTTTACTTCTTCGAAGAAATTTTCGCTTTGAGAATCAGGAATTAAATCTGAAGGTTGCCATATTTTTTCAACCGGAATTAAAAATTGATCAACAAACTCATCAACCTTGTTTTCTAGAAATTGCATCACTTCCAGACGCATGTTTTTTATTGACATTTTATTTGTATTGTAGACTTTAGATTTGAGACAAAATAAAATCTGATTATTATTTTAACGATTGTACTACAGCTTTTTCTGTTTTTTCCATTAATTCTTCAAATGAAAAATCTTTTACCGCTATTGGATCATGAATGATAAATTCTAATCGATTTCCTAAACCCATCGGAAAAGCACCAAATTTAACCATTTTCCACGAATTATTTATAGAAATTGGCACAACATAGGCAGAAGGTGCGTATTTACATAATATTTTCAACCCACTTTGTGCGAATTCTTTTGGTTTTCCATCTTTACTTCTAGTCCCTTCCGGAAAAATTACTGCCGAACGTTTGTGTGTTTCAATATATTCTCCTAAACCTTTAATTGTTGGAATAGCTTGTTTTGGATCTTTTCTGTCAATCAACACCGAACCTCCATGACGTAAATTGTAAGATACACTTGGAATTCCCTTTCCTAATTCTTTTTTACTTACAAACTTGGCATGAAATTTTCTTAAATACCAAATCATCCCAATAATATCATACATACTTTGGTGATTGGCAACAAAAATTATCGGAACACCTTTAGGAATTTTATTAATGTTTCTAAATTGAAACCAAGTTCCCAATAGATTGGTACATTTTACTAGGCAAAAATTAAGATAATCTACACTTTTTTTGTGCGCTTGGTAGCCAAACACATTGAAACATATCCACTGAATTGGATGAAAAATTACCAAACACAATCCAAAACATAAGTAATAAATAACCGAAATTGGATAAGAAATTAGCTTTTCCATAGTTGAAAAAAAATTGTTGGCTAAAGTAATAAATATATTTTGGATGGAATTGTTTAAAACTCATTTATATAAACTTCATTTACATTCTTTTTTTAATTATTTTTACAACTTTAAAAGCCAAAAATATAGAAAAGATGAGTTCAGAAAAAGATGCAAAATTAAAAGCGTTACAACTTACGCTTGACAAATTAGACAAAACCTACGGAAAAGGAACCGTAATGAAAATGGGCGATAAAGCCGTTGAAGAAGTAGAAACTATTTCTTCAGGATCGTTAGGTTTAGATTTAGCTTTAGGCGTAAATGGATATCCAAAAGGAAGAATTATAGAAATATATGGTCCAGAATCTTCAGGTAAAACTACTTTAACCCTTCATGCTATTGCAGAAGCTCAAAAAGCAGGTGGAATTGCAGCATTTATTGATGCAGAACACGCTTTTGATAGAAATTATGCTGAAAAATTGGGTGTTGATATTGAAAATTTAATTATTTCTCAACCAGATAATGGTGAACAAGCATTAGAAATTGCTGAAAATCTTATCCGTTCAGGAGCAATTGATATTGTGGTTATTGACTCGGTTGCTGCTTTAACTCCAAAAAGTGAAATTGAAGGAGAAATGGGTGATTCTAAAATGGGATTACACGCTCGTTTAATGTCACAAGCACTTAGAAAATTAACAGGAACAATTAGCAAAACACATTGTACTGTTTTCTTCATCAATCAGTTGAGAGAGAAAATTGGTGTAATGTTTGGAAATCCTGAAACTACAACAGGAGGAAACGCATTGAAATTTTATGCTTCTGTTCGTTTAGACATTCGTCGTTCATCACAAATTAAAGATGGTGAAAATGTTATCGGAAATCGAACTAAAGTAAAAGTGGTTAAAAATAAAGTTGCGCCACCTTTTAAAACTGCTGAATTCGACATTATGTATGGAGAAGGCGTTTCTAAAACAGGAGAAATACTTGATTTGGCAGTAGAATTTGAAATAATTAAAAAAGCTGGTTCATGGTTTAGCTATGGTGAAACCAAATTAGGACAAGGTCGAGATGCAGTAAAAGCATTAATAAAAGACAATCCAGAATTGGCTGACGAATTAGAACTGAAAATCAAAGCATTGATCAAAGAAAATAACGCTTAAAAATAAATTATCCGCTTCGGCGGATTTTTTTTTATATTTATACGCAACCTTTTTATCTTTTTTGCATCTAACAATAAATGAATCATTTTATTATGAAAAAAATAGTTTTTTTAATTGCATTTTCATTTGTGTTTTTCTCTTGCGATGTTAGTGAAGAGCAAAATTATACTTATGAAATAAATCCTGTTTATCAGGTTATAATGCCTACAGGATTTGCTAAAGATAGTATAACGAATATTACAGTAAAATATAAACGCCCTTCATCTTGTCATTTATTTAGTAAATTCTATTATGAATCCTATGGCTTTGAAAGAAGTGTTGCAATAGAGAATATTAAAGTTGAACAAGATAATTGTCAAACAGATAACGAAACTGTTTTAGAAATGCCGTTGAAGTTTCTTCCAAATGCTATAGGAACGTATCATTTTAAATTCTGGACAGGAACAGATACACAAGGTGTAGATCATTATTTAGAATATGATGTAGTAGTAGACCATTAAAATAAAGCTCTTGAGTTTAGAACAATTAATACATGATTGTAAAAAAAATGATATCAAAGCACAAGAACAATTGTACAGGCAATACGCTCCAAAGATGTTCTCAGTATGCTTAAAATATTCGCGCAATTATGCAGAGGCTCAAGATAATTTACAAGATGGATTTTTATTAGTTTTTGATAAAATTAATTCGTTTGAATTCAAAGGTTCTTTTGATGGATGGATTAAGAGAGTAATCGTAAATCATGTTCTTCAACAATATAGAAATAAAAGTTTTTTAAGCCCAATAGACGAAGATATTGCTGAAGAAGTTGAAGTTGA
Source organism: Flavobacterium koreense (assembly GCF_054776075.1). Classification (NCBI taxonomy): domain Bacteria; kingdom Pseudomonadati; phylum Bacteroidota; class Flavobacteriia; order Flavobacteriales; family Flavobacteriaceae; genus Flavobacterium; species Flavobacterium koreense. Next base: position 138,617 of record NZ_BAAHCF010000008.1, on the reverse strand, counting down.
AATAGAAGATGGTGTATCAATGGATTTTTTGATGAAAATTATTCAAGAATTACCAGATAGATATCGATTGGTTTTTAATCTTAGTGTTTTTGAGAATTATTCCCATCAAGAAATTTCCGATTCATTAGGAATATCTGTAGGAACATCCAAATCGAATTTATCAAGAGCAAAATTGATATTGAAAGAAAAAATTGAAAATAATACCGGCAGTGTAAAAATGCCTTCAATAAAATGAGTGAAAGAAAAAATATAAACAATCTCTTTCAAGAAAAATTTGAAAATCATGAGGTTACTCCAGAAGAGTTTATCTGGGAAAACATCGAACTCAAATTAAAAGAAAAGAAAAAAAGAAGAGTTATTCCGTTTTGGTGGAAACTATCGGGTATTGCTGCTGCTTTAGTAATTGGTTTATTTACTTATAACAGTTTGAACACAACTAATGACAATGAAAATTCGGTTGTAAATCAGGAGAAAAATGATAACGAAAATTCAAATGATTCTGTAAATAAAAACACAAATCCAGTTGTTATAAACGGAAGTAAAACCATAAATTCTGATAATTCAAAAACCATTTCATCTGATGACAACGTAAATAATGTAGTTGTTGTAAAAGAAACGAATTCGCAATCTGAAAAGAATAATAAAACAAATTCTAAAATAAATAAAATTGACGTTAAGTCAAATAATGGAACTCAGGTTGCTAATTCTGAAATCAATAAAAAACCATTGGTTGAAACTGATAAATTTAAATCAAATTCAGATAGTCAACTTGTAAACAATGGTTCTAAAAAAGATAAGAATAGAAAAACATCGTTGAAATTGAGCAATATTAATTCTAATAATGAAATTGCTTTTGAAAAAAATAACGATTTAAAAGAAAAAAATAAAACTAATAATTCGTCAAGTAACGAAGTTCTAGTTCAACAAGAAACCAAAGAAAAAGAAAAAAATAATAGTGTTATTGATAAAGTTGTAAATCCATCAAAAGAGAATAATTCTATTGTAAAGAATACAACATCAGATAGAAAAACATCTGTTTTAACACCAAAAACAGATGAACCAATAATTAAAAAAATTGACTCAACATCAATTGCTAGTGTTGAGCCAAATGCGCTGGAAGAATTGCTAATTGAAAAAGAAAAGCAAACAGTTACTGAACAAAAAATAAATAGGTGGCAAGTTACCTCTAATGTTGCGCCTATTTATTTCAGTTCAACTTCAAATGGTTCACCACTTGACAGTAAATTAGTAGATAACGATAAAGTCTATTCGGCTGAGAATATTAGTTATGGTATTGGTGTAAATTATGCAGTAAATAAAAAAATAAAAATAAGAACAGGAATAAACATTTTAAATGTTGATTACGATACTAATGGAATTTTGTATTATCAAACACCAACTGTAAATAGTAGGTTAAGTGGATTAAATCCTAATGTTCCTGGGTCTCTTTTGGTCATTGAAAGTCTGAGTAATGTAAACACTTTATTTAATAGACCAATTCAAAAATTTGAAGGTAGTTTAAATCAAAAATTAGGTTACATAGAGATGCCACTAGAAGTTACCTACAAAATTTTAGATAAGAATTTCGGAATTGATTTAATTGGAGGAATGAGTACACTAGTTCTTAATAGAAATGAGATTTATCTTCAATCATCAGAATTGAATTTGAAAATCGGTGAAGCAAACAATTTGAACAATGTTCACTTTAGTGGTAATTTAGGATTAGGATTAAAATATGGTTTCTTTAAACGTCTTGAGGCGCGCATCGAACCAGTATTTAAATATCAAATAAATACATTTAATAACGATGCAGGAAATTTCAAACCATTTGTGTTTGGTGTTTACTCAGGAATAAATTATACTTTTTAATACATGTTAGGTTAAAATTAGTTAAGTGGTGTTATTGCTTTCGAGTAATAACGGAAAAGAGCGCTTTAGTTAGGCGCTCTTTTTTATTTACTGTAATCTTCCAATTGTTTCAAAATAATGGAATGTATTTCGTCTTTTATAACTTTTTTATCTTCTAATGTTTTTCCTTTTGTATCAAAAAACCTATGCACTTTTGCTCGCATAATTCCGGGACTTCCACTTAAAAAAGTATAAGACATTCTTGTTTTATTATCAGCAAAGGTCATTGGAACAATTGGAATTTGATGTTCTATTGCTAATTTGAAAGCACCATCTTTAAATTCATCTAACATTACAGCTTCATCAGGAACACCGCCTTCAGGAAAAATACAAATACTTAAACCTTGATTTAATCGTTTTTGAGCTCTTGCAAAAACTTCCATTCTACTCTTTTGGCTACTTCTATCTACTAAAATACAAGTACGTTTGTAAAAGAATCCAAAAAGTGGAATTTTAGATAATTCTTTTTTACCCACAAAAACAAAAGGATTTTGAGCAATAGAAAGCATCAACATTATATCGGTCATTGAAGTGTGATTGGCTACTAACATATAACTTTTACCTTTTTCTAGCTCTTGTTCTCTTTCAATTTTAGTATAAAAACCCATCCCTAAAAGAATGCCTTTAGCCCAAATTCTTGCCATCACAAAAAAATAAGGATACCATTCTTCTTTCAAAATAGAAAGTAACAGAAATGGTAACATTATTAAAATAAGCGCACCCATTAAAATGTAAAACCAAACGCGCCAAAGGACCCAAAAAATAATTTTTAGCAATCTCATAGCGTCAAAAATAAGTAATAGTATGCAAATTATACTACAAAGGTTTAACTTTGCATCAAATAAATTTTGATACTGAAATCAATTCAGCAATTATGGCAAAAATACTTACAGGCGTACAAAGCACAGGCACACCACATTTAGGCAATTTACTTGGAGCTATCATTCCAGCAATTGAGTTATCTAATAATCCTGATAATCAATCGTTTTTGTTTATAGCCGATTTACATTCCATTACTCAAATTAAAGATGGTGAAACGCTAAGAAAAAACACTTATAGTACTGCTGCAGCTTGGCTTGCTTGTGGATTAGACATCAATAAAGTAACTTTTTACCGTCAAAGCGATGTGCCTCAAACGGCAGAATTGTCATGGTATTTAAGTTGTTTCTTTCCTTTTCAAAGATTGACATTAGCACATTCATTTAAAGATAAAGCCGATAGATTAGAAGACGTAAACGCAGGATTATTTACTTATCCGATGTTGATGGCTGCCGATATTTTATTATATGATGCAAACTTCGTTCCTGTTGGGAAAGACCAAATGCAACATATTGAAATTACTCGTGATGTAGCTTCAAGATTTAATCATCAAATGGGTGAAACTTTTGTTATTCCTGAAGGAAAAGTGCAAGAAGAAACCATGTACATACCTGGAACTGACGGAAATAAAATGAGTAAATCTCGCGGAAATATTATAGATATTTTTCTTGATGACAAAGCTTTGCGTAAACAAGTAATGTCAATTGAAAGTGATAGTACGCCACTTGAAGAACCAAAAAATCCAGATACTTGCAAAATATTTGCTCTTTACAAATTACTAGCTAATGCTGAGCAAATTGCAAGCATGAGACAAAATTATCTTGGTGGAAACTATGGTTATGGTCACGTCAAACAAGCTTTATTTGATTTGATCTGCGAGAAATTTAAAACGGAAAGAGAAAAATATAACTACTACATCAACCATCTTGAAGAAGTTGATGCTTTGTTGCAAAAAGGTGCTCAAAAAGCTCATTTAATTGCCAATGAAGTTTTAGGACGAGTTAGAGTGAAACTAGGATTTGAGTGATTAAACATCACTCATTCCTTTTTGATTTCTTCTATTATCACTTCTTGCTCTTTCTGAATTTGCTTAAAACTTTGCTCTTTTGTGGTTAATCCTTTAGATTCAATAACAATTTTTCCGTTTCTCTCAACTATTATTACATCTTCTTTAAAAGAATAATCATCATTCAGAAGCTCTTTAGCACCATTGGCAAGTATTGTAAATCTTGGTTCAACAATTGAATTACCATGTATATATAACTTTTCTTCACTATTGTGAAAAGAGGCCAATTTTTTTCCAACATAAAAATTAAATGTTCTCTTAAATTCACTGGTTAAATCCAATTTAAAATCCTGTTTAGATTTTATATAATAAGCTTGCTTAGAAATATTTATTGTATCGTAAGCAACTGCATTTTCTAGCAAAATGATGTCATAATTTGTTTTATTTGTAAACAACCTGTAATTATAGGAAGTTGAAACAAACTGATTTTTATAAACATTAGTGAAAGGATTTTGACCTGTTTTTATAGTATCATTATAAGTCAAATTATTCTTCTCTGTTTTGTCATAATCGGTTAAAAACATTTTGAATGTGTCTATTTTGGCTTGTGATTCTGTATAATATGGGTCTAATTCAGCTGGCGCTTCTTCAATTTGGACATTATCGTAGGTGTTATTATCGTAATTATCATAAGTTGAATTAGAATCTGAAGAACATTTATTTGAGAAAAAAGCAACTTTTAATAAAATCACTAAAATGATAAAAAATGTTTTCCACGAAAAAACAGATTTTTCACTTCTACCTTCTCTACCATTAATATTATCAAGAACTACTCTCTTATTTGAAGCAATTGTATCCATCAATTCTTCATCAAATGAACGGTAATTCGACATTGAAATCATAATGGCTTCAGCAAATTCTGAACTTTTGGTTACATTATAAATATCAACTATTGCGTTTAAAAGATGATTCACCTTATCGTCTAATTCTGAACTAACAAAATGGGATAAAAAAGTAAAAAAATGAGATTGCTTGACAAAAAGTAAAGGAAAATAATTAACGTTACTTGCATGCAAACTGGATAAAACAAAATCTAATTTCCCTTCAGCTCTTTTTGCAACTTTATACAACAACTCTTCTGGAAAATATTCTTTGTAAATTAGAAGATCGTTCATTTCTTCATACTTGTTTTCAATAATTTTCTTATCAAAAAAAGTAGTCAGATCATCTTGAAGGTATTTCTCAATAAATAATTTTACTTTACTCTCATTTACTTCAATGTTTTGTGCTGGAAAATCGTCTCTTAGGTATCTTTTCTTGCTAAAAAAATTGTATAAAACTCTAATATTAGCAATAAATTGAAATTCCGTTGGAAAATATTTTAAAGCTTCTATTAAATTATTAGCAACATTAACATCAATATCAGGATTGATTTTCTTTTCTACATTAACCTGTTTTTCAATTCTAATAATCTCTTCAGAAGTAATTTGAAGAAGTGAGGATTTATCAATATTTAAATTTTCAAATAATTCTATGATATTCATGCGCTTGTAAATTGAAGAAAAACAAATGTAAAATTTTAACGCTTTATTTTACTTGATTTTATTGAAAAAAATAAAATAATTGTAAATTGCCTACATATTCAAATTAAGTAATAATTCATGGAAGCCATCATCAACCAATTATTTGAAATCGAAAAGAAAGCAACCGAACAAAATCTAGATATTTTTGAACGTAACCTGAATAGGATTCAACACGAACTTGAGGAATTGGGTTATAAAATCATTAATCCAATAGGTAATCAATATGATGAAAGAGATGCTTCAATTGAAGCCAATATTCTAAATCCAAGCGCTAAGAAAATCACCAAAGTTTTAAAGCCTGTAATTTATAAAATGCAAAATGACAATTATGTTTTATTACAAAAAGGTATCGTAATTGTTGAATAATTTCTAGAAAAGCTATGAAAAACATTAATATCGGAATTGATTTAGGTACAACCAATTCTGCCATTGCTAAATATGAAAACGGCAAAGTAACTATCTATAAAAATCCTGTTGGGTTTAAAGATACTATTCCTTCTGTAGTTTCTTTTAGAAAAGGTCGTATTCAAATTGGTGACAAAGCTCGCGAACATTTTTTGTCTAATTCCGAAAATGTTTTTGCTTCTTTCAAAAGGAAAATGGGTTCAGATGAAACTTACTTTGTAAAAGATTTAGACAAACAAATTGCTCCAATTGAACTTTCATCAATGGTTCTAAAAGAGTTGATTAATTTTACTCAAAATGAAAATCCGAAATCGGCGGTAATTACAATTCCTGCTTCTTTTGATACCATTCAAACCAATGCTACAAAAAAAGCTGGATATGAAGCAGGATTTGCAGAAGTCGTTTTACTTCAAGAACCTATTGCGGCTTGTTTGGCTTATTCCAATTTTCAAAATTTGGATATTTCTTCTGAGAAAAAATGGTTGGTTTATGATTTTGGTGGCGGAACATTTGACGTTGCTTTAGTAAAAATTGACGAACGCGAATTGAAAGTAATCGATCATAAAGGGAATAATTTCCTTGGCGGAGTTGACCTTGATACCTTATTTGTAGAAAAAGTTATTTGTCCAAAAATGGAAGCGCAATCTTCAGAAAATAACCTTTGGAATAAAATGATTTCAGGCGAAGATGCGATTTATAAAAAACTGTATTTCGAATTACTTTTTAAAGCAGAAGAAGCTAAAAAAGAACTCTCCTTAAAAGAAAAAACCAACATAGAAATCGAATTTGACGAACTTGATTTATCCTTAGATTTAGAATTATCAAAAGCAGAATTTGAAGCTATTGTTGCTCCAAAATTTGAAGAATCATTTCAACTTACACACAGGTTAATTCAAGAAAACAACTTGAAATTTTCTGACATTGAACGCATCATACTTGTTGGCGGAACGACTTACATTCCTTACATCCGACAAGAATTAGAAAAAAGAAGTCAAACACTAGTGGATTCAAGTATTGATCCAACGACAGCCGTGGTTTTGGGTGCAAGTTTTTATGCTGGCTCAAAACCATCTGAATATGTTGAATCTGAAAAAGAAGTGGTTGTAGAACAAGAAACTTTATCGGTTGAACTTATTTTTGAACCTCATTCTAAAGATAAAGAAGAATTGATTGTTGCTATTTTACCAACCGATTTTAATGGATTTTATAGAATTACCAGAAGTGATGGCGGTTTTGATACAGGTTTGCTTGCTGTAAATAAAAAAATTGCGGAGTTCGTTCCTCTTTTAGAAAAAGCTACCAATATTTTTTCGTTATTTTTATTTGACCAACAACAAAATCAGGTTTATCAGCATACTTCCATTCAAATTACTAATGGACTTTACAACATTTCTGGTCAACCTTTGCCAAACGATATTTGTTTAGAAGTTGATGAAGAAAGTGGTAAAACTTTTATGGAACGTATTTTTAGGAAGAACGATATTCTGCCACTAAAGAAGACTATTTACAAAACTTGTTCTAAAAATATTCTAAAAAATTCTGACGATAAATTAATCATCAACATTGTAGAAGGTAATGCTGGAAGTATGGTTGGAAGCAACTTAACCATAGGTTACATAGAAATTTGCGGAAAAGATTTTCATCAAGATTTATTGAAAGGAATGGATGTTGAACTGAATTTCAAAATTTCTGAATCGCGCGATTTGAGTATTACGGTTTACATTAGTTCATTAGATTTAGAAATAAAAGAAGTGTTCAATCCGCATGAGCGAACCATTTCATTATCTAAATTAACCGAAGAAATTAAAGTAGTTCTCGATGAAGTTTCGGAAGAAATTTACGATAACGAAGAAGATGAAAACTATGAATATCTTGCCAAATTAAAACGAATAAAAGATCATTTAGCGGTTTTATACAATGAATCTTTAGAGATTGTTAATGATAAATCTACCGATAAAAAGTATCAAATTGATGAGATGAAACGTTTAACGATTCAAGAATATGACGATTTGGTGCGTCATAAACATGTATTAAATGAATTAAGCGAATATCATTATTCTAAAGAAGTTTTCCAAACCTATGCAGAGCAAGCGAATCCGCGTCAAATGGAAGAATATGAAAAAATCATTAAAAATGAAGCAGAGTTTTTACAGTCCAACAATAAATATTTAATTCGTAAAAAAACTAAGGAATTAGACAGTTTAATTGATGCCGTTTATCTAAAACAAGAGTCTCGTTTTATTGATTATTTCTACTATTATCGTTTTAAAGACGAAGACGAATTTACCAACAGAGACAAGTTTTTAAAATTAGTAGAATTGGGTGAAAAAGCTTTAGAGAATCATAATATGGCCGAGTTAAAATCTATTTGCAGTCAGTTTTGGGAATTGTTAAAAGTAAAACCAAAACTAAAAGATGACTTCAATAGTTTTGATGGGAATTTAGGATTGAAATAATTTCTAAACAACTTCAAACAATTTTCCTAGCTCACCAATAATATCTGATGCTTATAATTTATTTTTACAATATTGCGATTATGGTCATATGAATTTAGATTATAACTTAAATCCTTAAATTATGAAAAAAAAAATATTTCTAATAATTCTTTTTTTATCTACTTTAAGCTTTTCACAAGATCTTGAAACATTAAAAAAAGCCGATACAATATACCTATTGTTTGAGAAAAAAAATAATCAACATTTTTTTGAAAGTTATCAAGAAAAATTAAATATTAATTTAATAACATTTCATTTTTTTACTCATCCACCGTATGGTTACACTTTTTTTATTTCTGAAAAAAAAGATGAAAAGCGAATTAAATTATCTTGTCGAAAATATAAAAAATTAATCAAGCAAAATATAAACATTTACATACCTGATTTTAATTCATTTTCTCAAAACAAAGATTTATCAGGTTTGTTTTCAAAAAATGAAAAAATAAAAACAATTTATATTATTGACATCTCTAATTCTAAAAATATTTATATGTTTAAAGTGAAAGATGTAAGTGCTTATTTTGGTGATGATTAATAACCTAAACCACTTCAAACAACTTTCCTGGCAAAGGTCGAATAACACCTTTTAGTTCCATATTCAATAAAATAGAGGCGGTTTTAAAAACTGGCAAATCACAATCGAGAGCAATTACATCAAGTAGTTGCTTTCCGTTTTTTATAAGATAATCGTAGAGTTTTTGCTCGTCGTTTTCTAAAGTGATGAAAAGCTGTTTTTGAATTACTTTTTCTTCTTTGGGTTGTAATTCCCAATTGAGAATGTAAAGAATATCAGCTGCTGATGTTAGTAAATGGGCGCGTTGGGTTTTAATCAAATTATTGCAACCTTGACTAAATTTATCAGAAATTCTTCCTGGAACGGCAAAGACATCTCTATTGTAATCATTGGCTAAATTGGCTGTAATTAGCGAGCCACCTTTTTCGGCACTTTCTATCACAATTGTGGCTTCACTCATTCCGGCGACTATTCGATTTCGTTTAACAAAATTTTCCTTTTCAGGATTTGATGTGCTCCAAAACTCGGTTAAAAAACCTCCATTTTCTTCCATTTTGGCAACATATTTTTTATGGACTTTTGGATAAACTTGGTTCAAACCATGAGCAATGACACCAATGGTTTGCAAATTATTATCCATTGCGGCTTTGTGAGCAACGATATCAACACCATAGGCAAATCCGCTAACGATGATTGGATTTAATGGTGCTAAATCTTCAATTAATTTTTTGCAAAATTCGGTACCATAAGAAGTAACTTCACGAGTGCCAACAATACTGATTATCTTCTGATTGTTCAAATCCATTTTTCCAGAAGAAAACATTAAAAGCGGACTATCAATACAATGTTTGAGTCGATTAGGATATTCTTTATCTTGATAATAAATCAAATTAATGTTGTTGTCTTTGATAAAACGAAACTCTTCTTCAGCTTGTTTAAAAACCGATTTATCTTTCAAACTTTTAATTAAAGTTTTACCAATTCCGTCAATTGAAGTGAGTTTAGAGGCTTTGGTTTTGAAGATTGATTCGGCATTTTCGCAATGAGAAAGCAATTTTTTGGCAACAATATCGCCAACGCCATCTACTTTTAGTAATGCCAATAAGTGCAGTAATTCTGTGTCGTTCATTGTATTAAATCGGTATGGTGTATATAAATAAGATTCCAAAAGTAAGAACAATAAAAATTGTTAACAAAGTTTGTTGATAAAATTTTGCATTCCACATTAAATAATTAAATTTGTCATTATGAAGATGGATCAATACATATCACAATTATTATATCGTTACCAATGTGTAACTGTTCCAGGATTTGGTGCTTTTTTAACCGAAATCCAATCGGCGCAATTGCATCAAGATTCGCATTCGTTTTATCCACCAAAGAAATTGATTTCTTTCAATGCTTATTTGAAAAATAATGACGGTTTACTTGCTAATCATATCGCTCAAGCTGAAAAAATGAGTTATGAAGTAGCAGTTACTATAATTGAAAATCAGGTGGCTGCATGGAAATCTAAGTTGAATGATTTTGGTGCTATTACTATTAAAAATATTGGTGATCTTTCCTTAAATACTGAACGAAATTTAGTTTTTGTTCCTTCTGATCAAGTTAATTATTTGACTTCTTCTTTTGGATTAACGACATATATTTCGCCTGCTGTAAAACGTGAAGTTTACAAAGAAGAAATTGAAGTTCTTGAGGAAAAAGCTCCGATTGCTTTTACTCCAGAAAAAAGAAGTTCAGCTAATTTCTTAAAATATGCTGCCATTTTTGTTCTTGGTGCTGGATTACTTGGTGCTGGTGGTTTCTTTGGAAATCAATATTATCAAAAGCAAGTTCAGTTAGAAACATTAGCGGTTCAAACAAAAGTTCAAAAGCAAGTAGAGCAAAAAATTCAAACAGCTACTTTTATCATTAGCAATCCACTTCCTGCTGTAACGCTTACCGTTTCTGAAGGAAAAATGCCTTACCATGTTGTAGCTGGTGCTTTTCAAATGGAGAAAAATGCAGAGAAGATGTATGATTTACTCCTAAAATTAGGTTATCCTGCAAGAAGAATTCCTCAAAACAAACATGGATTATTTCCTGTAGTTTACAAGAGTTTTTCTTCCTATACAGAAGCTCAGAATGAAATGCAAAGAATAAAAAAATCGCATAATCCAGAAGCTTGGTTATTAATTCAAGAATTATAGAAAAGTCCCGATTTATTCGGGATTTTTTGTTTTTTGTTCCTTTATTAAAATACTATAATTACTACCTTTGCAAAAAAAACTATGACTCCTAAACATCCTATAGATTCTTTAACAACGTTAACCGACTTAGTGTTACCAAGTGAAACCAATCCATTAAATAATCTTTTTGGTGGTGAATTATTAGCCAGAATGGACAGAGCGGCAAGTATTGCAGCAAGAAGACATTCTAGACGAATTGTGGTAACTGCATCTGTCAATCACGTAGCTTTCAATCGTTCTATTCCTTTGGGAAGTGTGGTAACTATTGAAGCCAAAGTTTCAAGAGCTTTTACATCATCAATGGAAATTTTTCTAGACGTTTGGATTGAAGATAGAGAATCTGGAAATAAAACTAAAGCCAATGAAGCCATCTACACTTTTGTGGCCGTTGACGAAACAGGAAACCCAGTTGCCGTTCCACCATTAGAACCGCAAACTGAGGAAGAAAAATCAAGATTTGACGCAGCTTTAAGAAGAAAGCAATTAAGTTTAGTTTTAGCAGGAAAAATGAATCCACACGATGCTACTGAATTGAAAGCATTGTTTTTGTAAATAAAAAAGTCCGCTAAATTGAAAAAGCCCAAAAAAGTTTATCACTAATTGGGGCTTTTTTGTATTCTAAAAATTTATTTTTTGATAATTTGTACCGATTGACTTCCTTTAGAAGAAGCAATTTTCAAGAAGTAATTACCTGAAGCAATTGTTTCATTTAAACTAATGTTCACCGATTGTAAACCTGCTGACTGATTTTTATTTGTTATAATATTTTGAATAACGCGGCCTTGAAAATCTACCAAATCAATAGAAACAGTTTCATTATTATCTAATGTATATTGAAAAGTAGCTTCTTTTTCTATAGGATTAGGATAAACTAACAAGCTGTTTTTAGGTGAAGATAAATCGATAGTACCTAAGTTTAAATCTGTATAACGAACCATGGCAATTTTTTCCCTATCTCCATCATAAGAGTCACCTGTGGCGATTAGTTTTCCGTCAGTTTGTAATTGAACGTTATTAATTCCTGAAGAGTATTCTATTGGAGTGTTTACTTCTCCATTAACACCAAAACTTAAGTCTAAACTTCCATCTGTATTGTAACGGATAATTGAAAATTGTTTGTCTTTTTGTCCTCCTTTTAATATTTTCCCATCGGCTTGTGTTATCATGTGTATATAATTAGCATTAGGTAGAGTAGTGACTACACCATTGTTTCCGAAGCTGGTGTTAATAACACCGTTAGAATTTATTTTTAAAGTATTTGTCAATAAATAATTTGCAGTAATGGTGTTAGATATCAAATAGCAATTATCAACAATACTACTAATTATTTCTCTGGCAACAATACTTTCATTCGTATTGCCAGTTGAATAATTATACCATCCATTAGTGCCAAAGGTAGTATCAAAAGACCCATCAGAATTTAATTTCGCTAAATATATTGTTTGATTACCATAAAAATTGCCCAACTGTATGCTTATACTAGATACTAAGATTTTATTGTTTGCATCTTGATAAATTGCTGTTGGATATTCATGAAATCCTGCTGCATTAGTAGTTACATCATAATTTACAATTCCATTAACGCCAAATGTTGTATCTAGCGTACCATCTATATTTAATTTAACAACCGCAGTAGATATACGATTTATGCCAACACCACCCACATTATAATTATAATCACAGGCTATTAATATTTTATTATCATTGGAAATGGTATAATCGTCAATAAAATCTAATTTATTGTCGAATGTAGTTAAGTCCAATACTCCAGCGTTACCAAAACTGTTATCCATAATACCGTTAATATCCATTTTATATAAATTACTTGAATTGGATACAATTATTTTACCGTCTGACAATAGATGTATATTTGCACAAGAAGTTAAATTTGATCCAAGATTAACTAATCCGCCAGTTCCAAAATTCATATCCCTGATACCATTTGGTAATATTTTAATTAGAACTATGTTAAAACCTGATTCTACAGTTACCAAATAGGATTGATTACTCAAAACTAATGTGTTGAATGAGAATCTTGGACTTAAATCATTAGATAAGTATAAATTTTTGTAATTGTTGGAAACAATAACGCCATTTGTATCTATATCTAGTTGTTTTATTTTGTAATCACTCATTGCATTTGTATAACTATATCCACCAGTAATTAATTTACCATCTGGTTTTATAATTAAAAAGGTTGAATAGGAGATGTTATCTATAATTGACACAACACCATCAGTATCAAATGTAGTATCATAACTACTGCCGTTAGCAAGTAATTTAATTACTTTATACTCTTGATTAGAAGTGCCAGAAACAATTATCTTATCATCAGCTAAAACTTTTATTTTTGGTAAAGCATGAATTGAAGTTGAAGTTGAAGCTCCAGATATAGAAATTGCATGATTAAGGGTTAATTTTCCGTCTGAATCTAAAGTAGTATCGAGAGTTCCGTTGGAATTGTATCTTGTAAATGCGAATAGTCCAGCAGAACTTCCAAATGCTACTATCTTACCATTGGATAGAATTTCTCCATCAAAACATGTATCAGAACTTGTACTTGTAAACGCCGTAATTACTTTTCCTGTAACTCCAAATGTTGTATCAAGTGTTCCATTCGTGTTTATCCTAACTACAGCAAAATCATTATTTGTTCCGTTAAAAGTGCTGCCGAAAACAACAATTTTTCCATCAGTTTGAATTTTGTGAGAAAATGAACGATCGTTATCAGTGCCAATAGGAAGAATTAAAATACCATCTGTATCAAAGGTTGTGTCCAAAGTACCATCACTATTAAGTCGAGCTATTGCAAAATCATTATTAGTGCCATTAGAAATATAGCCCGAAACAACTATTTTATCATCCGTTTGAAATCGAATGGATTTGATATTCATCGCTTGATTATTAAAAGCAATTGATTTACTTCCAGTTGTATTAAATGTAACATCGGCCGAACCATTAGAAGTTATTCTTGTTACCATTGATAGACCTGCCATTACAATTTTTCCGTCATTTTGTATTTGCACTGTCTGCAGACTTTGTACTGTTGATTTAAATCCATATTGATTAAATGTATTGTCTTTACTGCCGTCAGGATTATATCTAGCAATAAAACCAGATTGATAGGGAGATAGAAGTCTTCCAACATAAACAATCTTACCATCAGTCTGCAATGCCGCATCGTATGCTATTTGTGTAGAAGGAGTGTTAGACACTGTAAGTGTTGCAATTCCATCAGTATCAAATGTTGGATCTAGAGTTTGAGCAAAACCAGAAATAGTAGCAAGAAGAAGGAAAAGTATTTTTTTCATATATGTAAAAGTTGTTTTATTAATCGTCATATATGTTATCGCCTTTTATTTATTGGTATTTGCTTACGCAAAGTTCTTGATAATGGCGATTTCATAATGAAAAATTAGATTTAATAATCACAAAAATAATATTTTTATTGAGTTGCGATGTAATTTATTGAATTTAAGTATTATCAAAGAATTAAGTCAAATTTAAATAAAATGAGCCCGATAAAATATCGAGCTCATTATTATCATTATTAATTATAAATCTGTCAGCACTTTTGGTCACAGTCTATAATTGCGGACTTTTCTTTCTATCTACTTATCCATTGTGATGGATTGGTGTAAGTTGTATTTTGAGAAATCATAAATTTCAGCACTGTTTTACCCTCGGCATTGGTTCGTACTTTTCCTAACACTTGTTTGGTCGATACTTTATCACCGGCACTTACATTTACACTTCCTAAGTTTTGATAGATAGTGAAGTAATCTCCGTGTTGCACACAAACAGCTTTGTTTAAAGGCGAAATTACAATTACTTTAGTTACTTCTCCACTAAAAACTGCTCTTGCATTAGAACCAGATTCTGTGGTTATTTCGAGACCACTATTGTGAATGATTAAAGATTTATAAACTGGATGTGGTTGATCACCATAACCTAAAGTAATAGTTCCTTTTTCTACTGGCCAAGGTAATCTTCCTTTGTTAGCTTTAAAATTATTCGAAACCAATTGTCCTTCTGGTGTTAAAACAATTTTGGTTGATGTTTCAATTTTCTTTGTTTCGGCAGCAGTTGTTGTTTTTGGATTGGCTTTTGCTTTTGCGGCAGCTGCCTTTTTATTAGCTTCGGCAATCGCATCACGAATCAACTTTTGAATTTGAGCATCAATTTTTCTGTATTCTTGTTGCTTTTTCTTAATCTCAGCGGTAATTTGTTTTTTATTTTTCTTTAAACTATTGGCAATTTTTTCTTGCTCTTGCTTTTCTTTTTCTAAATCTTGACGTTGTTTTTCTTGCTCAGCAAGTAGTTTTTCTTTCTCCGTTTTTTGTCCGCTTAGTTTCAAGTTATAATCCGCAAGTTTATCTGTTTTATCCTTGATTTCAATACCTTGCATTTTTCTATAGCTAGAATATTGTTTCATGTACTGCAATCTTTTATAGGCTTGCAAGAAATTTTCTGAAGATAACATAAACATTGCACGACTCTGCTGCGAACGACTTTTGTAAGACTTCAAAATCATTTCGGCATAATCATCTTTAAGTACCACCAATTCTCTATTCAACTTATTTATTTGAAGTTGATTAATGTACATATCGTTACTCAACAACTTCGTTTGCTTAGCTGTTGTGTTGATTAGTTTCTCTTTCAATCCGATTTTCTCTTTTTGAATTTGAAGTAATTTTACCACCGATTTTTCTTTACCTCTAACTTCTTGAAGCATGCGTTCTTTTTCACGAATTTCTTCTTGAATTTTAGCTTTTTTCTGTTCAAGTTCTTCCTGACTTTGTTGGCTCCAAGCAAATGAAGTAAGTAAAACTAAAAATAATGTGACTAATTTTTTTTGCATAACCATTATATCTTATCAATGTAAATTCTTTCATATCCTTCAGGAACGCTATAAGGAAACGATAAATCTTCGTTGAATGTAACCGTTTTATATTCTATATCAATTTTTGTATTCCCTTTCTTTTGTCGAGCATCAATTGCCAAAGATAAAGGTAAAATCATTTCGTTGTGTTTTTTATAATCTGGATAAGCAATTTGCAACGTTCTATCTTGAAAAGGTTGATTGATTTCTTGTCTTTTTATTAAAAAATTTTCACTTTCAAAATAAAAAGATTTATTGGTTTTCTCCTCAGGCTTTGATTCTAATTTATACAGTTTTTCCATGATTGAAACGGCATATTTTTCTTTATGCAAATCATCCAATGCTTTTCCAAGAAACATGTTTTGTACTTTAATGTAATCTAAATCGGTGCCAAACCATTGGCTTAATCCTTCATAATTGCCTTCAAAATATTTGTTTCCTATCTTTTCATAATATTGAACTGATGTTGGTGTAATTAAAGCTTTAGCCATGGTAATTCCTAAAACCCTAATACTTACTAATATCTTTTCGTTTTTCTTTATTCTTATTTCTGCTGTAACATTTTGAGTGTTTTTCTCATCTTCATATCTCGCACCAGCTTTAATATATAATGTAGAAAAATCTGTTTTATTGTTGTAATGATTCTCTATTATTTTATCTGCAGATAAGGTATTACTTGCGCTACCTTCTGCCAAAACAGCTTTAGGTTTACAAGATACTAGAAAAATAACAACGAAAAGGACAAAGTATTTTTTCATGAATAATCCAACTGAATGGCGTGTTTACTATTTTCTTTTTTGTTTTTCAATTAATTGGTTAGCTTTAGAAAAATATAAATCTTTCTTCTTCATATCTCCCAATCCATTAGACGCTTCACCCAATTGAAGGTTGAAATTGATTTCTAAAACGGTATCGTCTATTATAAAATCTATTCCAGATTCTAAAACATCTTTTGCTTTTTTATAATTTTTTAATTGATTGTTTGCCAATCCATTATAATAATACAATTGAGGTTGTGTTGGAAACAATTGCAATTGCTCTTCAGATATTTTTGCTAATTTATCAAACTGCAAATTCTCTGTATAAGCTTGCATTAAAAGTAGAATGGTTTCCATATCATCTGTTGCATTTTTTAGATGCATTTCATAATATTTTATTGCTTTAGTCCAATCTTTTTTAGATTGATAAAATTTGGCTATTTCCTTTGCTACTTTAACTTCTTTATCGTTATCAAAATAACCAATTGCTTTGTCTAAATCTTTATCGTATTGTGGGTTATTCTTTGAAAAAATCAAAAACTCATTCAAAATACGATGCTTAATTTTCTTATCTATTTTATCACTTGCTAAAACAGTATTCATTGATTTTACTGCTTTATCTCCGTCATTATTATTAATATGAAACTTAAATAAACTTACTTGAGCCCAATCGGATGTTGGAATTTCTTTTTCTAATTGCTTGGCAATTTCTAAAGCTTTTTCTTCTTGATTGCTTTGAGAATACATGTAAATTAGAGCAATATAATTAGCTTCATCTTTAGGATTCTTTTTTATTTTATCGATAAGATTGGCTTTTTCAGAACCTTGGTATTTAGCATCGCGTAAGATATCAGCTTTATATAATTCACGTTTTTCAGATTTTCCAACCGTTTCATTCAACTCGTTTATTAAATCTAATGCTTTGTCAAATTGCTGTGTATTCATATACAATGAAACCAAATCTTCTCTATAATCGGGTTTGAATTCAACTAATTTTTGAACAATAATAATTGCCTGATTATAATCTCTTGTGTCGTAACAAACGTCATACATTCCAACCCAAGCCCAACGGTTTTTGGAATCAATTTTGGTTACTTTTTCAAAATTATCGTAAGCATCTTTATACTTTTTTTGAGAAAGATAATTTTTACCCAATTCAAAAAATACAATTGGATTTTCTGGTTGAATATTTTTACACTTTTCTAGTGCTTCAATAGCTTTGTCATAGTTTTCGATGCCTTTTTGTTTCAGAGATTCGTAGTAGTAATTTTCAAATTCATCAGAAACAGTAGCAACATCTTCTGGTTCGGTTTGAGCCAAAAGAACATTTGGAATGAAAAACATTCCGAAAAGAAAACTATATAAAACTATTTTTTTCATCAAATTTTTATTCTAAAACGGAATAATCTCCAATACTAATACTTGTAAAATTGCCATCAAAACTTACGTGATTTCCAATCATTGCATTGTCAAGATTTGCATTTTTAATATGAGCATGAGTTTGAACCAAACTGTTTTTAATGGCGCTATCAATTACATGACATCCTTTTCCTAAAGACACATTCGGACCAACTGTAGCATTAATTAAAACCACATCTTCACCAATATAACATGGTGGAATTATGGTTGAATTCTCTTGTTTAACATCGTAATCAACTAAATGGATTCCGTCGTTATGAAGGAAATTTAACATTCTGTTGTTGGTGTCAACCGTTACATCTTTATTTCCGCAATCCATCCATTCGTCTACTTTACCAGGAACAAATACCATGCCTTTTGCCATCATTTGTTTGATTCCATCATTAATTTGATATTCACCACCATGAATGATGTTATTATCAAGTACTGATTGCAACTCATTTTTTAAAACGGCAACATCTTTAAAATAGTATATTCCAATCACTGCTAAATCAGAAACAAACTCTTTTGGTTTTTCAACTAATTCGATTATTTCTCCATTGGAATTCAAATTTACAACTCCAAAAGCTTCAGGTTGATCTACTTGTTTTACCCAAATTACACTATCAGCATTTTGGTCTAAGTCAAAATCAGCTCGAATTAAAGTATCAGCATAAGCGATTACTGCTGGACCACTCAAAGAATCTTTTGCACACATTATAGCATGACCTGTTCCAAGCGCTTCATTTTGATAATAAATTGTTCCTTTTGCGCCAAGTTTTTCGGCGATTGCAATTAATTCTTCTTCTACTTTTTTACCGAAACTTTCGTGAATTACAAAAGCTACTTCTTCTATTGGTTGATTTAAAACACCAGCAATATCTTCTACCAAACGGTGAACGATAGGTTTTCCTGCAATAGGAATTAATGGTTTTGGAATCGTTAATGTGTGCGGACGTAATCTTGAACCACGACCTGCCATTGGTACTATTATTTTCATTTTTTATGTTTTTTACCACAAAGACACTAAGTTTTCACAAAGTGCACTAAGTTATATTATTATTTCTCGCAAAGGCGCTAAGGCGCAAAGCTTATATTATCAATTAACTGAAATCTATTTTACGCCTGTTGAACCAAAACCGCCTTCACCACGAGAAGTTTCCGATAATTCTTGAACTTCAATCCATTCGGCTCTTTCGTGTTTTGCAATGATTAGTTGTGCAATTCTTTCACCGTTTTCGATGATAAAATCTTCATTGGATAAATTTACTAAAATAACTCCGATTTCGCCACGATAATCGGCATCGACTGTTCCAGGTGAATTTAAAACGGTGATTCCTTTTTTTGCAGCTAATCCGCTTCTTGGTCTTACTTGTGCTTCGTAACCTATTGGTAATTCAATAAAAAGTCCTGTTTTTACGATAGTTCTTTCTAAAGATTTTAAGGTAATTGGTTCTGAAATATTAGCACGTAAATCCATTCCTGCAGAGGCAATGGTTTCGTAATTAGGTAGTTCGTGTTGTGATTTATTTATAATTTTAATCGTCATGAGTTACTATTTTCGTTTGATGATTTTTAAAAGTGTTTCCTTTTCGTTTCTGTAAATGAAATATAAAAATAGCGAAAGTAAAACGATTTTCACAAGATAATTTTCTCTCAAATAAGGAATATAAAAAGCAATAGCTGAAAAGGCAATGGATAAGCCCAAATATTTCAAAATCGTATTGATTTCATATGGAATTGGATACTTCTTTTGCCCCATTTTATAGGATATTATCATCATAGTTCCATAAGCTGCCAATGTTGCAATTGCAGAACCATAATAACTGAATTCTTTGATTAATAAATAATTCAATGCCAAAGTTACTATTGCTCCAATTATGGATATATAAGCACCGATTTTTGTTTTATCAATTAACTTATACCAAACCGATAAATTAGTATAAATACCAAGAAAGAAATTTGCTAAAACTATTAATGGAACCACTTTTATTGCATCCCAATATTCTTCGTTTGGAACTAATGGTTGCTTCAATAAATCAATAAAAACAATAACAAAAAGACTTATAAATGAACCGAAAATAACAAAATACTTTGTGATAGTTGCATAGGTTTGAGGCGCATTTTCATCACTAGCATGACTGAAGAAAAAAGGTTCGATTCCAAGTGTGTAAGCAGTGCGAAACAAAACCATGAACATTCCAATTTTATAACAGGCAGAATAAGCTCCAATATCTGCTTTTGGAACATTCATCCAATCTAAAAGAATTTTATCAAAATGTTCATTGATTGCAAAAGCGGTTCCTGCAATTAAAATTGGGTAACCATAATTCATCATTTGTTTCCAAAGATTGAAATCAAATTTCCAATTTATCTTAAAATAATCTGGCGATAAAACTACAAATGTTAACAAACTAGCTATTAAATTAGAAACAAATATGTAACCTACTTGAAAGTTTTCAAAGTAAATTGTATTAAAAAAACCGTTAGGATTTGAACTTGATAATTGAGGTAATAATAAAAGGAAAAATAAATTTAAAAGCATGTTTAAAGTTACATTACCAATTTTTATAATTGCATATTGCATTGGCCTTTTAGTGGCTCTTAATCTTGAAAATGGTATTATTACAAGTGCATCGAGAACTAATATCCAAATAGTGTATGTTATGTATTCGACTTTTATTTCAGCCAAATGTGATAATGTGTTTCTAAAAATCAAGGCAAGAAACAAAAATGAAATTGACGACCAAAAAATAGAAACGGTAGCAGTTGAAATAACGCTTTTCTTGTTTTCTTCTTTATTATAAAATCGGAAGAATGCGGTTTCCATTCCGTAAGATAAGATTACATTAAAAAAAACCAACCAAGCAAAAACAATAGAGACATCGGCAAACTCTTGTTTTGGTAATTTTTTTACGTACAATGGGTTAAGCATAAAACTTATCATTCGTGGTAAAACAGTCGCCAAACCATAAATTAGTGTTTGCTTGAAAAGATTTTTATATAAACTCAAGGTAGTTTTATTTAATGTTTAACAAAAATAGTTATTAAATTGATGTAATAAAAAAAGAGTCAACAAATGTTGACTCTTTATAAATATTTATTTTGATTATTCTTTAATAATTCGTGTTGATTGATAATTATTACCTTGTTGTATTACAACATTATAAAGACCCGATTGATAATTTTTACCAAGCTCTAGATTTTCTAGTTCTTGAAATGATACATTTATAATCTCAATTGTTTTACCTAACACGTCATATACTTTAAGAATAACATTGTCAGATGTAAGGTTTTTTAAACTTATTTTAAAACTGTTTTTAAATGGATTAGGATAAACCACCATCTCATTTTTAACAAACTCCTCATTACCAAGCGAACAATTACTATCAAATGTTATTTCAAAAGTATCAACACCACAATTATCTAGAAAATTTTGTAAAGCACTCATCTCATTACTATCTGCACAAATGTAGTTTAGATTGGGGCAACCTGTCCAGCATTGATTATAATAAGTTTGAGGACCAAAAAGTTGTGTGGTACCATTATTTATTTTAATGGTTCTCAAGTTGGGATTGTTTTGGCAATCTAGTTCATTAAACAACGGATTATTGCTAAAATTTAAATCACTAATTAGGTTATTACTACAAAAAACTTTTTCTAATAAGGGATTGTTTGTGAAATTTAGGGAAGCGATTTGATTGTATCTGCATTCTAACTGTCTTAAATTTGATAAATTGTTTATATCAAGTGACATAAGTTGATTTTGATATAAATTTAAAATTTCTATTTGCACTAATTGTGATACATTGAGGTTAGTTACATTATTATTGCCACAAACTAGAATTTTTAAATTGGTAAATGCTTCAATCCCTGTCAAATCAAAAATATTAGCGTTAATCAAGTTTAGTTGACATACTTGTAAAGCTTCACTAAACTCAATTTCTCCATTATTGTTATCATCAATTTTATAATAACTATTTATTGCACAATCATACGCAATACCATTAGTAATAGATGAATTTACTAACAACGCTTTAAAATTAGCATCAGGTATATTTACTATTTGAGCATTTATGAAATAGCAAAACAAAAAACTAAATATAAGATATAATTTTTTCATAGTTTGTTGTTATAAAACATAAAAGGCACAAAAGTTATACTCTTGCGTAATGTTAAATCAGTTTAATATTGCTTTTTTAAAATAAAATTTATTTCTGTTATAAAAATAACAAAAAAAGAGTCAACATTAGTTGACTCTTCCTTAATATTATTTTGAATTAAATTAACCTTTCAAAGCTTCGGATTTTTGAAGATTTGAAAAAATTAAAAATTTTTTCTTATCCTTTCAAAGCTTCTGCTCCACCAACGATTTCTAAGATTTCGTTAGTAATTGCAGCTTGACGTGCTTTGTTGTAAGTTAATTTCAATTGGTTTCTTAATTCTGTTGCGTTATCCGTTGCTTTATGCATTGCTGTCATACGAGCTCCATGTTCTGATGCAAAAGAATCACGAATTGCTTTGTACAATTGAGTTCTTAAAGATTTTGGAATTAATGTTAAAACAATTTCTTCTTTAGAAGGTTCAAAAATATAATCTCCTGTTGAAACTGGTTTATCAGATTTAACTGGTGCTAATGGCAAAAATTGTTCGGTTTGAACTATTTGAGTTGCAGCATTTTTAAACTGATTGTAAACAATTTCGATTTTATCATACTCCCCAGAAGTAAACTTTTGAGTTAATTCTTCAGCAATTTGGGCAACATTTTCGAATGTTAAGTTATCAAAAATAGAATTTTGACTTGCTAAAATAGTATTTGTTTTAGCTAGTACATCACCACCTTTTTTACCAATAGCAAAAACATCTACTTGTTTTCCTTGATAAGATTCGGCAATTGATTTTACTTGTTTGATAACATTGGTATTGAAAGCACCACACAAACCTCTATTAGAAGTTACGGCAACAATTAATACTTTTTTCACTTCACGTTGCGATGTAAAGCTTCCGCCTACTTCACCATCAAGTGTTGCACTTAAACTTTGTAATAATTCCGTTAACTTCTCTGCATATGGACGCATTGCTGTAATTGCATCTTGTGCTTTTTTCAACTTTGCAGCAGAAACCATTTTCATCGCCGATGTAATCTGCATCGTTGACTGAACGGAAGTAATTCTATTACGGATTTCTTTTAAGTTTGCCATTTTTTTCTAGTAATTAGTAATAAGTAAATAGTAATTAGCTTTTTACTAATCACTATTCACTTTTCACTTATAATTAATTATATTTCGCTGAAATTTCTTTAGCTGCTTTTTCTAAAACATCAGTAATGTTGTCATCCAACTTACCAGCTTTAAGAGCATTAAGCGTGTCTCTGTGTTTGTTATTTAAGTATTCGATATAATCATTTTCGAATTCTTTAACTTTATTTACAGGAACATTTCTTAACAAGTTTTTAGAACCAGCGTAGATAATTGCTACTTGGTCTTCTACTGTGTAAGGATCGTTTACTGCTTGTTTTAAGATTTCAACGTTTCTTCTACCTTTTTCAATTACGTTTAAAGTAACCGCATCCAAATCAGAACCAAATTTCGCGAAAGCTTCTAATTCACGGAATTGAGCTTGGTCTAATTTTAATGTTCCTGCAACTTTTTTCATTGATTTAATCTGTGCGTTACCTCCAACACGAGATACCGAAATACCTACGTTAATTGCAGGACGAACTCCAGAGTTAAACAAATCTCCATCAAGGAAAATTTGTCCGTCTGTAATCGAAATTACGTTTGTTGGGATATATGCAGATACGTCACCAGCTTGAGTTTCGATAATTGGTAAAGCAGTTAACGAACCACCACCTTTTACGATACCTTTCAAGTTGTCTGGTAAATCGTTCATGTTTTTTGCGATATCATCATCGGCAATTACTTTACAAGCTCTTTCTAATAAACGAGAGTGTAAGTAAAAAACGTCTCCAGGATAAGCCTCACGACCTGGTGGTCTTCTTAATAAAAGAGACACCTCACGGTAAGCAACCGCTTGTTTTGATAAATCATCATAGATAATCAAAGCAGGACGACCTGAATCACGGAAATATTCACCAATTGCAGCACCAGCCATAGGAGCATATACTTGCATTGGAGCTGGATCAGAAGCATTTGCAGCAACAATAACTGTGTAAGCCATTGCACCTTTTTCTTCTAATGTTTTTGCAATTAATGCAACAGTTGAAGCTTTTTGTCCAATTGCAACATAGATACAAAATACTGGTTGACCAGCATCATAAAATTCTTTTTGATTTAAGATAGTATCGATACAAACAGTTGTTTTACCTGTTTGACGGTCACCAATAACCAACTCACGTTGTCCTCTACCAACTGGAATCATCGCGTCGATTGACTTGATACCTGTTTGTAATGGTTCAGTTACTGGCTGACGAAAGATAACTCCAGGAGCTTTTCTTTCTAATGGCATTTCATATAGTTCTCCACCGATTGGTCCTTTACCATCGATTGGATTACCTAATGTATCTACCACACGACCTACGATTTGCTCACCAACTTTTAAAGAAGCAATACGTTGTGTACGTTTTACTGTAGAACCTTCTCTAATTCCTGTAGATGGTCCTAAAAGTACAACTCCTACGTTGTCTTCTTCTAAGTTCAAGACGATAGCTTCCAATCCGTTTTCGAATTGTACTAACTCTCCGTATTGAGCATTTGATAAACCGTAAACACGAGCGATACCATCACCCACTTGAAGTACAGTTCCTACTTCTTCTAACGATGCACCTGATTCAAAACCAGATAATTGTTTTTTTAATATTGCTGAAATTTCAGCAGGTTTAATTTCTGCCATAATATTTATGATTATCTACCTATGTTTATATTAACGCCTGATCTTCTTGGCTCTTCTTTTATAATTATTGTGTTAGTTGAATTTCCTTTTAATCTATCTTCAACTTTTTCATCATATTTTAAAATAAAATTTTCTAATTTTTCATCATTTAAAACACAATCAACTAAAGCATTAGACTTTATTAATTTTTCAATCAACGCCTTTTTTGTAAAAATATAATTTTGAGATGTGAATTCTCGACGAGATTCAATGAAAATTACTTTGGTATATAAAGATGCTTGAGAACCGTCTGGTCTCATATACTTTAATATCATTATATCGTCACCATTTAGGTTTTGATAAGTAACAGTATTTGCATCAGAATCGTATTTCATGCATTCTTTTCCGTCTACAGAAATAATTCCTTTCTTAAAATCAATATCTTGACTAAATCCTAAAAAAGAAAAACTTGATAAAAATATGATTAGTATATGCTTCATCTTAATTTGCAAATTCACGTTTCAATTCACTCAATTTACCTGCTACAGAAGCATTATACTGCTGGTCGCCAACTCTTAGAATAAATCCACCAATAATTGAAGGATCTACTATATTTTCAATTGTAATTTTATTTTTTGAAAATTCTGCAATTTTAGCCAATACTTTAGTTTCTAATTCAGCAGTAATTGGGAAAGCTGTTGTTACTTTGGCAACTTCAACTCCATTACTTACATCATACAACTTAGTGTATTGAACCGCTATTGATTCCAGAATTTCGTATCTTTTGTTTTCAAACAACAAGTTGAACAAACTTTGAGTTTCAGCTTGAACATTTGAAAATATTTCAGATATAGCTGATTTTTTTACATCCATTTTGATAACTGGACTTGATAAAAAATCTTTCAACTCTGTACTTTCTGCAACAGCTGTAACGATAGATTTCATATCATTATTTACTGCCTCAGCTTTTCCTGAAGTTTGAGCAATATCTAAAATTGCTTTTGCGTATCTAATCGCTGCTCTAGACATAATGATTAGTTTAATTTAGCATCACCTAACATTTTCTCAACTAATTTAGTTTGAGATTCTTTGTTAGATAATTCGTCTCTTAATACTTTTTCGGCAATTTCTAATGACAAAGAAGAAACTTGATTTTTCAATTCTGTCATAGCTGCATTTTTTTCACTTTCGATAGCTGCTTTAGCTTGAGAAATCATTTTTTCTCCAGCTGCTTGAGCTTCTGATTTTGCATCGTTAATCATTTTTTCTTTGATTTCACGAGCTTCTTTCATCAACAAGTCTCTTTCAGCTCTTGCATCAGCTAATAATTTTTCATTATCTGATTTAAGGTTTTGCATTTCTTTTTTTGCATTTTCAGCAGAAAGTAATGCATTTTTGATTCCTTCTTCTCTTTCGTTAACCGCGTCAAGAATTGGTTTCCAAGCGAATTTTTTTAATAGAAGAACTAGTCCTACAAAAATAATTAATGCCCAAAAGAACAATCCGAAACCAAAATCATTTATTAACTTATCCATATTATGATGTAATTATAGTATGTAATGTAATTTTTTAATTTAGAAACAAAAGCTACAACCAACCGTTATAGCTTTTGATTTTTTCTACTAGTTTTCAGCTACAGCAAATAATGCAGCGAAACCAATTCCTTCAATAAGTGCAGCTGCAATAAGCATAGCTGTTTGGATTTTTCCAGATGCTTCTGGTTGACGAGCAATAGCGTCCATTGCAGAACCACCGATTCTACCGATACCAATACCAGCTCCAATAACAACTAAACCTGCTCCAACAATTCTTGGGATGTCCATAATATATGTATTAAAAATTAAACATTCTTTTTAAAATAGATATTACTATCTATTGACTATTAATGATGAGCCTCTTCGTGATGATGCTCTTCTACTGCTGCTCCAAAGAACAAGGCAGATAACATTGTAAAAATATATGCTTGTAGCAAAGCTACTAATATTTCGATTGATGAAATTGCAAATGATAGTAAGAAAGATAAACTACTTCCTAACCAGCTTTTGAAAATAAACATTAATGCAATCAAACTCATTAATACAATGTGTCCTGCAAAAATATTTGCATAAAGACGTATCATTAATGAAAATGGTTTAATGATTACACCTAATAATTCGATTGGAGCTAAAATAAATTTCATTGGTGTTGGAACTCCTGGCATCCAGAAAATGTGTCCCCAATAATTTTTATTAGCTGTAAGATTTGTAATGAAGAAAACAATAATTGCTAAACAAGCTGTTACTGTAATATTTCCAGTAGCGTTAATTCCAAGTGGTGTTAAACCAATAATGTTTAAGAACCAAATAAAGAAAAATACTGTCAATAAGAAACTCATGTATTTTTTATAGTGTTTTTCACCAATATTTGGAATTGCAATATCATCACGAACATACAATACAATTGGCTCAAAAAATCTTCCAACTCCTGAAGCGATTCCGCCATTCTTAACATAAGACTTAGCTAAACCTTTGAATAAGAAAAACATTAAAATAGCTACAAGTAACATTGAAAAAACCGCTTTAGTAATCGATAAATCTAGTGGTTTTACATTTGTTGGGTGATGCTCGTCACCTGTTAAAGTTCCTGCTGCATCTGTTTTGTATATTTTTTCGTCGTGTCCTAATTTAAAGTAAGCACCTTTAGATTCTGCAACATCATGACCATGATTAAATTTAGATGAAGAAAAGATATGTAATCCGCTTTCTTTATCCCAAAGAATTATTGGAAGTGGAAATCCATAATGTTTTCCGGCTGCTTCATCTTCAAATAATGAAAATTCGTGAGCATCCAAAACGTGGTGATTGATATATGCGTTGATTTTTGACTTTAAATCAGTTGGTTCAGCATGTTCTCCGTGAGCTGCTTTTTCTGTGTGAGCAGTTGCTTCTGCATGAGTTGCCTCTGCTTTTGCATGAACAGAATCAGTTGCAGTATTTGCAGAACTAAATAAGGGAAGACAAGCGACTAAAACGGCTACTATAAATTGGAGTGGTTTGTTTGAAAACACCATATCTGATAATTATCTTTAATTTATTTTCTGAAATTTGGTGCAAAAGTACAATTTAAATTAATATTAAAAAGTATTACTTTTATTTTTTTTGATGAAATTGTCGATTTTTGAACTATTTATTGTTTATTGTTCAATATTCTTATGGTAACAACAGTTTCTATTATTAAAAACAGAATGAAAATAACGAAGAAATTGATTTTTTCTGATCCTGCATAAATACTTTGAGAATTGAGAATAGGTTGCATAAAAAAATAGGCAATTGCCATTTTTAAACTCGTTAAGAACATAAATGAAAAACCTACATTATTTATATTCTTTTGATTAATCTTGATCAAGATAAATAATATGATTGCGGCGAAAACAAAAAAGAAGGCATAAAGAAGTTCAGTTGAATAAACGAAACTCGATTCAAATTTTTCTGGTGCAAATAAAAGAAAGGCCGATTTGTGAATAGCAAATAGAACTAGAGCTACAAAAAAAGAAATAAAAATAGATTTGTATGGATTGGATTTCATTATTGAGAGGAATTAATGTCTTTTAGTTGTCTATTAAGATTGTAAAAGGCAATAGCTACACCTATTAATGTAAGGATTTTTACAAATAAACCATGTTCATTTATATATTTTTGATCAAGCCAATTACCTAAGAGGGAAAACAAATAAATAATTACTCCCATTTGAATAGGTATATTTATCAAAGCCAACCACTTGTTACGCTGTTTTTTCTTCGACTGGTTGTCCATTTTGTGGAAGATTTTTTACATGAGGTTTCATAACACATGTGGCACTAAACTCTGCTCCTGGTTCAACGGCTAGTTTTCCACAAACTACTTCTCCATGAATTATTGCTTTAGATTTCAAGTTCAAAATTTCTGAAACTTGAATTTTTCCGTCAAATTTACCTTCGATATCACAACTTTTACAAATAATATCGCCTTTTACACTTCCTGCAGGTCCAATAACTAGTTTGCCTTTTGACTCGAAATTACCAATTAAATGTCCGTCTAAACGAAAATCAGCTGGGGAAGAAATATCACCTTTAATTGTGGTTCCTTCAACTATTCTATTAGTTTTTCCTAAAAGGTCTGTGTATGATTTTGGTTTTTTATCAAACATAACTTTATGGTTTTTTAGGTAATTCAGGTGTTGGAGGCATCATTCCTTTTGGTGGAGCATCATCAGTTTCTATTGAATTAACTCCTTTTGGTGCTTGATTTGATCTACCTTTTTCTGGAGGAGCTTGTTGATTGAGTTTGTTTAAAACATCTTCTTTTGTGAGCTCTGGTTTCTTTTTTGCATCTTCTTTAGGTTGGTCTAATTCAAGAGTTCTCTGAACAGGAATTATATCTTTATTTAACCAATCGCCTGAAAGATATTCGTCGATGTTCTTTTTAACCTGAACTACTTTATAATTCTCACTCGAAATAACAATAGCTGGTTCTGCAATTTTGTATTCTTTAAACTCTTTTAAAACCTGAGCAATTCCTTTTGCGTTATCTAAAGATTTGATTCCGTGAATTACAATGAAGTTTTTGTCAATGGTATAAATATCTGTTGATATTGTTAATTTTTCTATTGTTCTTTCTTTGGCAAACTTGTTTAACTTTTCTAACAATGCTTTAGTGTTTTTGTCTTCCAAGTTATCTGCTTTATACAAAATATTCCAAGATAGAGGAAACTCCGAATTAAAAGAAAGAGATTCTAAGTAAGGCATTTTTTTAGCCAAAAACACTTCAGTAGATTTTCCTTCCTCACTATTAGGATATGTTAACGCTACATAATTAAGTGCTTTTTTAAATTCACTCAATCCTTTAAGTTTTCCTAAAAGATTGGCTTTTAGTAATTCAAATTTTGATGCCATTTCCTCACCTGTAAACTGCTCTACTGCAAGTTCGGTTTTTGGCAGCACTTCTCTATACAATCCTTTTTCATAATCTTTATAAAGTAAATCATAAGCTACTTCAGGTGTAGAACCTAATTGACCAGAATTTGATGAATTATTTATAATTAGTGCATAACGAGAATCTGGATATTGAGCCGTAATTTTAGCTTTCATCGCTTGCGCTTTACTTGAATCTATAATTTCATAAATCTTGTATAAATTATACATTGAAGGAAGCACTAATCGCTCTTCAGGATTGTTAAGAAGTAGTTTTTCAAGTTTTTCAGCAGCTCTTTTGTACTCTTTAAATTTCTCTTTGTAGATAACACCCAATTGATAGTAGGCGAAATTTCTTTCCTTAGCAATACTATCCAAATCTTTATCTGAAGAAGGAATTTGTTTCAAATAGAAATCAGTAGTGTAACGTTCATCTACTTCTTCTTTTTTATCACTATTGTCGGCAACTTCGTTATTGTCATCAGGATTTTTATCGTCTTTGATAATGTCTTTTGACCATCTCCAATTTTCTACATGAGGTCTATTTCCCCATTTTTTCTTAAACTCTACTTTACCTAAAGCGACAGTTGATGGATTGTAAAAGTAAAATGTGCTTGAATTACTTGAAATTGAAGGTTTTGGTGCAATTGCTTTTGGAGCTACTTGCTTAGAAGTCATATTGTCTGGTTGGGCTAAT
This sequence comes from Flavobacterium koreense, assembly GCF_054776075.1. Classification (NCBI taxonomy): domain Bacteria; kingdom Pseudomonadati; phylum Bacteroidota; class Flavobacteriia; order Flavobacteriales; family Flavobacteriaceae; genus Flavobacterium; species Flavobacterium koreense. Next base: position 108,163 of record NZ_BAAHCF010000008.1, on the reverse strand, counting down.
TCTTTAGCTCCGTTTTTACCTAAAACATCACCATCAGATGAGTTTAAGGCAGCCAACTCTTTAATTTTCGCTTCTTTCTCAGCTAATTCTTGCTTTCTTTTTTCTTCTTTTTTAAGTTCATCAATAAACTGTTTGTAATAATTCTCCTTTTCAGAAGATGACATTGATGCCACTTTCAAAATACTATCATTACGTTGCGCAATTCCTTCAAATTTAATTACATCTTCTAGATTCTCTCTCTTTTTTGTAATCAATTTAAACTCACGTGTTCTTGAATTTAAAACAGTTAAAGTGCTATCAAAATATTTTCCTGCTGTTACATATTTAGCTTTGTTGAAATAAATTTCTGCTAAATTTCTATAATTAGAAGCTATTAAATATTCATCTTGAGATCTAGATTTTAATGATTTATTATAATATTTTTTAGCAACTTCAGGCTTTTTTGATTTGTCATAAAATAAGGCCATTTGATGATTAAGAACATCTAAATGAGGACGATTTTCTCTATCTTTCAAAAAATCTTTATATTTTTTTATAAAGGATAAAGTGTCTCCTTTTTCAAAATCAAATTGTTGTGCTTGACGAGCATGTGCTTGAATTACATATTGTCTTGCTGCTTTTCTCTTCATATCAATTACATCTTGATATTTAGCAAACGCACTGTCCTTATGACCCATTTGTTCATATACTTGTCCTAAAATGAACTGATATCTTGCTTTTTCTTCGTTAGATTTTGTAAATTCTGTAGCCAATTTCAATTTTGCTACAGCACTATCTTGCTCTTTTAAGTTCAGAAAAGCCTGAGCTAATGTTGCATTTGCATCAGCAAAAATTTGATCTTTAAATTTAATTTCTTTTAGAAGTTTTCTAAGATTTGTAACCGCTAACGCGTCATTATCCATGCGCATATTAGTTTTTTCTCTCCAAATTTTCACTTCATAAATCTTGTCGCTATTTGGATATTTGTATAAAACATAATTAAATGCTTCTAATGCAGGAACAAATCTTTGGTCGTAGTAACGCGCTTTCCCCAACATTAAATGTGCTTCATCCATTTGCGGATTCTTTTCACCGCCTTCAATATTCATTGAATGTTTTTGAATGGCTTTTGTTGCTTTGGTTTCGGCTCTTTCAAAATTGGCGTTTTTGGCTTGACCAGGAAGCATTTGATCTTGAGTAATTTGCATTCGCTCTACTGGAAGTACTTCCCAGAAGTTATCTTTATACTGAGATTTTAAGTCGGCAATACCTTTATCTAAAGCAATACCACCATTATAAAGGATATTATATTCTGTACTTAAAGCATGTGAATTTCTAGCAAGAAAAGTGTTCTTCTTTGTTGAACAAGCCACAAAAAAAACAATAGTTCCTAGTAAAAAAATGTATTTGATAGTATTTGATTTCAATGTAAAAACGTTTTAATAAGTAACTCTAAAAGGTTAATTTTAGTATAACTAACTGGTAAAAATACGTTTCTTTTTGATAAGTGAAAATAAATTGATAGTTTTTTTGATTTACTATAGCAAATAAGGAAGAATTGCTTTGGTGGTTTTTTTATAATTATGATAGTCTTCGCCAAAAATTTCTATCAGCCATTTTTCTTCTTTTTTTAGTTTAAACCAAAAAGAAATGAAAACTATTAACACAGCAATAATTCCTCTGTAATCGCCTACAATTATAGTGTTTCCAATGAAAATTAAAAGAATTCCTGTATAAATGGGATGACGTAAAATAGAATAAGGTCCAGATTTTATTAATTCATGATTTTCTTTTTTTTGAACCGATAAACTCCAATTTTTTCCTAATAAATATCGAGACCAACAAGCAATTAATAATCCCATGAAAGATATTAAAAGTCCTATTCCGCCGACTAAATTAGTGTGTTCAACAAAATTTTCTCTAATGAGAGAATGACCAAACCATTCACCTGGACCAAGAAGTAACATCGCAATTAATATTGGCAACCAATAAAGAAGAAGTCTTTTAAAAAAAGATTCTTTGTGAATTGATTGTTTGTTGTTTCTTCCGGATAGTATCCAAAATAACAATAATGAAATCCAAATTAATGACAATCCAATTTTGATGATTTCACTCATGATTTTATACTGCAAAAAATGCTTCTAATTCTCTAAGAGTTTCTGGCGATGTTTCAATATCTTTTACAATTTCGCCTTTGTTTAAAGCTACAATTCTGTTACAAACCTCAACGGTGTGAACTAAATCGTGCGAAGAAACTAAAACAGTAACTTCTGGATTTTCAGACAATTCTTTGATAATTTTCTTTAATCTATTTACAGTTGTTGGATCTAAATTGGCAAATGGTTCGTCAAGAATTACAACTTCAGGACTTCCTATTAAAGTGGCAATGATTCCCACTTTTTTCATATTTCCTTTAGATAAATCACGTAAATATTTTTTGCTTTTTAAGATTTCTCCATTAAAAAACTCTTCGTGTTTTGCTAAAAGTGTATCCACATCGGCTTTATTTTGACCACGCAAATCTCCAATAAAATAGAAATATTCTTCGGCTGTCAAATATCCTATAAGGAAACTTTCGTCAATAAATGCTGCGGTAAAAGGTTTCCAAGCTTCACTAGTATTTACTTGAATGGCGTTATTTTTTATAGAACCTGTAGTAGGTTGAATTAAATCGAGTAATAAACTGAAAAATGTTGTTTTTCCTGCACCATTATTTCCTACTAGACCAAAACTTTGCCCTTTTGGAATATCAAGATTGGTGATATTTAAAACTTTAACTCCGTTGATATATGTTTTTGAAAGATTGTTTACTTGTATCATTTTTAAAATAGTTTAAAAGTTTATCCTGAAATAAATTCAGGGTTTATGGGTTTAAAAGCCTAGCTCAAACTGAATCCTGCCAACTGAAAACTGAACACTAATTCTTTTGTTTGTAAGCTGCAATGGTTGCATATTTTTCTCTTTTGTAGATTTTTTCAATCTGACTGAAAACGTAATTTCTAAAAGCAAATCCGAGAATTCCTGCCAAAGCCACAAATAATAATCCGATGTTTGGTGAAAAAAAGTAATATCCTATTGCATAAAGCGCCATTGGAATTAGCATTTTTGGAAGAGAAATTAACATGGTTTTTATATTGAACGCTTGTTTATCGCCAAAAGCTCCTTTTCCGGTTGTTAAATCGATTGGTGTTTTTACAAATGCACCGCCAAGCATTACCAAATGCGAGTTTACTCCGATGTTGAAAATCGCACCAACTACAATTAATAAATAGGTGTGAACTCCAAAGAATAAATAAAACGATGCTAAAATTGTTGAAATCACTGTTCCAATAACCATCAACCACCATTTAGAACTAATGTATTCTCTGTATTGAATGTTTTGACTCATCATCAACTGATAATAAGCGCTGTCCCAACTTGGTACAAATTGTCCGAACGTGAAAAGAAATCCGCCTGAAACAAAAATTCCAGCAAAAATTTGAAACATCGGACTTCTATAAGCTTCTATCGAATTTGTGAAAAACAATAATCCATAAAAAATAAATAAGAAACTCATTGTAAGAGTAGTTTTAGAACGCTTGTTTCTTAATAACAATCGAAGGTCATTTTTCAAAAACGTTCCTAAAGTTCCGAATTGGTCTAGGAAAGAAAAGTTTTGTGTCTTTGCAATTTCACTTTTCTTCGCCAAACCTTCATCTAAATTCAAATTACTTTTAAAATAGTTGAAAGCAAAATAATAGGTCGCAACTACCAAAATTATTGGAATCAAAAACACAAAAACCGTGTCATACATTCCTTGAAAAAAAGGTTGTGTATAAAGCGTAACATCAAATAATTTATAATAATGAGCCAGACCTAAGCCTGCAACAACAGCCAAAACCGAGTAGAAAACACTGTCTTTATTATTGATTAAAACATTTATAAAATTATTTAAATAAAACAGCGCCATAATTCCTAAATGCCAAAGAATTACATTCAAAACAGAATAACCATTCATCATTAAAACAATAGAAAACGGAATGAAGAACAAGGCATGCGACCAATTGAAAAAAGACAAGGCCGTTTTTCCTAAAGTAAAATGAACAATCGTATTTCTTTTAATAGGTAACGTCAACAAAGGACGAATATTCATCACAGGCATTTTTTGAAGAAAATACCTAACCACTAAATCTAAGACTAAATAATAAATCATAAACTTATTTACTGTTGATAGCGGTTCAAGTCCAGACTTTTTCAAAATGAAGAAAACTCCAATACCAGCTGCAATAAAAATCACCATAAAATAAGCTGCAAAAAAACCAATAAAGATTTTCATTGCAATATTAGTTCCTAAGGATGCCGAACGAAGAAATGCCTTCCATTCGAGCATGATAAAATGTTTGAACATAGTTGATTGTTTTTGGATGAAGTATTAGATGATGAATTTAAAAATTTGTTACAAACATTTCAAATTTTAAATAAAAGTAAATAATTGCTATTTATTACCTTTGTAAAAATTACTTACAATGTCACAATTCTATAAATTACAAATCAAAGAAGTAAAACGTGAAACGCCAAGCGCAGTTTCTGTAGTTTTTAATGTTCCTTCTGAATTACAATCGGCTTACCAATTTATTGCAGGTCAATATATTAATCTAAAACTTACACTTGACGGACAAGAAATACGTCGTGCCTATTCTATCTGTTCTTCACCAGAAAGTGGTGAATTGCGCATTGCTATTAAGTCAGTAAAAAACGGTCATTTTTCAAAATTTGCAAACGATAATTTGAAAGTTGGCGATATTATAGAAGTGGGTCAACCTGAAGGTAAATTTACTTTTGAACCACAAGTTGGCAGACAAAGAAACTACGCAGCTTTCGTTGCAGGAAGTGGAATTACGCCAGTGATGTCTATTCTAAAATCGGTTTTGCATAACGAAAAAGACAGCACTTTTGTTTTAGTTTACGGAAATAAAAACACTGACGAAACCATATTTCATCAAGAATTACACGATTTGCAACAACAATATGTAGGAAGATTTTTTGTTCATTTTGCGTACACTCAAATTAAGGTTGAAAATGAACTTTTTGGTCGAATTGACAAAGCCAACGTAAACTTTGTTTTGAACAACAAACACAAAGAAAAAGAATTCTCAAAATTCTATTTATGTGGTCCAGAGGAGATGATTAATTTGGTTTCCAATGTTTTAAAAGAACATAATGTTGCTGATAAAAACATCAAATTTGAATTATTTTCAACATCAACTTCAGCAGAAAAAGAAATTGCAACTTCTGAAAATGGTCATACCAAAATCACAGTTTTAGTTGACGACGAAGAAACAACTTTTGAAATGAGCCAAAAGCAAACTTTATTGGAAGCAGCTTTAAAACAAGGCATCGATGCTCCTTATTCTTGTCAAGGAGGAATATGCAGCAGTTGTTTAGCGCGAATTTCAAAAGGTACAGCCGAAATGAAAAAGAACTCCATTTTAACTGATAAAGAAGTTGAAAGTGGTTTAATTTTAACTTGTCAAGCGCATCCAACGAGTAGTGAGATATTTGTTGATTTTGATGATGTGTAGTTAGTTGGGATTGTTCAGATTTCAGTTATAAAGATTGTGCTTAAATTAACTTATGCGTTTTTGCCACAGATTCACAGATTTTGAATGATTTCTAATTTGAAAAGATGTGTTTTGGATATTTGTTGAGTAAATCTGTTTTATTCTTGAGTTAAAGTTGATACTTAAAGTAATAATTAAAATCTAAACATAAAAATAATATGAGTTACGGATATGATTTAAAAGATATCGCAAATAATTATTCTAAAAAAACAGATTCAGAATTAATTTATATTGCAACTCAAAAAGCTAGCGGTTTAAGACCCGGAGTTATTGAAATTATTGAAGATGAATTAAAAAAAAGAAATCTAAATTTAAATATTCTCGATGGTGTAAAAGCACAAAATAAAGAATATTCAATTGAAGAAATTAATGAACTTTCAAAAAAACTGAGAGATTTGCCTTGTCCTCTATGTGGAGATAAAACATCTAAACTTAATGGTACAATAATGCATACTGTAAAAAGTTTTGTTTTGTTTTCAACTTTCAGAAAAGAATCAATTCTAGGTTGCCCAGATTGTTTAGATAAAAAAAATCAAGAATCTATTATTTCAACTGCATTATTTGGATGGTGGGGTTTTCCTTGGGGATTATTAAAAACACCTTTCTACATTTATAACAATATTAAAGCCAAAAAACAAAATAGAATTTTAGAACCTAATGAAGCCTTACTGAGTTTTACTTTAGAAAATGTAGGTCAAATTGAAAGTTATACAGATAATGTTGAAGAACTCAAAAAAATAATAAAATACGTTAAAAAATAATCTTCTCAATAACACTTTCCACAGAAATACTTCGCATCACGTCTTCATAACCAGCAACTTTTTTATTTCCATACACAGAAGTTGGTAATAATGGATATTGATTTCTATCGGAAGTCAAGCAATTTTCTAAAGGTTGATTGAATGGTAAAAAACCAGCAAACGGATGTGTTGCGCCCCAAAGCGTGATGGTTTTTATGCCAAACATGGCTGCCAGATGTGCGTTTCCACTGTCCATCGATACCATTAAATCTAAATTTGAAATCAGATGTAATTCATCATCAAAAGATATTTTCCCAGCAAAATTTATTACATTTTCATTTGAAAACTCTTCTAATAGTTCCATTTCCTTTTTTCCTCCACCAAAAAGAAGGATTTTTAAGTTTGGATTTTCAGATAATTTACTAATAACTTCTCTCATCAAATCCATTGGATAGGTTTTACTTTGGTAATGAGCAAAAGGTGCTATTCCTATCCACTTTTGACTTTTATTCCCAATAATTTTTTGTGCTTTCAAAGGAATATCCATTTGTCTCAAAAAAACAGGGTTGCTTAAATCTATATCATAACCTAACTGTTTAAAAGTATCAATATGTCTTTCAAACATTGATTTTAATGGCTTGAAAATTTTATTTTCTGCACGTGTTAATTCTTTTTTCTCTTTTCTTCCTTTATCAGTATAAGCTACTTTTTTTCCGCTTAAAGCAAATAAAAATCTAATAACTTTTGAACGCAAAACGTTGTGTAAATCGGCAACTTGTTCAACGTTTTGGTGTTTAATTTCTTTGTATAATCTATACAATCCAAATATTCCTTTGTGTTGGTGATTGGTATGAACTGATAAAAAAGTTACATTAGGTATATTTTCAAAAATGGGTTTGAAAAATGGGCGAGAAACCATCGTTATTTTAACTTCTGGATACTGATTGACTAATGCTAAAATAACAGGAACTGTCATCGCGACATCTCCCATTGCAGAGAGTCGAATGACAGCTATATGTTTTATTTTATGTGACAAAGTTTGTCGGAAATTATTTTTTATTCTGATACAAAACCGGATTCAAATCATCGTCATTGTACATTTTCATTTGTTTGTACACTTTCATGAATTTGTCACCATTTTCAATATCAGTCAATAAATCGTCGATTGCTGTTGACAAATCGGTTCTTTGCTCTAAAAGTACGTTCAGTTTTTCTTGACATTTATCTCTGTGTTCTTGTGAAGCTTCAGCACGAGTTGCTTCTTCGTTCATGTGATAAATTTTTAAAGCTAAAATTGACAATCTATCAATCGTCCAAGCAGGCGATTCTGAATTGATTTTAGCTGTTGGTTTTACTTCAACATGAGCATATTTTTGAAGAAAATAACTGTCAATATATTCTACCATGTCGGTACGTTCTTGATTAGAAGCGTCGATTTTTCTTTTCAAAGTTAATGCTGCAACAGGATCGATATTTGGATCACGAATAATGTCTTCATAATGCCATTGAACCGTGTCAATCCAGTTTTTAAAATAAAGTAAATGTTCTATTTTTTCCTTTGGATACGGATTGTTAATAGGTTGGTTTACATTGTCGTAAACGTGATAATCCTTGATACTTTGTTCAAATATAGAATAGGCAAATTTTGAAAACATAATGATTAATTTTATTTGCAAAGATAGTTTTTATACTTTTACGTAAACATACAAATTTTTTACTTTTATGCAAATTCATTACATCTCTGAAAACAATAGTATTCTTAATCATTTTTTGGCAGAAATTCGTGATGTCAACATTCAAAAAGACAGCATGCGTTTCAGAAAAAATATTGAACGTATTGGAGAAATTATGGCGTATGAATTGAGTAAAACTTTAGAATATAAATCAATTGATGTTCAAACTCCTCTTGGCGTAAAACACACTACAACTATTGCAGACAATGTCGTTTTATGTTCTATTCTTCGTGCAGGATTGGCATTGCATACAGGTTTTATGAATATTTTTGATAATGCCGAAAATGGTTTTGTTTCTGCTTATCGTCATCATCCAAATAACGATGATTATTTTGAAATTTTAGTAGAATATCAAGCGGCGCCATCCTTTGAAAATAAAAACTTAATTCTAATTGATCCCATGTTGGCAACAGGTCAATCTATTGTTGCTGTTTTAAACAAACTGCATTTGGAACAAAAACCAAAAGAAATTCACCTTGCTGTCGTCATTGCTGCGCCAGAAGGAATTGCTTATCTTGAAGAAAATCTTCCTAACAATTGTCATCTATGGGTTGCCGCTCTTGATGAAAAACTAAACGAGAAAAATTACATTATTCCAGGACTTGGAGATGCAGGTGATTTAGCTTACGGAAGTAAATTATAACTGCGAAAAGAAACAGAATACTCCACAAATAATTGATACGAACAAAATAATTTCTTGTTGAATTTTATTCTGTAAATATTCTACCGTGTTTGTCGCCATTATAGCCATTGGTAAAAACGTGTAAACCAATACTTCATTACTTTTATTTGCTGAGATAAAGAAAATTGCTATACCAATAAAAAAAGCTAACAACACTTTTTTATAGGAAGCTTGTAAATTTAGTGGCTTGTTTGTTAAGGTAAACAGATAAGGTAAAACAAAAAAAACAGCGAATACTGCATAAATAGAAAAAGCAATATTTTGATAATTATTAGTAAAATAATCTACCTGCAAATTTATTACTTCCGATTGAAGATAAACATCAATAGCTCCTTTATCAAATAGTAAAGCATAAAAAACAAAGATTATTGATGAACTGAAAAGGGCTACAAAAGGAATTAACCAATTTCTATAATCTCTTGAAACGTGAAAAATTATGGAGATGTAAACCAATAAAATAAAAAGTATTGCCCAAAAATGGAATAAACTAGCTACAAAAATCCATAACGAAGCATCAAATATTTTTTCTTTTGGGGCTTTCAATGTTTGCAAAGAAACCAATCTTCTCATCGCTAATAAAATGAAAAAATTTGATACAATTAGTTTGTAATTATCTAAAACATTCGGGAAAAACATTAAAAAAATAAAGAAAAATAAAATAGTATAAGCACTATCCTTTGTTAATGCGTTTTTCTTAACAATAAAATTTGATATAAAAAGTGATGCAAATAAAATCAATAATAAAGCCGCCTTTTTTGCAATTTCAAATAACGAACTTGTCCATTTTGTATCCTGCAACTGGTAGGTAAAAAAGACAAAAACCATCAAAATTCCTATAAAAGAATAATTAATTGGTGTAGATTTTTTAAAAACGCTTGTTATCATGAGGATATTTTATACTTTTGTGGATGTAAATATAACACTTGTTTAAAAATGAAAGCATTTTTCGAAGCAATACAATCACTTTTTGTAGATTTTTTATTTAAACCACTAGATTGGTTACGTGCATTAGAGTTAGATAATTGGTGGTTGGCTAATATCGTTAGCTGGACATTAATGGCAATTTGTGCTAAATACATTGTATACTGGTGCAAACAATTGGCTGCTCACCAAAAAAACAACGAAGAAAACCAAGATACAACGGCTCACTCTTTCTTAAAGTAAGTCGAAACCGATATCTTTTCTAAAATACATCTTATCAAAATGTAGCTTGTCTATGTTTTGATAAGATTTTTTTATGGCTTCTTGAAAGCTTTCGCCAAATGAAGTAATGGCAATAACTCGACCTCCATTGGTAACAACTTTTCCGTTTTCTAATTTTGTTCCGGCATGAAAAGCAATCGAATCTTCGATGTTTTCTAAACCAGAAATTTCAAAACCTTTCCCATAATCTTCAGGATATCCGCCAGAAACTACCATAATTGTTGTGGCACTTCTGTCGTCGATTTCTAAAGAAACTTGATCTAATGTTTGATTTCCAACCGCTTGAAAAAGTTCCACCAAATCCGATTTCAACCTCGGAATTACAACTTCCGTTTCTGGATCGCCCATTCTTACATTGTATTCAATAACAATTGGTTCTCCTTTCACATTAATCAGTCCAATGAAAACGAAACCTTTATATTCAATTCCGTCGCTTTGCAAACCTGCGATTGTTGGTTTTACAATTCGTGTCTCAATTTTTTCTAACAAAACTGCATCTGCAAATGGAACTGGAGAAACTGCTCCCATTCCACCAGTATTTAAACCTGTGTCACCTTCACCAATTCTTTTGTAATCTTTCGCTGTTGGAAGAATTTTATAATTTTTTCCGTCGGTTAAAACAAAACAACTTAATTCAATTCCGTCAAGAAATTCTTCAATCACGACTTTTGCACTTGCTGTTCCAAATTTTTCATGAACCAACATGTTTCTTAATTCAGTTTTGGCTTCTTCCAAATCTTGAATAATCAAAACACCTTTTCCAGCAGCCAAACCATCCGCTTTAAGAACGTATGGCGGTTGTAATGTTTCTAAAAAATGACACCCTTTTTCAACTGTTTCTTTGGTAAAACTATCATAAGCTGCAGTTGGAATTTTATGTTTGATAAGAAATTCTTTAGCAAATTCTTTACTTCCTTCTAATTGCGCTCCCACTTTTGATGGTCCAATCACAGGAATTTGATTTAAATCAGCGTCGTTTTTGAAGAAATCATAAATTCCATGAACCAATGGGTCTTCAGGGCCAACAACAACCATGCTCACTTTTTCTGCTAAAGCAAATGTTTTTATCGCATCAAAATCTAAAATATTTAAAGAAACATTTGTGGCAATTTGAGATGTTCCAGCGTTTCCTGGCGCTACAAAAAGTTTAGAACATTTGTCTGATTGTAACATTTTCCATGCTAAAGCGTGTTCGCGTCCACCTGAACCAAGTAGTAAAATTGTCATTGTGTGTGTAGTTAGCCCTTTACTTCGATATACTCAGTATAAACTAGCTCAGGGTAAATTGTCATGCAAAAATAGTTTGTTTTCAAAAGAATTTAAAGCTAATTGATAGAAAAGTTTTTGTTTTTAGTATTTTTGAACAAAATAGATTTTTTGTGTTCAACATTTTCAATTTATCACTCAAGGCAAACGGTTTTCCGATGAAGGAAGCAATTGCTGAATTTGAAAAAATTCAAGCCATTTCTGATGCTGAATATGAAAATTATATTAATCTAAAACGAAAAGAAATTGTTGACTACCATTTAAAAAACAACGAATCATATCAAGAATTTGTTGGGAAATCTGAGATTAAAAATTGGCATAAACTTCCAATAATGACTAAAAAAGAATTTCAGAAACCTTTATCTGAAAGACTTTCAAATGGATTTAAAATTAAAAATGTTTACGTCAATAAAACTTCTGGTTCAAGTGGCGATCCGTTTATTTTCGCGAAAGATAAATTTTGTCATGCCTTAACTTGGTCAAATATTATCAATCGATTTGGATGGTTTGGAATTGATTTTAATTCGTCTAAACAAGCAAGATTTTATGGAATTCCTTTAGATTTTATTGGAAATAAGAAAGAACGATTAAAAGATGTTTTGAAAAACAGTTATCGATTCACCATTTTTGATTTATCAGATAAAATTCTTGAAAAAGTATTGCTGAAATTTCAGAATAAAAAGTTTGATTACATTAATGGTTATACTTCTTCCATCGTTTTATTTGCAAAATTTCTTCAAAAGAAAAACATTGTATTAACATCAGTTTGTCCTAGTTTAAAATGTTGTGTTGTTACTTCCGAAATGTTATTTGAAGAAGATAAACTATTGATGGAAAAACAATTTGGAGTTCCAGTTATCAACGAATATGGGGCTTCAGAATTGGATTTGATTGCTTTTCAAAATCCAAATGATGAATGGCAAGTAAATTCTGAAACCTTATTTGTAGAAATTTTAGATGAAAATGATAACGTTCTTCCCAACGGAAAAGAAGGTCGAATTGTAATTACTTCATTGTATAACAAAGCGCATCCATTCATTCGATATGATATTGGAGATGTTGGAATTCTTGATGAGAAAAGCACCTTCAAAAAACCAATTTTAAAGAAACTGATTGGTCGAACCAACGATATTGCTATTTTACCAAGTGGAAAAAAATCACCAGGATTAACATTTTACTACGTAACCAAAAGTATTATTGAAGACGACGGAAATGTAAAAGAATTTGTGATTAAACAAACAAAAATCGATACTTTTGAAGTGGAATATGTAAGTGAAAATGCATTAACCGAAAGTCAAATTCGCGATATTGAAAAAGCAATTACTACCTATTTAGAAAGTGGTTTGAACTTTAGCTTTATTAGGAAAGAAAAATTAACACGAAGTAAAAGTGGTAAGTTGAAACAATTTGTTTCATTGATGAAATAACAATATGAAAATAACCATAATCGCAGGCGCAAGACCTAATTTTATTAAAATCGCACCCATTATAAAAGCGATTGAAAAACAGCAATCTGAAGGAAAAACTATTTCTTATAGATTAGTTCACACAGGTCAACATTATGATAAAAATTTGAGTGATACTTTTTTTGAGGAGTTGAATATTCCGCATCCAAATGTAAATTTGGAAGTAAAAAGTGGTTCACAAGCAGAGCAAACTGGTGCAATAATGGTAGCTTTTGAAAAAGAATTAACTCAAAATCCTTGTGATTTGGTTTTGGTTGTTGGTGATGTCAATTCGACTATGGCTTGTGCTATTGTAGCTAAGAAAATGAACATAAAAGTCGCTCATGTGGAAGCCGGAATTCGTTCTGGAGATATGACAATGCCTGAAGAAATTAACCGAATTGTTACCGATAGTATTACGGATTATTTCTTTACAACGTCAAAATCTGCATCTGAAAATTTATTGAAAAATGGAGTTGATTCTTCTAATGTACATTTTGTTGGAAATGTAATGATTGATACTTTACATCAGAATTTAAATCGAATTTCCGCTCCGAGTTTTTGGGATGAATTCTGTTTAGAAACTGGAAATTATATCATTTTAACCTTACATCGTCCATCCAATGTTGATGAAGAAAAATCATTAATCAATTTATTGGAAGGAATTGATAAAATGGTTGGAGATAAAAAAATAATCTTTCCAATTCATCCGCGAACGAAAGCAATTTTAGGTGAAACCAATTTGAATTTGAAAAACATATTATTTGTTGAGCCACAAGGCTATTTGAATTTTATGTATTTGATAAAAAACAGTTTTGCTGTGATTACCGATTCTGGTGGAATTTCTGAGGAAACTACGGTTTTAGGAATTCCATGTTTTACTATGCGAACCACAACCGAAAGACCAGAAACTATTGAAATTGGCACTAATAATTTAGTTGGAATTTCAATAGAAAATTTGACTATAGAATTTAGTAAATTTCTAAAAAATGGTTTGTCGAAAAGAGGGATTCCTGAGCTTTGGGACGGAAAAGCATCAGAGAGAATTATTGATATTTTGCTTTCAAAATAATGGAAGAAATTCTAATTATATCTAATTATTATCCGCCTGAAAAAGGTGCTGCTGCCAATAGAATTGAACAGTTGGCTTTGAAGTTGCATCAAAATAATTATAAAGTTTCTGTAATTTGTCCGCTTGGAAATTATCCAAAAGGTGAATTGTTTCCTGAATATAAAGGAAAGTTTTCAGTTACAGAAAATCGAGATAATATTGCTGTAAAACGTCTTTGGATTTATCCGAGTGTGAGCAAAAATTTGGTTGTTCGAATAATTTCTGTTTTGTCTTTTTCGTTGAGTTTGTTTTTCTATTTACTATTTAAAAAGACTCCTAAAAAAGTGGTGGTTCAATCTCCGCCTTTATTACTTTCTTTTATCTCTGTTTTTGTACTGTCGTTGAAAAATAAAAAGATAATTCTCAACATTTCAGATCTTTGGCCATTGGCAGCAATTGAATTGAAAGCGTTGAAAGAAGGCTCTTTTTCACATAAATTCTCTTTGTTTTTAGAACGATTTATTTATAAAAAAGCAACTTTAATAATTGGTCAATCTAACGAAATTATTACTCACGTAAAATCATTATTACCTGAAAAAAAATGTTATTTATATCGCAATTTTCCAGATCATAAAGTTGAAGAATTTGATTTAAAGTTTGAAAAAAATCAGCCTATAAAAATATTTTATGCCGGTCTTTTAGGAATTGCGCAAGGTGTTTTAGAAATGTGTGAAAAAATCAACTTAAACGGCTTAAATATTGAATTACACCTATTTGGTGATGGTGCTGAAAAAAGTCAAATCGAAGCTTTACTATCCTCTGAAAAAGGGAAAAATATCTTCTTTCACGGCATGATGGAACGTAATGATTTACACGAAAAATTAAAAACTTTTGATATTGCTATTGTTCCATTAAAAGTTCGAATTTATGGTTCTGTTCCTTCAAAGATTTTCGAATATGGTGCACTTGGATTTCCTATTTTATACTTTGGAGGTGGAGAAGGCGAAACTATTGTTGAAGAAAACAATATGGGTTGGATTGCATCTGTAGAGAATTATGAGCAATTAAATCATGAAATTCAAAAGATTTCGAAGATGAGTAAATCAGAATTATTCGAAATGAAAAAGAGCATCTTTATTAAATCAGAAATCAATTTCAATTTAGACAATCAAATGAATTATTTAATTGAAAAAGAGGTGTTTTAGTAAGCTTTATCTTCACCTTTAAAAATGTTTACAACAGTTTGAAAAATGATTTTGATATCCATTACTATTGACCAATTTTCAATGTAGAAAACGTCAAATTTGATACGGTTTATCATGTCTTCATCGGTTTCAATTTCACCACGATATCCTTTTACTTGAGCAAGTCCTGTTATACCTGGTTTCACATAGTGACGAACCATATATTTTTTCACCTTACTTGCATACGATTTATTCTGTGACCACAAGTGCGGTCTTGGTCCAACAACCGACATATCGCCAAGTAATACATTGAAAAATTGTGGTAATTCATCAATACTGGTTTTACGCATAAATCGTCCCATTTTAGTAACTCTAGGGTCGTTTTTGGAAGCTTCTTTTTCAGTTGTTTCATTGACTTGCATGGAACGAAATTTATAGCAAAAAAATTCGTTTTCATCTAAACCTGGTCTTCCTTGTTTGAAGAAAATAGGTCCTTTAGATTCTAATTTAATTAAAATTGCAATTAAAGGCATTAACCAAGAAAGGATGAGAACGATAACCAAAAAAGAAAAAATAATGTCAAATCCTCTTTTAATCCCTTTTATTGTTGGGTTATGAAGTTGGGTTTTTTGAAGCGATAAAACAGGGAAAAGCTCATAATAATCAATTCTCATGTTTTTAGAAAATATCTCTTTTGTATCAGGAATAAATTTTATTGTTTTATTGTTTTCGTCAGAAAACTCAACTAATTCTTTCAATTTTTCATTAGAAATCTCATTTAGAGAACAATAAATTTCATCTATTTTTTGATCTATAACAAAATTCTTAATGTCGTCTACTCTACCTTTTACCTCAGGATTCTGTTTTTTATCTGAAAAATATCCTTGAAAACGATATCCATAATCTAATCGATTATCAAAAACTTCTTTAAGTCGAATTGCCTCTGGAGTATATCCTATTATAATTGCATTTCTGAAATTATTTTTGGTGGTAATTCTGTATTTTTTTAGGTAAAAAAACAAGAAGTATTTAATTCCTGCAATAATAACAAAACTGATAGTTGTCATAATTGCAATTGCTTTTCCGCTGAAAATTACTGTTTTTGCAAAAGGAAAAAAAGCAATTACAACTAATAGAAATAAACTAAATTGTTTAAATATTTTAGATATAATTTCTACCGGAGTTGTAAACCTATATACCTCATAAAACTTGAGTAAAAAGGCAATGAATATCCAAGCAAGTGTTTGATATGCGATATAATATACCATATTAAGATTTAAATCTCTAAAGAAATATAAACTTAATATGGTGATGACCAAAATATCTATTGTGATACTTATTGGTCTAATATATTTTGAATATCTACCTGTTTGCTGTGCAACCATATTTTAATGGATGTAACCTTTGAAATCTTTGTGTTCTTCTTTTAGTAATTCTTCCGATGATAAAGATTTGAAATAATCATACGTTAATTTCATACCTTCTTCTCTGTTTACTTTAGCTTCCCAACCTAGAATTTCTCTAGCTTTAGTAGTGTCTGGTTGACGTTGTAGAGGATCGTTTATTGGTAATGGATGATAAACAACTTTTTGTTCAGTTCCAGTTAGTTTAATAATCTCATCAGCAAAATCTTTAATTGTGATTTCATCTGGATTACCAATATTCACAGGATAAATATAATCTGAATGTAATAGTCTGAAAATTCCTTCAACTTGGTCGGTAACATAGCAAAAAGATCGTGTTTGACTTCCGTCACCAAAAATAGTTAAATCTTCACCACGTAAAGCTTGTCCGATAAAAGCTGGAATTACACGTCCATCGTTTAGTCGCATTCTTGGTCCATAAGTGTTAAAAATTCTAACTATTCTTGTTTCCACACCATGAAAAGTATGGTAAGCCATTGTTATTGATTCCTGAAAACGTTTCGCTTCATCATAAACACCTCTTGGACCAATGGTGTTTACATTTCCATAATATTCTTCTGTTTGTGGATGAACTAAAGGATCTCCATATATCTCTGAAGTAGATGCAATAAGAATTCTAGCTTTTTTTACTCTCGCTAATCCTAAAAGATTATGAGTTCCTAAAGATCCAACTTTAAGTGTTTGAATAGGAATTTTTAAGTAATCAATTGGTGATGCAGGAGATGCAAAATGAAGAATATAATCTAGTTTTCCAGGAACATGAACGAATTTAGTTACATCGTGATGGTAAAATTCAAAGTTTTCAAGTTTGAATAAATGTTCAATGTTTTTTAAATCTCCTGTAATCAGGTTATCCATTCCGATAACAAAGTATCCTTCTTTGATAAAACGATCACAAAGATGTGATCCTAAAAAACCTGCCGCTCCTGTTATTAATATTCTTTTCATAATTTTGTTTCTATATTAATTGATTCTTTGGGGCTTATTGAATTGAAAATACAAAATAATAATGTAAAAAATACAACGCCTCTTTGCCTGCAAAGAAAAGATTCTGTCAAAAATAAACTTATCATTAGAACTGCAAAAGAAAAATGCATAAAATCTTTGTTATTTATTGCTTTTTTTAATATTTGAAACAGCATAATGACTAAAAGTAGCCATCCAACCACGCCAATTTCGGCAAAATTCTGGATGTATTGATTGTGAAAGTTAAATCTTCCGTATCCATTATGTAGATTATATTTCTTTTCTTTTTCTAATAATTTAATTTCGGAAGCATTTAAACCAAATCCTTTAAGGAAAATTGATTCTTCTTTTAAAAGTTCCAAAAACATTCTTGCTTGATAAACTCTTAAAGCAGTTCCTGGAAAGTAATCATTTGGAGAAAATTTTTCATTGTTCCATGCTTCATAGATACTAACGTTGTGCACACCATTCTCAAAAGTTGCTGAAACATTTGTGCTTATACTATTTGGTGCATTATTTCTAAACTCCTCTTGAAAACGTTGTTTAATTTTGCCAAAAGACAGTCCAATCACAATAATCCCTCCAAAAATTATAAGATTTCTTAGTCTCATTTTGTTAGATGCTTTTGAATAGTAGAAAAAGTAAACTAAAATTAAAACAACAACAACTAGAATTATATTTTTGGAAGAAAGTAAAATAATAAATCCTGCGAGAAGTAATGAGAGTGCAATATCAATTTTAGATTTAATTTCTTTTGTGAAAAAATAAAAAAAAGCTAATGCAACAAAAACTGAAACATGAATTGCATTTAATAGATTAGGTACTAATCCATAATCATCATTGTTTTCTCCATGGTAGAAAAAGCTCCGTGTGTCTTGACTTATTAAATATCTAAATATTGCTCTTAAAAGGAAAAAAACTACAATCAATACCATTGAAAAGCTATAATATTTCAAAAGTTTTTCTTTTTCTGTTTTGGAAATTTGTACTTTCATGAACACCAATGGAAGTAGAAGTAAAGTAATTCCTTTTGGAATAGCTTTTAACGTTTCATGTTTATCAATACTCCAAAAATAGGATACAGACATCCACAAAAACAATACTATTGGAAAGAAAAAAAGTAGATTTATATTAAAATTGGTCTTATTGAAATTTATAAGAACCGATAAAATTAATAGTATTAATGCAATATTGTTTAAGGCTAATGAAAATGGAATAGTAACAAGTAATACTAAGGTGAAAATAAAAGAACTATTATTATTGCTTTCTTGTTTTATGTCTTGAATAACACTCTTCAAAAAGTTGTAAATATTGACCATTTATTTTCTCCCAATTAAAATCTTTAATTATAGCTTGATAGTTATTTTGAACTTTCTGCAAGTTATCAATTTTTTTGACAGATTCTAAAATATTTTTTACTTCAGAAGGATTAGAAAAATAGATTCCATTTTCTTTCAAAATCCCTTTATTGAAATCATTATTGTGGGCAATAACTAATGATTGCGAAGCCATAGCTTCTAAAAGTGATGGATTGGTTCCGCCAACAGAATGACCATGAAAATATAATTTTGAAAAATAACGAAGATTATTTAAATGCTCAAGATTATAAATTCCTCCTAGAAATCTAATATTATCATGACTTTTAAATTTATTTTTTAGGTATTCACCATATTTTGTTTCGTGTTTTCCTATGACTAAAATTGGTGTTTTATCGTTGGATTGAGCAACACCTTCGAGAACCATATCAAGATTGTTTTCTGGTTCAAAACGTGCCATAATCATGTTGAAATTTTGTTTTTCAACATTATATTCTTTTAGAAAATCTTCATTAGGTGAATCAAACGGATAAGCTCCATAGGCAATGTAGGTTGATTCTTTTTTGTATTTTTCTTTTAAAAATTTTTCAATTCCAATAGAATCTGAAACTAAATAATCACTTGAATTTGCTGCAAGTCTTTCGGCAAATTTTAAAAATTGTTGAACCGGTTTAGAATACTTAGTCCTTTTCCACTCTAAACCGTCCATATTTGTAATAATGATTGGCTTTTTTGGAAGAAGAAAAAACCAAATTGAATTACTGGTATAACCTAATTGAAGGATAATATCAAAATCTCTTTTGCGAGAATCCATGATGCAATTGTAGTCATAAATAAACTGCCCAAACGTTCCAAATTTATGTTCTGGATCATTTTGGTGAATGATATTTACTCCATGAAAAGTTTTTTCTTGAAACTTGTGATTATGCGAGTTATAGCAATATACTTCATGTCCTTTTTCTACAAGATAAACCGAAAAAAATTCAGCAAATTGTTCAAAACCTCCGTAATGATTTGGAATTCCACGAGTTCCGAGAATGGCAATTTTCATGAAGTGATTTCTTTTTCTGAGAGCAAAAATAGGGAATTTTGTTGTTTTAAAAAATTATAAAAACTAATGTTTTAATATTAATTCATATCCTTTCAAGGTTTCTTGTGCGGTTTTTTCCCAAATATAATCAGTGAGTATTTTTTCCTTTAGTTTTGGATTGAATGTTGAATTGTAAGCTTTATCAATTGCTCTTTTAATCGAATCTACATCATCTGGTTCACAATAAAATGCATAATCTTCAAAATAGTCATAGGTGTCTCCTTTTTTGGTAACAACTATATTGCATCCCATTGCGGCAGCTTCTAAAGATGATAATCCTGGTGTTTCCATCCAACTTGCTAATACATGTACTCTAGCAACTTTGTATAAATCTCGTAAATCATCATGTGAAATTGCACCTAAAAAAGTTACGTTGTCTCCAGCTTCTTCATGAACTTGTTCAACATATTTTTTTTGATTTTGTGATTCTTTACCTACTAGAACTAACTTATAATTAGTTCCTTTCACTGCTTTTACTAAATTTAATGTTGATTTCCTTCCTTCTATTCTGGCCGCACAAAGTATACAATCTTTGAATTCTGAATATTTATTTGGCTTTTCAGTATCGCTATCTGTAAAAACCGATTTATCAATTGCATTTGGAATTGAAACAAAATTATAGTTTTTAAGATTAAATTCAGTTGCAACTCTGTTCATTTCGGAAACTGAATTAGGTAAAAAAACAGAAGTGTTATCAACAATCTCTTTCATTAAGCCATAATATCCTTTATAAATCATTTTGAAAACTCCTTTGTGAAAACGTTTTTCAAAATAGTGTTTTATTAATGTTTTTAAATAATTTATCTGATATGGAGAGAGAAAATTGGCTACCTTTTGAAAAATTCCACCACGTGCTTTCCTTTCAAATTCGGTATAAAGACCATAAATTGTTGATAAAGCAATTTTTTTATTTTGCTTTTTGGCATTTACCATTTGACGATAAATGTCTTGAGGCTCCATTAAGTTAAATAGATGAACTAAATCATAATCTTTTAAGTCTGGTTCAAATTCTAATGAAACATCAACGGTTACACCAAGTTTTTCAAGAAATTCCTTCGTTTTTAACATTTGAACCATGTCGCCACCTGGAGCATCAAATAAATTGGTTCGAGATTGAAAAAGCACTTTCATTTTAGCAAATTAAGAGTTGCAAATATAGTTTTTATTAGTAGTTTTACACTTCTTAAAATTAGGATTATTCTAATAATGAAAAAAATACTATTCCTATTTGGAACTCGACCAGAGGCTATAAAAATGGCTCCGCTAATTCAATGTTTTTCTAATGATGAATTATTTGATGTAAAAGTTGCTGTTACAGCTCAACATAGAGAAATGTTAGATCAAGTTTTACATTTTTTTAATATTAATGTTGATTATGATTTGAACATCATGAAGCCTAATCAAACTCTTCATCAGTTAACTGCCGATTTGATTTCGCGTATTACAGATGAAATTTTATTAAAAGAGCATTTTGATTATGTTTTTGTTCAAGGCGATACTACAACAGTTTTAGCATCGTCAATTGCTGCTTTTTATCAGAAAATTAAAATTGTACACATCGAGGCCGGATTAAGAAGTAATGATATGCACTCGCCGTTTCCAGAAGAAATGAATAGGGTTTTGACTTCAAACTTAGCATCTTTTCACTTTTGCCCTACTGAAAATTCTAAAGAAAGTTTAATAAAAGAGAATATCAATAAAAATGTTTTCGTTGTTGGGAATACCGTTATAGACGCTTTGCTTTTAGGATTAGAAAAAGTAAAAATGATAGAAAATCAATTTGTTGAAAAGTATAATTTTATAGATTTTTCAAAAAAGATACTATTAGTTACGTGCCATCGAAGAGAAAATTTTGGAGAACCATTTGAAGATATTTGTGATGCTTTACTTGAAATTTCTTCAACGTATTCAGAAAGTGTTGAAATTGTATATCCTGTTCACCTTAACCCTAATGTTAAGGATATTGCTTATAAAAAACTAATTGCTAAAAACATAAAATTAATCTCACCTCTTGATTATCCTGATCTTATTTGGATGATGAGTAAAAGTAATATAATACTAACCGATTCTGGTGGTATTCAAGAAGAAGCTCCAAGTTTAGGGAAACCTGTTTTGGTTTTAAGATACGTTACAGAAAGAATGGAAGGTGTTGATGCAGGAACAGCAATTTTAGTAGGTTCAGACAAAGAGAAAATTGTTTCAGAAACAAAGAAATTATTAGAAAACAACGACTATTATAATTCCATTTCAAAAGCAACAAATCCTTATGGTGATGGAACTACTAGTGAGAAGATAAAGCAGGCTTTGTTGATGAATTAATTTTATCTTTAAAAAACAATAATGCTCCAAGAATAAAAACAATTATATCTCTAGAATTGTATA
This sequence comes from Flavobacterium koreense, assembly GCF_054776075.1. NCBI lineage: Bacteria > Pseudomonadati > Bacteroidota > Flavobacteriia > Flavobacteriales > Flavobacteriaceae > Flavobacterium > Flavobacterium koreense. The sequence continues at coordinate 86,102 of NZ_BAAHCF010000008.1, read as the reverse complement.
TTCCTGTAATGGTTAGTGTTGTAAAAAAATATAAAATTCCAATTGAAGAGATAAAAGCCGTTGCGTAATTAGAGTTCTTATATATTACTTTATATAAAGAAATTAAAAAACTTAAATAAATTATTAAACCAATAATTCCGGTTTTATAAAAGACATAGGCAAATCCGTTGTGAAGCTCAGAAATAAATTTCATTCCTTTATTTTCACCTGTAAGTGGTGCTTCAAACTTTAGATTGACTAAAGAACCATAACCTGTTCCGAAAACAAAACTACTTGGATATTCTGTCATTAGATCGAAAGCTCTTTTTGCTTCATATCCACGCCAGTGATCCCATAATTCTTTATGGTTTTCTCTATCTATTCTTGTTTTAAAAATTTCTTCGGGAGCAATTTTTACTTTAAATAAAAATGCTTCTAATCCTGGTTTGCCTCTGTCTATTTTTATACTATGTAAAAAAACATAAAATCCAATAATGGCTAATAAAAATATTCCCATTACTTTTAATCCTTTCGTCGTTATTTTAGTATATCCATTGATTGATAATAAAAGTAATATTGCCAAAACCATCATTGTTCTAGATAAGTACAAAATACACGATAATAAAAGAACCCAAAAGACTATTCTATAATTTAATTTATTATCAAATAAGTTGTCTTTTGTTAGTTTTTTGTAAAACGATAAAAAGAAAAAAGAAAACAATTCTAAGTAATTATCTTTCCCATATTCTCTTATTTCTGCAACTGTATTGGTTTTACTAAAACCAAAAACAATAATAAAATGAATTATTGCAGAAATAAATCCAACTAAAACAATTGTTTTAGTAAATGTCTTTAAATTATCAATCTTCTTGTAAAACAAATATCCAATAAGTAAACCTGTTATTGGTTTTAAAAAATGTGAAATGTCTTTTATTATGTTAAACATTCCAAAATTATTGATAATTGCTCCTATAAATCCAATAAAAAAAAGAAGAAAAAGTGGTGTAATAATTTTATAAAACTCAATATTTACTTTTATTTTTTCATAAAAGAAAAATAGTGCCAATAAAAATAATTGAAAAATTATATTTAACTTAAATGATGGCAAGTACAATTGCAATAAAATTACAATTACAAACAAGCCGCTATAAAATTTAGTGGAATTTATTTTCATTTAGGTTTTTTGAGAATTCAAAATTAATCTAAATTCAGAGATGATTTTATTTTTTTTACTAACTTATTTATTTTCAAAGCCGTCATCACCTTTAGTTTTTCTAAACCATTAAAGTGTTTGGAAATATATAATTCATAGCCTTTGATTAGCATTGGGTTTTTTGATTTTGTGAAGCCTACAAAATGAATATAACTATAGTTTGGTAAAAACACTCTTAAGCGTCCTTTATTTGCAATCTTTTTACAAAAATCTACATCTTCTACGTACATAAAATAATCTTCATCAAAACCGTTTATTTCATCGTAAAGGGTTTTGGTTAGTAATAAGAAAGAGCCTCCAAGCCAATCTACATTATAACTTGATTTTGAAAAATTTCCATTAACAAATTCATCATCTATTTGGAGAAGTTTCTTCATTAGAAACATATTGTTGAAATTAGGAAACACGCCTGCAGCAGGAATGTATTTTTTTTCCTTATTCAACATGTTTATGCCAATTACACCAATATTTGCATTGCTTTTTATGTGATTTAAAACTGGTAATAAATTGTCTAAAACAATTGTATCATTATTAATTAATAATAAAAATTCGCCTTTAGCATATTTGACCGCTTCGTTGTTTCCTTTACCGAAACCATGATTTACTTTTGACTCAATTAAAATTACTTGAGGATAATTTTCTTTTATAAATAAGCAGCTGTTATCTGAAGAATTATTATCAAGAACAATTATTTCAAATGAAATTCCTTCAAGTTTATTGTATAACGAATCAAGGCAATCTTTAAAATAAATTTGCCCATTATAATTAACTATTATAACTGATAACTCAACTTTCATTTAAAAAAAGGTAAAAAATCCTAATTTCTTTTTAATGTAAATATTACAAATTAGATTCATTAAGACGGTTGAACAAGTACTTGCAATTGCGGCTCCTACTATATTATACTTTGGTATTAAAATGTAGCAAAGTAGAATATTTATTACTAAACAAATCAAATTTATTCTTAAAAGTGTGTTTTGATTGTTTGACATGTTCAAAATTTGATCAACGTTTCCTGATATTGCACTAAAAAACGATGATAAAATTATTATTGTCAAAACGGTTGATCCTTCTTGATAATTACTTCCTAAAATTGCCAATAAATCTTTGTTGAAAACTAATAAAAATAAAACTATTGGTAACGTTATAATTGCTGTAAAGTATGTTGATTGATGAATTATTTTTTTAAGTTCAGCTATTTTATTTTTGTGAAAGAGTTCAGCAATTTTTGGACCAATAATAACATTTACAGATGCTAGAACAAGTAAAACTAAAAGTCCAATTTTATATGATGCATTATAAATTCCAACACTTTTTGATGTTGACATTATTCCTAACATAAAAACATTTGTTGTATTCAATAGAAGTAATAATAATCCACTTGTCATCATTGGTAAAGCGTTTTTGATAATCTCTTTATATGAAATAACATTACTTATAATTTTAAATGGCTTGTATATGTATATAATTTCTATTAAAAAAGTTATTAAAAAAGACAAGCCATAAAGCAAGGTGACATTTATATTTTGTATTAGAATTTTTTTGCAAATTAGTACTAATAGAATAAAAAAAGTGTTTGGTAAAACAAACATAAATAGCCCAAAGCTGATGAATTTTTTTCTCGCAATAAAAAAGTATAGTATAATTTCATGAAGCAAAAAAGGCAATAAAAAGAGAGCAATATTTTTGAAATCATGTTGTAAGATTTCCTTTGAAAATATATTTAAAGCTATAAATTTTGAAAAAAAGTAAATTACAATAATTGGAATTATTGAAGTAAACAAAATTAGCTTTATGGCTTTGAATAAAATATTTAATTGAGCCGAATAATCATCTGGATTTGTAGTAGCAACATTTATGATTAATACATTTTGAATACCAAGTGTAAAAATCATGGTTAATACTAAAATCGTTGATTGAACAAGCGAAAAATTTCCATAAGTATCTACATTATAAGCATTAGAAACTAAATCTATAATGTAAAAACTTAGCCCCATGCCGAACATTCTAAACAAAAAAGAAATACCTCCTTTTCCCAAAAGGAATTTTATATTTGAAGTATCTAATGGAAGTAGTGTTTTAATGTTCAAGTCTAGGATTTGTTATTATTACTAATTTTGGAAATTATTTCGGCCACTTCATTAGCCCAATTTTCCCAATTTAATTTATTTAAATACAACGCTCTTGATGATTTACTTAAGGCTTTGTACTTTTCTTTATCTTCAATTAGTTGAACTATTGTATTGTAATATTCTTTTGGACTTGCATTAACATCTAAGCAATAACCATTAATACCATCATAAACAGCATTAGGTATTCCTCCAGTATTTGTCGTTATACTTGGGATTCCATAAGCACTTGCTTCGCAAAAAACTATGCCAAAACATTCTGCTTTACTTGGTAAAAACAAAAAGTGTGTTTGTGAAAGTATGGTATTAAAAGTTGCAAAATCTTCTTTATTATTTTTATTCAAAAATGGGTAAACCGTCATTTTAGGATGCGAAACTGGTGGAATACAACCACAAACAATTAAGTTTATATCGTATCCATTTTCTAGTAACATTTCAAAAGTTTTAAATACTACATCGCCTCCTTTTCTTAACCATTCGACTCCTAAAAAAAGTAATGTTATTGGTGTTTTATTAGAAATTTCTTTTTCTAAATATACAATATCTTCATTATTTATATTGGCACCAAATGGAATAACGCTTACATTTTGTTCATCAACACCATAATTTTGAACAATATAATTTGCCGCCCATTTTGAAGGATAAATAAAATAATCTGATTTATCAATTGCTTTTTGTTCTATGTAATTAGACTCTTTACTAGAAAATTTAAATAAATTAGAAAAAACATCATAATAACCATTTAATTGTCCAAAGGAAGAATCTGAAAGGTAAATAATTTTTGCATTAGTTTTTATAAATGCTACTTCTGAAGAAGATGCTGGAGCAAAAATTATATCGTATTTTTTTTTATTAATTCTCTTATTGATGGTTAATGATAAAAGGTAACTTCTAACGATGGAGTTATTGTGATTATAACCTTTATTAAATAAAAAACGAGAAATTTTATTTACAATTCCTATTGATTTTAATAAAAAACCATCGATTGGACCAATAACATCAACGGTTACAAAATTATTTTTCAAGGAGTTATACATACAATAATGAATTCCTGACCATGATCTTTTATCATTTGGATCTGTAGAAGTTAGAAAAGCTATTGTAAGATTTGATTTCACTATTTTTTGATATTACTTTTTAAGTCCTTTTTACTATAATCGTTTAAACTTATTTAACTCTTTTTATAATGTAAATAAATCGCTGTTTTTTGTAGTTTATACTTTTATTTTTACTGATAATATCCTTTATCTATGCTTGAAAGAATTAATAATTATTGTTATCATTGTTTCTTAAAAAAGAAAAAGTTATCTTGCTGAGATAACTTTTTAACCTATTCTATTGTGAAAATTATTTTAATAATTTTTGTAATTCAACACCAACTGGTTCCATTGGATATAGTATTGGATCATAAACAACACCTTCTTTAACAACTGGTGTTAATGTTGATAAATCATAATTTAAAGTCATTTGGTCATTTGGTCCAAAAAATTGAAAAAACAAATTACCTTTTGCTTCCCATTTTTTATCAAAGTAATTGACTAAAAAATTGTTTATTTTTATTTCGCTTTGTTTGTTGTTTTCTCCCATATCAATTCGCAAAAAAGTAAACTTCACATCCTCTGGTAACTCAAAAACAACTTTTTGACTGTTTTCACTTCCTTTTACAGGTGTTCTTACAGAAAATTTGTCATTAAAATTTAATGTTCCATCTTCAGTATAAAATAATTGAAAAGTGTCGTCTGTCTTAACTACCATATCAATTGTAACTTTAACTTTACTCTCAACCACTTGAGGTGTTTCAACTTTTAAATCATCAACAGATTTTTCATTTTTACACGATAAAATTGAAATTGACACCAATACTAATAGGAATTTTACTCTTGCTTTCATTTTTTTATTTTTTGCAAATTTATAATTTTTTTATTTTAAAATCACCTCGTGAAAAATATTTTTCAACAAAGCAATATACTAAAATGAAAAAATAGCGACTTCCCATTTCTTTTATTTTTAATTTTGATTCTCCATATTTTCTATTTGTCCAAGAGTTTGGAACAACAGTATAGCTAAATCCTCTTATAATTGCTTTTAATGGCAATTCTATTGTTAAGTTAAAATGTGGAGAGAGGATTGGTTTTACACCATTAATGACTTCTCTTTTATATAATTTAAATGCATTTGTTGTATCGTTGTATTTTATTCTCATTACAAATCTGATTATAAAATTTGCGATTCTATTAATAATCTTTTTTAACCAAGGATAGTCTATTACTTTTCCACCTTTTATAAATCTACTACCAAAAACACAATCATAATTTCCCTCAATCATTGTGGTGTAATATCGAATTAAATCATAAGGCGAATCAGATAAATCAGCCATCATTACTGCTACACAATCTCCAGAATATCTTTCTAACCCATATCTAACAGCGTATCCAAAGCCATTAGGTCCTGAATTAGTTTCGTATTTTAAAGTTGGATATTTTTGAGCTAACATTTCAAGAACCTTCAATGTTCCATCTTTTGAGTTATCATTAACTACAAATATCTCATGATTAATATTTACTTTAGACAGCGCTTCTTCTATTTGATCAATTGTTTCTGAAATTGATTCTTCTTCATTATAAGCTGGAATTACTATACTTAACTTCATTATTGTTTATTAGTTGTTGCTTCAAATATTTGAGTTAAAATATCATTAATGTTATATTTCCATGTCCAATCTGGATAATGTGTCTTAAACTTTGAAACGTCACTAATCCACCAAATATGATCCCCTATTCTATTTGTTTCAGAATATTCATAATTCATTGGCTTACCTGTAATTTTTTCACACATTTCAATTGCTTCTGCCATAGAACAATTTGAATGTCTTCCACCACCAGCATTATATACTTCACCTTGACGAGGATTTTGATAAAAATGCCAAAACATATTTACTAAATCCCAACTATGAATGTTATCTCGAACTTGTTTTCCTTGGTAACCAAAAACGGTGTATTTGTCGCCTGTTATTGCACATTTCATTAAATAAGAGAGAAAACCGTGGAGTTGTGTACCTGAGTGATTTGGTCCTGTTAAACATCCTCCGCGAAAAACACCTGTATTCATTCCAAAATATTTTCCATATTCTTGCACTAAAACATCAGCAGCAACTTTTGAAGCTCCAAATAGAGAATGTTTCGTTTGATCAATACTCATTGTTTCGTCGATACCATCTTTGAAATAAGAATGAGATTCATCTATTTCCCATCGCTTATCTAATTCAACTAATGGTAAATAATTAGGAGTGTCTCCATATACTTTGTTAGTTGAAGTAAAAATGAAAGTCGCTTCTGGAGCGTGTAAACGAGTCATTTCTAACATGTTTAATGTTCCGTTTGCATTTACGGTGAAGTCTGTTAATGGTTCGCGTGCTGCCCAATCATGACTTGGCTGTGCTGCTGTATGAACTATTAACTTTATATCCGATTTATGTTTAGAAAACAATTTTTCAAGCTCTTCAATATTTCTTATATCAATAGCGTGATGTTCAAAATTTGGCACATCGTTAATTAATTTTCTGGTATTCCATTCGGTAGAGGCATTTTCACCAAAAAAAACTTGGCGCATATTATTATCTACACCAATTATTTTATCAAATTTATCAGCAAAAAAACCAACTGATTCACTACCTATTAAGCCTGATGAGCCTGTGATTATACAAATTTTCATTATTGTTTTATTTTATATTCTTTTACTCTGATCTTTTCTTTAAAATAATGGTCTTTTACTTTAAAACTAAAACTTTTTATTTGATTTGTTGCATCTAAACTATCGTTTTTTAAAACCTTTTCAAAATCATCAGTGCTTTCAATAAAATGAGTAAAGAAAAGACCTGTTTTTAATTGCGCTTTAGAACTTTTAAAATCAATTAATCTATTGTTGCTCGTTTTTATATTTAGCACAACTTCAGGTGCATATTCCATAAAAGACTTTATTTTTCCATTAACTGAATTATACAATTCAACTTCATAAAAACAATTTTCTTTTATTACTAAAGGCGAATTTAATAATAAAGCATACTCATTTTGCAATATTAAACTAATTGGTTTAAAATCACTTTTTCGTTCTAAAAGTAATAACTTTCTTTCTTGGAAAATGAAGGATTCTACTAGTTGATAATTTTTAAACAAAACTAAATGAACTTTTGATTCGTCGAGCAAAGGATAAGTCGCATTGATTGATTTATAATCAAACAAAACAAATTTTGGCGCTTTTGATGAATTGTAATGATTAAAATTTAAATCTTCAAGATATGGAGTATATGCAGTATATGATTGAATTACAGGTCTTGGTAAATAATTAAGTTTATTTTCATATAATAACTGAATGTTCCAAGGAAAAATATCGATAGTGTTATCTTTTACTTTATTTAAAACTGATTGTGGTAATTGATTATTGTTTGGAAATAATTTAAAAGTTGATGTAGGTGTATAACTTGAATAACTATCTATGTATCCTTTTTTACTAGTTTTATCTTTAATACTGACAAAAAGATTTGGTTCATTATTTGCCACAACATAAACAGGAATTACAAAAATCGGTATAAGAAGTAAATTAATTTTATTCTTAAAAGAAAATTCGAAAAAACAACTCAAACCTAATACTAAAAGTGGAAAGAATTTAAAAAATTCCATAATATGAGGTAAATCTGCTCTTAAAAAGGCTTGTTTATATAAAATAAATAGTCCTGAAAGAAATAATACAAAAACAAAAATGTTTTTAAACAATATTCCTTTTTCTATGTACATTTTATAAACAAAAAATATTACTGTGATAATAATCAATAATAATGATGTTGGGTGTAATTTTTCATAATCCTCAGCTCTAAGATACATTATTTCGTTATATCCACTAACCATTTCTAATCCTACTTTAATGTAATTTAAAATTGATACATTTAAAATTTGTGAAAATAGAACTATTAATATGATTGGTGATATCAAATAAAATAGTAATAGAGTGATTTTTTCAAGTTTGAAAAATCCTAAATAAATAAGAGAGAAAACAAATAATAAAAAGCAAACTAGTCCTGTATTAAATTTTATAAAAAATAATAGTACAACAATTAATATTTGGAAAACATAATTTATTAAAGCTACTTTATCTGTATTTTTTTTTATCCAAAAAAGAAGAAAAAAGTAAAATACAAGCGCATTTCCACCACCCAAATAATTTGGTAAAAACAAGACAACTAGAGCAATAAAAACAGCAACTATAATTTTGTTTTTACTTTTTGAAAAATTATCATTAAATAAAAAAAATAAATTTATAGCATAAAATAAATCAAATAACAAGAAATAAATAGCTTTACAATTCCAACCCATTTTTATCGCTAAATATGATAACGGACCATAGGTAAATGCTATATCATTTCCCCAATTCAAATTTTGAAAGTTAGCATAGTTTAAAGTTACAGCCCAAGATGGGTCAAGAGAAGCTCCTTCGGAAACAGGATAAATATCTAATGCCAAAAATGATGGAAACAATAAGTATGCACAAATTAATGAAAATACGAATCCTGTTATTTTTATTTTGTCATTTAATAGTTGTTTTATTTTTTCCATACTATTTTAATATTGATTCCAATTGCTTTTCGTTTTCTTTAATCCAATTATAAATATCTTGAAATGTTGTTTCAACCGATTTTTTAGGTTTCCAACCAATTTCAGATTCAATTTTAGAATTATCTGTTACGAAAATTCTTAAATCGGCAGTTCGTGTTTCAGGAATTTCATCAATTTGAATTGTGTTTCCTGATATTTTTTCACAAATAACGGTCATTTCTTTTAATGATGCACTATTTTCTATTCCGCCACCAACATTGTAAATTTTGCCTTCAAATTTTTCTATATTATGGATTTGTAAATCTACTAAATCTACTAAATCATCAACGTGAAGAATATCACGAACTTGTTTTCCTGTTCCGCCATATCCAATATATTTCAACGATTGATTCCAATAGTGTTTTGCCATCCAGAGAGTTACAACTCCTTGGTCTGTTTTACCCATTTGTCTTGGTCCAGCAATAACACCAAATCTTGTAATTGCAGCTTTTAAACCATAAAAAGCAGCATATTCCTGAATAAATAATTCTGAAGATAATTTTGTTGTTCCATAAAAAGATCGCGCGCCATCTAACGATAATCTTTCGGAAATCCCTTTTGGAGAAATTCCATCACTTTTTTGGTTTTCATTAAATATAAATCGAGTATCGTTTTCAGTAAAAGTTGCTTCTTCTATTATTTCAATAGGATAAACTCTACTTGTAGAAAGAAAAATAAGTTTGGATTTGTATTTTACACAAGCGTTAAAACAATTTATTGAACCGTAAAGATTGTTATTAATCACATATGTAGGATCAGAATCTAAACCAGCTGTAACCGATGGTTCGGCAGATGCTTCAATTAAAACATCAAAATTTCCTATGGCAAGAATATCTTCATTGTTACGAATATCACCGTGAATAAACTCTATACCTTGTTTTTGAAAATCAATTAAATTTAATTCAGAACCTCTTCGCTTCAAATTATCAAAAGCAACAATTTCATATCCAGGGTATTTTTTTTTTAGTTGAATACAAAGCGTTGAACCAACAAATCCTGCTCCACCTGTTATAACTATTTTCATTATTTTTAAATTTAATTTTTATTCAACTAAAAAAGACTGCTATATAAAAGCGAATGTTATCTTATTATTTTTTAAAATTTTTAAGCGCTTTAACCATCTTTAAACTGCAATTTAAATTAGGGTCAACTTTTTTTGATTTATCTTTACTTTTATGAATAAAGGTTTGATTATTTTCATTGTATATCAAATCATTATTTATAACAAAATAATCTAATATTTCCTTGCTATTTATTATGATTTTTTTGTCGTTTTTTTCTATTGTTATACTTTTAATATTGATTTCTTTTTGATGAGGATTTTCACCTAAGTCAAGCCTTAAATTAGTAAAATTTAAATTTTCAGGTAAATAAAAAACAACTTTTTGTTTTGTGAGATTTCCTATTATATTTACTTTTTCCGAATTTCCTTCGGTAAAGTTAAATGTATTATCAATAGTGTAAAATAACTGAAACTGATCGTCGTTTTGAACAACAACATCTAATATTATTTTATTGTTTGTGTTATTATAATTTGGTCTAAAATTAGTGTCTAAAACATAATCTAAAACTTTATATTTAGCGAGTTCTTCACTTTCTTTACTTAATATTTCATTTACATTTGAACTCTCTTTTTTATACTTTTCCCTACTTTCCTCCACTATTTTTTTATCCAATTCTACCTCATCTTCTGGGAAAATATCTTCTTTTGTCTTTATTCGTTCATCACCTCGCCATACAAAACCTCGAAGTTTTCTTGCGTTTTCGGGTAAATCTTTTTCTGGATAAATATCACCATCTACATTATTGAAAAAAGTAATTGTTTCTACTTTACTTTTATCATCCATTATCATATTAATCTTGCTACTAACGTTTTTATTGATTCCTATTAGTTCGTTTTTGTCATTTCGCATGTAATAAACAACCTCTGTATTCTTAATTACATCGACTTCATGAAGCTTATTTTCTAAAAATTTTCCATAAAGATTTAAACCTTTTATCTGGTTAAAACCATCACCAATAGTATCTTTTGAAATAATAAAAGTATTGTTTAACACTTTAAGTGAATCTAGTTTTTCTGTTTTATTATCACCTATCAAATGCATTACATCACCTGTAAGTTGGTTTTCAAAATTCCAAAGAATTGGTTTTCCAATAAGTTGCGTTAAAGCTCTCTTTTGGTCGGAATGAATAGAATCACATTTACCACTTAAATCTGTTTTGAAAAATCTAACGTTTTTTTGTCCTCTCACAATTCGTTCGCCTGTTTTTCCGGTTAAATACAACTTTTTAGCGTGAACAAACATCGAATCGTTTTCAACTTTATAGCGTATTGAAGCGTGCTTAGTCATGTAAACAGAGTCCTTTTGTTTAAAAACTTCGCCATAATGTCCTTTGATGATGGCTTTATTAATGGAATCTGTAATTTTTACATTATTAGTTCCAGAGGCATATTCAATTTTTCTATCGTAATATAAACTGTCTCCTTCTATCAATCTGTCTTTGTATTTTATATACGATTTTTGGAGAAAATGTCCTGTATTGTTCTTGCTGTTATAATGTCCGTTTTCTGTATAAATAAAGGTTTCTTTACTTACAATAGTTGACGGTCCTTTTAAATCGGAATTGCCTTGGGTTGTTTTGTAATCTAAATGATTTGTCTTTATAGTATATTCTGCGTTTTTTAACTCAACAGCAGATAAAAATTGGTATTTTTTTTCCTTTAAATAATAACGTCCTGCTTTACTTTTTAAAGTGTTATTTTTATTTACAATGGTTCCGTTTGAATTAAAATAAGCTTCTTGAGTGTTTCGGTCAAAGTGAATAGTATCGGTTGTCATTGTTGACTCTGGTGAAGTCATAACTACATTTCCTGCTGCAAATGCTTTTTTGATATTTCCATTATACTCGGCATATTTACTGTTTAAATAAAGTGTGTCGCCTTGCACCATTTGAACATCTCCAAATGCTTTTATATAGTTTTCTTTTTGATAATAATAGGCTTTGTTGCAAGTCATTGTTGCTCCATCATGACTAAGTCTCACATTACCTGTTAAAAGTACAGCGTCTGGAACTTCATATTGATTAATGTCTGAGTAATCAGTATGTTCAATAACAATTGTTTTTGCTTTTTGGGCAAATACAAATGCAATGTTCATCATTAGAAAACTCAGTATAAATATCGTCTTTTTCAAAAGTACTGTTTTGTTGGTAAAATTATATTTTATGAATTGATAAACTCCTAAATAAAATTTAAATTTTACATGCTTTTAAACTTTCTTTCCAATCCTTAATTTCAACTTGAAAAAACTTTTTTATTTTAGTTTTATCTAAAACACTATAAGCTGGGCGTTTTGCTGGTGTTGGAAAACTTGTTGTTGGTATAGCGCTTAAATTTATATTGACATTATTTATTTCAAATATTTCCTTAGCAAAATCATACCATGAACATCTTCCTTCGTTTGAGAAGTTATAGATTCCGAAAATATTGCGAGTTTCGGGTTGCGAGTTTTGGGTTTTTATTATAATTGAAATCAAAACTTCGGCTAAATCTACTGCGTTTGTTGGTGTTCCAATTTGGTCATTTACTACTGATAAACTATCTCTTTCGGAAGCTAAACGAAGCATGGTTTTCATGAAGTTATTTGCGAATTGCGAATAAACCCAAGAGGTTCTTATAATGAAATAATTATCAAATGTTTCTTGAATCGCTTTTTCTCCTTGTAATTTTGTCAAACCATAAACTCCTGTTGGATTTGGTGAGTCTTCCTCCTTATAAGCTATTTTGTTAGTGCCATCAAAGACAAAATCAGTAGAAACATGAAGTAAAATAGTGTCATATTCCTTACAAGCCTCAGCCAAGTTTCTTGCGCCAATTATGTTTATTGATTGTGCTTTTTCTAGTTCACTTTCTGCTTTATCAACTGCTGTGTAGGCTGCTGCGTTTATGCAATAGTCTGGTTTGTACTTTACAAAAACAGCTTCACAACTTTCTTTTTTAGTAATATCTAAATCTGAAGAAGAGCAAAAAACAAAATCTATTTCTGGATAATTTCCTGAAATAGATTGTAACGCTTGTCCTAGTTGTCCGTTTGCTCCTGTTACTAAAACTACCATACTTTTTTAGCGTTTTTTAAATTGGGAAGCTGTTGGTCTTTCTCAGATATAATTAGTTCATCAACATCAAATTGCCAATCAATATTGATATCTGAATCGTTATATTTTATTCCGCCTTCGCTTTCTTTGTTATAAAAATTATCACATTTATAAAAGAAGGCGGCTTTTTCACTCAAAACCAAAAATCCATGAGCAAATCCTCTTGGAATAAAAAACTGTTTTTGGTTATCACCTGAAAGTAAAATAGCAATATGCTGTCCAAACGTTTCAGAATCTGGTCTTATGTCTACTGCAACATCAAGTACTTCTCCATTTAAAACTCTTACAAGTTTTGCTTGAGCATGTTCTCCTGTTTGATAATGCAATCCCCTAAGTACTCCTCTCGAAGAATAGGATTGATTATCTTGAACAAAATGTACTTTTTCTCCTGTACCTTTTTCAAAAGTTTGTTCATTAAAGCTTTCCATAAAATAACCTCTTTCGTCATTGATTATTTTTGGTTCTATAATAAAACAACCTTTAAGTTTTGTTTCTGTAAAAATCATGTTCAATAGCAATTTCAATAGCAAAAATCAAAGTCAATTTCTAAAAAATCAAACTTCATTTAAACTTAAATTAATTTTATTCTTCTAATAAACTCATTAAATGTAATCCGTAACCGCTTTTAAGTAATGGTGTTGCAAGTTCTTTTAATTGTTTAGCATCTATAAATCCCATTTTGTATGCCGCTTCTTCTATTGCTCCAATTTTCAATCCTTGGCGTTCTTCAATTACTTGTACAAACTGTCCGGCTTGCATTAATGATTGGAAAGTTCCTGTGTCTAACCACGCGGTTCCTCTATCGAGAATACTAACTTTTAGATTTCCTCTTTTTAAATATTCTTTATTAACATCAGTTATTTCAAGTTCACCTCGATGACTTGGTTTTATATTTGCTGCCACTTCAATAATGGAATTATCATAGAAATAAATTCCAGGAACTGCGTAATTTGATTTTGGTTTTTCCGGTTTTTCTTCTATTGAAAGAACGTTTCCGTCTTTATCAAAATCAACCACTCCATATCGTTCTGGATCATGAACGTGATAAGCATAAATAATTCCTCCATCAGGATTACTATTGGCTTGTAACAATTCGGCTAAGCCTGTTCCGTAGAAAATATTATCTCCAAGAATAAGAGCTGCTTTATCATTTCCTATAAACTCTTTTCCAATAATAAATGCTTCTGCAAGACCGTTTGGATTTTCTTGAACGGCATACTCAAAACGACAACCAAATTTTTTTCCATCGCCTAATAATTGTCTAAATAAAGGCAAATCGTGTGGTGTTGAAATGATAAGTATTTCATTAATTCCTGCCCACATCAAAGTTGAAAGTGGATAGTAAATCATTGGTTTGTCATAAATAGGCATTAACTGTTTGCTTACAGCAAGAGTTAATGGGTGTAATCTAGTTCCTGAGCCACCAGCTAAGATAATTCCTTTCATATATTTAAATTTTATTTATCATTAGTTGAATATGGTATCGCCTTTGTTTATTGATGTTTGTTGCGCAAACTTTATGTTAATGGCGATTTCATAAATTTCTATTTTGTTTTAGTTGATTGATTTTTATAAAAAGCCAGAAATAGAGAAATAAGTACAAATAAAGAAATAAATAGTATAGGTAAAATCAATTTCATCTTTCCATTTGTCCCTTTATTATTTATAATATTTGGAGTTATACTAATGTCTTTTATAAAAGATTCTATTTTTACTAATTGTATTTTTTGAGAAGCAATTTCACTAATAAGATTGTTTTTTAACTCAAACATTGCATTTATCTCGCTGTTTTCGTTATTGTATATTAGATTATTACTCTTGTTGTTGTTAGAAATGTTTTTAGATATTACACTAATAAGCGAATCTATTTGAACGATTTCTTCTTCGTTCTTCTTCATTTTTATTAATATATTCTCCTTATTAATTTTTGAAATCTGATTCATGTAATCATCTGTATTCAAATATTTTAATAAAGGTTTAATAATATCATCTGATTCTATTCTACCGTTTGATGATATAAGTAAAGAATGATATGGATAGTTTTTACTTGTAAGTTCATCTTCAATTACTTTATTAATATCATTGCTTTCTGCAAGTAATTTTATTACTTCAAAGTTTTGAGTGTTTTGAGCATTTGAAGCGATTGCAGTATTGTTGTTTACAAAATTATAAAGATCAACAATTGGTTCAATTTTTATATTTTGAATTTTATCTGAATTGGTAATCCCAATACTTTTAAAAAAAGTCTCGTCTTTTTCAGATAGTCTTGATTTAATCAAATCAATTTTTGAATATAAATAATCAACTCCTCCACTTGGTGCAACAATTATTTGACTATTATAATTTTTATTTGAATCTAAAAAATAACCTAATCCTGCTCCGATTATAAATAATAATCCTAGAATTAAGGCTTTTCTTTTAAAAAACAAAATCAAATTAAAAATTGACATTAAGACAGCGTCATATAATCCACCAATTTTTTTTGAAATATCAGACAAGTCAATCTCTTGATTGTCATTATTTTGAGAATTTGTACTCATAGAAATATGTTATTTTACGTTGAAAATTTGTTCTAATATTTTGATTGTAATCAAATAAGTTGGTTTTACTCCTGTTGTTCCAAGTCCGCCTGAAGCTAATGTACTTCCTGTTTCTAAAGGATTATCTGAAGCATAATAAGCATAACGAACTTTTACATTTGGATTAATGCTTTTTCTAATTTTAGATGCTGATTGAATAGCTTTTTGATAATAAGCACCTTCCATTTCTAGACCAATTACGCTCCAAGTTGACTCGTGGAAAAATTTCAATAAATCTTTATTTTGAAGTGATGTTCCTAAAACAGTAATCATTGGTCCGGCAAAAACAGGAATTCCGTTTCCTTCAAGCATTTCGGCAGTTAATTCATTTTCAAAGAAATAATTATCTGCTGTTCCTTCGTTAATATGAGCGTTTGGAATCATGATGTCGCCTTTTCCGCCTTCTAAAATTCCTGCTTTACCCATAATGGAAACCGATTCTACATTAAGTAAAATTTTCTCTTTTCCGTTTTTGTAAGGTTTCAATAATTCATCAATAGTTTCGTAAGCTTGTTCTCCAAAAGCATAATCCATTACAATAATAACCGGATTATCTTTTCCAACTTTTGCATTTGGAAATGCCGATTTTATCCAATCAATTTTTGAAGTGTCAAATATTTGAACATCAATGTTAGTTCCAGATTGGTCTGGAAGCGAAATCATTCCGTGTTTTAGAGCAAATTCTTCTACTTTATCACGAACATCATGTGCGCCTTGACGACTCAATTCTTCAAAAATATCAAAATCTGATTTTCCTTTGAATTTTGAACCTAAAACATGCGTTGCAAAAATTGAATTCATCACACTGTGCATGTTCGCACTAATAATATGAATTGGTCTTCCTAGTAAATTATTTTCTTTTAAAACTTCTTTGATATTGGTTGCCCAAATTTCACCGTGAATGTGGTGTCCAAGACGTTCTCTCAAAATTGGACTGAAAGTAATTGTTCTTTTGTTATTGTCAACCACTTCTTCAATGGCAAGTTTTCCTAACCAGTAAATTACGTGAAGAAATCTGTCTGGTTTTTCTTTGGTTCCAAAAGAATCATAAATATCTAAAACCTCAACAAACGTTCTTCCCAACACATTTGCTGCGTGAGAAATGGCTTTCTCCTTTTCAATTTGAGTTAGTTTTTTGGTTTGTAAAGCGGCTTGTTCTAATTTTTGCCAATCGCGTGAAATTCTTCCTTCATCATCAATTAAAACTCTGTCTTTAATTTTGTGAGATTCGATGAAAATGAAAGTCAAATGTGTCAAAATATCATAAATGTCTGAACGTCCGCGAGTAATTTCTACATTCATTTGTTCTTCATCAATTCGGTAGCAATTTCTTCTACGTTTTGGTGGAACAATGGCTTGAAAATGTGATTTTGAATACCCTTCATCTGAAGTTAAGTTGATGTAACGGCATTCTTCAATTCCTACTGGAAGTCTTTCTATTACATAAAGTAAACCGTTAAGTTCTACTTTTTCTTCTGCAATACTTCCATAAATTTCTGGTCGAAGCTCTAATAATGCTTCTCTTAAAGTTTCTCCTGAAACACCCATTGGTTTGTAAAAACCTCTGTTAAATAAATGTCTCATGGTAATGTACAATCGTTCGATAGCTGCCGACGATTCTTGCGCTCTTGAGCGCGAAATGTTTTTAATTTCTTTCATTAAATTTTATTTTCTAACCTGCAAATATACTGATTTTATGCTTTAGTTGGTTAGGATAAGGTTAATTGCCGGCTCATTTATCATCATTTTACTCACTGAACCATCAAGATTGAATTTTTGTTGTTTGCTCCATTTTCCGCCAGAATATTCAAATTGAAAATCTTTTTCAACAAAATTATATAGTAAGAATGGGTAATATTTTTTTTGGGTTTTTGTTGTGTTCGAATTAAAATCTGTAATTGTAGTTTCAAGTTTGTTCTTCTCGATAAGTAATTTTTCAAAGCCCACAAAAAGTCCTGATTTTGGCATAGTAAGATTCAAATCTGAAATATCAAAAGCATGATTGTTTACACCTTTTTTAACAGTTAGTATCAAATCTTTTTTTAATAACTCTTTTGATGGAAAACCTAAAGAATCAACAGCATAAAAATGTAATTTTATCGTGGCGTTTTCTATTTTGCTATCAGTTAAAACAGTAACTTTTTTTATATATTTTGTTGCTTTATAGGACAATTTATAAGGAAAGAATTTAGCAACAATTTTAGGACCATTATCAAATGCTTGTGAAATCGAATTTTTGGTTTTGCCTATTTCAATTTGCTTGGTTTCTTTACTATTAGAAAGCACAATTTCTTCCAATAAATATTCTACCGATTTTAGTTTTACTTCTTTACTTTCTAAGATTTTTACAATTTTTTTCTCAAAGCCAATAGCAGAAAATATTAAGTTTTTACTCTTTTCTGAAGTATAAATTTCAAAAGTTCCGTTTTCTTCTGAGCTTGCACCAATATTCTCATTTTCTACCCAAATGTTTACATAAGGAATAGGATTTCCTGTCAAACTATCTTTTACAACGCCACGAATTTGAGAAAAAGTAAATTGTGAAATTAAAAGTAAAACCCAAACCAATCTTTTTTCTATCATCTTTTTTCTATTTACTCAAAAAAATTGGCTATTTTTCTATCATTAGAAAGTCTTGGTAATTTGTTTTGACCACCTAATTTTCCTATAGATTTCATGTATTCTTGGAAACCGTTTTTAGAAACTTTTGTTATTACTAATGTTCGCAATACTTTTCCAACTATTAAATCATCGTAATACACATTTTGCTTGCGCATTGCGTTATCAATTTTTAACGCAAATTCTTCAAGATTATTTGGTTCTTCCGAAACTTCGGAATCAAATTCGATAAACCATTCATGATAAGGTAATCCTGAATTTGGAGCAATTTGTGGTGCTACAGTAAATTCATTCACACGAATATCGGTGTCTTCCATAGCTTCTTGCAAAGCGTGTTCGACTTCTTTGCCAATTACATGTTCACCAAATGCGGAAATATAATGTTTGATTCGACCAGAGACGATAACTCGATAAGGTTTTAAACTTGTAAATTGAATCGTATCGCCAATGTTATATGCCCAAAGTCCGGCGTTAGTTGAAAGAATTAAGACGTAGTTTGTATTAAGTTCGACTTCACCAATGGTATATCGTTTGGGATTTTCTGTGAAAAATTCGTCGGCTTTAACAAATTCGTAGAAAATTCCTGAATTCAAGAGCAACAACATTCCTTTTTCTTTTTGAGAATCTTGGTAAGCAAAAAATCCTTCAGAAGCTGGAAATAACTCAATAGAATCTACTTTTCGTCCGATTAGATTTTCGAATTTGGCACGATAGGGTTCATAGTTTACACCACCATAAATAAATAAATTGAAGTTTTTAAAGAGTTCTCCAACTGGCTTTTGAGCTTTTTGATGCAATTTTTCGAAATACATTTGCACCCAAGAAGGAATTCCTGAAATCACCGCCATATCTTGATTGAAAGTTTCTTCAACAATAGCGTCAACTTTGGTTTCCCAATCTTCAATGCAATTGGTTTTCCAACTTGGCATTCGGTTTTTCTGTAAATATTTTGGAACAAAATGCGCAACAATTCCGGAAAGACGACCTAGTTTAATTCCGTTTTTTTCTTCTAATATCGGACTTCCTTGTAGAAAAATCATTTTACCATCAACAAAATCGGCTTTTCCAGTTTCATGAATGTAACTCAAAATCGCATTTCTCGCAGCTTGAATATGAAAAGGCATCGATTCTTTAGTCAGTGGAATGTATTTTGCGCCAGAAGTTGTGCCAGAGGTTTTGGCAAAATAAAGAGGCTTTCCTTTCCAAAGAATATTTTCTTCACCTTTTACAACTCGGTCAACATAAGGTTTTAATGCTTCATAATCTCTTATTGGAACTTGCTTGGCAAAATCTTCAAAAGTTTTAATTTCATTGAATTTGTGATCTTTTCCAAACTGCGTTTCTTTCGCTTGAAGAATTAAATCATTAAAAACTTTTTGTTGTGTTTCAACAGGATTTGAAGCCCATTTTTGAGTTTTTTTATGAATGGAATTAGCAAATAGCTTGGCTGCAATTGATTTTATCGACATATTTATTCGTTAGGAAAATTAATTTTAATCGCTTTTTCTATTTTGTAAAACATAAATCCCACAGCTACAATCACGATAACTATTTGTAAAAAAATATTTGATTTGAAACTTTCATTAAACCAAGGTAAAATCAATGAAACTATAAATAATTTAATTGCTGTAAACATCATTTGAATAGAAGAATATTTTTGAGAAAAATCCCATCTTTCTTGAGATTTCATGGAAGCATTTGTGCGATATCCATACAAATAGTTAATTTTTTTAGGTGGAAATTTATACATGATAAATCCTGTAATTAAAAAAACAATGCTAACAAAAGCAGATAAATGCATAATATTATCTAAATTGAACATAATCTTTTCTCTATTTTCTTTTCTCTATTTTCTTTTTCTCCTCCTCGGCAACTTGTTTTCTCAGATTCATTTCGGCTTCAGTAGCTGTTAATTGTAAATCTGGTAAAGTATCAACTGATATTGCTAAAATGGAGTCTTTATTGACTTTAGCGTATTCTAAATTACCATTCAAAACTTTTTTTATGGATTCGAGATAAGCTTCGTTTTTCTTAATAGCAAATTCTAATGAATCTGATTTTAGAGCTAATTCTGTAGCGTCTTTTTTAAGTTTTGTTGAAGTGTAACCAGGAATATATTCTCTTAAAGGAGTAAAAGCAATAATAAAAGTAGTCACAAAAATGATTAAAATAGCTCCAATTGAGGCAAAAACAAAGACATTCATCAAGGTTAATCTCAATGAAAAAACTTCTTCAAAAGTCTCATCATTTAAAATTACTAAACGATTTTTAGTGAAAAGATGTTTCTTTAATTTTTGCTTTTTGAGGCGCTTTTCAGACATGTTTTTTTATTATTATACAAATATAGAAAATTTGTTGAATTGCTATGTTTATTAAGGTTTTTGCTTTTTAAAAAAATAAAATGAATAACTAAAAACTATATTAAACTTAAATTAATTGTAAAAATTTTTAGTAATCACAATTCACGACCATTTTATTTTTACATTTGCATATTGTAAATAACTGAATTTAATTTTTAATAAATAAAAAAATGAATTTTTTAACTATATTTTTAGGGTTTATGCCAGGAGGATCTGAGTGGATACTTATCATTGTAGTGGTATTGTTACTTTTTGGAGGTAAAAAAATTCCTGAACTAATGAAAGGTTTAGGCTCTGGAATAAACGAATTTAAAAAGGCCTCAAAAGGTGAAGATCAACCTGCTGATTCTAAAAAAGAAGAAACTAAAGAGTAATCTTTCAAGTTTAAAATAAAAAAATCCCAAATTCTAAATTGTTTTAGATTTTGGGATTTTTTATTTAAAGTATCATTGTAAGTTGTATTCTTTTCCTGTCTTCATCAACCTCAACAACTTTTACTTGAACGTGTTGGTGGAGTTTTACGACTTCATTTACATCACTAACAAATCCTGCTTTTAATTGGGAAATGTGAACCAAACCACTTTCTTTTACTCCAATATCTACAAAACAGCCAAAAGCGGTGATGTTGTTTACAATTCCTGGTAAAATCATTCCGGTGCGAACGTCTTTTATGGTTTTTACATTTGGGTCAAATTCGAAAACTTTAGCGGCTTTTCTTGGGTCTAATCCTGGTTTTTCTAATTCTTTCAGAATGTCTTTTATACCAAGAATTCCGATGGTTTCGTTGGTGTAACTTTCTGGTTTTATTAAGGCTATTTTTTCTTTGTTAGCTATTAATTCGTTAACCGAAATTTTTAAATCTTTTGCCATTTTTTCCACAATTGGATAAGCTTCTGGATGCACTGCCGAATTATCTAAAGGATTTTTTCCGTTGTGAATTCTAACGAAAGCTGCAGCTTGTTGATACGCTTTTTCACCAAGTCTTGGTACTTTTTTAATTTGTTTTCTATCTTCAAATGGACCATTTTCTTGACGATAAGCAATAATATTTTCGGCCATCTTCTCTCCTATTCCACTAACATAACTCAACAAAGATTTACTTGCTGTGTTGATGTTAATTCCGACCGAATTCACACATCTAATCACCGTGTTATCCAATTCTTCTTTCAATTTTGTTTGATCTACATCGTGTTGATATTGTCCAACACCTATCGATTTTGCATCAATTTTCACCAATTCTGCTAATGGATCTGAAAGTCGTCTCCCAATAGAAACTGAACCTCGAACCGTTACATCATAATTTGGAAATTCATCACGTGCAATTTTACTTGCCGAATAAATGGATGCTCCAGCTTCTGAAACTACAAAAACTTGAACTGGTTTGTCAAATGCAATTTTCTTGATGAAAAATTCGGTTTCTCGACTTGCTGTTCCGTTTCCGATAGAAATGGCCTCGATGTTGTAAGCGTTCACCATCGATTTTATCTTTTTCATCGCCATTGCAGTTTCATTTTGCGGCTGATGTGGATAAATGGTCTCGTTGTACAATAAATCGCCTTTTTCATCCAAACAAACTATTTTACAACCACTTCTGTAACCTGGATCGATGGCTAAAATTCGTTTTTCTCCCAATGGTGGCGCAAGTAACAACTGACTCAAATTTCCTGCAAAAACATCAATGGCTTTGATATCAGCTTTGGCTTTGGCTTCTTGTAACGTTTCATTTGAAATGGCAGGATGAAGTAATCTTTTGTAACTGTCTTCAATAGCCAACTGAACGTGATTAATCGATGGACTATTACCGTTTTTGATTATGATTTCATCAATCAAATCGTAAGTTTCATCAATATCGATTTCTATTTTTAGTTTTATAAAACCTTCATTTTCTGCACGAAGCATTGCTAATAATCTATGTGAAGGTGCTTTTGACAAAGGTTCTGCCCAATCAAAATATTGTTTGAATTTTTGAGCGTCTTCTTCTTCGGCTTTCTTTTTTACAACTTTAGTTTCGATAACTGCTTTTCGGTTATACAATCGTCGTAAACTTTGACGCACTGCAATATTTTCGTTTATCCATTCGGCAACGATATCTCTTGCGCCTTGCAACGCTTCTTCCTCGTTTTCAACATTTTTATTGATATATTGTGTTGAAAGAAAATCTACATCATCATTTTTTTGAGCTAAAATCAAAGTTGCTAGTGGTTCCAAACCATTTTCACGCGCGACGTCGGCACGTGTTTTTTTCTTCTTTTTATAAGGCAAATACAAATCTTCAACTTCTTGTAAGTCAAAAGATTTTTCAATTTTAGATTTTAATTCAGGTGAAAGTTGTCCTTGTTCTTCAATGGTTTTTAAGATGCTTTCTTTTCGCTTTACAATTTCGTCGTATTGCTTAGAAAGTTTGGCAATATTTTCCACTTGAACCTCATCTAAATTTCCGGTTTGGTCTTTTCGATAACGAGAAATAAACGGAATGGTGCAATCTTCTGAAAGCAATTTTAAAGTTGCTTCAATGTTTTTAGGAGTTGTGTTTACTTGGCTTTGAATGAATTGAATATTAGTCATCAATAAAATTTATTAATTTGGATTGGAGTGTGAATATATTTTTAAACCAATTTCTACATATAGATATCCTATAGGAATGTTTAATAACATAATTCCAAGAGTTAGAAGAATTTGATTTGTTATTTGCTTTTGTTTTAATTGAAAAAATAATGTAACAAACTGATAAGTATTAACAAAAAAAGCTGCTACAATAAAGAGTAAACTAAAATAAATCATTCCGTTAAACTCTGTGAAATAAAATATTAGCAACAAAATAGAGGCAACCAAAAAAGTTGAAAAAGCAACTTTTTTAGAGTTAGAAATAGTTTGATTTATATGAATTAAATTATCTTTCAATGTTTTATAAAATACTTTGCTGCAATGAGTAGCATTATCGTGTAAAATAGAATTCCATAAATAAAAAATCTCCAATATTGTTTGTATGCTTTTTTATTTCCTTGACTTAATAATTGTGATGATTTTTCTAAATGTTTTTTAAAAGAAAAATAACTTGTAAAAATTATTGAAATTTTAGTTTCAAAATCAATTTCTTTATTAACAGAAGTTATTTTCTCTAAATCTCTTCTGTCAATTTCAGTTATTATTGATTTTTTTAATTCCTTATCAATATTCTGATTTTGGAATAAACTAATTAATTGTTCATCAGTTAATTTTTCAATTTTATTCATTTAAGAACAACTAATTTTATCAACTCTTGTTGCGTGTCTTCCTCCTTCAAAATCGGTAGTTAAAAAAGTATCTACAATTTCAATTGCTTGTTGAATAGAAGTAAATCGCGCCGGAATACTTACGACATTTGCATTATTGTGTTGGCGCGCAAGCGCCGAAATTTCTTTGGTCCAACAAAGAGCTGCTCTAATTCCTTGATGTTTGTTGGCAGTCATTGCAATTCCATTGCCGCTACCGCAAATTACTATTCCTAAATCGGCTTTTCCTGATTCAACATCAGTAGCAACAGGATGACCAAAATCTGGATAATCTACACTATCAAAAGTATCGGTTCCGTGGTTTAAAATTTCGTGTCCTTTTGATGTTAAATAATGAACAATTGCTTTTTTATAATCTGGTCCTGCGTGATCGTTTCCGATTGAGATTTTCATAATAAATTGTGTTGTAGTTGTGGAAACAAATTTAGTTAATCTTATTTGTATTTCCATTTCATTTTTATAAAAATATAACTAGCTGATTTACTTACATTAAGAAAATATTGTTAATAAGATATATTTATAAGTAGCTGTAAATCATTACATTTTATTTAATTCAAATGTTAAAATTTTACATTGTTAATAGTGATTTGTAATTCGTTGATAATCAGTTAACGTTAAGTTAACATCAATTGTTAACAACTTAAGATAGAAAATTAGAAGTTTTTCTTGGTTGTATGTAAATTAATTGTAATCAAAAATTGGTATTAAAAATCCAAATTTAGTTTCGTGAATTTTTAGAAAAGTTATCAATATAAAAAAGTACTTTTTCAACAGAAATTAACAATCAAAGTTATCTACAAAATATTTGTTTTTTTACTTGTTAACAACTGTTAATGAAATCTAAAAATTACTTCAAAATGAATGATTTACTTTCTTAAAACTATGTTGATAAATCGGTATAAAAAAGTATAACTTGAAAATCAACTTTTAAAAATTAAAGTTATTGTACAAATTAACACGCTATAATAACCATCATAAATTAATTTAAATTTAAATTTTCTTTTTGTTGTTTTTAATAGATGTTGAAAACTTTCAAATTTTAGAAAATAGAATAAAGAGAAAAGAAAATAGATTTTATACTATTTCTAAATTTGTATTTAAGTTATTCAAAATCTCTTTTACTCTTTCAACATCGTTTGGATGTACTTTTAAATCAATTCCGCCGTAAGCATAACTTGCTAATGGATCAACAGCTATTAAATTTTCATTTTGAAATAAATACGGAATTCCTTCATGGTCTAAAATTGATTTTAGAACTATGATTTCGTGAGCAAAATTAAATGTAGCAACTGTTATAAATTCAGACATTTCTATTTTTTTATAAAGATACAAAAGTTATATTTTCGATAAATCTATTCTCTATTTTCTATTTTCTATTTTCTTCTTCGTAATTTTAAACCTTATTAGAAAAAAGATTATGAGTAAATTCCCAAAAAAGTTTGGAAAAAAAGAGAAAACTTTCTCTGAAAAGATTTTAAAAATACTATCACAAAACGCAAATAAACCATTCAATTACAAACAAATATGTGCTGTTCTTGAATTGAACGATACCAAAAGTAGAAACGAAATTATTAAAGATTTAAAAATTCTTGCTGCACAAAAAGTAATTATTGAAAGTGAGCCTGGAAAATATTTAGTAAAAGCAGTTTCACAAGATTATTACGAAGGAACGATTGATATGACTTCTCGAAGAACTGCATATTTTATTTGCGACGAGTTTGAAGATGATGTTTTTATTCCAACGAATAATTTGAATCACGCTTTAGATAAAGACAAAGTTAAGGTTTATGTTTACAACCGTCGTCGTGGTAAAAAACCAGAAGGTGAAGTAATTGAAGTTTTAGAAAGAGCTAAAACAGAATTTGTTGGAGTTATTGATATTCAAAAGAATTTTGCGTTTGTAACTACTGCCAATGCTAAAATGTACACCGATATTTTTATTCCAAAAGATAAATATAACGGAGCTGAACAAGGTGATGTTGTTGTTGTAAAAATTGAAGATTGGCCAAAGAAAGCCGATTCACCTTTTGGTTCAGTAATTAATGTTTTAGGAAAACCAGGAGAACACGATACTGAAATTCATGCAATTCTTGCTGAGTACGGTTTACCTTATGATTTTCCGGTTGATGTTGAAGTTTTTGCACAAAAATTAGACACTGCAATTCATCCAGAAGAAATTGCAAAACGTCGTGATATGCGCGACACGTTGACTTATACTATTGATCCAAAAGATGCTAAAGATTTTGATGATGCTTTATCGTTCAAAAAATTAGAAAACGGAAATTACGAAATTGGAATTCACATTGCTGATGTTTCGCATTATTTACAAGAAGGAACTATTCTTGATGATGAAGCTTATAACAGAGCAACTTCGGTTTATTTGGTTGATAGAGTTGTGCCAATGTTGCCAGAAGTATTATCTAATTTTGCTTGTTCACTTCGTCCAAATGAAGAAAAATATACGTTTTCAGCCATTTTCGAAATTGATAATAAAGCAACTGTTTTAAATCAATGGTTTGGTAGAACGGTTATTAATTCTGACCAACGTTTTGCTTATGAAGAAGCGCAAGTTATTATTGAAACCAAATCTTCTACAATTCCTGCTGAAATTTCATTAACTGGAAAAGAATACAAAGCTTCCGATGAAATTACAGAAGCTACTTTAAAATTAGATGAATTAGCAAAAATTCTTCGTAGAAAGAGAATGAATGAAGGTGCGATTTCATTTGATAAAGTGGAAGTTAAATTCAATCTAGATGAAAATGGTGAACCAGAAGGTGTTTATTTCAAAGTTTCAAAAGATGCTAATCATTTGATAGAAGAATTCATGCTTTTAGCGAATAGAAAAGTAGCAGAATTTATTGGAAAACAAAAGAAAACATTTGTGTATAGAATTCACGATGAACCTAATGAAGACAAGCTTTTTGCAATGCAAGCTTTGATTTCAAAATTTGGTTACAAAATGGATTTACGTGATAAAAAAGATATTTCAAAATCATTGAATAAATTGATGGAAGATGTCAATGGTAAGAAAGAACAAAATCTAATTGATACGTTAGCTATTCGAACGATGAGTAAAGCTAAATATTCAACAGAAAATATTGGTCACTACGGATTAGCATTTGATTATTACAGTCATTTTACATCGCCAATTAGACGTTATCCTGACGTTATGGTACATAGATTACTTCAATATTATTTAGATGGCGGAAAATCGGTTTCTGCAGAAGAATTTGAAGAAAAATGCGAACATTCTAGTAATATGGAAAGTTTAGCTACAAATGCTGAACGCGATTCGATTAAATACATGCAAATTAAATACATGCAAGATCACAAAGATGAAGAGTTTTTGGGTGTAATTTCTGGTGTAACCGAATGGGGAATTTATGTGGAAATCATTTCTAATAAATGCGAAGGAATGTGTAGAATTCGTGAAATTAAAGATGATTATTACACATTTGATGAAAAACAATATGCTTTAGTTGGTGAAATTTCTAAGAGTTTACTACAATTAGGCGACGAAGTTTACGTTAAAGTAAAGAATGCTGATTTGGTTAAAAAACAATTAGACTTTACTTTTTTAAGAAAGAATGAGTAAAAAATGAAGAGAATTATATTTAATATTTTAATTATCATTTTATTTATAATATTTTTATTTATAAATTTTATGTTTTTTTTAGCAATAGGTTCAGGACATAAAATTCCTACTTCTACAAGTAATTCATTTATTATTAGTAATTTAATTATTATTACTTTATTGTTTATTGTTATTATTTTGAAAAGAAAATATTATAATAAAAATGATTTTTAGTTATTTTATTTAGTTTGATATTGAAAAGATTTAAAATACTGTAACATTTCAGTTTTCTTATTGTCTTTAATTAAAAAACATCATGAAAAAAATAATTTGTAGTTTCTTATTGATTAGTTCAATCGCATTTTCACAAACAGAAAAAAGTGTTGGGGATTTTAATAAAGTAACTTCTTTTGATCAAATTGAAGTTTTACTAATTCCATCCGATGAGAATAAAGTAGTTCTAGACGGTTCAGGTTCAGAAGATGTTGAAATTGTTAATAAAAATGGTGAGTTAAAAATTAGAATGCGTTTAACAAAAATGCTTTCTGGTGAAAATATTTCAGCTACGGTTTATTACAAAAATATAGATGCAGTAGAAGCTAATGAAGGATCAAGAATTTCTTCTGAAGCTACATTTAAATCTACCACTTTTGATATCATTGCAAAAGAAGGATCGCAAATTAAAATCAAAATTACTGTAGATAGATTAACGGTTAGAGTTGCTAATGGTTCTACTATTTCAATCTCTGGAACTGCTAAAAATCAGGATGTTTTAATCAATTCTGGTGGAATCTATGAAGCTGAAAGACTTAAAACTAATCAAACTATAATTACTGCAAATGCTGGTGGCGATGCCGATGTTTATGCAACTGATTTGGTTGACGCTAAAGTTCGTGCAGGCGGTGATATTAGAATCTACGGTAAACCAAAACAAATCAATCAAAAAATTGTTGCTGGCGGAACGATTAAAGAAGGAAATGATTAGTACTTTTTGTTTTTCAGAATAAAAGTTAGATATTTGATGAAGCAAAGTTTATTCTTTTAAACTTCAAATCCATAAACTTTTTAAATGATAAACGATATTCTATCTGCCATACCTTGGGGAATTTTACTTGCATTTACTGTTGGTCCCGTTTTTTTTGTACTTCTTGAAACTAGTATTACAAAAGGATTTAGAGCAGCAATGGTTTTTGATTTTGGAGTAGTTTTTGCCGATTTTGTATTCATTCTTATTGCTTATTTTTCTACCAATCAAATACTTGAAAAACTTAAAGACGATCCAGGTTTATTTATCTTTGGTGGCGCTGTAATGTTGGCTTACGGAATTATTTCTTATGTAAAAGAAAAAAAGAGTTACAAAAAGCAACTTGATGAAGAACTTGAAGATGATAATATCCAAAAAAACAACTACTTAGGTTTATTTTTCAAAGGATTTTTATTAAACTTTATCAATATTGGAGTACTTGCTTTTTGGATGGGAATCATCATTGTTTTTGGTCCAAAACTAAATATGGAAACCAATAGAATTATCATTTTTATAGCTTGTATTATCCTTACTTATTTCGCTGTTGATATTATAAAAATCATGGTTGCCAAACAACTAAAATCAAGAATGACACCACACAATATTTACAAGATAAAAAGAGTTATAAGTATTATTTTAATGATTTTTGGTGGATTTTTAATGGCACAAGGTTTCTTCCCAAAAGAAAAAGAAATGATAAAAGAGAAGTTCGGAATCAAAGAACCGGTTGTAAATGAAAAGTTTAATTAATGTAATTTTTCTAGTTTTCACACTTTCATTTTATGGACAAAATGATACGATTTCGGTTATAAAACATACTGATAAAGATATTGTTGTAAATAAAGAATCTAAAGTTGTTTATCGTGGTATGATTAATAGTTTATCTATTGAAGTTCCTAATTGTAAATCATTTAAAGCAACTGCTGATGGATTAACGATGGTTTCTAAAAATCTATATAACTTAAATCCTCTTGCTAATTCAGAAGTAATTATTACTGTAGATATTGTTTTAAATGATAATAAAAAGAAAACAGAAAAACATGTTTTTAAAATAAAAAATATTAGTGGTTTTGTAACTACAATAAATGGAAGAAGTGGTTTAGTCCGTTTTCAAAAAAGTAGTTTAAAAGATGCAGTTATTAAAATAGGCTTTGAAGACAAAAATTTATCTTTTTTAAATAAGATAAATAGTTTTAGTTTAAAAATTCCTGGAATGTCTTCTATTCAAGTTATTGGAAATAAGATAGACAAAGAATCTTATGAAAAAATTCTAAAAAATGCTTCATTAGGTGATCAAATAGTAATTTCGGATATTAAACTTCTAGTTTTAGAAGAAAGTTTAAAAGGAGGAATGTGTTTTCAAACAAACCCGATTGTTATTGAAATTTATTAGTTTCTGTCATCTCGATTAACAAGAAATCACATAATGAGATTCTTCATTTATAAGAATGACAAAAACGAGATGAAAATTTGAGATTCGAACATCACTTTAATCAATTTTTTCTAAAAATTTAAAACAAAAAAAATTCTCTCGATTGTATGTTTTTTATGAAGTCATCGTCCGGATTCGAACATAACTTTAATTAATTTTTTCTAAAAATTTAAAATAAAAAAAACCTCCAAGTTTCCTTGAAGGTTTCAGTGGCATCGTCCGGATTCGAACACAACTTTAATTAATTTTTTCTAAAAACTTACAATAAAAAAACCTCCAAGTTTCCTTGAAGGTTTCAGAGGCATCGTCCGGATTCGAACCGGAGTAGGAGCTTTTGCAGAGCCCAGCCTAGCCGCTCGGCCACGACGCCAATTATTTATTGGATTGCAAATATATAAAAAAGTTTAAAGTTTGAAAGTTTAAACTTTAAAAAGTTTCATTTTCTTACTTCGTACTTCTAATCTTGTACTTCGTACTTAATTCCTATATTCTTCCATTTCTATAGTAACAGCTTCAACATCACCACCAATAGGCGGATTTAGTTTAGAAACAGCCAACACAATTCTAGAAACAGATGGAATTTCCTTGAAGATTCTTGTGATGATTCGATGAGCAACATGTTCTAAAAGTTTCGCTCTAATATCCATTTCTTCCACCACAATTTGATTTAAAAGTACATAATCAACTGTATCTTTCAATTCATCTGTGAGTGAAGACTTTCTTAAGTCGGTTTTAATTTCTAAATCAACTCTATAATCTGAACCAATTTTTCCTTCTTCTTCAAGACATCCATGAAATGAAAAAGTTCTAATATTTTGTAATTTAATAGTTCCCATTTTTTTTAGTTTTCAGTCGCAGTTTTCAGTCGCAGTTACAAGTTTCTAAAAGAAATCTGTAAACTGTAAACCGAAAACTGTAAACTTTTTTATCTTTGCTAAAATTACGAAATAATTATGTCAACAGAAGAAAAGTCTCTGAATTTTATTGAACAAATCATAGAAGAAGATTTAAAAAACGGATTATCACAAGATAAACTTCGTTTTCGTTTTCCGCCTGAGCCAAATGGTTATTTACACGTTGGTCATGCGAGTGCTATTTGTTTAAATTTTGGTTTAGGAATTGATTATCAAGCGCCAGTTAATTTGCGTTTTGATGATACCAATCCTGCCAAAGAAGAACAGGAATTTGTTGACGCAATTAAAAAAGATGTGGAATGGCTTGGATTTAAATGGGCTAATGAATGTTATGCTTCTGATTATTTTCAAGAGTTATACGATTGGGCAGTTCAATTTATAAAAGACGGAAAAGCGTATGTAGATAGCCAAACGTCTGAAGAAATGGCCAAACAAAAAGGAACTCCAACAACTCCTGGAACAGATTCTCCTTATAGAAATCGTTCGGTTGAAGAGAATTTAGATCTTTTTACAAGAATGAAAAACGGCGAATTTGAAGAAGGTTCTCATATTTTAAGAGCTAAAATTGATATGGCTTCTAACAATATGTTGATGCGTGATCCAATTATGTATCGAATTCTAAAAAAACACCATCACAGAACAGGAAATGATTGGTGTATTTATCCAATGTACGATTGGGCACACGGAGAAAGTGATTATTTAGAACAAATTTCGCATTCGTTTTGTACACTTGAATTTTTGCCTCACAGAGAATTATACGATTGGTTTTTAGATCAAATTTATGATAGTAATAAAGTGCGACCAAAACAAAGAGAATTTGCTCGTAGAAATCTTTCGCATACGGTTGTTTCTAAAAGAAAATTATTGCAATTAGTTCAAGAAAAGCATGTTACCGCTTGGGATGATCCAAGAATGAGCACCATTTCTGGAATGAGAAGACGTGGATATCCGCCAGTTGCTATTCGTAATTTTGCGATTTCTACAGGAATTGCAAAAAGAGATAATCTTATTGATTTATCTGTATTGGAATCACACGTTAGGAACGCCTTAAATACTTCTGCTCCAAGAGCAATGGCTGTTTTAGATCCTGTTAAATTGGTTATTACAAATTATCCCGAAAATAAAGTAGAATGGTTTGATACTGAGAACAACCCTACATTAGAAAATTCAGGATTTAGAAAAATTCCTTTTTCTAAAGAATTATATATTGAAAGAGAAGATTTTATGGAAAATCCAATTCCAAAATATCTTAGATTAACAAAAGAGAATCAAATTCGTTTAAAAAGTGCTTATGTTATAAAATTTGAAAAACTTATAAAAGTTAATGGTGAAATAACTGAAATACATGTTACATATGATCCTAATAGCTTAAGTAGAAGTAATGAGGATGCAAGTCAAATTAAAGTGTCATCAACTATTCATTGGGTTTCAATAGAACATGCGTTGAAAGCTGAGATTAGGTTATATGAACGGTTGTTTACAGATGAAGCGCCTGATTCACATAAAGGAAAAAATTTCTTAGAATTTGTAAATCCAGAGTCACTTAAAATCGTTACAGGCTATGTAGAGCCAAGTTTAAAAGAAGCAAAAGTAGAAGATTCATTCCAGTTTTTAAGATTAGGTTATTTTACTCTTGACAAAGATTCTAATGACAGTAAAATGGTTTTTAATAGAACTGTTGCATTAAAAGATGTGTGGGAAGAAAAAGGAAAAAATGAACAGAATATAATTGTTAATTCCTTAAAAGAAATTAACAATTATTTTAAAGTTGATTTTGAAGAAAGAAGAAATATTGAAAATAAAATAGCTAATAATATTATTAAAATTTATGATTATAGTTTGCTTTATAACAGTCTAAATAAGAATATAAATAACAATAAGAGTTCATTATTATTTTCAAATTTTTTAATAAAATATTCTAACAAAATAGAACTGAATAATCTTGATTACTATTTAGTAGAAAAGTTTTTTTATATGTCTTTAAAATGTGAATCTTCTTTCGTGAAGTTTGAAGCATTACAAAATTTAAATAAAAATATTTCCTATCTCAAAAACTTCGAATATTTAATTAACTATATAATAGATAATGAAAAAGAAAATGAAAAGTTAAGAGAAAAAGCAATTGAAATAATTTCGAAATAGTTTTTTCTTATAAAACCCAACAGAAATGTTGGGTTTTTCTATTATTGAAAAAACTTATCATAAAACAAAAAGTATATTTTTTTACTATTAAAATCGGCCTTTATATTTTAATTTTAATCAATTTTTAAAAATTCACCAACATAATTCACCAAACCATCAATAAACGTTGGTTATTTGGCTTTAAAATGGTTTTTACTTCTTTAACGACGATTTAACACTACGACACGATAAAATTTCGTAACTTTAGTATAATCAAAATTTAAAAGTTATGTCAAGTAAAAATGGAAATAGCATTTTAGCAATTTTAGCAGGTGCTGCAATCGGAGTTGGATTAGGAATTTTATTTGCACCTGACAAAGGTTCAAAAACTAGAGAAAAAATAAAAGAAGGTTTTGATGATTTAAAAGGAGAGGCCAAAACAAAATGGGATGCACTAGAAGAAGACACCAAAGAAAAATTTTCTAAAACCAAAGATGAGTTAAAAGAAACTGTTGAGGATTTACTTTCTAGTTCAAGTTACAAAGCAGAAGAAGCAATTACTTTTCTTGAAGAAAAATTGGCTGAGTTAAAAAAGCAAAACGCAAAACTTCAGAAATAATGGCTTTTGAAGAATTAAAAGAAAATACTGAGGCGATTCAAGAAAATGCCAAAGCTTATATGGAAAGCAGTTTAGCTTACTACAAGCTTTGGGGTTTCAAGGTTGCAATGAAATCAACCACTTTGTTAGTCAAGTTTTTGTTGATAGCATTATGTTTGATGATTGTTTTATTTTTTGTTTCCATAGCAGGAGCAATGGCTCTAGGACAATTATTTGGTAGTTATCCACTAGGATTTCTTGCTGTTGCAGGAATCTATTTGATTTTGGCTTTGTTATTATTTTTAGTAAAAGATAAAATTGTGGAAGGACCTATTTTAGAGAAATTTTCAGAAATATTTTTTAACGACTAGATTATGGAAACAAAAAAATATTCGTCCTATGCAGCAATAGAGCAGGATTTAGAAATTCTGAAATTAGAAAAAGAACTCTATTATCAAAAAATGCTTTTAAGTATTGATAAAACAAAAGAAAGTATTCTGCCCTCTAAATCAGTTTCTTTTATTGGAAATCTGTATCAAAAGGTGTTTTCAGGAACTTACGGAACGCTTTTAAAAATAGCAATTCCTTACATCATCAATTGGTATATAAACAGAAAAAGAGGCGATTAAGCCTCTTTTTTTATCTGAATAACTTCATTAAACTTCCTCACTTGGATTCGAAGTATCACTTGGATTAAAATCTGTTGAAGTGTGATCATTTTTTGTTTTCACACGTTTTGGTTGGTTTTTCATCGTTTCACCAATTTGGTTACTTGCAGAAAAACTTGCTACCATATTATTCAACATGTCGCTTCCAGCTTGAGGAGAATTTGGTAATAAAATCAAATTCGAATTTGTATCAGCACCAATAGCTTGTAAAGTATCATAATGTTGAGTAACTACGATTAATGCCGAAGCTTCTTGCGAGTTAATACCAACAGAATTTAATACTTCAACACTTTCTACCAATCCACGAGCAATTTCTCTTCTTTGGTCAGCAATACCTTGACCTTGAAGTTTTTTACTTTCTGCCTCAGCTTTAGCTTTAGCCACAATTCTAATTCTTTGTGCTTCTGATTCAAATTCTGCAGCCGTTTTTTCTCTATCTGCAGCGTTGATTCTGTTCATCGCATTTTTAACTTGAATATCTGGATCAATATCGGTTACCAATGTGTTGATAATGTCATATCCGTAAGTTGTCATTGCTTCGTTCAATTCACGTTTTACAGCAATAGCAATATCATCTTTTCTAACGAAAACGTCATCCAAAATTAATTTAGGAACTTCGGCACGAACTACGTCAAAAACATAAGCTGTAATCTGATCGTGAGGATATTCTAATTTATAAAATGCCTCATAAACCTTATCTTGAATTACTTTAAACTGAACCGAAACTTTCATTTTGATAAACACGTTATCTTTAGTTTTGGTTTCAATTAATACGTCCAATTGTTGAATTCTTAAGTTTACTCTTCCGGCAACTCTATCAATAATTGGAATTTTAAGTTGTAAACCTGAGTTTCTAATACTTGTAAATTTCCCAAAACGTTCAATAACTACTGCCGTTTGTTGCTTTACTGTAAAGAAAGAAGAAAATAAAATAATTAATCCGAAGACTACTAAAACAATCAAAAATGGTCCCATGTGTAATATTTAGTTTGTTAATACAGTTATTATACGAGAATAATGTATGTTTGTTACAAATAAATATTTTAATAATGAAGAAATTATTTTTTATCCTTGTTTTTTGTGCTTTCACAAATTTAGCTTTCTCTCAATATAGAAATAGA
Source organism: Flavobacterium koreense (assembly GCF_054776075.1). Lineage (NCBI taxonomy): Bacteria > Pseudomonadati > Bacteroidota > Flavobacteriia > Flavobacteriales > Flavobacteriaceae > Flavobacterium > Flavobacterium koreense. The sequence continues at coordinate 50,696 of NZ_BAAHCF010000008.1, read as the reverse complement.
GATGGTAATAGAATAGGGTTGTCGGCCGGAGTTTCTCAAACAAGTTTATTTACTTCAGATTTTGATACCAAACCAGGAATGGGCTTTGCAGGAGGACTTTCTGTTAGAGGAAATTATTACAACAATTGGAGTATGATTTATGGAATGCAATTTTTCAGCAATAATTTTAGTCTTGAATCAACATCGTTAACTTCATTAGCTAAAGAAACAGAATTCAATTTACAAGGCGTACAAGTGCGATTATTGTTAAGTTATAACGTAGTAGAAAATCATGTATCGTTTGATTTTGGTCCAGTTTTACAAATTAATGGAAAGCTTTCGGTTAACGAAAGAGATCAAAATAATATTTTAAACGGTACAGCACTTACAGCAAAACAAATAGAAGAAGTTTCTACTATCAACGGAAATTTTTATGCTGGCTTTTCAGCAGGAGGTAAAGTTGTTCGTGCAGTGATTTTTTATGAATACGGATTTACTAATATCTTTGGTAAGTTGAATAAAAATGATGATTTTAAATTACTAACAGGTAACGAAAGTATAAAAGGAAATCTAGGAACTATAAACGGTCAGATAATTTTTAATTTGTAATAATATGAAAAAGCTATTTTTAATTTCATTATTTTTAATTTCATTTAATAATTATGCTCAAGGTTCAGAATATGAATTAGAGGTTAAAGGTGCTGTTTTAACAAAAAAAGACGGAACTCAAATTGCTATAGAAGACGGTTTTATGGAAATAAGCTATTTAAGTTTTAAAGTTCATTTTAGAGATAGTAATGATAAGAAAAAAGCTGTTACAATAACAGATATAGATAATATTAAAACATCAGAATATTTTTTTAAAACATTTAAATTAGAAAGAAGAGAAAACATTTATTTAGTTCTTGCTGATTCAAATGATAAAAAAATGGTTACTAGAAAAGGTCGTTTTTCACAAGATTTAGGCTATGAAATTTTCATAGTAGACAATAACGGAGCTATTATAGATGCCTTAAAAAGCCATGGAGGCCCTTTTGTAAAAGGATATGTTCACAGAAGTTTCATTGCTCCTTTTATAAAAAAATACTTTCCAGATTGCCAAGAGTTAATTGATAGAATTCCAAATACAATTACCGATAAAGTAGATGGTTATCCTTTATTAGACGATCCTATATATGTAAAATGTAATTAATTAAAAAACACTTAAATTCGGGAACTATTAGTGGTCAGATAATTTTTAATTTGAAAAAAAATAGTTTCTTTATTCTTTAGCATTATTAATTAAAAAACACCTTTTTATGAAAAATGTATTAACAAGCTTTGCTTTATTTTTAGTTTGTGTTTTAAATGCTCAACAAGTAATTGTTGATGAAAAGTTTGATAAGGATTATGGTCCTATTGGTTATCATTTTTCAACTTTATCTAATAAAATTTTTATAGAAAAAGGTAAACATAGCGTTGGTATGTCAAGAAATAAACAAGTTAATAGTATTGTTTGTTATGATTCAAAAGGTTCAAAAACCAATTTGTTAGAAAATGTTAACGTAATGAATGTTCGTTTTTCTCCATCAGGAAATTTATTTAGAACTGATGAATACGAAAAAATGAGTTTTTCAGGTGATCATAAATTCTATAAAAACGGAAAAAAGATTGCAGATTTACCAAAGAGCAATAATTTTAAACTTATGTTGGACGACTTTTTATTTACTAGTAATCACAAGTTTAAAGAAAAAGAATTAAGTTTTACAATTACTGATTTACCATCTTTTAAGACCACTGAAAAAAATTGCGAATCGCCAAGTTATGATAGAATAGTAAATGTAGATAATGTTGAATATGCAAGAGATGTTAAAACAAGAGTAGCAGTAGCAAAAGACTACTTTCAGGTAATATCTAAATCTATTTCAAAAGATTATAAATCAACTACCTTATATCTTACAAGATTTAATTATGAAGGAAAAAAATTAAGTGATGTAGGTTACAAAATTGATATTAAAAATGATTTTTTAATTTATTCAAATAATAATGGTGGAAATACTGAAACAAAAGGATTTGGCGATACTGCTAAACGCATTTTTTCAGATGATTTAAGTATTAATAATTTTATAGTTGATCCAGATACCAAAGAAGTTTATGTTTATGGATTGTATGGAAAAAGACTTGAAAAATCAAACGATAATTCTAACACTCCTTTAGGTTATTATGTCTTTAAATTTAAAGAAGACGGTACTAAAATATGGGAAGTAATAAATCCAATCGATGATAAAAGTGATTTTAGTGATAATCAAAATTTGACTTACTTGTATGTTGATTTGTTTTTAATGGGAGATTCAGTAGTTTTTAATGTTGGAGCAAAAGAATCTTTAGATGATTATATTCATTACATAAAAGTAAATTCTAACGGAAAAGTTGATTCAAGCTCAAAAATAACCTTTAAGTCAGAATCAAGTGCTTATAATATTTCAAGTTATGGCGACAAAAAATTTCTTCATGCAAATCTTACAAATAAAGAAGACTTGAAAAATAAAATTTTAGATTATGAAACCATGGTTGTTTATAACACAAACCAAAAAATAAAAAATTATATAATGACAGTTAACAATAAAAATAAAACATCTTTTTGTACTGCTGTTAACAAAGGAAATACTTGGCTAATTGAATCAGATAATGAAACGTATTACAAAGTAACTTACTTTGAAAACTAAAAAAAAGCCCTGAATTTCAGGGCTTTTCTTTTTCTATAATGTAGCAATCGCTTTTTCCAATCGCTTGATGGTTTCGTCTTTTCCAATCAACTCTACAATATCAAAAAGATGCGGACCTTTTAAAGCACCAACCAAACTCAATCGGAAAGGTTGCATCACTTTACCCATACCAATTTCGTTTTTAGTCATCCAATCTTTTACAATCGTTTCTATATTTACTGAAGTGAAATCACCAATATTTTCTAAAACAGAAATCAATTGTTGCATTAAATTTGGTGTTTCTTCTTTCCAGTTTTTAGCTGCTTTTTCATCGTAAGATGTTGGTGCAACAAAAAAGAAATCACTCATTTCCCAAAATTCAGAAACAAAATTGGCTCGTTCTTTTATTAACGAAACTATCTTTATTAATTTATTATTATCAACAACAATTTTTTTCTCAGATAGAATAGGAGCGAAGGCTTTTGCTAAACTTTCATCACTTTGCTTTTGCAAATACTGATGATTGAACCATTTATTTTTCTCAGGATCAAACTTGGCTCCAGCTTTATGAACTCTATTTAAATCAAATTTTTCAGCCAATTCTTCTAATGAAAACAATTCTTGATCTGTTCCGTCATTCCAACCTAAAAGCGCCAAAAAGTTAATTACAGCTTCAGGAAAGAATCCTTTTTCTCTGTAACCAGATGAAATACCTTCTTCGGTTTTCCATTCTAAAGGAAATACAGGAAAGCCCATTTTATCTCCATCTCGTTTAGATAATTTTCCGTTTCCAATTGGTTTTAAAATCAATGGTAAATGCGCAAATTCTGGAGCTTCCCAACCAAATGCTTTGTATAATAAAACGTGTAATGGCATACTTGGTAACCATTCTTCACCACGAATAACATGAGAAGTTTCCATCAAATGATCATCAACAATATTAGCTAAATGATAAGTTGGCATTCCGTCAGATTTGAATAAAACTTTATCGTCTAATAAATTAGTATCAAATTTTATATCGCCACGAATGATGTCATTCAAATGCAACGTTTCATTCACAGGAGTTTTAAATCGGATAACATAATCAGCACCTGATGCAATTCGTTTATCGGTTTCTTCTTTAGAAATTACTAATGAAGTATCTAATTTTTCACGATTATGCCAGTTGTAAATGAAGGTTTTTCCTTCTGCTTCGTGCTGTTTTCTATGCGCATCCAAAGCTTCTGCTGTGTCAAATGCATAATAAGCCCAACCCGAATTAATCAATTGGTCAGCATATTGTTTGTATAAATCTTTTCTTTCAGACTGACGATAAGGGCCAAATTTTTCGTTTTTCCCAACGGTTTCACTTGGTGCAATTCCCAACCATTCCAAAGCTTCCATTATGTATTCTTCTGCTCCAGGAACAAATCGATTTTGGTCGGTATCTTCAATTCGTAAATAGAAAACACCACCATGTTTTTTAGCAAATAAATAATTAAATAAAGCGGTTCTTACACCACCAATATGCAATGGTCCAGTTGGACTTGGTGCAAAACGCACACGAACTTGTTTAGACATTATGTAATAATTTTTGCAAAGATACAATTTGCTATTGAAATTGTTATTGTCATTGCTTTTTGTGTTTAATAAAGATTTAACTTTTATCGTAAGTATAAATTTGTATTTTTATCGGTTATAAACATAGTATCAACAATTTTGGAACATCAAAACATTATATTCGATAAACTCGAACAGTTTATTAAGAAGTTTTACACAAACGAATTACTACGTGGAACCATTTTCTTCGTCGGAATTGGTCTGCTTTATTTTCTTTTTACGCTTTTTGTTGAATATTTTCTTTGGCTAAAACCTACAGCGAGAACCATTTTATTTTGGACATTCATCGCAGTAGAACTTTTCTTGTTGTTGCGTTTCATTTTATTTCCTCTCTTTAAATTATTCAAACTTCAAAAAGGAATTAATTATGACGACGCTTCCAAAATTATTGGAAATCATTTTAATGAAGTAGGCGATAAGCTTACCAATTTTTTACAATTATCTCAAGATAAAAACAAATCAGAATTATTAGTTGCTTCAATCGAACAGAAAGCTAATACACTTCAACCCGTTCCTTTTGGAAATGCAATTAACTTTGGAAGTAATAAGAAATTTTTACCATTAGCAATTATTCCAATTTTGTTTTTTGCGTTTTTCTATTTGTCAGGAAATAGTAGTTTTATTTCTCAAAGTTTGAATCGTGTGGTTAATTACAAACAACAATTTTTACCGCCAGCTCCATTTGAATTTCAACTTTTGAATAAGTCTTTACAAACCGAACAAAACCAAGATTTTCTTTTGAAAGTTAAAACAGTCGGAAAAATAGTTCCAGAAAATGCTATGATTTTTATTGGTGAGGAAAGTTATTTTATGGAAAGCACTAAGCCTGGGGAATTTCAGTTTGTCATTCCTAAACCAAAAGAGAATTTAGAATTTCATATTGAGGCAAATGAGGTTTCGTCTAATGATTATGAATTGAATGTTGTGACAGTTCCATCGATTGCAAACTTCGAAATGGTTTTGAATTTTCCTGGGTATTTGAATAAAAAAGCAGAAGTAATTAAAGGAACAGGAAATGCTGTCATTCCAGAAGGAACTCATGTAACTTGGAGAATGAATACCTTAGCTACTCAAAAAGTGGAATGGTTGGATGCTTCAGCTAAGTATGCTTTTACAAAACAAGAAAATCAATTTTTATTATCAAAAAATATTGTTCAAAATACAGATTACCAAATTGTTACTTCAAATAATAAGGTTCAAAACTACGAAAAGTTGAATTATCAGATTTCCGTGGTTAAAGATCAATTTCCAATAATTACTGTAGGAAATGCGCCAGACAGTCTTAAAATCGAAAAAAACTATGTTTTAGGGCAAGTTTCAGATGATTATGGGCTTTCAAAATTACAAGTAGTTTATTATCCAAAAGACAAACCAAATTTTGCCAAACGTGGAACAATTGCTGTAAAGAGAGATGTTTATGACCAATTTGTTTTTGCTTTCCCAAGTAATTTACCTGTTGAAGAAGGTGTTTCGTATGAATATTATTTCGAGATTTTTGATAACGATGCTTTACACAATTTCAAGAGCGCAAAGTCTTCTGTTTTTTCAAATAGAATTGCTACAGAATCTGAAAAGGAAGACCAGGTTTTACAACAGCAAAATGATAATATTAATTCTTTAGAAAAGTCTTTAAAAACGCAAGATAAGCAATTGAACGAAATGGAGAAGTTGCAAAAAATGGGTAAAGAAAAAGACAATCTTGAATTTAAAGAACAACAGAAGGTTAATGATTTCTTGAACAAGCAAAAACAGCAAGATGAGCTGATGAAAAATTTTGCTGAAAAGATGAAAGAGAATTTAGACAAAGTTAAAACTGAAAAGAAAGATGAAGTAAAAGAGGTTTTAAAAGAACGTCTAGATAAAGTTGAAAAAGACTTAGAAAAAAATAAAAAGCTTTTAGATGAACTCCAAAAGTTAAATGAAAAACTTCAAAAAGAAGAGCTGTTTGAAAAGATGGATAAGCTCAAACAGCAGAGTAAAAATCAAACAAAGAGTCTTCAACAATTAGTTGAATTGACTAAGAAATATTATGTAGAAAAGAAAGCAGAACAAATCGCAGATAAATTAGACAAGCTTTCAGAAAAGCAAGAAAAGTTATCGGATAATGACAAGGAAAATTCTACAGAAAAACAAGAAGAAATAAACAAAGAGTTCGATAAAATTCAAGAAGAACTTAATGAATTAGATAAAGAAAATAAAGAATTAAAAACTCCGGTTGAACTTCCAGATACAGCTCCAAAAGAGAAAAGTATTGATGAAGATTTAAAGAAAGCATCAGATGAATTAAAGAAAGATTCTAAGTCAGCTGCAAAACCAAAACAAAAAAGTGCTTCAAAGAAAATGAAGCAAATGAGTCAAGACATGCAAGCAAGTATGGAATCTGGCGAGATGGAACAAATGGATGAAGATATTGCAATGTTACGTCAAATTCTTGATAATCTTTTAGCCTATTCTTTTTCACAAGAAAACGTTATGAAGGAGTTTAGAGGTTTAAAAAGAGGTTCTTTGAGTTTTAATAAAAACCTTAAAATCCAACAAGATTTAAAACAACAGTTTAAACATGTTGATGATAGTTTGTTTGCACTTTCATTACGTAATCCTAAAATAGCTGAAGAGGTAACTACTGAGGTTGGTAATGTTCAATACAACGTTGACAAATCTTTAGAAACTTTAGCAGATGCAAATGTACCAAAAGGAATTTCTCACCAACAATTTGCTACAAGTTCTGCTAATAAATTGGCAGACATGTTAGCAGACACCATGAATAATATGCAGATGTCTATGTCAATGTCTGGAGCAGGAAAAGGAAAACCTAAACCTGGTGAAGGAAGCGGAATGCAATTACCTGACATCATTAAAAAGCAAGAAGGTCTTGGTGAAAAAATGAAGAAAGGCATGAAACCTGGTCAAAAGCCAGGTGATGGTAAAGACGGAAAAGAAGGTGAACAAGGAAGTGGTAAAGAAGGTCAGAAGGAAGGAAAAGAGGGTAAAGGAAAATCTGGAAAAGACGGAAAAAGTGGCGGTAGCGGAAACAGTCAAGGTGATTCTGATGGAGAAAACGGCGAAGACGGAGAAGGCGATGCAAAAGCAATCATGGAGATTTATAAAGAGCAACAACAGTTAAGAGAGGCTTTACAAAATGAACTTAACAAACAAGGTTTAGGAGGTCAAGGACAAAATGCTTTAAATCAAATGAAGCAAATAGAGAAACAATTATTAAACAAAGGTTTTAATAATGAGGTGCTTCAAAAGATGCTTAATCTAAAATATGAAATGCTCAAATTAGAAAAAGCAATTCAACAACAAGGCGAAGAAAAGAAACGTCAGTCTGAGACTAATAAAAAAGAATTTACTAATTCAACGAATGCTTTACCTAAACGTTTGCAAGAATATTTGAATAGCGTTGAAATTTTAAATAGACAAACCTTACCTTTGCGCTCCAATTTTAATCAAAAGGTTCAAGAATATTTCAAAACAAATGATTAGTTTTAATTACGAATTAGAGTTTCAACTTGAAAACGAAGAACAATATTCTTCATGGATTTCAAATGTTATTTCATCTGAAAATAAAAAAGAAGGTGATATTAATTATATCTTTTGTGATGACGAATACATCCTTGAAATCAACAAGCAATACCTAAATCACGACTATTATACAGACATTATTAGCTTTGATTATTCTGTAGGAAACGAATTACACGGCGACATTTTTGTTTCTATAGAAAGAGTTCGTGAAAACGCTATTGAATTTGAAGTTACTTTTAATGAAGAACTCAAAAGAGTTCTTGCACATGGTGTTTTACACTATTGTGGATACAAGGATAAGACAGAAGAAGAGGAGCTGTTAATGCGCTCCAAAGAAGATGAAAAAATTAAAATGTTTCACGTGGAACATTAATTGGTTTTTTATAAATTGAATTGACAAACGTTCCACGTGGAACAATAAATAAATCGAGTATATAGTTGTCTCGAATCAAAATAAAATGTTTTTAGAAAAATACGATGTTATTGTTGTTGGTGCCGGTCATGCTGGTTGTGAAGCCGCTGCTGCTGCTGCCAATTTAGGCTGTTCAACCTTGTTGGTTACAATGAGTTTGCAGAACATTGCTCAAATGTCTTGCAATCCTGCTATGGGCGGAATTGCTAAAGGACAAATTGTTCGTGAAATTGATGCGCTTGGCGGTTATTCAGGAATTGTTTCTGACAAAACAGCTATCCAGTTTAAGATGCTTAATAAATCAAAAGGACCTGCAATGTGGTCGCCAAGAGTTCAATCAGATCGAATGCGTTTTGCTGAAGAATGGAGATTGATGCTTGAGCGAACTCCTAATGTTGATTTTTATCAAGAAATGGTTTCAGGTTTGATTATCAAGAATGGAAAAATTGAAGGAATAAAGACTTCTTTGGGAATTGAAATTAAAGCCAAAACAGTTGTTCTTACTAATGGTACTTTTCTGAATGGGTTGATTCATATTGGTGACAAACTATTTGGTGGAGGAAGAGCTGGCGAAAGCGCTGCTTATGGAATAACAGAAGATTTGTTAAAAGTAGGTTTTGAATCAGGAAGAATGAAAACAGGAACACCACCAAGAGTTGATGGACGTTCATTAGATTATTCGAAAATGCAAGAAGAAGCTGGAGATGTAAATCCAGATAAGTTTTCGTATTCAGACGAAACCAAACCATTAATACATCAAAGATCTTGTCACATGACTTATACTTCACTTGAAGTTCATGATATTTTGAGAGAAGGTTTTGATAGGTCACCAATGTTTAATGGAAGAATTAAATCACTCGGACCAAGATATTGTCCGTCTATTGAAGATAAAATTAATCGTTTTGCAGATAAAGAAAGACATCAGCTTTTTGTTGAACCAGAAGGTTGGGATACTGTTGAAGTTTATGTAAATGGTTTTTCAACATCCTTACCAGAAGATGTTCAGTTTAAAGCATTACGTTCTGTTGCGGGTTTTGAAAAAGTAAAATTCTTTAGACCAGGTTATGCAATAGAATATGATTATTTTCCGCCTACACAATTAAAGCATACATTAGAAACTAAGTTGGTTAACGGTTTATATTTTGCTGGTCAAATAAACGGAACAACTGGTTATGAAGAAGCAGCTTCTCAAGGAATGATGGCAGGTATTAATGCTGCGCTACAAGTTAAAGAGCAAGAACCAATGATTCTTAAAAGAGATGAAGCTTATATTGGCGTTTTAATTGACGATTTAATCACTAAAGGAACTGAAGAGCCTTATAGAATGTTTACATCTCGTGCTGAGTTTAGAACACTTTTGAGACAAGATAATGCCGATTCGCGTTTAACTCCTAAATCATTTGAGATTGGTTTGGCTTCAGAAAAGAGAATGCGTAGAATGGAAGAGAAGTTTGCGAAAAGTGATGCTATGGTAAATTTCTTTAAAGAAACCAGTGTGACAATCGAAGAAGCAAATCCTGTTTTAGAAGCTAAAGGAAGTTCGCCAATGATTCAATCGGATAAAATGTTTAAAGTTTTTTCTCGTCCACAAATTGATTTAGACGATTTCATAAAGTTTGACAAAGTAAAGCAATACATTGAGGATAATAATTTAGATAAAGAAATTATCGAACAAGCAGAAATTAATGTTAAGTATTCGGGCTACATTGAAAAAGAAAGAAACAATGCCGATAAACTTACACGTTTGGAGGATATGAAAATCCCGGAGGATTTCGACTACAATAAAATAAAATCGATGTCAATTGAAGCACGACAAAAATTAAGTAAAATACGTCCTGTAACAATTTCACAAGCTTCAAGAATAAGCGGAGTTTCTCCAAGTGATATTTCAGTTTTGCTAATTTACATGGGAAGATAATTCAAAACAAGATTAATAAAGTTTAGAACACGACGTAAAATAAATATAGAATTTTAACCTTCGTATTTAGTATTTCTAACTTTTAACTTAGAAATGTTCCACGTGAAACTAACTTTGTTAACACCTATAAATAAAGAGAATTTAATGAATATTGAAAAGACAAAACATTTTTTAAACGTAAAAGATCATTCGGTTTCAAAAGAAACTTTTGAATTGCTTTATCAAGAAGATTTGGATATGTTGATTACGCATCCTCAACCTTCTTTAGAAAAACTTCCTAGTTATTATGAAAGTGTAGATTACATATCTCACACTGATGGAAACAAATCGTTGTTTGAAAAAATGTATCAGTTTGTAAAAGGAATTGCTTTAAAAAATAAATTAAAGTTAATCAATACAGAATCTGCAAAAGGAAGAATTTTAGATATTGGAGCAGGAGTTGGTGATTTTTTATCGGTTTGTAAAAATGATGGTTGGGAAACAATTGGAATTGAACCAAGCGATAAAGCTAAAACAATTGCAATAAAAAAAGGAGTTTCATTTGTAGAACATCTTTCAGAATTAGAAAGCAATTCATTTGATGTAATCACAATGTGGCATGTATTAGAACATGTACCAGATTTAGAAAATCAGATTAAAGAATTAAAAAGATTAATCAAACCAAACGGAACGATTATTATTGCAGTACCAAATTTTAAATCATTTGATGCAAAACATTATGGAGTTTTTTGGGCTGCTTATGATGTGCCAATTCATTTATGGCATTTTTCTAAAACAGCAATTAAAAAATTATTTTCTAAAGAAAATTTAGAATTAGTTAGAGTACTTCCAATGAAGTTTGATAGTTTTTATGTTAGTCTTTTATCTGAAAAATATAAATCTGGAAAAATGAATTTCTTCAAAGCATTTTTCGTCGGATTGAAATCAAATTGGAAAGGAAGTCAAAATTCTGAGTATTCTTCGCATATTTATGTGATAAAAAACGCTAAAAACTAAAATAAAAGGGAAATTTTAATCGTTTTCAACACAACAATCACTTTGGTTGTCAAAAATGAGAAGGTTTCTTAAACAGCTTTATTTCGATTCGTTTTTAATAGAGGATTACTATTTAAGTTTATAAAACAATAACAAACACTTATATTATTAAAATTTGGCCAATTTTATAACTTTTTATCTTTTACGACTAAAATTTTATACTTTTGGCAAATAGAAAAAAATAACACTTTTAAAATGAAAAAAATTATAGTATGTCTTGCAATGGCAGTTGCAATTGTATCATGTAACAAAACTACAGACGCAAAAGAATTTAAAACAGCTTATATCGATACCAATAAACTTTTGGATGAATCTATAGAGAAAAAAGATATTGAAGAAAAATACAAAGCTAAAGCTGATGTAATGGATTCAAGATTGAAAGTCGCTGCAGAAAAATTTCAAAGTGAAGCAGCTAGTTTCAAACAAAATGCAATGGCCAATGGTCAAGCATGGGCACAACAAAAAGGAGCAGAATTGCAACAAAGAGAACAAGAATTACAATATGCTCAGCAAGGGATGCTACAACAATTGCAAACAGAAAGCGGAAAAGAAATGGATTCTTTAGTGACTAAATACAAGAAAATTTTCAAAGAATACGGAAAAGACAAAGGATACGATTATGTTTTCGGAACAGGTGAAGCTGCTACCGTATTGTATGCTAAAGACAGTTACGATATCACTAAAGAATTAATCAAATTGGTGAACGATAAATACAAGTCTGAAGGTAAAAAAGAAGAAAAACCTGCAGATAAAAAAGAAGAAGCTAAGAAATAATTTTAGTTTTTAATTTTAGATAAACGCCTTTCAAAAGAAGGCGTTTTTTCTTTGTATATTGATTAACAAACTTTTATATTTGCTTTTTAAAATATAAGCCATGGAATTTGTATCAGCAGAAGCAAAATATGTTTTGCAATTTATCAACCAAACTAACCGTTCTGTATTTCTCACAGGAAAAGCAGGAACCGGAAAAACTACTCTTCTCAAAGAAATTATCAGAACCACTCACAAGAATTGTGTAGTTGTTGCACCCACAGGAATTGCTGCATTAAATGCTGGAGGCGTAACAATTCATTCTATGTTTCAACTTCCTTTTGGCGGATTTATTCCAGACAATTCTACACCACAATTCGCAGAAAATTCTAAGTTTGAAAGTCGTGTTACACTTCGTAGACACTTCAAAATGAGTGGATTAAAAAAAGCTGTTATTAAAAACATGGAGTTACTGATTATTGATGAAGTCAGTATGTTACGTTCCGATTTATTGGATGCTATGGATTTTATGCTGCAATCAGTTCGTAAAAAAATACAACCATTTGGTGGAGTTCAAGTACTTTTTATTGGCGATTTACTTCAGCTACCGCCTGTAATTCGTGATGAAGAATGGCGAACTTTAAAGCAATATTATCGAGGAAAATTCTTCTTTCATTCTCATGTAATTGAACAATTTCCGCCGTTGTATATTGAACTTTCGAAAATCTTTAGACAAACAGATGATCGTTTTATTTCTGTACTTAATAATTTGAGAAACAACCGAATAACACAAAATGACATCCAAATTTTAAATGAATTTGTTAAACCAGATTTTGATTTAAAAGCAAATAAAGGTTACATAACACTTACAACACATAACGTAAAAGCCGACACAATAAATTTAGAATCTCTTCAGGATTTAGAAGGAAGATCAAAAACCTATTATGCAGAAATAACTGGTGATTTTCCGGATAAGATTTATCCTATTGAAGAAAAATTGGAACTTAAAGTTGGTGCTCAAATCATGTTTATTAAAAACGATTTGTCTTTTGAAAAGAAGTTCTTTAATGGTAAAATGGGTTTTGTAAAATCTATTTCCGAGAAAGAAATAATGATTCATTTTCCTGATGAAAATAAAACCATTGAGGTTGAAAAATACGAATGGCAAAATATTAGATATTCCATAGACGAGAACACAAAAGAGGTTCAAGAAGAGGTTTTGGGCACATTTGTTCATTATCCAATTAAATTAGCTTGGGCAATAACCGTTCATAAAAGTCAAGGATTAACTTTTGACAAAGCAGCGCTTGATGTTTCGCAAGTTTTTCTTCCAGGACAAGCGTATGTTGCACTTTCTCGTTTACGCTCTTTAAATGGCTTAATTTTACTTTCTCCGTTAAGAATGAACGGAATTTCTAACGATCAAGATGTAATGGATTATTCTTTAAATAAAGCCTCAGAAGATCACTTAGAAAATGCTTTACAAAATGAAACTAAGAACTTTATTCATAATTATTTAATAAACAGTTTTGATTGGACTGAACTTGCTCAAGAATGGCGTAATCATAAATTTAGTTACCTTGATAGTGATAAATCTGTAAAGTCTAAATCTGCCAATTGGGCTGCGCAACAGTTAGAACTTTGTGATTCAATTATTGATCCATCTAGGAAATTTATTTCTCAACTAAATAAATTATTTTCTCAAGAAACTACAGATTATCAGTTTATTAACGATAGAATTCAAGCAGCTTACAGTTATTTTTTTGATAAATTAGACAAGCTAGAATACGAAATTTTATATAAAATTGAAGAAATAAAAAGGGTTAAACAAGTAAAACAATTTTACGACGAATTGCTAGATTTAGAAGATTTGCAAACCAAAGCAGTATTACGATTAATGAAAGCCAAATTGTTGATGGAAACTATTATGAATAGAAAAACCATTAGTAAAGATAGTTTAAATTCTTCGGAAATAAAGAATTACAAATTGAACAAAATTGAGAGAGTTGTTGAAGATTTCAAACGAAACAACCTTAATTTGATAGAAGATAAAGAAGACGTTAGTTATTACGAGCCAAAGAAAAAGAAGTCGGAAATAACTCCAAAAAAACCAACATCTCAAATCACTTATGAACTTTGGGTAGAAAGAAATACAATAGAAGAAATTGCCAATTTGAGAAAGCTTACTGTTGCAACAATTTTATCACATTTTACAAAACTAATTCAAGATAAAGCAGTTAGCATCAACGATATTATGCCAGAAGATAAAATTGAAATTTTAACGAAAGCATTTTATGGCTATAAAGAAGAATCATTAACACCAATGAAAGAACAATTAGGCGAGGATTTTTCTTGGGAAGAATTAAGAATGTTTAAAGCGAGTTTGAATGTTTAACTCAACCAAAAAACACCTAAAATAGCTATAACAAAGTAAATGGCTATCGTTCTAGCTCCGTCAAAATCTTTTGCCAATCGTTGACCAAATAACATCATTAGTAGTGAGATACAAGAAAAAACAGCACCATAAAAACCAAACATTCTGCCACCATTAATGTAAAGTTCTATGATTCCTACAACGCAAGAAATTCCTGCTATTAATTCAAAAAAGACCAAAACTCCAAGAGCTTGAGGAACAAAGTTTTTTAGAATAGTTTTTTCAAAATGAGGTTTCATCCAAGCCATATTATCATTCCAATGAAAAAGCTTATCGTGTGCCGACATTATGAAAGTTATAGTTAGAAAAACCAAAACCAAAACTGATGCTGTATTGTTCATAGCTTATTTTTTGTGAATTAAACGAGTAAGTTTTATTGATAAATCGGTCAATATAATTTTTGCATTTCCGTTGCGTTCAATGTGGTAAGATGCATCGGATAGTTCTTTAAAAATTTCTGTAATATTGTTTCCTGTTACAAAAGGAGCAAAATTCTCTAGTTTAAATTTATCAACTGTTGGTTCCATATAGACCAATTTTTCAGCTTGATAATTCAGCAATAATGCTTGACGGAACATATCGATACAATAATTTAAAAATTTCTTCTGTGCTTCACGACCTAAACTTGCAATTTGATCACTCCAAGCAATTAAATCTTGAATAGCTGTGGCATTTCCTTTGGCTCTAAATGCAGCTCGAATCCAGTCGACAAACCATTTTTCGAAAGGCAATTCTTCATGGTCTTCTTTTAAAAAGTGCAATGCTTTGTTATAATTTCCTTGAGCTTGATGTGCAATTTTGAATGCTAATTTTTCATCAATATTTTCATGTGAAACCAAAGCTTCAGAAATCACATTTTCTGGTAATCGGTTAAAATGCAATACTTGACATCGTGAACGAATGGTTTGAATTATATCTTCTTCATTTTCAGAAATTAATATAAAAACTGTTTTATCTGTTGGTTCTTCAAATAGTTTTAAAAGTTTATTAGACGCTTCTAAATTCATTTTATCTGCCATCCAAATAATCATTATTTTGTATCCTCCTTCGTGCGATTTCAGCGCTAATGATTTTAATATTTCAGAGGCATCTTCAACACGAATCATCCCTTGCTTATTCTGAACTCCTAATATTTTGTACCAATCAAACAATCCACCATAAACATTTTCAGTAATGAATTGGCGCCATTCTTGAATAAAATCTAAACTTTTAGGTTTTGTTTTTACATCTTCTGTAGAAACTGTAGGATATATAAAATGTAAATCAGGATGTTGTAAGTGATTGAATTTTAAATTACAAGCTTCATTCTGTCCAATATTTTCATTTCCAGAATTTTGGCAAACGATATATTGTGCATAAGCGATTGCCATTGCTAAAGTTCCACATCCTTCTTGACCAACAAATAGTTGCGCATGTGGAATTCTTCCAAGGCTTGCACTTCTAATTAAGTGGTTCTTAATATGTTCTTGACCTAAAATTTCTGAAAACTGCATAAGCAAAGATAATAAAAATTAGTATTTGTTTTGTTGATAACTTTAAAAAACACGTAGGAAAAAACATATAAATATAATTAATAAGCAGGAAAAAGTATTCAAAAACAACAAAAAACAGCATTTAATCGGTTAAATGATGCATTTAATCGATATTTATTATAATTTTGAATTGTTAATAACGATTTTTTCAAATGTTTTAAAGACCCCAATCTAAAAAACTTAGAATTATGAATGCTAAAATTACTCTTCGAAAAATAGTTTTTCTAACTATGTTATTGGTTAGCACAACCAATTTTGCTCAACTTTCGGTTCCGTTTAAAATTCGTTACCAAGGATTTGTAAAAGGCGATATGACTATAATTGCCAATAATAGCGTAAACAGAGTTGACTTTACAAGCGGTCCAAACGAACCTTACTATAATCTTACTTCTTATGCCAAATTGAATGATGAATTTGATATGGCTTATATTGATATTGATGAAGATGAATCTACTTTTTCTTCAAGTAGTGCTGAGTTATATCTTGAGAATTCTAACAGAAAAAAAATAGTTTACGCAGGACTTTATTGGTCAGGAACCTATCGTTATAATGCGGGAATTCAAAAATCAGAAAAAAAGTTTATTCCATCAGACGCTTCACGAGGAACTTTTTCTAATGTAAAATTAAAGCTACCTAATAAAGAGAAATACATAGATGTTTCGGGTCAAGTTATATTTGATGGTGCTGGCAAAAATGAGTTTGATGAAATTGCTCCCTATGCAGTTTACGCTGATATTACAGAATATTTAAATGAATTATCAAATGCTTCGGGTGTTTATTCAGTTGCTAACGTAAAAGCAACTCAAGGAATAATCGAAGGTGGAGTTTCTGCAGGATGGACTATTTTTATTGTCTACGAAGACCAAAACATGAGTGGAAAGTTTGTATCAAGTTATGATGGTTTCGCTGGTGTTACAGACAAGTCAACAGATATAGTATTTAACGGATTTCAAACTTTACCAGAAGGAAATGTTAGAGCAAAAATTGCTTGTGCCGCTTTAGAAGGTGATAACAACCTTTTGGGAGATCAATTACTTTTTAGTTCAAACGAAAGTAAACTTTTCACACCATTAAGCACAAACATTAGAAAAGACAATAACTTTTTTAATAGTTCGATTACTATAGAAAATCAGAATTTCATTAATAGATATCCTGATAGTAAAAACACATTAGGTTACGACACATGTTTGTTTACAATACCAAATCCTAATAATACAATCATTGGAAATAATATCAAAGAAGCTACATTAAGATTAAAATCAGTAGGTGATAGATGTTTTATGTTTTTTACTGCATTTGGAGTAGAAGTAACGCCATCAATTGGTGAAATTAATTATGCCACAAATGATGACAAACCATTGAAAGTCAATTCAAAAAATAATCTGATAAAATTTATACCAGCCAACAAAGATTTTTTAATCGAAGATTATAGAACAAGTTCTTCAATAAACAGAAATAGAAAAAACACTTTTATAGATAGTAAAAATAACATTATTGAAGTACAAACTGCATCAATTTCATCTGCAACTACAGGTTATTATATAATAGCTAATATTTTTAAAACAGAACAAAGTGCAATAGAATTTGTAACTTTTCTAAAATCAAAAGATATCGAAGCCGACTTTTTTACTAATGTTTTAAACAATTATCGTTATGTTTATCTAAAGAAAAACAACGATTTAAATGAAATAGTCGATTTATATCTTTCAAAACTAGATGATACTTACGAAGATAGAATTCAGATTTTGGCAATCAACAAAAACAATAATGATTTGATTGCCGATGCAAGTAAAAAAGAGCAGCCTATTAAACAAGAAGTTGCAATAAAAGAACCAAACAAAAAAGAACTTTTTGATGTTCAGATTGTCTCTATACCAAATGAACCAAGAGGATATTATATTGTTGCCAATGTGTTTTCAGTATCAGAAAATTCGGTTAACTTTTTCAATTTACTAAAATCAAAAGGATTGACACCAAAAGTGTTAATTAATCCAATGAATAATTATAAATATGTTTATTTAAAAAAGGTCGACAATGAGCAAGAAGCGCAAGCATTGTATCTTTCTAAAATTAACAATACTTACCAAGGTAAACTTTGGATTTTATCAGTAAACAATAACAACGCACTAATTACAGACAATGACGATTAATATACTTATATACGGAATCTACAAATCAGTTATAGAAAAGAAAAATATGTTTCCAAAAATTATCCAAGAAATTGAATTTAAATCAAGTATTTTCGGATGTGAAGGAGTAAAAATACATTCAGTGCGTGACGAAGAAACGGATAACGAATAGACCTGATATTTCTCATTTTTAATAAAAAACAAAATACTTATATTTGCAGATTAATATCAATTAATACTGCAATTTAAATGAAAACCTTAAACGATTTCAATTTCAAAGATAAAAAAGCTTTAATCAGAGTAGATTTTAATGTTCCGTTAGACGAAAATTTTAATGTTACAGATACCAATAGAATTGAAGCTGCAAAGCCAACAATTGATAAAATTCTTGCAGATGGCGGAAGTGTAATTCTAATGTCGCATTTAGGAAGACCAAAAGGAAAAGAAGAAAAATATTCTTTAAAACATATCGTTAAAACAGTCTCAGAAGTTCTTGGAACAAATGTAGAATTTGCTTCAGATTGTAGAGGCGAAGTTGCTTTTAATGCTGCTGCAAATTTACAACCAGGTCAAGTTTTACTTCTAGAAAATTTACGTTTTTATGCAGAAGAAGAAGCTGGAGATATTGATTTTGCTAGGGAACTTTCTCAACTTGGAGATATCTATGTAAATGATGCTTTTGGAACTGCCCACAGAGCTCATGCTTCAACAACAATTGTGGCACAATTTTTCCCAAATCAAAAATGTTTCGGATTGCTTTTGGCAAAAGAAATAGATAGTTTGAATAGAGTTTTAAAAAATTCTGTCAAACCAGTTACTGCTATTCTTGGCGGCTCTAAAGTTTCTTCTAAAATTACCGTTATTGAAAATATTTTAGATAAGGTAGACCACATGATTATTGGTGGTGGAATGACTTTTACATTCATCAAAGCTTTAGGAGGAAAAGTAGGAGATTCTATTTGTGAAGACGATAAATTAGATTTAGCAATCGAAATTTTACATAAAGCCAAAGAAAAAGGTGTTCACATTCATATTCCAGTTGATGTTGTTGCTGCCAATGCTTTTTCAAATGATGCAGAAACACAAATTGTAGATGTTCGTGAAATTCCTGACGGATGGCAAGGACTTGATGCAGGACCAAAATCATTAGAAAATTTCAAAAAAATTATAATGGATTCAAAAACAATCCTTTGGAATGGTCCTTTGGGTGTTTTTGAAATGGAAAAATTTGCTCACGGAACCATTACTTTAGGCGAATATATTGCAGAATCAACTGCCAATGGTGCTTTTTCACTAGTTGGTGGTGGCGACTCAGTTTCAGCCGTAAAACAGTTCGGGTTAGAAGACAAAATGAGTTACGTTTCTACTGGTGGTGGAGCTATGTTAGAAATGCTTGAAGGAAGAGTTTTACCAGGTATTCAGGCAATTTTAGACTAAAAAAAGACTTTAACAATAATTAAACATATTGTTGCGTTATAGTTAGTAACTTTGCATTTTAGCATAAAATGCTGATTAACAAATTTTTGAGAATACAAAATATGATTATAAAAAATAAATTAACAGCGTTTCTTTTGGTAGCTTCTTCAGTTGTTTTCGGACAAGAAGTTGCAACACAACAAGATTCGATTGTAAAAAAAGAGACCAAAATTTCCTACTTAGATTCAATAAAAGCGACTTTCGTTAATGACGAAATGGCTTCATGTATTGATAGTCTTTGGATGAAAGAATTAACCTCTTTAGACGTTTACAGCACTCTTCTAGAAGATATAAAAAATATTGATATCGATAAGCCTGTTGATTACGAATTACCAACAGAATTATTGAAAGAACGTTTAAAGATATTAGACGAAAAATCACCTTTCAATATTGAGTACAACATTGGTTTAGAAAACGTTATTAAGTCATTCTTAAAAAATAGAAAAAAAGGATTTGAACGTTTGATGGGAATATCTCAGTTTTATTTTCCAATATTTGAAGAAGCTTTAGCGGTTCAAAACATCCCATTAGAAATTAAATATCTTGCTGTTGTTGAATCTGCTTTAAATCCGAGAGCGGTTTCTAGAGTTGGCGCAACAGGTTTGTGGCAATTTATGTATCAAACAGGAAAACAATATGGTTTGAACATTACTTCTTATGTTGATGAAAGAAGCGATCCACTTAGAGCAAGTCAAGCGGCAACCCAATACATGACCAATATGTACAAAATTTTTGGTGATTGGGATTTAGTTTTAGCGTCTTACAATTCTGGACCTGGAAATGTTGCCAAAGCTATTCGTCGTTCAGGAGGTCAACAAAATTATTGGAACATTAGAAAAAATCTTCCAAAGGAAACTCAAGGATATCTTCCAGCTTTTTTAGCAACAATGTATATTTTTGAATATCATAAAGAACACGGAATTGTGCCGAATAAAGCTGTTGCCAATCATTTTGCAACCGATACAATAATGATTAAAAACCACATGACGTTTAAACAAATTTCAGATTTGTTAGATGTTCCAGTGGCTGAAATCCAGTTTTTCAACCCTTCGTTTAAGAGAAATGAAATTCCAGCAATTTCAGGTGAAAAAAACTTCTTGAGATTACCAAAAGACAAAATTGCAATTTTTGCTTCTAACGAAGATAAGGTTTATGCCTATGTAAAATATCAAGCAGACAAAAGAGAACGTCCTTATGAGCGTTTAGCTTCTGTTAAACAAAATGATTCTACTAATGTTGCTTTTACCGAGAGAGAATTTACCACTAGAACCAAATATCATAAAGTAAGGAAAGGTGATAATCTTAGTGAAATAGCCGATAGATATCAAGTTTCAATTGGTGATATCAAAAAGTGGAATGGATTAAGAAGTAACAAAGCACCTTTAGGAAGAAACCTTAAAATTGTCTCAACAGAAAGAATAGCTTACAAAGACAAAAAAGATTCAAAAGCCGATTCAGTTGCAACCAAATTGCCTAAAGTAATTTCTAATGAAAACACCAATGTTGCTTCAAATGAATTAAAAACTGAAAAAGTTTTCAAGACAGAAAAAGTGGTAACTTATAAAGATGTTACGAAATATCATAAAGTTAAAAAAGGTGATGTACTTGGTGAAATTGCCGATAAATATGAAGTTTCTGTTGCAGACGTTAAAAAATGGAATAAGATAAAAGGAAGCAATATTGGTCTAGGCGATAACCTAAAAATCATTAAAAACGAGAAAGTAGTTACAACCGTTAAGAAAGAAGTTAAACAGCCATTTACTTCTAAAAAAGAAGAAATAGCATCAGTGGAACCAAAAACTTCTAAAGCTAAAAAAGAGGAGAAAGTAGACACAACTTCAAAATCTGAAAACTATTATGTTGTAGCTAAAGGTGATAATTTGACAGCTATTGCTAAGAAAAACAATGTAACAGTTCAAAATATTAAAGAATGGAATAATTTAATTGATACCAATGTAAAAGTAGGAACGCAATTAATTATTTCAGGTGAAAGTTTAGCAGAAGTTAAAGAGGAATCAATTTCTAAAGGAGAACTAAAAAATATTGAACACGTAGTTGGTAAAGGTGAATATCTTGGAACTATTGCTAGAAAATACAATACAACTGTTAATGATTTATTAGAATTAAACTCGCTTTCAGATACAAATATCAAAGAAGGTGACAAACTAATAGTTGGTAAAGAAGAAATCGCTTCTATAGCAGATAAAAAAGCTAAGAAAAACGATTATGCAGCCAATCAGAAGAAAGCTAAAGAGAAAATGTACCAAGTAAGAAAAGGAGATTCTTTATTTAGTATTTCTCAAAAATTCCCTGGAGTTACCATTTCAGACATTAAAAAATGGAATAATATCAAAGGCGAAAGTATTCAACCTGGAATGAAATTAAAAATTAACGGATAATACAAAAATCTTACATAAATTTGGGCTTTATTTCTAATCATGAATAAAGCCCTTTTTTTATTTTCTATTGTAGCTATTTTTCTAACTTCTTGCGATTCTAAAGAAGTTAAAAACACTAGTGAAACTTCCCGAAAAACCAACGAAGTTGCCGTTATTATCGACGACCAACTTTGGAATGGAGAAATTGGTGATAGCGTACGAAATAAATTTGCATCACCAGTTGTAGGTTTGCCTCAAGAAGAACCTATTTTTACATTGAATCAATATCCAGTAAAACTACTTGAAGGTTTTATGAGCAATAGTAGAAATATTATTGTTGTTAAAAAAGAAGCTAAAAGTCAGTTTAGAATTGAAAATAATGAATATGCTAATCCTCAAGTAGTTGTTCATGTTTCAGGTAAAACGGTTCAAGAGATTTTAGATACCATTCAAGCAAATGATTCGCTTATTATAAGCAGAATAAAAACTTCTGAAATCAAAGTTTACCAAGACAGAATTAAAAAAGACTCTGTTTTAGATTTCAAAAAAGTAGTAGAAAAATTCAATATCAAGATTAACATTCCTTCTAAATATCGAATGGTAATGCATGGAAAAAGGTTTATTTGGTTTAAAAAAGACATTACAAGTGGTAACATGAGTTTGGTTTTTTATCAAGTACCACTTAATAGCATTAAAGACAATGGTAAAGCTGTCAACAGAATAATTCAAATTCGTGATTCTATTGGTAGAATTTATATTCACGGAGCTGTTCCAAAAACTAGAATGATTACGGAACCAGCATTTTCTCCATATTTTTCTAAAACCAAAATTTTCAATAGAGAAACATTTGAAACCAAAGGAAATTGGGAATTACTTCACGAATCAATGAATGGACCATTTATCAATTATGCTATTATTGACAAAACCAATAACAGAATTTTAATAATTGAAGGATTTTGCTACGCACCATCAAAACAAAAAAGAGATTTAATGTTCGAATTGGAATCCATTATTAAATCGGTTCAGTTTTTAAAAAAGAAATAAAATGGCAGAAAGCATTAAATGGAAAATAAAGCGATTTAACGAACTATCTCTTCAAGAACTATATTCTTTACTACAACTTCGCTCTCTTGTCTTTGTAGTGGAGCAAAATTGCGTTTATCAAGACATTGATGGCAAAGATGAAAAAGCATTACACTTACTTGGCGAGTTAGAAGGCAAAATTGTAGCCTACGCAAGATTGTTTAAAGCAGGAGACTATTTCGATAATGCTTCCATAGGAAGAGTTATTGTTCATCCAGAAGTGCGCGATAAAAAATTTGGACACGAAATGATGCAGCAAGCTATTGAAGGGATAGAAACTTATTTTGAGGAAACTAAAATAACTATTTCAGCTCAACTTTATTTGAAGAAATTTTACGAAAGCCATGATTTTGTTCAAACAAGTGAAATGTATCTAGAAGACGATATTCCGCATATTGAAATGAAACGAGAGCATTAAATCTTTGTAATTAAAATCTCCACACGTTTATTATCAGATTCAATTCCACCAGGAATAGGAAATTTTCTACCGTAACCCATGTGTGTCATTCGGTTTGGCGAGATTCCTTTTTCAATTAAATAGTCAAATACTTTTTGAGCTCTTGTATGCGATAAGTTATTTTTTCCAGAAAATCGATCGTGAGCATCGCTATGAGGGCTTCCTATGCAACAAACATGACCTTGAATTTCGATAGTTGTGTTGGGATTTTCATTTAGATAAACTACTATTTTTTCAAGTTCAATAATTGCCTCTTCTGGATTTTCAAAAATCGTTAAACTACCTTTAAAAAGAAGATTTTTGATAATGATTTTATCACCAACAACTAATTTATCTGAAAAGGTTTTGTAGTTTTTGTAACGGTTTTCAGAGTCTTTGTTTGATACATTATTTTCTTCAGAACTTTTAGAGAAAGTAATTTCTAGAATAGCTTTTCTATTGTTTTTTCTAGATTCATCGACAGAAGAGATGTTTGTTAGTGGAAGTTCTCCTTTGCCAAGAATAGAGTTGCAATTCAGATTAAATTCCTTTTTCAAATAATTTGCAACTGATTGTGCTCTATTTGTAGATAAAATCAAGTTGTTTTCTATAGAGCCAACATCATCACAAAAACCCTCAATTGAAATTGATGCAATGACTAAAGTTTCATCAGAAAAAAAAGCACTTAAAGTTCCTTCAGCCTCAGAAGATAAAGCGAATTCGTTTGAATTAAATAAAACTATAATTGATTTTTGTTCTTCTTGTGAATAGAGAATGGAACAACAAAAAAGGAACAACAAATAAATTTGCTTCATAAATTATATCTTGGTAATTACCAATTCGACACGTCGGTCATATTCAGGTTCTTTACCAAGCGGAACAGTATTTCCGTATCCTTTGAATGTCATTCTGTTTTTTGGAACTCTTCTAAATGCCAAATATTTAAAAACAGATTGTGCTCTGTTGGTAGATAATTGACGTTTTTTAGTGTCTTTATCAATAGCTTCTTTTTGATTTGGCGGCGTGCAACAAACATGTCCTTGAATTTCAAATTCTAAGTTTTTATATCTCAAACACAAAAGCGCAACCTTGTCTAATTCACTTTTTGCTTTAGTTGTAAGGTGGCTACTACCTTTGTCAAAAAGAATATTTTCAAGATAAATATGATCGCCTACCACATGATTTTTTTGAATCATATTATAAAACCCAGGCAAAACCAATTTAGGAAGTTCTTTTAAGTTTAAAACAACGTCTACACGACGATTTTTAGAGCGTTTTTCGGGAAGATTGTCTACAATATCATCATCTATAAGTATTCTTCCTTTTCCTTCAATGGTAACGATGATTTTGTTTTTGATACCATTTTCTATTAGTTTATTTTGAATGGTATTGGCTCTATTGGTAGAAAGTTTAAAATTATAAGCTTCTTTTCCAATATCATCAGTGTAACCAAAAATTTGTACTGATTCAATTCTTGTAGAATCCGTATTTTTAATGAAATTAACTACCTCTTTAGCTTGTTTATCATCTAAAGAAAATTTATCAAATTCAAAATAAACAGAATAAACTGCTTCCTCTTGAGCCGAAATAAAACCAAAAAATAAAAGCGGTAAATATTTTAAAAATCGAAACATTATTGTAGTATTTTGTTGTACTCAGTTGGGTTAGCCAAAATAGAACTTGCCTTAGCAATTTCTGGATTATTTTTTACATAATATTGGTACAATCCTTCTTTGTATTGATAACGTTTAATGATTTCATCCAGAATTAATTTCTTAATTTCCTTCTGATTTTTATCTAAAAGCGCTTCTTCACTTTTTTGTAGAGCAGCAAATAATTGGTCGTATTGAGCTTTAATAGATTCGTCAATTTTTTCTTTTTTAGCTTTTTCTAAAGTATTTTTCAAAGCCAATTCTGTTTCTGTATCGAAGCTAATTTTTTCTTTTTTCAAAAATGCTTTAAAGTCTGCAAAATCAGCATCAGTAATGGTTGGAATTTTATCTCCAAGCGAAGGATTTTTGTAGTAATAATTAGTTACATAATTAAAAATTCCATCATTCTTTTGAAGCACCTCAGCAATAGTGCTTAGTTTGGTTTCTTCCAATTCTACATCAGGTTGAATTCCACCACCATCATAAACTGTTCTTCCTTTTTTGGTTTTGAAGGCTGTATATTTTGAAGCATCTGTACGAGTAGCTTTTCCGTCTTTGTCTTTATGCCAATAGTCTAATGCTTGAATACATCTTCCTGATGGTGTATAATAACGAGAAATTGTAACTTTTACTTGAGTGCCATAAGTCATATCAATTGGTCTTTGAACTAAACCTTTTCCGAAACTTCGGCTACCAATTACAACGGCACGATCTAAATCTTGCAAAGCACCAGATACGATTTCAGAAGCTGATGCACTTTTTCCATCAACAATAATAGCTAGTGGAATTTGCAAATCAATAGGCTCTCTAGTTGTCTTGTAAGTAACATTATACTTAGGATTTTTAGATTTAGTTGTTACAATAACTTCACCTTTAGGCACAAAAAGGTTACATACATTTACAGCTTCGTTTAAAAGACCTCCTGGATTTCCTCTTAAATCTAAAATAATTCTTTCAGCACCATCGGCTTTTAGTTTTTCAAGTGCTTCTTTAGTTTCTTGAGTGGTTTTTCTGTTGAAAGCAGAAAGCACAATATATCCTGTTTTTTCATCAATTTTTGAGAAAAATGGAACGGCTTTTATTTCTACTTCATCCAAAATAATTTGTGCAGTTAGCGTTTTTCCTTGACGAAGGTATTTTACCTCAACTTTAGTGTTTTTAGCTCCTTTTAACAATTGAGAAGCATCTTCTTTAAAATCTGCTAAAAGCACATCACCAATTTGAATAATGGCGTCACCAGCTTTCAATCCGGCTTTGTCGGCAGGAAATCCTTTGTAAGGTTCTTTGATGATTAGCTTGTCTTCTTTTCGAGTAATCATCGCGCCAATTCCAGTATATTCACCAGTGTTGTTTATTTTAAATTTTACAACATCTTGTTCGTTAAAATAATTAGTATACGGATCTAAATCAGCTAACATACTTTTGATTGCTTTATCCATCAATTCAGAAGGATTTACTTCATCAACATAGTTTTGATTTACGGTTTTGAAAAGTGTTGTGAAAATTTCAATTTGCTTAGCAATTTCAAAAAAATCGTCTTTGAAACTAGCGCCAACAAATAAAAAACCCGAGGCAACAATCGGAATTATATATCTTTTTTTAAAGTACTTAAACATCTTTTTTTGTTTTTTTCTTGAATCGTTTTCTTACGAAGTAAATAATGGCTACTAAAATAACAATAAAAGGCCAAATTCCTATTAACCATATAAAGAAACTTGATATTCCGTTGAATCCTGATTTGATTGCATTAATAATTTTTGAGCCAAATGAAACTGTTGCTCCACTTTTTTCAGCATCGGTTTTATAAATTTCAAGAGTTATTGTACTCATTGAAACTCTATTTTTAATATATTTTAGTCGTCCTTCTTTAGCTTCAATTTCTTCTCTAATTTCTGAAAGTTGTCTTTCTACTTCAAGTATTTCGGATACTTTTGTTGCTTTTTTTAATAGCTCCAAATATCTTTCTTCTAATGCTTTTTTTGTTTTAATTCGGCTAACAACATCAATGTATTCTTCAGTCACATCATTTGATGAAATTTCTTTTCTATCAAAATAATTTACTCCAGTAGAAATTTCTTTAATAAAAGAATCAAAATTTTTACTAGGAACCCTGATAGTTAAATTTCTATAATGAGTTTGATAATCTTTACCCTCATTATCATTTTGAATAGTTCCTTCATTCTTTTTGACAGCATTTTGAACAATTTCATAGGTTTTTTCTAAATCGTCAGTTTCAAAACGCAAATCACCATTTTTGATAATTTGAGGTTCAATTTTTTCTAAACTAGATTCGGAATCATTTGATGAAGGTTCGTCAACCGCCGCAGCTGTAGAATCAACTGCTGCAACATCATAATTAGCGTCCTCTTTTGGAGGCATTTCGATAGACATTATTTTCTCATCAGAATAAGCATCAGCGGAAGCATCTTCTTTACAACTTGTTATTAAAAAAGAGATTAGCAATAAACAAAAGTAATTTTTCATATGTTTAAATTTTATTTTTTAGCGGTAACATATGGTATCGCGTATTTAATCATAGGTGTTTGCTTAAGCAAACTTTTTGTTAATGGCGATTTCATAATAAAAAGAGTTTATTTTTCAAAAACGTTAAAAACTAGATAATTATTGCAGAAAGGAAAATTAGGATTGTTCAGAATTTATTGTGGTAATAAATTTTTCGAAAAGCAAAATTGTTTTTTCATTTATTTCAGCATAACTCAGCCTTTCTTTAGTTTGATAAAAAAACATAACAGCATATTTTTGGTCTAAATTATCGTGTATCAAATGTTTATTTAATCTGTAACATTCTCGTAAAACGCGTTTGAAATAATTTCTATCTACGGCATGTTTGAAATGTTTTTTAGAAACAGAAACGCCAAATTTTATTTTTCCTTCACAGTCTTCTATAGGTGTATAAACCAATCGTAAAGGAAATTTTGAGACAGATTTTCCTTCAGTAAAAAGCAAATCGATGGTTTTTCTGCTTTTAAGTTTTTCGTTTTTCGGATATTTGAAATCCACTTCTGTTGACAAATTATTTGGTAGTATAAATATTGTACACCATTTTCAAGTCAGGATAGTTGATGTAAAACTGCATTCTATTGTTTTCTTTTTTGCGAGTGACAATTAGAATAGCACATTTAACACCATCATTATCAGTGCAAATAAAACCTAAAGTGTCATCATTTTCATTTGAAACTTTTTCAAGATAGGATTCAATTTTATACAATTGAAGTTCTTTTGAATTGATAACAAATCGATCTTTATTTGCATCTAAAGTAATTATAATTTCGGCTTTTTTAAATTCGGTCCATTCGTTCCAACCACCTTTAGAATTTTTATCCATAACACTCAAACTACTCGTTTTGAAAGTGTAAACTTGTGCTGAGGTTTTGTGTAAACCTAGGTTTAGGGTAAGTAAAAAAAGTATAAAATGTAAAGGTTTCATAAATAAGAAATTTAATCGAGTGTAAAACTACAAATTCTATTCCAAAAAAAAGCGTTCCAATTTTAGAACGCTTTTTGGTTTATTTTATTTCGTAAGAATTATTATCTGGTTTCACATCTGCCATTAAACCGCTAGGATCAATAGTGATTTTTTTAATTGCTGTTTTCTCTTTATCAATTTCAAAGAAATAATTCGGGTTTCCCCAAGCCCAATCTTTCAGAATAGTTCTTTTAATTTCGGGTGTTGGATTTTCTTTTTCAAAACTCATCATTCGCAACGGAATGTAAAAAGTTTCTTTTGTGCCATCGGTATATTCTACTAAAATATCTATTGGCATTGGCATTCTTCCTATTCTTTCGAGAGAAATTTTAGTTTTGGTTGATTTTAGAAAATTCCCATCACTTTCTACAACATTTTTAATTCCATAATCAATAGTATTAAGAGTTTTGGTCCAATCGGTTAAATACCAATCTAGATTTGCTCCCGAGACTCTTTCTGCTGTTCGTTTAATGTCATTAGGCGTTGGATGTTTGAATTTAAATTCTGAGTAAAATCTTTTTACTGTTTTCATCAAATTCTCTTTTCCAATAAGATATTCTAACTGAGTTAAGAAAAGTTCACCTTTGCTATAAGAAGCAATGCTATAACTTCTATTTTCGTCATATCGATCTGAATGTGTTGAAAGCGGCTGTTCTTTGCCAGAATTAGCCAAATTGATGTACGATTTATAAGAGCCAGCAAAAGGATTGGCTGATTTTTTCTCGGCAAGTTCGTTGACTCCTAAGTCTTCAATAAAAGAGGTAAATCCTTCGTCCATCCAAGAATGTTTGCTTTCGTTTGTTGCAAGTACATGTTGAAACCATGAATGTCCCATTTCGTGGGCAATTACTCCAACAAGTCCTTCAAAAGTTCCTTCTCCCAAAATTAAAGTACACATGGCATATTCCATTCCGCCATCACCACCTTGAATAACAGAATATTGTTCATATGGATATTTACCAACAGTAGTGTTAAAATAGTTCATTAGCGCAACGGTTTTCTGTTGAGCTTGTTTCCAGTTTTCAAGAATTTTAGGATTGTTTTTGTATATAAAATGAAGTGTTGTTCCGAAATCGGTTTTTACAACATCATGAAGATAATTTTTATCAGCAGCCCAAGTAAAATCATGCACCATTGGCGCAACAAAATGCCAAGTTAATGTTTTCTGTTTTTTAGGGATTTTTACAATAACACCTTCGTTTTGATAGTTATATCCAATTTCATTTCCGTTTTGAAGATAACCAGTTCCTCCTAAAAGATATTTTTTATCGATTGTTATTTTTACATCAAAGTTACCCCAAACACCATGAAATTCTCTTGCTATGTAAGGATCGGCGTGCCATCCTTCAAAATCAAATTCGGCAATTTTTGGATACCATTGTGCCATCGAAAGTTCTACACCTTCTTTGTTATTTCGTCCAGAACGGCGAATTTGAAGCGGAACTTGTCCATCAAAATCTAATGTGAAAGTTGTCGTTTTACCTGGTAAGATAGGTTTTGCTAAAGTAACTTCTAAGATAGTTTCTACTTCTTTAGCAACAGCACTTTGGCCGTCTTGTTTAAAATTTGAAATGTGTAAATAGCCTATTTCATTAGGTAGTAATTTGGCTATTCTACTTTCGTTTTTAGTTGTTTTATCGTCAACTTTAATTTTATTTACCATTCTACCATCTGGATCTTTTACAGACTGCAATCGCATATCCATTTCACTTCCTGGTTGAAAAGCATTATTGTACAAATGATAGAAAACTTTTCGTAAAGTATCAGAAGAATTATTAGTGTAAATTAACTCTTGTTTTCCTTTGTATTGGTATGTTTTAACATCCATAGAAATTTCCATTTTGTAATCAGCTTTTTGTTGCCAATAACCATTACTTTGCGAAAAAGAAGTCGAAAAACTTATAATAAAAAAAGAAAGCGCAATAAATTTTTTCATCAGATTTTAAATAAAAAATGGAAGAACGTTATGCTCTTCCATTAGTTTAATACTATGGGTTTTTATTTTTTTGACATTTGTTCTGCCATTAACAAAGCATTGTAAGCATTAACAATTTTACCTGAAACACAAGTGCTTGAAAATGGGACAGTAGTTTTTTGCTCACCTACAACAACATTTGCTGATATTGGAGTTCCAGAGTCCATAAGAATATGTTTCACTTGAGATGCTGTTAAATTTGGGTAATAAGAACGAATTAACGCAGCAACTCCAGCAGCATTTGGTGAAGCCATTGATGTTCCTTGTTCGTATTTGTATTTGTTGTTTGGAATAGTGGCATAAATTTTAACTCCAGGAGCAAAAACATCAACGTTTTTTACACCATAATTTGAGAAATCAGCAACAAGTTTTGAACCATATTCGTGGTTTAAAGCGCCAATTGTGATAAGATTATCAGCAACTTCAACTCCATTTACTTCATCTGTTGGAAAATTTGGAGCCGTATCAATATTTTTTGAATCATTTCCTGCAGCATGAACGATTAATACATCTTTACTTGCAGCATATTTTATAGCATCTTGAACCCAATCAGAATGTGGAGAATAATCTTTTCCAAAACTTCCATTAATTACTTTAGCACCATTATCTACAGCATAGCGAATAGCCAATGCAATATCTTTATCATATTCATCTCCGTTTGGAACAGCACGAAGAGCCATTATTTCTACATTGCTAGTCACAACGCCATCTCCACCTTTATTGTTTCCTTTTACTTGAGCAATAATTCCAGCTACGTGTGTACCATGTTCTGTATCTGATACATCTGGTCCTTTTACGTTACCGTTACCATATTTTTTATCATTGATGTCTTCTGGATTATCGCCAACGGCTTTTCTACCATCAAAGTTTACATTCAAGTTATAGTTAATTTGATCGTATACATAATCTATTTGACCTTTCATTTCCTCTTGAAAATTTGGACCAACTTGTGTCGCAACGCTCAACATTATCATTTTGTTTTGATTTAAAGCAGCATCCGTGGTAACAATTTTTTTCAAATCATCAATAGTATATGTTTCTTTTTTCAAATGAGTTTTAATCGCTTTATCAGCCTTAGAAATCATATCCATTTGAGGTTTGTATTGCATCATTTCTGCTAATTTAGCATCTAATTCAGCTTTAGCTTCAGCATAATTTGGAGTGTTTGGACCTTTTTTTACAATACGAGTTAACTCTAAATTCTCGTCGGTTGCTTCACCTAAAAAGTTCCAACCATGAACATCATCAGTATATCCATTATTGTCGTCGTCTTTTTTGTTGCCAGCAATTTCTTTTTTATTTGTCCAGATTTTACCTTTCAAGTCTTCGTGATCGATGTCAAGACCAGAATCTACTACACCAACTATAATTTTTGTCCCTTTTTTACTTTTCAAAAGCTCTTTATAAGCTTTATCAACACTCATTCCAGGAATGGTATCATTTGTTAAATCTAAATGACTCCATCTAAGCATGTCGGCTTCACTAATTGGAGTTGTTTTTAATGGAGTTTTATCAATATTTGCTGGATTTGTTCCAACCATTGGAGCTAATGATGGGCTACAACTTGAAAGTGCAAGCGCTACTACAGCGGAGATAAAAAAAGGTTTTATTAATTTCATTATTATTATTTTAAAAAATTGGTTTAAAAGTATTTAGTTTTATTAGAATTTAAAAATGATTAACATTAGATTAAGATATCTTCACATTTAAAAACTTCTTTCAATCGAATGCCTTTTTCTGTTTTTTCTACTGTGATGATTTCGTTGTGTGCATCGTGTTCTAACAATAAATAGAAGTTATTTTCTGCACAATTTTCTAAAAACTTCGATTTTTCAGGCATTGTTAAAAGTGGTCGCGTATCATAACCCATAACATAGGGTAAAGGTAAATGACCTGCAGTTGGAATCAAATCGGCACAAAAAACAATAGTTTTATCTTGATATTGAATATGTGGAATCATCATTTTTTCAGTATGTCCATCAACAAAGAAAATTCCAAAATCAAGTTCCGACTTTTCTAAGAAATCACCTTCAGGTCTTTTTATGAAATTTAACTGTCCACTTTCTTGCATAGGCAAAATATTTTCTGAAAGAAATGATGCTTTCTCACGTTGATTTGGTTTTGTTGCCCATTCCCAATGGTTTTCATTGGTCCAAAATTTGGCGTTTTTGAAAGCAACTTCATAACCTGTTTTGTCTTTGTTCCAATTAACGCTTCCGCCACAATGATCAAAATGCAAATGCGACATGAAAACGTCGGTTACATCATCACGATGAAAACCATATTTTGCTAATGATTTATCTAAGGAATGATTTCCCCAAAGCGAATAATAACTAAAAAATTTCTCCGATTGTTTGTTTCCCATTCCAGTGTCTATAAGGATTAAGCGATTTCCTTCTTCAATTAAAAGACAACGAGCTGCAATGTCAATAAGATTATTTTCGTCTGCCGGATTGGTTTTATTCCAAATGGTTTTTGGCACTACACCAAACATGGCACCACCATCTAATTTAAAATTTCCAGCTTCAATTGGGTAAAGTTTCATGATTTTTAATTTTAAAAACGTTGCAATTTACTAAATAGGTTGGTTTGATAAACGATAAAATCAATTTTTTCTATGGAAACATTAGTTATAAAAATGTTAGTGTTTGTTGATAAAATCGATAATTGTAGTAACTTTGCCATTAATTTAGACAAAATCAAAATAAGCAATGATAAAAGTTTCTGATTCAGCAAGCAAAAAAATCATCGACATGATGAAAGATGACGGTTTTGACGCTGCCAAAGATTACGTTAGAGTAGGCGTAAAAAGTGGTGGTTGCTCAGGTTTGTCATATGAATTAAAATTTGACAAAGAGTTGGGTGAAAACGATAAAGTTTTTGAAGATAATAATGTAAAAATAGCCGTTGAGAAGAAATCGTTTTTGTATTTAGCAGGAACAATTTTAGAATTTTCTGGCGGATTGAACGGAAAAGGATTTGTATTTAATAATCCAAATGCAAGTAGAACTTGTGGTTGCGGAGAATCATTTTCGTTATAAAAAACTATGGCAAAATATACTGAAGACGACTTAAAAGTCGAATTAGAAAATAAAGAATACGAATATGGATTCTACACCGATTTGGATTCGGAAACGTTTCCTATTGGGTTAAACGAAGATATTGTTCGTGCGATTTCTAAAAAGAAAGATGAACCTCAATGGATGACCGATTGGCGTATTGAAGCGTTTCGTGCATGGCAAGAAATGATAGAACCAGAATGGGCAAATGTTCATTATGAAAAACCCGATTTTCAAGCAATTTCATACTATTCAGCACCCAAAAAAGCTGATCCAAACAAAACACTTGACGATGTTGATCCTGACCTTTTAGAAATGTATAAAAAGTTAGGAATATCTATCGACGAACAAAAGAAATTGAACAATGTTGCAATGGATATTGTTGTCGATTCAGTTTCGGTAGCGACTACTTTCAAGAAAACATTGGCGGAAAAAGGAATCATTTTCATGAGTATTTCTGAAGCAATTCGCGAGTATCCAGAATTAGTTCAAAAATATTTAGGAACTGTTGTTCCACAAAGAGATAATTTTTATGCTGCTTTAAACTCGGCTGTTTTTTCAGATGGAAGTTTCTGTTATATTCCAAAAGGCGTTCGTTGTCCAATGGAATTATCAACGTATTTCCGTATCAATCAAGCTGGAACAGGACAATTTGAAAGAACACTTCTTATCGCTGATGAAGGTAGTTATGTTTCTTACTTAGAAGGTTGTACAGCTCCAAGTCGTGATGAAAACCAATTGCACGCTGCAGTTGTAGAACTTATTGCTTTAGATAATGCCGAAATAAAATATTCAACAGTTCAAAACTGGTATCCAGGAAATAAAGAAGGAAAAGGTGGAGTTTTTAACTTCGTTACCAAAAGAGGAATTTGCGAAAAAAACGCAAAAATTTCATGGACTCAAGTTGAAACAGGTTCGGCCGTTACTTGGAAATATCCATCAGTGGTTTTAAAAGGAGATAATTCAATTGGAGAATTTTATTCTATTGCAGTTACTAATAATTTCCAACAAGCCGATACCGGAACTAAAATGGTGCATTTAGGAAAAAACACTAAATCGACTATTATTTCTAAAGGAATTTCGGCAGGAAAATCACAAAACAGTTATAGAGGATTGGTTAGAATTAGCGCTAATGCAGATAATGCTAGAAACTTCTCACAATGTGATTCCCTTTTGATGGGAAATAATTGTGGTGCGCATACTTTTCCATATATCGAAAGTAAAAATTCAAGTGCCAAAATCGAACACGAAGCAACGACTTCAAAAATCGGTGAAGATCAAGTATTCTATTGCAATCAAAGAGGAATTCCAACCGAAAAGGCTATTGCGTTAATCGTAAATGGTTTTAGCAAGGAAGTCTTGAATAAATTACCAATGGAATTTGCAGTTGAAGCGCAAAAATTATTAGAAATTTCGTTGGAAGGATCAGTTGGATAATCAATATTAAATCAGAATAAAAAACACATTCAAAAAATGTTATCAATAAAAAATTTACACGCTTCGGTTGAAGACAAAGAAATATTAAAAGGAATTAATCTTGAAATAAAAGCTGGAGAAGTTCACGCGATTATGGGACCAAATGGTGCTGGAAAATCAACACTTTCTTCCATCATTGCAGGAAATGAAAATTATGAAGTTTCTGAAGGTGAAATCCTTTTAGAAGGTGAAGATATTTCAGAATTAGCACCAGAAGAAAGAGCGCACAAAGGTGTTTTCTTGTCGTTCCAATATCCAGTTGAAATTCCGGGAGTTTCCGTTACGAATTTCATCAAAACTGCGATTAACGAAAAGAGAAAAGCTAACGGACAAGAAGAAATGCCAGCCAACGAAATGTTGAAATTAATTCGTGAGAAATCAGAATTATTGGAAATGGACAGAAAATTCTTGTCACGTTCATTAAACGAAGGTTTTTCAGGTGGAGAAAAGAAACGTAACGAAATCTTCCAAATGGCGATGTTAGAACCAAAAATCGCTATTCTAGATGAAACCGATTCAGGTTTGGATATTGACGCACTTCGTATCGTTGCTAATGGTGTTAACAAATTGAAAAACGAAAACAATGCGGTGTTAGTAATCACGCACTACCAACGTTTGTTAGATTATATTATTCCAGATTTTGTTCATGTATTAATGGACGGAAAAATCGTAAAATCAGGCGGAAAAGAATTGGCTTACGAATTAGAAGAAAAAGGATACGATTGGATAAAAAGTGAATTAGTTTAAAAAGTTATCAGTTGTCTGTTATCGGTTTCAAACGGACAACAAAAACAACTGACAACCGACAACAAAATTATGGATTTAAAAGAAAAATTAGTATCGTCTTTCATGGCATTTGAAGAACAAATCGATGTGACTTCACAGTTGCATGATGTGCGTACTTCGGCTATAAAAAACTTTGAAAATAAAGGTTTCCCAACCAAAAAAGAGGAAGCATGGAAATATACTTCGTTGAACGCCATCTTAAAAAATGACTTCACCGTTTTTCCAAAACACGAAAATGCTATTGAATTTGCTGAGGTTAAGAAGTATTTCCTTCACGAAATTGACACTTACAAAGTGATTTTTGTGGACGGAAAATTCTCTTCGTTTTTATCATCAACGACACATGATGGATTGGATGTTTGCTTAATGTCGTCGGCATTGACCAAACCAAAATACAAAATGGTTATTGACGAGTATTTCAACAAAATTGCGAGCAAAGACGAGACCTTAACTACGTTGAATACCGCTTTCGCAAACGAAGGTGCGTACATCAACATTCCGAAAAGTAAAGTGGTTGAAAAACCAATCGAAATCATTTATTTCTCTACTGGAGTTGAAAATGCTTTGATGGTGCAACCTCGAAATTTGGTAATTGTAGGTGAAAATGCTCATGTTCAAATCATTGAAAGACACCAATCGTTAAACGAAAATCCAGTGTTGACCAATGCTGTAACTGAAATTTTTGCACAAAAACGCGCCATCGTAGATTATTATAAAATACAAAACGATTTACTAACGGCAAACCTAATTGATAACACCTATATTTCTCAAAAACAAGAAAGTAGAGTTTCGGTTCACACGTTTTCTTTTGGTGGAAACATCACCAGAAACAACTTGAATTTCTATCATTTTGGAGAAAGAATCGATTCAACTTTAAAAGGAATTACGATTATTGGCGATAAGCAACATGTTGATCATTACACACTTGTAAATCATGCAACGCCAAATTGTGAAAGTCATCAAAACTATAAAACCATTTTAGCTGACAGTTCAACAGGCGTTTTCAATGGAAAAATTTACGTAGAAAAAGAAGCTCAAAAAACCGATGCTTTTCAGCAAAATAACAATATTTTAATTGGTGATAAAGCTACAATCAACGCTAAACCACAATTGGAAATTTTCGCCGATGATGTAAAATGTTCTCACGGTTGCACCATTGGTCAATTAGACGAAAGCGCTATGTTTTACATGCAAAGCCGTGGAATTCCAAAGAAAGAAGCTAAAGCTTTGTTGATGTATGCGTTTTCAAATAGTGTAATAGAAAGCATTAAAATACCTGAATTAAAACAACGAATTACCAAGATTATAGCTAATAAATTAGGCGTTAATTTAGGGTTTGATTTGTAATATTTAACCGCAATGGTCGCTAAGATTTACGCAAAGAGCGCAAGGTTTTTTTTAATCTTTGCGCTCTTTGCGATTTTTTACTTTGCGCTCTTTGCGGTTAGAGAAGAAACAACGCCACTCAACAATCCATTAAAATCAAATTCTGGATCTTCTTTTAAACCCATTCGCACAATGACTAAATCGTGACTTGGAAAAATGGCAACCATTTGTCCTTGATAACCACTTGCGTAGAACATGTCTTTTGGAGCATTTGGAAATCTTCCACCTGCGTTTAACCAAAATTGTGCACCATATTGTCCGTTGGAAGTATTAGTTGGTGTAGACACGTATTTCGCCCAACTTTCGTCAAAGATTTGTTCGCCGTTCCAATTCCCTTTGTGTAAATACAATAAGCCAAATTTTGCCCAATCACGAGTTGTTGCCCAACCGTAAGAAGAACCCACAAAATTCCCAGCCATATCGGTTTCAACAATAGCTGAATTCATGCCGATTTTGTCTAATAAATTGGTGTACCAAAAATCTAAATATTCTTGATGCGTTTTGAATTGTTTTCGCAAAATTCCGCTTAATAAATTGGTTGTTCCTGAAGAATAATTCCAAGTGTTATTTGGTTTTCCAACCAATGGTTTATTGATTTGAGATTTGGTCATATCTTCCTCAATAAAAAGCATTTTGGTAACATCCGAAATTTTTCCATAATCTTCTTCCCATTCTAATCCTGAATTCATGTGAAGTAAATCGTTTGTGGTGATTTTAGAACGTTCATCGGTTGCCCATTCTGCAATTGGAGCAGCTTTCATGATGTCGAATTTACCTTGTTTTTGCAAAACTCCAAATAAAGTTCCTGTGATACTTTTCGTCATCGACCAACCTAAAATTCTTGAGTTTTTATTGAAACCATCAGCGTATTTTTCAGCTATAATTCTGTTTTTATAAATTACAATTACCGAGCGTGTTCGCTTGTCTTTTTGACCTTGTTTATCAAAAGCATTTTCAACAATAGCGTTTAATTTGACATAATCAATATTTGAAAAAACAGTGTCTTTTGGTTCCAAATTTCCATAAGGAAAAGTTAAAGTAGTATTATTTTTATTCCTTTTCGGAACATTGTAAGGTTTGGAAACATCAAAATCATCGTTAATCAATGTTGCTCCTAATCCTTCACGATAAATAGCTTTTCGTTCTTTTAATCCATAGACTTTTGAAGTAACAAATCGTTCCTCATCATTAATTTCATTGGTTGCCCAATCTATTTTATCAATATCATTATCGCCTTGTTCAATGCTTTCCAACGAACGATTATCTAAAAAATGGCCTGACGTAACGCTTTTAGATGAAAAACCAGTTATCATATCAAGTTGCGGATAAATTTCTATTCGAAGATAAACCAAAACTAATAGGAGTAAAACCGCGAATATTTTGAAGAATTTTTTCATTGTAAATAGATTTTCATGCAATTTATAAATTAAAAATGAAATCAGTAATCATTATAAAATTTTACATTTATAAAACTATGATTTTATTAACATCTGTTTGGTAAAAATCAGTTTCAATTTTATTACTTTTGTATTTAGAAAAATTCTAAATAAAGAAATGTTAGATATAAATAAAATACGAGCTGATTTCCCAATATTATCGCAACAGATTTATTGTAAACCGTTGATTTATTTTGATAATGGTGCTACTTCACAAAAACCTAAAGTAGTCATTGATGCTATTACAAAATACTATGAACATTTGAATGCAAATATTCATAGAGGAGTTCATAAATTAAGTC
The DNA here is from genome assembly GCF_054776075.1 of Flavobacterium koreense. Lineage (NCBI taxonomy): Bacteria > Pseudomonadati > Bacteroidota > Flavobacteriia > Flavobacteriales > Flavobacteriaceae > Flavobacterium > Flavobacterium koreense. The sequence goes on along the minus strand of NZ_BAAHCF010000008.1, from coordinate 11,767 downwards.
AAGATGCTACCGATGCGTATGAGGTTTCTCGTGGTAAAATTCAAAATCATATTAATGCTAAATTCCCATACGAAGTAATTTTTACTTCAGGAACTACACATTCTATAAACGCTGTGGCCAATGGTTTTGCTTCTATTTTGAAAACCGGCGATGAGGTTTTAGTATCTGCTTTAGAACATCATAGTAATATTGTGCCTTGGCAAATGTTGTGCGAAAAAACTGGAGCAGTTTTGAAAGTAATTCCAATGAACGAAGCTGGTGAATTAATACTATCAGAGTACGACAATTTGCTTTCAAATAAAACTAAAATTGTAACCGTAAATCATATTTCAAATGCCTTAGGAACGATTAATCCTATTGAATATATGATTAAAAAAGCGCATGAAGTTGGTGCTGCTGTTTTAATTGATGGCGCGCAAGCAACACCGCATTTAAAACCTGATGTTCAAGCTTTAGATTGTGATTTTTATGTGTTTTCAGGACATAAAATTTGTGGACCAACAGGCGTTGGAATTTTATATGGAAAAGAAGAATGGCTTCGAAAATTACCTCCTTATCAAGGCGGTGGTGAAATGATTGCAACGGTTTCATTTGAGAAAACTACTTATGCCGATTTGCCACACAAATTTGAAGCAGGAACACCCAATATTGAAGGTGGAATTGTACTTGGAACAGCAATTGATTACATGAATGAAATAGGTTTTGATAATATTGCTTCCTACGAACAAGAATTACTAGAATACGGAACAAAAAAACTTCTTGAAATAGAAGGTTTGAAAATCTATGGAACTGCTAAAGAAAAAGCTTCTGTAATTTCGTTTAATATTGATGACATTCATCCTTATGACATTGGCACGATAATAGATAAATTAGGAATAGCAGTAAGAACAGGGCATCATTGCGCACAACCGATAATGGATTTCTTTAGTATTCCTGGAACTATTAGAGCAAGTTTTGCTTTTTACAATACTAAAGAAGAAATCGATATATTTGTCGAAGCAGTTAAAAAAGCTAAAATGATGCTAACTTAAACAATCATTATGAAAGTATTTACATTATTAGTACTAACCATTTTCATGGCAAAAGGATGTTCACAAGAGGCTAAAAACGATATTGCTAATGCAAAAATTGTTTATACAGCTAATACTCGTGGTTTTTATCAAAAAATAACAATACAAAATCAAGAAATTTCTGTTTCTAAAGAAAGAGACTCATCGGATAAAGGAGTTACTTCTAAAATTTCTGATGCTGATTGGAAAGAGTTAGTTGGATATTTTGAAAAAATAGAACTTGATAGTTTGTCGACTTATAAAGACCCGACTCAAAAAAGAGTTTATGATGGTGCAGCCATTGCAGAGTTAATAATAAATTATCAAGAGAAAGAATATCAAACCAAAAATTTCGACCATGGTTATCCACCTGTTGAAATTGAAAAGTTTGTGAACAAATTGGTTTCTTTGGTTAAAGAAGAATAAATTATAATAGATACTGAAATAATTCAGCATAATATGACAATACAAGAAATACAAGACACAATTGTTGATGAATTTTCGATGTTTGACGATTGGATGCAACGTTATGAGTACATTATCGATTTAGGGAAAGCACTTCCTTTAATTGATGAACATTACAAAACAGAAGATAATATTATAAAAGGTTGTCAATCTAAAGTTTGGGTTCATGCAGAACAAAACGAAGATAAAATAGTTTTTACTGCAGATAGTGATGCTATTTTAACTAAAGGAATAATTGCAATATTGATTAGAGCTTTTTCAAATCAAAAAGCAGCGGATATTTTAGATGCAAATACCGACTTTATAGATGAAATAGGATTGAAAGAACATCTTTCTCCAACTCGTGCTAATGGTTTGGTATCAATGATTAAACAAATAAAAATGTATGCTTTAGCTTATAATGCTAAAAATTAAATAATTATGGAAGAATTTAAAGACGAAATTAATTTAGGTGAGAATGTGGTTAAGGTTTTAAAAGGAATTTACGACCCAGAAATTCCTGTTGATATATATGAGTTAGGATTGATATACGACGTGATGATTAATGAGGATAATGAAGTAAAAGTATTAATGACTTTAACATCACCAAATTGTCCAGTTGCAGAGACTTTGCCTCGTGAAGTGGAAGAAAAAGTCACTAAAATTGACGTTGTTAAATCATGCGAAGTTGAAATCACTTTTGATCCGCCTTGGAGCAAAGATTTGATGAGCGAAGAAGCAAAACTAGAATTAGGAATGTTGTAAAATGTCAGAGGAAATAATAAATAAAGTTGCCAATTCTGCGCTTGAAGTTTTCGATTTGGAAGATTATTATCCAAATGGAGTTCGAACTCAAATAGATATATCAAAATGGCTTTATGAAGGATTTCTTTTGAAAGAGAAAGATTTTCGTGAAGCATTAAAAAATCACGATTGGTCACAATATCAAGGTCATTTAGTTGCAGTATATTGTTCTACAGACGCTATAATTCCGGCTTGGGCAAGTATCCTTGTAACTGTTTATGTTTCACCATTTGCAAAGAAGGTTGTTTTAGGTAATTTATCTGATTTAGATACTTTGTTGTATCAAGAGATTTTGTCTGAAATTGATTATTCTACATATCAAGATAAGCCTGTTATTTTAAAAGGTTGTTCTAAAAAACCAGTACCAGAAAGTGCTTACATCATTGCAATTCAAAATCTTCAACGAGTTGCAAAAAGTATAATGTATGGCGAAGCATGTTCAGCGGTGCCATTATACAAGAAAAAGTAGTTTAAATTCTACAAAATCAACAGCTTACATTTTTTCATATGATTTGTTAAAGTCAAATGTATTTTTACCTTTGCACTCGAAAATTTTAAAACAAAACAAAATGAAAAAAATTTTACTTTCAATAGTTTTTTTAATGACTGTGAGTTTATCAATAGCTCAAACCGCAGAAAAAGAGAACTTAAAAAAAACTGAAGAAGCTGCAAAAGTTGCTGCAGATAAACCTAATGGATGGGTTAAAAAAGGAACTTTTACTTTTTTAGCAAATCAAGCAACTTTCAATAATTGGTTAGCAGGTGGTCAAAGTAACATCTCAGGAAATGTGGGATTAAATTATGATTTCAATTACAAAAGCGGAGATTGGAATTGGGACAACAGATTATTTGCTGCTTATGGTCTTACAAAAATAAAAGATCAAGAAATGCAAAAGTCTGATGATAGATTGGAATTCAATTCGTTATTAGGTAAAAAAGCTTCTGGATACTGGTTTTATTCAGCATTTTTTAATTTTAAAACTCAATTAGACTCTGGTTTTGATTTAGGGTCTGGAATAAAAACTTCTCATTTCTTTTCACCTGCCTTTTTTCAATTTGGACCAGGTATGATGTGGAAAAAAAGCGATAATTTGAAAGTAAATATTGCTCCTGCAACTTCTAAATTAATTATTGTTCATCCTCATTTTACAAAATTTGGATCTTCATTTGGTGTTGCACAAGGTGATAATACACGTTTTGAATTTGGAGCAGCTGTAAATGGTTATTACAAATTTAAGTTAATGGAAAACGTAACTGTTGAAAATATATTAAATTTATATTCAAACTATTTAGAAGATCCTCAAAATGTAGATATTGATTATACTTTAAATATTGCAATGAAAATAAATAAAACTTTATCAACAAATTTTGCATTCCAAACAATTTATGACGACAATGCATTCAGAGGTTTTCAAACTAGACAAATTATTGGTTTAGGGGTAAATTATGGTTTTTAATATTTAATCAATTATAAAAAAAATGCCTTTAGAATTTCTAAAGGCATTTTTTTATTCTTCTTTTTCTATAGCATCTTTGTAATCTGGATAAAGAAACTTATTGTACGGAAATCTAGTTACATGAATTTCTCTTACAGCTTCATAAACGATTTCTCTAAATTGTTCAAAGTTTTCTTTTTCTGTTGCAGAAATAAATAAGGCATTTTTTTCTCCAACATTACTCATCCAAGTTTGTTTCCATTCTTCTAACGTATAATGTTTAGTTGTTCTTTCAGTCATTAAATCATCTTCTTCAATAGTAAGATGTTTATAGGCGTCAATTTTATTGAAAACCATTATGGTTGGTTTATCATTACTTTTAATATCCATCAGAATCTGATTTACAGATGCTATATGATCTTCAAAATCTGGATGTGAAATATCTACTACATGAAGTAACAAATCTGCTTCACGAACTTCGTCTAATGTGCTTTTAAAAGATTCAACTAATTGCGTTGGTAATTTTCTAATAAACCCAACAGTATCAGACAATAAGAAAGGTAAATTTTTAATTACAACTTTTCTAACAGTTGTGTCTAAAGTGGCAAATAATTTGTTTTCTACAAAAACATCACTCTTTCCAACAGCATTCATCAAAGTTGATTTTCCAACATTTGTATATCCAACCAAAGCAACTCTAACCATTGCGCCACGATTACTTCTTTGAACAGACATTTGTCTATCTATAGTTTTAATTTTATCTTTCAATAAAGCAATTCTATCTCTAACAATTCGTCTGTCGGTTTCAATTTCTGTTTCTCCTGGACCACGAAGACCAATACCTCCTTTTTGTCTTTCAAGGTGCGTCCACATTCCAGAAAGTCTTGGTAGCAAATATTGACATTGAGCCAATTCTACTTGTGTTCTAGCATAGGAAGTTTCAGCTCGTTGAGCAAAAATATCCAAAATAAGATTGGTTCTATCTAATACTTTACAATCTAAAATTTTTGAAATATTTTTTTGTTGTGAAGGTGATAATTCATCATCAAAAATCACAGTAGATATTTCATGTTCTTTTACATAAAGATGAATCTCATCCATTTTTCCTGTTCCAAGAAAAGTCTTCGGATTTGGTTTGTCCATTTTTTGCCAAAATCTTTTTACAACTTCACCGCCAGCAGTAAAAGTTAAAAATTCTAGTTCATCTAAATATTCAACAAGTTTTTCCTCATTTTGATTTTGAGTTACAATACCAACTACGACTGTTTTTTCAAAATCTATTTTTTCTTTTTCTAACATAATATACTTTTCTATGTGCAAAAATAGACAAAATGCACAAAAAATCGACAATCTGCAACATGAAATATTTTTAACAATTTTATTTAGTTAAAAACACCATTTTTATAGCTTTATTTATAAATTTTGTTAAATTTGGAGATTAAAACCAAACAAACACAAAATAATAATTAACTTAAATTACTACGTTAATGAAGAAAATTACTTTACTAATTGTTGCTTTATTGTTTACAATAGTTGGTTATTCTCAGTTTCCTACTCCAGGTTCTGAAGGATTTGAAGGTACCACAGGTACCGACTTACCAACAACTCCAACTCCATGGACTTTGGGTACAGGAGCAACAGGAAATCAATGGGCCGTTTTTGATAACGGAGTTGGTCCAACAAGAAAATGGGGTATAAACACAGCTGTTTATCCTGCCTATCAAGGTGCAAATTGTGCTTTTATCGATCGTGAAAATATTGGTCTCGGAAATACTTCTGAAGATTATTTGGCAACACCAATTGTAACAGTTCCAGCAAATGGACAATTACGTTTTTGGACAAGGTCAACAATCGCAACTGTGTCTGCAACGGAATACCTTATAAAAGTTAATACAAATGTTACTGCTGGTTCACAAACTACAGCTGCAAATTATGCAATAACGGCAGCTTCATGGACAGAAACCACTTTAAATACAACTTACAATGTTTATGAAGAAAAAGTTGTTGATTTAACTGCTTATGCGGGTTTACAAGTTCATATTGCTTTTGTAATGCGTCATACTCAACCTACAGCAGGTTTAGGCGGCGACAGATGGTTGGTAGATGACATTAGATTAATTCAAAGATGTCTAGAGCCAACAAATTTATCAGCAACTGGAATAACTCAAACTTCTGCTAATTTAAATTGGTCAAACCCAAGTGGATCTACTTCATGGGAAATTGAAGTAACAAATACTGCTCAAACAGGAGTTGGAGTTGTATATAGCGGACCACTTCCTTATGTAGCTACAGGCTTATTACCTGGTACAGCTTATGTTTATTATGTTCGCTCTCTTTGTACAGATGGTTCAAGTAACTGGGTAGGTCCTTTTAATTTTGCAACCACAACACCCGGTTTATCATGTGTAGCTCCAATTACGGTTACAACACTACCTTATAGTACAAATGATAATACAGCTAATTATGGCGATACAACAGATACTAATCAAGGAGCATCATGTGGTTCAACCACAAACTTCATGACAGGGAATGATGTGTTTTATTCTTACACACCTACAACTACTGGAGCTATTAGTATTACTATGACTCCAGGTTCAAATAGTTCATCTATTTTTGTATATCAAGGTTGTGCTAATGTTGGCGCTACTTGTTTGGCTGGTGTTGCTAATACTACCAATACAGTAAGATCAATTCCAAGTTTAAACGTAACAGCGGGTCAACAATATATTATTGTACTTTCTGGAACAACAGCAGCTCAAACATATGCTTACTCTCTGGTTATTCAACAGTTAAATTGTGCTCAGCCAACAAACTTAGCAGTAACAGGAATATCATTGAATGGTGGTAACTTATCTTGGGATAATCCAGGAGGAGCAACTTCATGGGAATATGTTGTGCAAACATCCGGTTCGGCAATTCCAGCTGGCGCAGGTACCCAAACAAGTTCTAATACAACAAATCCTATTACAGGTTTAAATCCTGATACAGCTTATCAATATTGGGTAAGAGCAGATTGTGGAAATGGAACTTTTAGTGCTTGGTCTGGACCTTTTGTATTTAACACATTAGTACCGCCACCAGCATGTGGAGGAACATATACAGATCCAGGTGGAGCTGCAGCGAATTATGCTGATAATTTAGATTCAACAGTAGTTATTTGTCCATCTACTCCAGGTGAAGTAGTAACTGTAACTTTTACTTCTTTCAATACGCAAGCTAGTAATGATGGATTATATATATTCAATGGAAATTCAGTTGCATCACCTCAATTTTTAAGCGGTAATCCTGCAGGAACAGTTCCTGGAGGATTAGCAGGTTCTTATTGGGGAACAACTAATCCTGGAGCGTTTACATCTTCAAGTGCTGATGGATGTTTAACATTCAGATTCAGAAGTAATGCAACCACTAATGCTGCAGGATGGGTTGCTAATGTAACTTGTGCATTACCTCCAGCTTGTCCAGCTCCTTTTTCAGTTACAGCAAACACAATTTTATCTAGTTCAGCCAATATAGCTTGGACTTCGGCAGGACCTGCAACACAGTGGCACGTATTAGCTTTACCTTGTGGATCACCAGCACCAACAGCAGGGTCTACAGGATGGGTAACGGCAAACACGAATCCTTTTCCATTAACAGGGTTGACAGGAGAAACTTGTTATAATGTTTATGTGAGAAGTGCTTGTTCGGTTTCAGATTTAAGTACTTGGTCTGGTCCAGCAGTATTTACCACTACAATAACACCACCAGCATGTGGAGGAACATTTACTGATCCGGGTGGAGCAGCTGCAAATTATGCTAATGGTGCTGACTCTACTGTAACAATTTGTCCTACTGTTGCTGGAGAAGTAGTAACAGTAACTTTTACAACTTTTAATACTGAGGCCAACTGGGATGGATTATATGTATTCAATGGTAATGCAATTACATCTCCTCAAATATCAAGTGCTAATGGCGCTGGAAATGTTCCTGGTGGATTAGCAGGATCTTATTGGGGTAACTTAACAGGAGCAAATTTACCTGGCCCATTTACGTCAACATCACCTGATGGTTGTTTAACTTTTAGATTTAGAAGTGACGCATCAGTTAATAATCCTGGATGGGTAGCAAATGTATCATGTGCAGTGCCACCAACTTGTCCAAATCCAAATACTTTAACTACATCTACAGTTACATCAAATTCTGCTACTTTAGCATGGGTGAATCCAAATACAGCTACTACATGGCATGTTTTAGCATTACCTTGTGGTTCTCCAGCTCCAAATGCATCTACAACAACTTTTATAACAACTACTACAAATCCACATGTATTTACAGGATTAACACCAGATACTTGTTATAATTTATATGTTAGAGCTGTATGTCCTGGAAATGATTTAAGTAATTGGGTAGGACCAACTACAATAACTACTCAAATTGCACCACCAGCTTGTGGAGGAATATTTACAGATCCAGCAGGTGCAACTGTTAATTATGCTAATGGTACAGATTATACAGTTACAATATGTCCAACTATACCAACAGAGCAAGTAACAGTAACTTTTACAACATTTAATACTGAGGCTAACTGGGATGGATTATATGTTTTTGATGGAAATTCAATTGCAGCTCCTCAATTAGCTAGTGCTAATTTAGCAGGAAATGTTCCTGGAGGTTTGCCAGGTTCTTATTGGGGTAATTTAACAGGTGCTAATTTACCTGGTCCTTTCACCGCATCAAGTGCTAATGGATGTTTAACATTCAGATTTAGAAGTGATGCTTCTGTAAACGCTCCGGGTTGGGTTGCAAATGTAACTTGTGCACCAGCACCTACATGTCCAAAACCTACTGCAGTTGCTATATCAACTATAACACAAACAGGCGCAACAATTTCATGGACTGAGATAGGAACAGCAACAACTTGGGAAGTACTTATTTTACCTGCTGGTTCTCCTCCTCCTACTGCAACTTCTGTTGGAATTATAACTACCACAAATCCATATATAGCTACTGGACTTAGTCCAGGAACTCCATATATTGTTTATGTACGTTCTATTTGTAGTGTTTCAGACATAAGTTTATGGTCAAATGTTAGAGCATTTACTACTTTAATTGCAAATGATGAATGTATAAATGCTACAGTAGCTCCTGTAAACACTTCAAATGCTTGTACACTAAGTGTTGGTGGTACCCTAATTGGTGCAACCGCTTCAGCACAGGCAAATGCTTGTGTTGGAACCGATGATGATGATGTGTGGTTTCAATTTACTGCAACTAGTACATCACATACAATTAATTTAAATAGCATTGCAGGAAGTACAACAGATTTAGTTCATGTTTTGTATTCAGGTTCTTGTGGAACACTAACACAGATAAGTTGTAACAATCCAAATAATAGTTTAGCTACCGGATTAATAGTTGGTCAAACATACTATGTTAGAATATATTCTTGGACAGCAACTGCAAATCAAACATCAACTTTTAGTCTTTGTATTGGAACTCCAGTTCCTCCTCCAAGTTGTATAACAAATACACCTGCTGGAAATACATGTGCTCAAGCAACACCTATTTGTAATTTAAATGGATATTGCGGAAATACTTCGGCTTCATATACATCTAACTCTTGGCCAGAATTATCAGCTGAGTTTTGTGGTTCATTAGAAAACAACTCTTTCTTAACATTTGTTGCTTCATCTTCTACAATATCATTAGATGTTTGGGTAACTAGTTCAGAAGATAACAATGGTATACAGATTATGATTTTTGGAGCTGCTACATGTGGTTCCGGACCGGTAACAGAATATTTATGTTGGAGTCCAGGAAACGTTCCTGTTACTTCTACAAACTTAACAGCAACAGGATTAACTCCTGGTCAAACTTATTATGTAATGATTGATGGTTTTGCTGGTGATGTTTGTAATTATGTTATTGGAGCTAATACAGGAATTCAAACTCCAGTTGCAATTAATACTTCTACCTCTACAACTTCTCCTACAATTTGTTTAGGACAAACAGCAACTTTAAATGCGACAGGTGGTAATGGTATTTATACTTGGACACCATCTGCTCAGTTAAGTGCAACAACAGGAAGTAGTGTTATATTCTCTCCAACAGCAGTTGGTACATATAATATAACAGCAACATCTTCTGATAATAACCCATTATGTCCTCAATCAGCATCAAGTACACAAACTATTATAGTTGTTGATTATGTTAATGCAACATTTAATCAGATAGCTCCATTCTGTGAAGGAACTACACCTCCAGTGTTACCGACAACATCAACTACTGGTGTTACTGGTACTTGGTCACCACCTGTTGTAAGCAATGTAGTAGGTACAACAACCTATACATTTACACCAGCTATTACACAATGTTCTTTTCCAACAACTATGGATATTGTTGTAACACCTAGTATAGTACCAACATTTTTAGCTCCAGCACCTATTTGTCCAGGTTCTCCAGCACCGGTACTTCCAACATCATCAAGTAACTCAACGCCAATTACAGGATCTTGGTCTCCACCAACCGTAAGTAACACTGCTTCTGGCACTTATACGTTTACTCCAGACGCTGGACAATGTGCTACAACAACAACATTAAATGTTACTGTTTTACCGAGTTGTGATTTTGGTAGTTATGCAAGTGCAGTTTGGTTGACGAATTGTGCAACTTCAAATTTCTTTAATACTGTTGGATCAGGTGTAGATATAATTGGCCCTGCAACAAATGTTTTCCCAAATACTGATTTAGGAACTTATGTTCAAAATTCAAATGCATTAATTTTAAGAGGTGCAGAAGTAAAAACATTTAAATCTGCAACAGCTAATGTTTGTAGTGCTAGATTAAATTATAGAATTTATCCTGCTGCTACAACTCCAGGCGCATTTACAGTATTAGATTTACCTTTCTTTGATAACTGTGGAGGAGGTACTTTCCCATCTGGAGGTCCATGTAATACAGGTGACCAAAAATGGCAAAGAGTATTGAATGATTCACAATCTCCAATTAACTTGACAGCTTATGCTCCAGGTGATTATGTTTTAGAAGTTTATTATGATGTTACAGGAGACGTTAACTCAACAACGGATTGTGATGATACAGTAATAATCAATAATAACGGAACAAATTATATTGCAACATATACAATTCAAGCTCAACCTTTATATACAAGCACAAATCCTACAACTTGTGGAGGTACAGATGGTACAATTACAATTTCTGGATTAGCACCTAATGAAGCATATGATTTGACTTATCAAGATGGTACAACTACAGTTGGACCAAACAACGTAACTACTAATGCTTCAGGTCAATATGTTATTACAGGGTTAAATTCAGGTAGTTATTCTAACTTCTTATTGTCAATCAATAGTTGTTTATTAACTAATAATACACCAATAATTTTAGTTGATGCTAATAGTCCAACTGTTACAGTGAATAGCCCAACAGTTTGTGCTGGTACTCCAGCTACAGTAACTGCTACGCCAGGTGCGGCAGGTACATACAACTATGTATGGACCGTTCCAACAGGAGCGGCAGACCCTGGAAACGTTGCAACATTTGATGCAACTATTTCAGGAACTTATTCGGTGATTATTACAAATACTGCAACTTCATGTAGTAGTTCAAGTGTTTCTTCAGTTGTAACTATTAATGCTAATCCTACAGTAACTGTTAATAGTCCTACAGTTTGTGCTGGTACTCCAGCAACAGTAACTGCTACGCCAAGTGTGGCAGGTACATATAATTATGTTTGGACCGTTCCAACAGGAGCGACAGACCCAGGAAACGTTGCAACTTTTGATGCAACAGTATCAGGAACTTACTCGGTAGTTATTACAGATACAGCAACAAGTTGTACTAGTTCTAGTGCATCAGGAATCGTAACTATTAATACTAATCCTACAGTAACAGTTAATAGCCCAACAGTTTGTGCTGGTACTCCAGCTACAGTATCAGCTACGCCAGGTGCGGCAGGTACATACAACTATGTTTGGACCGTTCCAACAGGAGCGACTGACCCAGGAAACGTTGCTACATTTGATGCAGCTATTT
>NZ_BAAHCF010000007.1:0-21668 GCF_054776075.1 Flavobacterium koreense | reverse complement strand
ATAAATGGAGTGATGTAACGGAGTTACCATTCAATAGCAACGAATATAGTGTGGCACATCCGGCATTAAGTGCAGATGAGAAGACATTATATTTTGCATCAAACATGCCAGGTACTTTAGGACAATCAGATTTGTTCAAAGTTGAAATAAAATCTGATGGAAGTTACGGTACACCAACAAATCTTGGAAATGTAATCAACACAGAAGGAAGAGAGACTTTTCCTATGGTGACTAATGAGAACGAAATTTATTTTGCATCAGATGGACATCCAGGACTTGGAGGATTAGATGTATTTGTTGCTAAAGAACAAGCTGATGGAAGCTATAAGAAAGTAGAAAACGTAGGAGAACCATTAAACAGTTCGAAAGACGATTTTGCTTACCTTATCAATACATCATCAAGAATAGGATATGTTACCTCAAATAGAGATGGCGGACAAGGTGGTGATGACATCTACAGATTTAAAGAAACTAAGAAACTAGAATGTGAGCAATTCTTAACTGGAGTTGTAACTGATAAAGAATCAGGATTACCACTTTCTGGAGCACGAGTAACATTATCAGATGCTAATTACAAAAAACTACAAGAAGTAATCTCGGATAAAGATGGTAAGTTTGACTTTGGAAAAGTTGATTGTGGAACAAAATACTACATCAAAACAGAAAAGCCTGAGTACAATACTGTAGAGACAGCAACCATTACAAAAGACGAATCTGGAAAATCATTTGTACCAGTAGAACTTGAGAAAGCAGTAAAACCAGTTAAAGTTGGAGACAACTTAGCAGAGGCTTTCAAAATCAAAATCATCTACTTCGATTTAGACAAGTCATTCATCCGACCAGATGCAGCAGTAGAATTGGCTAAAATCTTAGATGTAATGGAACAAAATCCAACGATGGAGATTGATGTTCGTTCACATACCGATTGTCGTCAAACAGCCAAATACAACATGGCATTATCAGACAGAAGAGCTAAATCAACTATAGCTTGGTTAGTAGAAAAAGGCATCGCCAAATCAAGACTAACAGGAAAAGGATATGGTGAGTCGCAACTAGTAAACGATTGTGGATGTGAACCAACAAACCAATCAAACTGTACTGAAGACCAACACCAAGCCAACAGAAGATCTGAATTTATTATTACTAAATTGTAATTGTAAATAAGTAATTAAAAAGGAGACATTTATTGTCTCCTTTTTTTGTTTTATGATTGTTTATTTAGTTTTCATTTCAATCTTATTCATGCAATAGTTTAAGTTTAAAATGATTTTACTTTTTTTTAAGTTTTATTGCGAGAATTATTTTGATATTTTTGAGGGTTGTTATGACTGTATACTGTCTATTTTTTTTACCCAATAGATTGAATTGATTTTGCTTGTTTTTCTATTAGGATTGCTTTTTTATAATAAGAGAGGATTTTTTATATTTTTAAATTTAATTAAACAAAAAGAGACAACTTTTTAAATTGTCTCTTTTTAATATAATGTCTTGCTGTGTTTTCTTTGCTTGATATAGAGTGTGTCCGAATACTTTTGTAACGACTTCAGAAATTAATATTTTACAATTAAAAGAGCTTGTAAATGGTTTAGAATATTTTACTTAGTTTATAAAAATATAACCACTTAACTTATTTGTATCTCCTGTAGATTCATTTAGTATTTCAATGATATAGAAGTAAGTTCCAAAAGGTAGTTTTTCATTACTATTAATGGTAGTTCTACCTTGTGAATATCCATTAAATGTATTGCCATTTGTATCGTATGAATGTGTTTCATATACTTTAACACCCCAACGATTGTAAATGTAAATGTTATTGTTTGGACAATTTTCAATCCCAGTAATTTTTAGGACGTCATTTACAGTGTCGTTATTTGGAGAAATATAATTGTGAACAATGACTGCATTTCCATTACAAGGCAATATATTTTTAACTCTTGCTAAGGTAAATATTCCGTATTCAGTTTGCGGATTTATTACCGTTGTTACTTCATTAGTTAAAGCATCTGCTACTCCACCTTCGTCAATCCATTTATTTTCTGAAACGTCCCATCTAACTATATGAATATCATCAATAGGTAAAGCAAATATTGCACTTGGTGTAGTAACTGGATTCCAAGTTAGTGTAATAAAAACATCACTGCTAGAGGATGTTTTGTCTATTTGCCAGTATTCTGCATCATCAATTATTGATATATTTTCTTGTTTATTAGCATGTGGGAAAAATAAATTTGAGTTTTCAAAGAAGTATTTTCCAGAAAAAATATCAGTATTTGTGTTTGGTTCTGAGATTGCTGCATATCTAAAGAAATTACTGTCTCCAATAGGGAATATAAAATCTTGATTACCAATTTTTCTAACAAATCCGTCAACATGACTGTTGTTATCTACATTAATATGTGTTGCCAAGTTTTCAAAAATGGCTAGTCCGCCAAAGTTGTCGTCATCAACAATGCCATTTAAAAAATTCGCATTCCCACTAATACTAATTTGATTTGATAAGTGAAAAGCCGGTTGTGTTAAACTATTATCAAATTCACAATTGTACCATCTCATTTGGTTAGTTCCAGCTATATTTTGAAATCCAAATAAACCTCTCATTCTTGTTAGTCCAGTGGTTAAGCCATTTGTAAAAGTTACAATTCCGTTATTTGTGTAGTGATTATAAACATGTAAATCACCATCATTTGTTAAAACGCCTGAATTTAAATTCTCAATTGCAGATACAGATCCAGCTGTTCCAATTATTGTCATTACACCTTGATTGATTGTTTTAGTTTGCCCAAAACTACATATGGATAATGAAATAAATAGTCCAATAAGATGTCCTTGTATTTTAATAGTTTTCATGTTAATTAAAATCGTACCATTAATACTCCAGTAGCCGTTCTATATAAAGCGCCTACTGGCAATCCTGCTGCTGCTGCTGCTGTGTTATCATTGTGAACCTGACAACCTTCGATAATTGCAGGAGTAACATCGGTTGAAGTTCGTAATATATGAATCGTTGCTTGTGGTGCATTCATGTTTCCAAATCCTGTTCTACCACTTTTTAGAACGGTTATGATATTTGATCTTGTTGCTGGACTTGTGCCATTTGCCAATTGAAAATAAGGGTCGTTTGGCACATTAAAGTCAGTTGGATTTCCGCCTGTTAAGACATTATATCTTCCAAACACCATACTTCCCATTGCGCCACTTATATTTCCTACCCCAAGTGTATAGGAATAGTCTGCTAGCGTTTGATTATTTACTCCGTGCGCAACGGCATTTTCTCCGTTTGCGATATTTTCTCGACCCATTGCAGAGGCAAATATTCCTGAAACCACATTGCCCTCACCAACGACAAAACTTTTTTCTGCATTAACAACATTATTTAATCCAATTGCCATAGCATTATTGTTGCTTACAATATTGTTATCGCCTATTGCGCCAGAAGTGCTTCCGGTTATGTTATTTCCACTTCCTGTAGCCGAAGAATTGTTTCCCGAAACTACATTGTTAGTTCCAAATGCAGCAGAATTTAATCCTACAACTCCAGTATTTCCTGTACCGCCTCTAACGGCACCTCTAATATCAATAGCAGCACCATCAATAATATCATTTGTTCCAATACCAATATTCCCAAGTTGGTAAATGTTTTGGTTGTTTAAAGTTGCTTGATTATTTGTCAATTCAACGCGCCAAGGTTCAATTTTTAAAGTACTTAAATTAATGGCTGGATTAGTGCCATTTTCATTGTTGAATGTTAAAATATCGTTCAATACATTAAAAGAAAGCGAAGTAGTTGTTTCGGTTATATCTGATGCTGCTGCTACTCTTTCCCATTTATTTATATACCAATAATAAAAACCAGGTGTAACATCTGCTTGTGTAGCAGTATTAAAAACTAGTAAGCTGTTTACATTTCCGGTATTAATAGTAGAAGCATCGGTTGTGTTTAATAAAGCCAATCTTGGAATTAGTAAGCCACGTTTATTTCCATTAATGTCATCTGCGGTTACATCTAAGTTGGCTGATGTGTTCGGTAGCGCAGCACCAATACTTACTTGACCATGAGAGTTTAAACCGAGTAAAATGCCTATTAATAAAATTATTTTTTTCATGATTGTATTAGTGTTTGTATTAATTAATTATTTTTTTAATGGTCTTAATCCCATTTTCTGTTTTTATTTCTAAAAGCAGCATTTGTTCAGATTGAGTAACGTTAGTTATTGTAATTTCTTTGTTGTTAATATTTGATTTTACATAAAGTTGTCGACCACTAATGTCGTATATTTTCACTTCACTTAATGCAGATAAATTTGATTTAATTCCGATGCTTTTATTGTCATTATATACATCAATAGTAAAGTTAGTTTCAAATTCGGTATTTCCTAAGGATGGATTTTGAAAAACCAATACAAACCGATTATTATGACTTCCTGATGTAGATTGAAATTGATAAGGAGCCGCTTTTAAGTCATGATAGCTATTTAACTGTAAATCTTTAATATAAATGTTTTCATTTTCAAATAGGCCATCAATACTTCCAATAGCGATGTTGTAGTTTCCGTCTAAAGGTGCAAAATAACCAAGTGGAATTTCATCTATGTTTGAAAAGGGTAGTGCTCTTGACTCAATTTTTAAGTGCTGGGTTCCTATTAAACTATACAGATCTAAATCATTTTTGTTTGGTGCAGGAACATCATAAAACGAATCAAAATCATTAGAAGCGCCACTAATATATCCAAGAAGTATTCTTTGAGATTTATTATTTTGAGCCACTAAGTCTAACCAAATTCGGTGTCGTTCAAAAATTGGTAAACTTGATTCGGTAGAAATATTTCGGAAAAATGTTGAATTGTCATACACAAGGCCACTTTGATCTCTTCGCATCGTATTAGTAAAGTTTACTACTCCAGTAGCTGGTGCACCTTCAATCATTTGAACAAAAAATCCTTGACCTGCGCCAATTTTATAATCACCAACAGCAGGACAACATGAAGCGCCCAAAATATTATAAGTCAGATAATCGTTAGGATCATAATTATAAATGTAAGATCCATAAAAAGGATTGTTTATGCCAGTTTGTATGTCAATGCCATGGCGCCAAATATTGATAAATCCTGCCATCATGCCACCATTAGATTCTCTGTTTTCGAAAAGTAACTGATTCGCACTTATTGCCGATGGATAAGGGTTGCCAATCAAATTCCAATTATCATCAAATGGTGTGAAGGCAACACCATTTAAACTCGTGTAACTTCCTAAAGTTGAAACAGTAATTGGGCCTCTTGATAAGGTTTGAGAAATAAATCCATTGTTGGGAATACCAGTAAAAGTAGATGTAAAAGGCGCAGTTGTATTTGTACTGTAATTCAATGGGCTTCTAACAATGTATCCACGAGCGGTTTCCATAATATTACTTTGCGCATCAGCCCAATTGCCTATTCCGCCATTTGGATTTGTAGCAATTGGTTCCCATTTATATTTCGGACCTGTTGGTTCTAAAATATTTAAATTATCAAGGTTAAAAGTGGCTACAGGTGAACTCCAATAAACATAATCAAATTTCTTAACGTTTGCTATTCTTTTATAATTTATATCACCCAAATTAATAGCATTCTCGATTTGTACTAGGCTAGAATTATTTTCAAAATTTAAGTTAGCACCAGGTTCTACAACAACTTCATTTTGGACTAAAAGTGTATGAGTATTATTAAAAACAACAGTGTTTCCAGATCGAACCAACACAGAGCAAGCCTCAATGTTTGAAACAGAGCTATAGTTATCCTCAAAAATTACAGCTTTGCTAATAGAAGGAGGCTCTGACCAGCTACCAAGAGAATAAACTGCGGCACTGCCACCAATTACAATTGAACTAGGGCTAGTTGGTGGCGTGCTAACATTATTAACACTGCAGGCTACTAGTCCCAGATCAGGATTAGAAATAATCTTTGTAAGTCTATCTTGTGCTATAACAAAATAACTTAAAGTACCTGCTGTGATTCCGGTCATAGTAAAGTTCCAAAAACCATCGTTGCCATTGCCAGAAGTTAACGTTCCTGTGACGCTAATGTATGCTCCAGAATTGATTTTGTAATATAATCTTGGCATTAATGTACCACTTGTAGGAACTCCAGCGGTGTCTACAATTCTGACATTATTTAAATTTATTGTCGAAGGAACTGCTCCACATGTTCCAGTAAGCACTATTGGACCATAAGTTATAACTGGATTAGTGTCTATTTCGCCAGAAAACTGTACTGCACCCATGTCTGGATTGCTTCCGCGACTTACGTTTTTGCTATCTAAATCATATTCTACTGTTAAAACTTGCGCACCCATTTCAGCATATGTTTCGCCCGATGGAGTCCAATATCCTTCATCAACTCCTGTTCCTTCTGTAAGTGTTACATTATCATAAAAACTATTTGAATCGGTTCCAAAATTGTTCGTGCCACCATTCATTAAAGTTTTGTATTTGCTAACACATCCAGAATAAGCCACTACATTAATATTTGGATCGTCAATAGCTGTAGTATTATGGTTTATGTTAAATCGGTTGAACTCAGAACCAAATCCATCTCCTTCACAATAAAAATATGAGCGTCTGTTATGAACAGATGGTGCATAAAACAAATTATTATTTGAAGCAGTATTGTAATTTGGTGGTCGAATACCAATCTGCCCTGGATTTGTGAGTAAAGATGTTAAATCTAAATCATGGCCTTTTATTGCAGCCAGTGCCGATACATATCCATTTCCTTTCGGAAGCACATTTACATAAAGAATGTTATTTTTTAAATCGGTTAGTCCGTCTTGAATCCTGTTAATAAAACCTACTGCTGCTGCGCCAAAATCACCAGTTATATTACTTGTAATTTGATTTGTATTATCACCCAATACAATAGTATTATTGTAAACAAGGTAATTAACGCGTCTAGATGATAAAGTTAATCCAAAGATTCCACCCAAATTAGAAGAGCTAGGGTTGTAAAGTTTTGAAATATGATTATTAAAAATTTTGTAGTTGTTTAGTGTAGCGTTAAATGATAACCTTATCCAAATACCTTGACAGTTTGCAGGAACTGGTAATCCAGTTGAAAAACCAGGACCTGGATTAGTTCCTGTAACATTGTTGTTTAGAGAAACATTAAATATTCTATTGTTTTTTATAGTGTTATTTAGAGATCCAGTTAATGCATAAATTCCGCTTATGTAAGTTCGGTTGTTCGCGGTTCCATTAGAAGAAATATTACTAATAATATTACCCGATACCATAGTGTTAACTGATGTCTCTAAAAGTATTCCAGAGGCTTCAAACAATGTTGTTCCTCGTCCCATCGAAGCATAAACTCGAGAAATCGTATTATTCATTATTAAGCAATCGGTGCTTGCATTTCTTATACCATAAATGTACGAAAACCATACAAGTGTAGCTTGATTACCATTGGAAACAATACTTACATCTAAAGTGTTATTAGAAATTACGGAGGCAATGCCATTATTAGTTATTCCACCTCCAATAGCATTACCTGCTGCAGTAATTAGATTAGTTGTAATAAAATTATTAGATATTGTACTGGTTGCAGTTGTTTGAATTCCTGCCGATGGATCGATACCTTGCTGTGCCGTACAACTTATTAAAATAGTATTGCTAGTTATCGTTCCATTAGAAATAATACCAGAAACGCTAGACAGATTTGATGCTTGAGAATTTACTGTCATACTATTGTTAGAAATAGTACTGTTTACGGTTGAAGAAATTCCGACAGAGGAAGAACTTGTGCCAGACGATATTGCATTTACACTTATTGCTGGGTTGTTTGTAATAATGGCATTTGTGCCACTATTTCGAATACCATTTGAGCTACTAGTGCCAACTGCCGTGCAAATGGCGTTTACAATGTTGTTGCTTACTTGATTTCCAGAGTTACTAGAAACAATGCCGTTAGTAGTTCCATTTTGTTGACTTACAATTAGTTGTACTTGCGAATTATTATTGCTAATAGTACTAGTTGCACCGCTATTCGTAATTCCGCTAATGGTGGTAGATAAACTTGCGGTAGCGTTTGCGACAATTGTATTAGTATTGATAGTACTGTTAGCTGCAGAATTTAAAATCCCGTTCGAAGTAGCAACTCCCGATTGCGTTGAAGGCGCCAATTGAATATTGGAGTTGTTGATAATTTGGCTATTTGATCCAAAATTTGATATTCCGATAGAAGTAAAATTAACAACACCACTGTTAGAGGTGGTTTGCGGTGCAATTAAAATACTTGCGTTGTTATTTATATTGCCGTTAGCAGTAGAGTTACTAATTCCTGTAATCGTTACCGTTATAGTTGCTGTAGTACTTATTTGCGGTGCGAGCGTTATTAGATTATTGATAAAATTAGCTGTTCCAACAGAGTTTGTAATACCAGAAATTGAAACCGATACTGCAAGATTGGTAGGAGAAATTGTAATATTATTGTTACTTAAATTATTTGTAGTGCAAGATGTATTTAGAAATATTCCATATAAAACGGATGAAAAATTACTAACGGTGACCGAGTTGTTAGTTATCGTTGCAATTCCGGTTCTTTCAAGATAGATTCCGCCGGTTGTGCCACCAGTATTATTGCTGTTGATTATAACAATATTTGAACTTATGGTTTTATTTAAAGTTACTGATCCATCAATATTGCTGATTCCTCTAATAGTTGTATTAGCATTAACTCCAGAAGAAGCTATTAACGTAATGTTGTTGAAATTAATTTCATAACTAATAGCATTTGAAGTACTTGTACTACTTATTCCAAAAAAATTAGCTATTGAGGAAACACTTCCTTTATCAATTTCAATAGTATTTTGGTTTATGTTTAGTAGTCCGCTTGAAATACCACTGTGCGAAATGCCATTTATTGCCCCAGATGTTCTTAATGAGCTTCCAGAAGGTGTTCTTAAAATATTGCCATTTATAATCCTACTCGATGCTGTATTAATATCGGCTTGAATAAAATTTACCGTATGATCATTATTCGCATTTTCATAACTTAGTGTTACCGTATTTTCCGAAATAGTTAACAGTCTCAAATTTCCGTCCTGCCAAATTCCTCTCATAAACCTACTTGCAATTGGGGTTGTGGTAGTATTTTGTATAGTGATGATGTTGTTGTTTAAAAACTTATCCGAAGTTGCACTGGCTAATCGTGACCAAATACCAAACGTGTCGAAACCCGCTGCATTGTTTAGATTAATTGTATTGTAATTGCAAGAAGAAACATTTGCGTCTGGTTGCACTGATGCTGCAGTTGAGCCAAGTAAAATACCGCACATAGTTACACTACCAGCTAATGTTCCTGCTGTACTTGTAATTGAATTATAAGATACTGTATTTGCTGCTACTTGATTGATTAAAATTCCGTGAACGCTAGTTCCGATTTTCTGATATAAAGACGTAAGAGCACCATTTCCAATTCCAAAATTAAGTATCGTGTTTCCGGATAAAGTTGATGTCCCACCAATATCCCAATCGGTATCCATTGCTGCGGCTGTATTGGAGCCAACGATAGTGATCCCAAAATTAGCATTGCTTATGATATTGCTATAAAGTTTATTGTTTGAATTAGAACCTGCTATTGAAGTAATGCTAGCTAAGTTTAATCCGTTGGTGTCGCTTGTTAAACACGTAGCATAGATGCCAAACGTATTTTGATAATTAGTGCCATTGTTATTTAATGTAATGTTGCAATTTCTGATGATGTTATTTTTTGCCCCATCGGCTGTAGCAGTTGGATTTCCATAGAAAAAAGCAAAGCCAAACTCTGTCATGTTGTTACTTGGTATCGGATTGAAGACAGTATTTAAAGGATTTTCAATCACATCAATACTATCAAAAATTAGGTAATCAGTGCCTATTATTTTGATTACACCATCCATGATTCCGCCAGCAAAATGGTTGGCTCCTGCCGTAATGAGAGGATTGGCTCCTGTACCATTTTTTTGAAAAGTTATCGTATTAGTAGCACTTGTCCCAGCAACGATTCTGAAGATGATTCCACCGGTAATGGTTGTGCTTGTTCCTGCAGGAGCTGTTTCGGTATGATTAGCAGCAACATTAAACAGTACTGGGCCCGAAATTCCATTGGTGTTTAAACTTATTGCGGCGTCATTAATACTGGCAAAATCCCCAGGAATAGAATAAGTGCCTGATAATGGTATAAGTGCAGGCGGGTTATTTTTCTCATCAATAGGCGATGCGAAAATAACCGTTGAAAATAGTAGTAAGAAAAATGAAATAGCTTTCATTCTAATAACAATAATTTTTAAAATAGCTTTCGTAAAATTTAACGAATTGATTTAAAGGTAAATATATAAAATTTCACTAAAAAAATGATCAATATAAAAATCAATACCTAAACAAATAAACTGTAAACTATTCAACTAGAAAAAGAGTTAAATAGTTTACAGTCAAATTTTTATCAATTCAGTACAAATATACTACTAATAAAATTATTGGAATGTAGAATTTATTCGGTAGCTACAAGTTTGCTTGCGCTCCTGTAAATAAATGCGTTATAAACGTGTCTTCTAGCAAATCGGCTCGGCGACTCTGCATTGACCATTTTTATATAAGTTTGTTTAGGAACACCAAAATACTCGAAAGTATTTCCGTCTAGGAAAGTTACATACAAAACGCTATTTTCAAAATAAAAATCTTGAATGTTAGAGGTAGTAGTAGTTTTTACATATTCCGCTTTAGTTTTTTCAAGAGTTTCTGGTGCTACACTAACTAGAAAATGGTATGCTTCAATAAAAGCAATACTTTTTTGTTCGGCTTCATGGCGCTCCTGTTCATCACTAATTGTGTCAGGATGAAAATCTTTCATGCTATTTCTGTAAATAGTCTTTAATTCTTTTAAAGTCGCCGCTTTCGTAACGTTGAGTAACGCTCTGTACTCAACAATTTTTTTCATATTCATAAGGTAAAAATAAAAAAAGTCATTTATGTAGTAATGACTTTTATTAGTAGCAATAACAGGAGTCGAACCTGTACCTAATAGGTGTGAGAAGCCTTTTTTTACAAATTTTTTTCTCCCTTTCTAATGCAATTTTGGGCACTTCTTTAAAAGAAGAATACCAATTTCGATGCAAAGGTACGTATTTTTTTTCAATAGCATTTTATAATGAATCAACGTTTTGGTTCAGGATCAAAGTGTAATTTGAAATAAGAATTGTCAAAAAAGCTTCCGATTTGTTTGCGATATAGTAAGCACAAAAAAACCCTCTCATTTCTGAAAGGGTTTATTTAGTAGCGGGAACAGGACTCGAACCTGTGACCTTCGGGTTATGAGCCCGACGAGCTGCCTACTGCTCTATCCCGCGCTGTTTCGAGTGCAAATATACAACGAATATCGATACTCGCAACAAAAAAATTAAAAAAATCTTTTATTTCTACTATTCGCTTGATATAACTACCTTTGCAACAAATTAAAATTAAATAAATGTCGCATAAAGCCGGTTTTGTAAACATTATAGGAAATCCAAACGTTGGAAAATCAACATTAATGAATGCTTTCGTTGGTGAAAGATTGTCAATTATTACTTCAAAAGCTCAAACTACTCGTCATAGAATTCTCGGAATTGTTAATGGTGATGACTTTCAAGTAATACTTTCTGATACTCCCGGGATTATTAAACCTGCTTATGAAATGCAAAAATCAATGATGGATTTTGTTAAATCTGCCTTTGAAGATGCCGACGTTTTGATTTATATGGTTGAAATTGGAGAAAAAGAACTTAAAGATGAAGCTTTTTTCAATAAAATTATCCATGCCAAAATTCCAGTTTTACTGTTACTTAATAAAATAGATAAATCAGATCAAGAGCAATTAGAAGAGCAAATCGAACTTTGGAAAGAGAAAGTGCCAAACGCTGAAATCTATCCAATCTCTGCTTTGGAAAATTTCAATGTAAAAGAAGTTTTTGCAAGAATTTTAGAACTTCTTCCAGAATCTCCAGCATATTATCCTAAAGATGCTTTGACAGACAAACCTGAACGTTTTTTTGTTAACGAAACCATTCGCGAAAAAATCCTATTAAACTACGATAAAGAAATCCCATACGCTGTAGAAATTGAAACGGAAGAATTTATTGAAGATGATAAAATCATTCGAATTAGATCCGTTATTATGGTAGAACGCGATACCCAAAAAGGTATTATTATCGGACATAAGGGTGCAGCACTAAAGCGTGTCGGAATGCAAGCTCGTGAAGATTTAGAAAAATTCTTCGGAAAACAAATCCACATAGAAATGTTCGTGAAAGTTAATAAAGATTGGAGAAATAGTCAATTTCAATTAAGACGTTTCGGGTATAATCAAAAGTAGTCTTAAATTTTATCTTTCAAAATTCTGTTGGTTAATTCTTCAAGTTTGTGCATTTGAGGTTGACATTTTTTTCTGTTAACTCTAGCTTGAAAATACAATGCAAACCAAAAAACTACCATCAATCCCATAATTACAAAGTCAGTAGTAGTAGATTGTTTTAATGTCCAATGCGAATAGGCCATCATCATAAAAATTAAAAAAACACCAGCAATAAAGAAATGTAGAAACATAAAGAAAGTCCAAACTGTTTGGTCTGGTCCAAAAAGTCCTTTTACATGTGTTGTTTTATCTTCGTTTTCTTCTAATTCTAAATGTAAATGTGGAGAATAGTACTTTCGTTTGGCTAAAGTGATGAATAAAAATATATGATGATCTGATATTTTTACTCGATAATCATTTTTGACTTCTTCTTTAATTTTTGTTGCATGTTCAATAATTTCATTCATTGACATAGAAACATCTTTTTGAAATCGTGGACGAAGCACGATAGTATTATCCAATTCCATTACTTAAATTTTAACATTCAAATTCATTAAAACATAGTTTTTTTAGTATTACTACCATACTAAGGTAAGAAAAAAAAAAATTAGTAGTACCTTTGCAGCTTATTTTAAAATCATTATGAATAACATTGTTGCGATAGTAGGAAGACCTAATGTAGGGAAATCAACCCTTTTCA
Organism: Flavobacterium koreense; assembly: GCF_054776075.1. Lineage (NCBI taxonomy): Bacteria > Pseudomonadati > Bacteroidota > Flavobacteriia > Flavobacteriales > Flavobacteriaceae > Flavobacterium > Flavobacterium koreense. Next base: position 8,633 of record NZ_BAAHCF010000007.1, on the reverse strand, counting down.
ATAGGCTGATACAAAGAAGAGAAGCTATTGTAGATTCAGTTTCTGGTGTAACCAGAGATAGAAACTATGGTAAAAGCGAATGGAACGGAAAAGAGTTTTCCGTAATTGATACTGGAGGTTATGTTCGCGGAAGCGATGACGTCTTTGAAGGAGAGATTAGAAAACAAGTAGAACTAGCTATTGATGAGGCAGATGTTATCATATTTGTTGTAGATGTCGAAGAAGGAATTACTCCTATGGATGATGCTGTTGCAAAATTACTTCGTAAGGTTACAAAACCAGTTTTATTAGCTGTAAATAAAGTAGACAATTCCATGCGTGAAAAAGACGCAGTTGAATTCTATAACTTAGGATTAGGTGAATATTTCACATTTGCAAGTATTTCAGGAAGTGGAACAGGTGATTTGCTAGATGCATTGATTGATGCTTTTCCAGTAAAACCAGAACCAACTAAAGAAGAAATTGTATTACCACGTTTTTGTGTAGTAGGTCGTCCAAATGCTGGAAAATCTAGTTTCATAAATGCATTAATAGGTGAGGATAGATATATTGTAACAGATATTGCAGGAACAACGCGTGATGCAATTGATACAAAGTTTGATCGTTTCGGATTTGAATTCAACCTTGTGGATACAGCCGGAATTAGAAGAAAAACCAAAGTTAAAGAAGATTTAGAGTTTTATTCTGTAATGCGCTCAGTTCGTGCCATTGAACATTCAGATGTATGTATTCTTATTATAGATGCTACACGAGGATTTGAAGGTCAAGATCAAAGTATTTTTTGGCTGGCTGAGAAAAACAGAAAAGGTGTTGTAATTCTTGTAAACAAATGGGATTTGGTAGAAAAAGATACGATGTCAACTCGCGATTATGAGGCCAAAATCCGTGAACAATTACAACCTTTTACCGACGTGCCAATTATTTTCGTATCGGCATTAACAAAACAACGTTTACTGAAAGCATTAGAAGAAACAGTAAAGGTATACGAAAACAGAGCACAACGTATTTCTACTTCAAAATTCAACGATTATATGTTGAAAATTATAGAAAATCATCCGCCACCAGCATTGAAAGGGAAATATGTAAAAATTAAATATTGTATGCAATTGCCAACACCTACTCCTCAGTTTGTGTTTTTTGCCAACTTGCCGCAATATGTAAAAGAAGCATACAAACGTTTCCTTGAAAATAAAATTCGTGAAAACTGGGATTTTTCTGGTGTACCAATTGATATTTACATAAGAGAGAAATAATTTTTATACTAATAGATTTCCAAAATCTTTTAGGTATTTTTAATAAAAAATGTTAGAAAAAAACATACAAATAGCTGTCGATAAAGGTGAAATGCTTCCGCTTATGGAAGAATTTTATACTATTCAAGGTGAAGGATTTCACACAGGAACAGCAGCATATTTCATAAGAATTGGCGGTTGCGATGTAGGTTGTCATTGGTGCGATGTAAAAGAAAGCTGGAATGCAGAACTTCATCCTCCAACAGCAACAGATGTCATTGTAGCTAATGCCAAAAAGTATGCAGATACAGTTGTGATTACAGGAGGAGAACCATTAACTTGGGATATGAATCCGCTTACTCAAAAATTAAAATCACAAGATCTTCGTGTTCATATTGAAACTTCAGGATGCTATCCAGTTACAGGAACTTGGGATTGGTTTTGCCTTTCTCCTAAGAAAAATAAACTTCCAGTTGAAAGCGCTTATGAAATTGCTAATGAACTTAAAGTAATTATCTACAATAAACACGATTTTATTTTTGCCGAAGAACAAGCAGAAAAAGTTAATCCAAATGCTATTCTTTTTCTTCAACCAGAATGGAGTAAAAAAGATGAAATGACTCCGCTTATTGTAGATTATGTAATGAAAAATCCGAAATGGAGGGTTTCATTGCAAACTCATAAATATTTGAATATTCCTTAAAAATGAAATGGATTGTATTTTTTTTACTGTTTTCATCAAGTCTTTTTGCTCAAATTGGAGGAGAAGATGAAGTCTATTTGAATGGAGACAGAATAGAAGCTAAGTTCAATGGAGGCGGTTTAGATAAATTTTATGATTATATAAACGCAAATTTCAATTTTTCTAAAGTTAGCAAGCCGGGAAGAATGGTCACTGCTTTTACAGTTAATGAACTTGGAGAAATTAAAAATATTAAAGTGGTTCAATTTGTAGATGTTGAGACTGCTACCGAGATTGTAAGAGTCTTAAGAAGTGCTCCAAAATGGGAGCCAGCAACACGCGGTGGAAAAACCATAAATGTTGAAATAAAGTTCCCATTAGACTTTAAGCTTTCAAATAGAACTGAACAAGCGGCTACAAATAAAGTAGATAAACCATTAAATGAGTTTCCTTCTGATTCTATAAATAATAAAACTCAAGGAGGAATGAGTAAGTTTTATAATTTTTTGAAGAAAAATTACAACACACCAGATGTCCCAAATTTAAAAGGACAGGTTATTGTTGGTTTTACTATAAACGAGGATGGAACTTTAAGTGATTTTAAAATTGTTAAGGATTTAAAACATGGAACAGCAGAAGAATTGATTCGTGTATTAAAGTTAACTTCTGGTAAATGGACTCCAGCGAAAAAGGATGGTAAAAATGTAAAAACCACATTTACTTTGCCAATAAATATTGATACTCCTCCAGAGTAGAAAAATATTTTTTAACTTTTTGTAACATTTATTATAATTAAACAACTTATAAATTGTGTAGAAATACTCAAATTTATTTTGGCACAATAATTGAAAATTATATATTTATAAAAAATTTAAAACCACAAAAAAAATGAAAAAACTTATTTTAACATTCGCCTTGCTACTAGTAGCTCAATTTGGTTTCTCGCAAGCTGTTGATGAAGCTTTCAAAAAAGATGTATTGAAAGTAATTGAAAGAAGTGGCTCTGGGCTAAGTTCTTATAAAAAACAAATTTTAGCAAATATTCCTGAAGATAAACAAGCAGCTTTTTCAGTTGAGTTTGATGGACTTATAGCAAAAGCTAATGATTTAACTGCAAAAATTTACATGGAAGAATATTCAAAAGAGGATATTAAAGCAATGTTAGCATTTTATGAAAGTCCAGTAGGAAAAAAAATGTCTGAGAAAGCTCCAGCAATCATGGAAAAATCTCAAGCATCAATGATGGAATTGCAAGGAGAAATTCAATCGATGATGATGAAATATATGCAATAATCAAAATGCAAAAAAAACAAGAATCCCATTAGCAATATTGTTAGTGGGATTTTTTATTTTTACAAAAAATATAATTTATGAAATCGGTATTTCTTTTAGATAATAACATTACTTTTTTAAATCACGGTTCTTTTGGAGCTTGTCCCAAACCTATTTTTGAAGAATTTCAACGATTGCAATTGGAGTTGGAGCAAGAACCGGTGCATTTTATTCAGAAGAAGTTGCCAGTTTGTTTGAAAGAAGCAAAAAAACCTTTGGCAAAATTCATTAGCTGTAATGAAGAAGATTTCTTTTTTACACCAAATCCAACTTTTGCTGTTAATACCATCATGAGAAGTTTAAATCTTCAAAAAGGAGATGAAATTCTAACAACCAATCACGAATATGGCGCCATGGACAGAACTTGGAATTTCTATTGCAAAAATTCAGGAGCGAAATATATTCGTCAAGAAATTTCGTTGCCAATTATTTCTAAAGAACAGATTTTAGAGGAATTTTGGAAAGGTTATAATTCTAATACTAAAGTGATTTTCCTGAATCAGATTTCAAGTTCAACGGCTTTGATTTTTCCAGTGAAAGAAATTTGTGATAAAGCACAACAACTTGGATTAATTACCATTATTGACGGCGCTCATGTTCCAGGTCATGTTGATTTGAATATACAAGAATTGAATCCCGATTTTTATACTGGAACATTGCACAAATGGATGTTGGCTCCAAAAGGAAGTTCGTTTTTATATGTTAAAAAAGAATTTCAATCCGATATTGATCCATTAATAGTAAGTTGGGGTTACGAAAGTTTGGCTCCAAGTGATAGCCAGTTTTTAGATTATCACGAATATCAAGGTACAAATGACCATTCGGCGTATTTGTGTACGCCAAAAGTCATTGAGTTTTTAGAGCAAAATAATTGGAAAGAAAAGTCGAAAGCTTGTAAAAAAATAGTTTTAGAAAATTACCATCGTTTTTGTGATTTGGTAAATACTAAGCCTATTTGTCCGATTTCAGAAGAATTTCTTGGTCAAATGGCAAGTATTCCAATAAGAACTGAAAAACCTATGGAGTTGAAAGAGTTGTTGTATGCAAAATATAAAATTCAAATTCCAATTATGCCTTTGAATGATAAGATTTATATGCGTTATTCGATGAATGTGTATAATTCTCAAGAAGATTTAGAAGTTTTGTACCAAGCGATTACTGATATTATTGAAACTACCGATTTGATTAAAGTTTACTGATAGTTTAGCCCAGATTGGAACGGCATTCTGTGATTTGTTGCCTGAGGTTACTCGAAGGCAACAAATGAAAAGATATAGTGGAAAGCTGGACAGGAGCTTGCGACTGACGAAGTAAATAGCTTCTAAAAAAGACGAGCCAAATAATCAAAATGTTTTCCTTCTTCGATTAATTCGCATTGCAAATCGTTTGCGAAAGCTGCATTTTGTAACGTATTATAATCCAAATACAACCACGGAAATGCTTCTTCAGTTTGATTTTTATATGAAATAGTAAATGTTAGTTCGCCGTAATAACCATCTGCAGGAATCCATTTAGAGCCATCTTCATCTTCATCAAACATATAGATAATGTCAGAAGAATCTATTAAAATTTGACCATTTGGTGCTAGCAAACTTTTTAGTTTTAGTAAGTATTTAGAAGTTTCTGCTAATGTTCCGAAAATTCCTGTTCCGTTCATTAATAATAAAATGGTGTCGAATTTATTCTGATGGCTATCAGAATCTATTCCCAAATCCAAAATATTTTGAACTTTAGCATTTTTTAAACCACGAAGTTGACAAGTTTGAATAGCGTTTTCAGAAATATCGATGGAAGTTACGGCTAGATTTTTTTCATTTTGAAGATATAAACTATGACTTCCTGCACCACAACCTACGTCAAGAACTTTGCCTTTTGAGAGTTGAAGGGCTTTTTTTTCTAATTTGGGCATTTCTTTATACGAACGAAAAAGATAAGCGACATCCATTTCATCAGATTCCGAAATATTGGTTTCTGTGATAATGTCTTCAGGCGAATTTTTGGTTTGAAAATCGAGAATTGCTTTTCCAAATAAATCTAACATTTTTGTAAAGTTTCAGGTTTAACGTTTCAAGTTGTTTAAATTTGCATCAGAAATTAAACTAAATGCTAAAGCCTCAATTAAACGAACTCGGAAAACTTGCCAAAGATAAGCATAACGAAAACAAAAAGTATTTCGATAAGCTGAAAAAGAAAGCGCCTAAAAATTTGGATTATGTAATGCAAGATTTACACGATGCCGAATTCAAAAAAACCGATTGTTTAGAATGTGCTAATTGTTGCAAAACGACCGGCCCACTATTTACATCTGCAGATATTGAGAGAATTTCAAAGCATTTCAAACAAAAACCACAACAATTTATTGATCAATATTTGCGTATTGACGAAGATAAAGATTATGTTTTGAAAAGTGTTCCGTGTACTTTTTTAGAAGCAGATAATAAATGTTTTATCTATGATGTTCGTCCAAAAGCCTGTAGAGAATTCCCACATACTGATAGAAAAAAGTTCCAACAGATATCTGATTTAACTTTGAAAAATGTTGAAATCTGTCCTGCAGCTTATAATATTGTGGAAAAAATGAAAGAGAAAATAGTAGTTTAGAAGTCTATTTTCTATATTCTTTTCTCTATTTTCTACTTATAAATCAAATACTTCTTCCTCATTTCCTTAAAATCATTCAATCCTTTCTCCCAAGATTTTCTGATTTCAATTTCTGAAACACCATCAATTATTTGCTGTTGTAGTTTTTTAGTTCCGGCCAATTTGGTAAAGAAATCATTAAAGAATTTAGATTTATCTGAAGTTGTGTTGTAAGCTTTAATCAGCCATTTTAGCTCCAATTGATTTACTTTTGGAATAGAAGTTAAATTTTCACCAAAGCACAATTGATTCTTATAAACAGGTTCTTTAGCTCCAAAATTTGGAATGGGAGTGAAGCTAAAATCACTTTTTGGTAAATAGGGTGAACCATATATTTGAAATTGCATTTCAGTTCCTCGGCCAACACTTACATTAGTTCCTTCAAACAAACACAAACTAGCGTATAAGTTTATAGATTGGTCATTTGGTAAATTAGGAGAAGGTTTCACAGGTAAACTATAAGTCATTTCTCTATTGTAATCAATACAATGTATAACTTTTAAGTTGCATTGAATTCCATTTTTCAACCATTTTTCACCATTTATCATTCTTCCATATTCGCCAATAGTCATTCCATGAAGCAATGGAATTGGATGCATTCCAACAAAACTAGTGAATTCTTTTTCCAAAATCGGTCCGTCAACAATAGTCCCGTTAGGATTTGGTCTGTCCAAAATCATTAATTCTATATTGTTTTCAGCACAAGCTTCCATTATATAATGTAAAGAGGATATATAGGTGTAAAATCGTGCACCAACATCTTGCAAATCAAAAACTATTATATCAATTCCTGCTAATTGTTCAGGTTTTGGTTTTTTGTTATTTCCATAAAGTGAAATTATGGGTAAACCTGTTTTAGTGTCTTTTCCGTCTTTAATTAGTTCACCTGCATCTGCAGTTCCGCGAAATCCGTGCTCCGGAGCAAATATTTTTTGAACGCTAATTTTATTCTCGATAAGAAAATCAACTAAATGAACATTATTTGATAAAATTCCAGTTTGGTTTGTAATCACACCAACTTTTTTGTCTCTTAACAAAGGTAAATAAAAAGAATATCTATCGGCTCCAGTTTTTATTGATGAAGTAGTTACTTCTTTTTCAGTATTTCTTCTTGAATTTTCAAAATGTCTATTTAATCCGCATGAAGAGGATATTGTGAGGTATCCTAAACAAAGAATACAAGTTGATAGTAAGTATTTCATCATTTTATAATTTAAATTAACTTTGTCTCTTTGTCCTAAAAAGAAATATCTTTGCAACAAAACCAAAACTTTTGAATTTAGAACATTTCATCGCCAAAAGACTAATTGCTGCTAAAGACCATAAAAGTAGTATATCTGCTCCAATAATAAAAATTGCTATAGCCGCTATTGCAATAGGTATTGTTATGATGATTGTTTCAATTGCAACAGGAATAGGTTTACAACAAAAAATACGCCAAAAAGTATCAGCATTTAACGGACACATAATAATCTCTAATTTTAACGGAAATGAGTCCGACGGAAGTATAGAACCTGTTTCTACAAGCCAAAAGTTTTACCCAAAGTTCAATGCTGTTGAAGGTGTAAATCATATTCAAGCAGTAGCAACCAAATTAGGAATAATACGAACCGAAACAGATTTTGAAGGAATAACTTTCAAAGGAGTTGGTAAAGATTACAAATGGGAATACTTAGAACAGTATTTAATTGAAGGTAGATTGCCCAAACTAAAAAGTAATTTAAACGAAGAAGTTTTAATTTCACAATATTTAGCCAACAGATTAAAATTGAAATTAAACGATAGTTTCAATACTTTTTTTCTAAACGAAGGAGATAGTAAGTTGCCAAAAAGCAGAAGATTTAAAATTGTAGGCATTTATAATTCCGGCTTTCAAGAATTTGATGCGGCATTTATTATCGGAGATATCCGTCACATTCAAAGACTAAATAAATGGAACTCAAATCAAGTGGGTTCGTTTGAGATTTTTGTTGATGATTTTACCAAAATAGACGAAAAAGGCAAGCAAGTTTACAAAGAAATCCCTTCAACACTAAATGCACAAACTATTGTAGAAAAATATTATTATATTTTCGACTGGTTAAAACTATTCGATTTTAATATCATCGTTATTCTTATCATAATGGTAATCGTATCTACTATTAATATGGTAGTGGCATTACTTGTCTTGATATTAGAAAGAACTCAAATGATAGGAATTCTTAAATCACTTGGTTCAGACAATTGGTCAATAAGAAAAATATTTCTATACAATTCGTTATACCTAATACTAAGAGGCTTGTTTTGGGGTAATACTATAGGAATAGGATTATTACTTATTCAGAAGAAATTTGAAATAATTAAACTAAATCCAGAAAGTTACTATGTAAATGAAGCGCCTGTAGAAATTAATATACTCTATATCCTTGCTCTTAATGTAGGTACAGTCCTTGTCTGTTTGTTGGTTTTATTAATACCTTCCTACTTAATTACTAAAATATCTCCTGCCAAAACCATTCGTTTTGATTAATTAGGAGCGAATCATTAGCGCATTTTTGTAATCCATATTCCTGCTTTTTGCGTTACAAGGTAACTGCTTCAATCAGGGCTAGGTTGTATTTGTATTGAGTAGATGTGGTATTTAGAAAGATGTTTTATTGAACTCAGCTATTTTCTTGAGAGATTAAAAAAAACTTTCAATAACAACAATCACAAAACCAGTGTATTAAAAAATAGTTTCAAAAAAGGGCGTAAATAAGTTTGCGAGA
>NZ_BAAHCF010000006.1:0-82398 GCF_054776075.1 Flavobacterium koreense | reverse complement strand
GCACACTACATGCGGTTTCCCACTTGTTTGTGTGCTTACTTAGACTAGATTTTAAAACCTAATTTGTGATCCCAGAAGGATTCGAACCTTCGACCTACGCATTAGAAGTGCGTTGCTCTATCCAGCTGAGCTATGGAACCAATTTTAATATAAAATATTAAAAGTCGGGGTGGCAGGATTCGAACCTGCGGCCTCCTGCTCCCAAAGCAGGCGCGATAACCGGGCTACGCTACACCCCGAAAACAAAAAAAGCGGAGAGTAAGGGATTCGAACCCTTGGTACAGTTTCCCATACGCATGTTTAGCAAACATGTCCTTTCGGCCACTCAGGCAACTCTCCAAAATTCAATATATTATATAAGAACTTTTCTCTTTAAGCGGTTGCAAATGTAAGCTTTCATTATAATATTTACAACATTTTAAACTCTTTTTTTTGATATAATTCTCACATTTTAATGAAATACTTAAAAATCAAATAAATAGAAATTAATATTTTATTAATATTGAATTAATAAACGAATATCTTTCAATGTAAAATGAATTTTCCCTAAAAAATAGTAAATTTGCATCACAAACTAACAAACTAATCCCAACTTTGGGAAAATAATAAATATTATGAGTAAAAAAATTGTAATTGTTTCTGCAGTAAGAACTCCTATTGGAAGTTTTATGGGTTCATTATCAACTGTACCTGCACCTCATTTGGGTGCTGCAGCTATCAGAGGAGCTTTAAATAAAATCAATCTTGATCCAAACTTGGTTGACGAAGTTTTTATGGGTAATGTAGTTCAAGCTGGCGTTGGTCAAGCCCCAGCAAGACAAGCTGCTATTCATGCAGGTTTGTCAAATGAAGTTGCTTGTACAACTGTTAACAAAGTATGTGCTTCTGGAATGAAATCAATTATGTTTGGAGCACAAGCTATTATGGCTGGCGATGCAGAAATTGTTGTCGCAGGTGGAATGGAAAACATGAGTATGATTCCACATTATGTTCACATGAGAAATGGTGTGAAATTTGGACCAACATCAATGCAAGACGGAATGCAAAAAGACGGACTTGTTGATGCATACGATAATAACGCTATGGGAGTTGCAGCTGATTTATGTGCTTCAGAATATAAAATTACTCGTGAAGAGCAAGATGCGTTTGCAATTCAATCTTATGAGCGTTCAGCAAAAGCATGGGATGCAGGAAAATTTGATTCAGAAATTGTTCCTGTTGCAGTTCCGCAAAGAAAAGGAGATCCTATAATGGTTACGAAAGATGAAGAATATACTAATGTAAGATTGGATAAAATCCCAACTTTAAACGCAGTTTTTACCAAAGAAGGAACTGTAACTGCTGCAAATGCTTCAACTATTAACGATGGTGCAGCTGCAGTTGTATTGATGAGTGAAGAAAAAGCAATAGCCATGGGATTAAAACCATTAGCTTACATAAAATCATACGCAGATGCTGCTCAAGAGCCAAAATGGTTTACGACTGCTCCTGCAAAAGCATTACCAAAAGCGTTAACAAAAGCTGGCTTATCAATTTCAGATGTCGATTATTTTGAATTCAACGAAGCTTTTTCTGTAGTAGGTTTGGCAAATGCTAAAATATTAGGTTTACCAAATGACAAAGTTAATGTTAATGGTGGAGCCGTTTCATTAGGTCATCCTCTAGGTTGCTCTGGTGCAAGAATAGTAGTTACACTAATAAATGTTTTACATCAAAACAACGCAAAAATAGGAGCTGCAGCTATCTGTAATGGTGGTGGCGGTGCTTCTGCTATTGTCATAGAAAAAGCATAATTAAAAATTATAAACCTAACAAAATTGGATGTTTGCCATTTGTAATTTATCAACAATTCCTTTACGAATAGAACCAAGTGACAGAAGTGAAATTGTCTCTCAAATACTTTTTGGAGAACATTTTGAAGTTCTTGAGCACAATAAACAATGGTCTAAAGTAAGATTACATTTTGATGATTATGAAGGCTGGATTGATAGTAAACAATATCAGATAATTTCGAAAGAAAACTATGAAATGCTTTGCAAAGAAGCTATTATTTTGAATTCTGATTTGGTTGAATATATTTCAACAAAAAACAATGTTTTAATTCCTGTTACACTTGGTGCTTCTCTATCCTTTTTAAATCATAGCGATATAAATACGGAAAACTATGAGTTTGAAGGATTAAAAGTAAGTGGAATAAAGTCTAAAGCAAGTTTGATAAACACAGCTTACATGTACCTGAATGCACCGTATCTTTGGGGTGGAAAGACTCCATTTGGTATTGATTGCTCTGGTTTTACCCAAATGGTTTACAAATTAAATGGATACAAATTACTACGTGATGCTGCTCAACAGGCCAGTCAAGGTGAAGTATTGAGTTTTATTGAAGAAAGTGAACCTGGAGACTTAGCATTCTTTGACAACGAAGAAGGCAAAATTATTCATGTTGGCATCATGTTGGAAGATAACTATATCATTCATGCAAGTGGCAAGGTACGAATTGACCGATTAGATCATTTAGGAATTTATAATGCTGAACTCAACAGACATACTCACAGATTAAGAGTTATTAAGAAAATTATATAAATAAAAAAAGCGTTCAAAATTTGAACGCTTTTTTTAAGTTTAAAAACAATACTAATTCATTGCTTTTACTTTATCATTTAATTCTAGAAAACTATAAACTGATTTTAAATTGCTTTTCACTACTTCATTCGTAGGATCTAGTTCATAAGCTTTTTCTAAAACTGGCATTGCTTTGTTAAATAATTTTTGACGTTCTGCTTTTAAAACTTCATATTGTTTTTGATCTTTTGCACTAACACCTAAGTTATTCATATCCTTAACAATTTTAGCGTCTGGTTTTAAAATAATATCTGATAAATTAAGATACGCATCAGTATATTTTGGATCAATTTCAATTACTCTTTTATAATATTTTTCAGCATCTTCCAATTGATTTGCGTTTCCACTTGTCACTCCTAGATTAAATAATAAAATTTTATCGTTAGGGCTTTTTGCCAAAGCTTCGTTTATTAATCTTTTATAATTTTCTGTATCATTCATTTTTAAATAAATGTCTGCTTCATAAGTTATAAGATTAACATCATCTGGATTCTCTTTTCTAGCATCTGCAAGAGCTGCTTTAGCTTCATCTTTTCTATCTAATTCAACTAAAATTAATGCAATATTTTTAGTGATTTCTCCTTTCTTAGAAGGCTCTTTTTCTTCTTTTGGATTGATATGAGTTCCTAATTTCACAAGATTATCTCTATCTTCTTTCTTAGTATAATTTTCTTCTTGACCTGTTACTTTATTTTTTGCTATGTATAAAGTTTTTTCTCCAGAGTAATTAATACTTTTTAGCTCTCTATAATATTTTAATGAATTTTCATAATCTTGACCATTAACAGCATAATTAGCTGCATAATAAAGATTATCAGCATCTTTTTTATCTAACTGATATATTGCATATAAAACTTCTGAAGCCTCTTTTTGCTTTTTTTCATTCCCTAAATAAATAGCATAATTCAATAACGTTGGCTTAAATGAAGTAATAGTTTCATTGATATCATCAGTTTGAATCTTTTTACCAACTTTTTTCTCATAATCAAGAGTAGCAATTAATCCTTTAGACAATTCTGAAATAGTTTTTGGAGTTACTGCCTTAGCCATTTTCATTTGAACTTGAAGAGGTGTTAACGTTACATCTTGTGCTAACGCGTTCATATCCAAAATCGGAATCATACTTTTATAGAATTCAGCATAAACTTTATCACCTTCTTCAGTTGCTAAAGGAGCTACTTTTGTAACTAAATTTTTATATTCTACTAAATCTTCACCTTTTAATACTTCTTTTGCGTATAATTTTTTTAACGCTTTCAATTCTTCCTTTTGGGAGAAAGAAGCAACAGAAACTAATAACGAACTCGCGATTATTATTTGTTTAATTTTCATAATGGTATTATTTAATTATTTTTTTTGTTAATTAACAAAAGCTATGCCACCAATAATAAGTAAAGGAAAACATAGCTTTTGCATTTTATTTTAATTTTAAAAAATTATTCTTCAGAATCGTCATCTGTGTCATCTGCTTCGTCGTCTTGATTTTCTACAACATCGTCATCATCAGCATCATCTTCGATAATAGCATTTGGATCGATTTCTAATTCTTCACCATCAATTGCTACAGCTTCTTCCTCTTCATCTTTCATTACTTTAGTTACTGCTGCAATGGAATCGCTTCCTTTTAAGTTAATCAATCGAACTCCTTGCGTAGCTCTACCCATAACTCTTAATGTAGAAACATCCATTCTGATGGTTAAACCAGATTTGTTGATAATCATTAAATCATCAGCATCGGTAACTGTATTAATAGAAACTAAAGCACCAGTTTTTTCAGTGATATTTAATGTTTTCACACCTTTTCCACCACGATTCGTAATTCTGTAAACAGCCTCTCCTTCGTCTTCAAGTTTAGTTCTTTTTCCATAACCATTCTCTGTAACTACTAATAATTGAGTTTCATTAATATTATTTTCATCAACAGAAACCATTCCGATTACTTCATCTTGATCGTCTCTTAAAGTAATTCCTCTTACTCCAGAAGCTGTTCTTCCCATCGGACGCGTTTTAGCTTCTTCAAAACGAACTAACTTACCAGATTTAACAGCAATTAAAACCTGACTTCTTCCATTAGTTAACTCTGCTCCTAATAATTCATCACCATCTTTAATAGTAATTGCTGCAACACCGTTTACTCTAGGTTTGGCATATTTCTCTAATGATGTTTTCTTCACTTGACCTTTTTTAGTAGCCATGATGATATAATGATCTTTAATGTATTCTTGATTTTTCAAATCTTGAGTACAAATAAATGCTTTTACTTTATCATCACTTTCAATGTTGATAAGGTTTTGAAGCGCACGACCTTTACTTTGCTTGTTTCCTTCTGGAATTTCGTAAACACGCATCCAATAACATTTTCCTTTTTGAGTAAAAATCAATAAGTAATTGTGATTAGTCGCAACAAATAAATGCTCTAAGAAATCTTGATCTCTTGTTCCAGCACTTTTTTGACCAACTCCTCCTCTATTTTGAGTTTTGTATTCCGTCAAAGAAGTACGTTTGATGTAACCAGCATGTGATATTGTAATTACCACATTTTCATCAGCAATTAAATCTTCGATACTTACGTCTCCACCAGCATATTCAATTGTAGAACGACGAGCATCACCATATTTATCTCTAATTTCAACCAACTCTTCTTTAATTAAAGCCATACGCATTTCTTTGCTAGCTAATAATTCTTTTAAGTGGTTGATTAATTTCATGATTTCTTCATATTCAGCACGAAGTTTATCTTGCTCAAGACCTGTTAATTGTCTCAAACGCATTTCAACAATTGCACGAGCTTGAATATCTGATAAACTAAATCTTTCAATTAATTTTGTTCTTGCCTCTTCACCATCTTTAGAAGCACGAATTAATGCAATTACTTCATCAATATTGTCTGAAGCAATGATTAAACCTTCTAAAATATGAGCTCTTTCTTCAGCTTTTCTTAATTCAAATTGCGTTCTTCTAACTACAACATCATGACGATGCTCCACAAAATAGTGAATCAATTCTTTCAGATTCAACATTTGAGGTCTTCCTTTTACTAATGCAATATTATTTACACTGAAAGAAGATTGTAATTGAGTATATTTATATAAGGTATTCAAAACCACATTGGCAACAGCATCACGTTTTAAGATATAAACGATACGCATACCATTTCTATCCGATTCATCACGAATGTTGGCAATACCTTCAATTTTTTTCTCATTAACCAAGTCAGCTGTTTTCTTAATCATTTCAGCTTTGTTAACTTGATATGGAATTTCGGTAACAATAATCGATTCTCTTCCATCAACTTCTTCAAAGCCAACTTTAGCACGCATTACAATTCTACCTCTTCCTGTTTTGAAGGCTTCACGAACTCCTTCATAACCATAAATCACACCACCAGTTGGAAAATCTGGAGCTTTGATATGGTTCATTAATTCGTCAATTTCTATTTCTTCATTGTCGATATAAGCTAATGTTCCGTCAATAACTTCTGTTAAGTTATGAGGCGCCATATTTGTAGCCATACCTACTGCAATTCCTGATGCTCCATTTATTAATAAATTTGGAACACGTGTTGGCATTACTGTTGGCTCATATAAAGTATCGTCAAAATTCAATTTGAAATCAACAGTTTCTTTATCGATATCTGCCATAATGTCTTCCGACATTTTTTTCATTCTTGCCTCAGTATAACGCATTGCAGCAGGACTATCGCCATCAACTGAACCAAAGTTACCTTGACCATCAATTAATAAATAACGTAAACTCCATTCTTGAGCCATACGTACCATTGCATCATATACCGAAGTATCTCCGTGTGGATGGTACTTACCTAAAACTTCTCCAACAATTCTTGCGGATTTCTTGTGAGCTCTATTAGAAAAAACTCCTAAATCATACATTCCATAAAGTACTCTTCTGTGTACTGGTTTCAAACCGTCACGTACATCTGGTAATGCTCTTGATACAATAACTGACATCGAATAATCGATGTAAGCTGACTTCATTTCGTCTTCAATGTTAATAGGAATTAACTTTTCTCCGTCAGACATATTTATAAATTTTTAAAATAAATTAATTTAGAATTCAAACGTGCAATATACATCTTTTTGGTATTTTTAAAAGCATTTTCAAACACTAATTTCAATGATTTATTAACAAATTTGACTGATAAAATGGTTAATAAATTACCATATTGTTATCGTTATATTTAATTTTTTTTTTGTCAATTTACTGACAAGTGTTTTACACGGAATGATATTTGTAATAATTCAAGTAATTCACTAAATTTACCTCAATAATACAATTATAGATATGGATGATAATTTTTCTCCAAGAGTTAAAGATGTTATTACCTACAGTAAGGAAGAAGCATTACGTTTAGGCCATGATTTTATTGGCACTGAACACCTTATGCTTGGGATTTTGAGAGATGGAAACGGAAAGGCAATCAATATTTTGAACAATCTTTCTGTTGATTTAGACCATTTACGACGTAAAGTTGAAGTTTTAAGTCCGCCAAATCCTAATGCAGAAACTAGCATCGAAAAGAAAAACTTACACTTAACAAGACAAGCAGAACGTGCTTTAAAGACGACTTTTCTTGAAGCTAAAGTTTTTCAAAGCACCTCAATTAGCACGGCACATTTATTGTTGTGTATATTGAGAAACGAAAATGATCCCACAACAAAGCTATTAAATAAGATGAAAATCGATTATGAAATAGCGAAAGAACAATATTTAGATATGACACCAAAAGACGAAGATTTTTTAGAAAATTTACCAAGAAACGAATCGTTCAATGAAGATTCAGGTCAGGATGACAGCATGAAAGGTGATAGTTTTAACACACCTGCCAACAAATCTAACAAGAAATCTAAAACTCCTGTTTTGGATAACTTTGGTCGTGATTTGACAGAAATGGCAGAAGAAGGAAAACTTGACCCTGTAGTAGGTCGTGAAAAAGAAATTGAAAGAGTTTCTCAAATTTTAAGCCGCAGAAAGAAAAACAATCCTTTATTAATAGGTGAACCCGGAGTTGGTAAATCAGCTATTGCTGAAGGTTTAGCCTTGAGAATTATCCAAAAGAAAGTTTCTAGAATTCTTTTTAATAAGAGAGTAGTAACTTTAGATTTAGCGAGTTTAGTTGCTGGAACAAAATACAGAGGACAATTTGAAGAGCGAATGAAAGCCGTAATGAATGAGCTGGAGAAAAACGACGATATCATTCTATTCATTGACGAAATTCACACTATTGTTGGCGCTGGCGGAGCAACTGGTTCGCTTGATGCCTCAAACATGTTCAAACCTGCTTTAGCAAGAGGCGAAATACAATGTATTGGTGCTACAACACTTGATGAATACAGACAATATATTGAAAAAGATGGTGCATTAGAAAGACGTTTCCAAAAAGTAATTGTAGAACCAACTTCAGTAGTGGAAACAATCACTATTTTAAACAACATCAAAAACAAATATGAAGACCATCACAATGTAACTTATACTGATGAAGCTATTGAAGCATGTGTAAAACTTACAGATAGATACATGTCGGAACGCTTTTTACCAGACAAAGCAATTGACGCTTTAGATGAAGCTGGTTCAAGAGTTCATATCACAAATATTGATGTTCCAAAACAAATTTTGGACTTAGAACGTCAGTTAGAAGAAGTTCGTGAGCTTAAAAATTCGGTTGTAAAAAGACAGAAATATGAAGAAGCAGCCAAACTTCGTGATGACGAAAAGAAATTAGAAAAAGAACTTGCTATTGCTCAAGAACAATGGGAAGAAGATTCTAAAAACAATCGTATTCAAGTTACAGAAGATAACGTTGCCGATGTTGTATCGATGATGACAGGAATTCCTGTAAATAGAATTGCTCAGACTGAAAGTAATAAATTAGCCAACTTACCTGAACTACTTCAAGGTAAGGTAATTGGACAAAACGAAGCGGTGTTAAAAATTGCTCGTTCCATCCAAAGAAATCGTGCTGGATTGAAAGATCCAAATCGTCCTATTGGTTCGTTTATTTTCTTAGGTTCGACAGGAGTTGGAAAAACACAATTAGCTAAAGTATTGGCAAAAGAATTATTCGATTCAGAAGATGCGTTGATTCGTATTGACATGAGTGAATACATGGAAAAATTTGCTATTTCTCGTTTAATTGGTGCACCTCCAGGATATGTTGGCTACGAAGAAGGCGGACAATTAACAGAAAAAGTTAGAAGAAAACCATATTGTGTTGTCCTTTTAGATGAAATTGAAAAAGCACATCCAGATGTTTTCAATATGATGTTACAAGTTCTTGATGATGGTTATTTAACTGATAGTTTAGGTCGTAAAATTGACTTCAAAAATACTATCATTATTATGACTTCTAACGTTGGTGCACGTCAATTGAAAGATTTTGGACAAGGTGTTGGTTTCGGTACGGCTGCCAAAGTAGCTCAAGCTGATGACCATTCTAAAGGAATTATCGAAAATGCGTTGAAAAAAACTTTTGCACCTGAATTCCTTAACAGAATTGATGATGTAATTGTATTCAACTCATTAGAAAAACATGATATTGACAAAATCATCGAAATAGAATTGAAAAAACTTTATGCACGTGTAGCTGATTTAGGATATACTCTAAATTTATCTGATAAAGCAAAAGCTTACATCGCAGAAAAAGGATTTGATAAACAATTTGGCGCAAGACCATTAAAAAGAGCGATTCAAAAGTATGTTGAAGATACGCTTGCTGAAGAAATTATCACTTCTAAAATCAATTCTGGTGACGAAATTTTTATGGATATCGAAGATGGCGCTGACGAATTGAATGTAAGAGTTCAAAAGAAAGAAGAGCCAACAAGTTAAAAAATAATTATTTATCTTTAAACCATTAAGAATATTAAGGAAATTAAGTTATAATTGCTTAATGAAACTTAATCTCTTAATGGTTTATTTATTTTAAATCAAATGCAACAAAACAAAATCATACTAGGTTCAGAAGAATGGTGTTCCTTTCCCGAACTTGGAATTCCAGCAATTAAAGCACGTGTAGATTCAGGTGCAAAAACATCTGCATTACACGCCATAAACATTGCACCTTTTGTAAAAGAAGGAATCAATTGGGTGAAATTTGACATCAACCCTATTCAAAACAATCTCAAAACCGTTATTCATTGCGAGGCATTGTTAATTGACAAACGAATTGTTAAAAGTTCGAGTGGTTTTCGTGAACAACGTTATGTAATTCAAACCGAAATCAAAATCGGAAATGACTCTTGGAAAATCGAAATGACACTTACTAATCGAGATTCAATGGGATTCCGAATGTTACTGGGTCGTGAAGCCATGAGCGGAAGAATTCTAGTTGATCCCGAACAAAAATATCTTTTAGGTCAAACCACTATAGAAAACTTAAAAGATTTATATGTCAATGCAATTCCAAATAAAACAGGTTTACGTATTGGTTTATTAGCTAGTAATCCTGAGTTATATAGCAACAGACGAATTATGGAAGCCGGCGAAATGCGAGGTCATGAAATGCATTTTCTAAACATTAAAGAATGTTATATGAAACTCGATGCCGATACGCCAGAAATTCATTATCGAGGCGGAAAAGTTTTAGATAATTTTGATGCTGTAATTCCTAGAATTAGACCAAGTATAACTTTTTATGGTTGTGCTTTGACTCGACAATTTGAAGCCATGAAAGTCTATTGTTTGAATTCAGCTGCAGCCATAACACAATCACGTGACAAACTATTTTCGTTACAATTATTGCTTAGAAATGGTGTCGATATTCCAACTACAGGATTTGCTAACTCACCTTTAGACACCGACGATTTGATAAAAATGGTTGGTGGTTCACCATTAATTGTAAAATTATTAGAAGGAACTCAAGGAAAAGGTGTCGTTTTAGCTGAAACTAAAAAAGCAGCTGAATCGGTAATTAATGCTTTCAAAAGTTTGAATGCCAATATTTTAGTTCAAGAATTCATCAAGGAAGCCAACGGAAAAGATTTACGATTATTTGTAGTTGATGGAAAAGTAGTTGCATCTATTCAACGTGAAGCTGCGCCAGGCGAGTTTCGTGCCAACATTCACATGGGCGGAACAGCATCAATTGTGAAACCAACTGCCGATGAAAAAAGAATTGCTATAAAAGCAGCCAAAGCAATGGACTTAAGAGTTGCAGGAGTTGACATCATTCGTTCTTCAAAAGGACCACTTTTATTAGAAGTAAATTCATCGCCAGGATTAGAAGGAATTGAAGGTGCAACTAATAAAGATATTGCTGGTGAAATGATTAAAGCGATTGAAAGCAATATTAAGAAGAAGTGATTAGTAAATAGTGAAAAGTAAATAGCTTATGAATCCTTATTTAGATATTACTATACGAAGTGTTTCTGTTTATTTTTTTATGATTATTGCGCTCCGAATTTTTGGAAAAAAACAATTATCTCAATTAAATACAGCAGATGTAATCTTGATTTTACTAATTAGTAATTCGGTTCAAAATGCTATGGTTGGAAATAACACATCACTTTATGGTGGAATTGTAGCTGCATTAGCTCTTTTTGCAATAAATTATATTTTCAAAAAAGTGATGTCTAAATCAGAATTTATAAAAAATTTAGTTCAAGATACTCCTGAAATTCTTATTCATAATGGAAAAATCGAATTCAAAACCATTGGAAGATTAGGAATAACAGATGATGAACTAAAAGAAGCCATGCGTGAACACGGTGTAGAATTTTATAAAGATGTAAAATTAGCCATGTTTGAAATTGATGGAAGCATCAGCATTATTTCTGGTGACAACCATTTGAAACAAACCCATCACAAAAGAAAAATTCATAAAACATTAGGGAATTTAAACAATTAAAAATGAATATAACTTCTCAACTTATTATCGGATTCATCGCTTTTATTCACCTTTACATTCTTTGGTTAGAAATGTTTGCTTGGACCACTCGAGCCAAAAAAGTATTCAAAACTATTCCCGAAGATCAATTTGAAAAAACCAAAGTCATGGCTGCCAATCAAGGTTTATACAACGGATTTCTCGCTGCAGGATTGATTTGGTCACTCTTTATTTCGGATTCAATTTGGAGTAAAAATGTAGCGTTATTTTTTCTTATCTGTATTTTAATTGCAGGAATTTATGGTGCCGTGACGGCTTCTAAACGAATTTTGTTCGTTCAAGCTGTTCCTGCTATTTTGGGGATTTTGAGTTTGGTGTTATAAATTAATCCTCCAAATCAATCAAAAAAGTATTCAAAAACGCAACTGATTTTTCAATATCGTAGTGCAAAATTCTATCTTCTTTTACAAATGGAACTTCTTCACGATATGATTTTAAAAACATTTCTATAAAAGCACTTGATTTTAATGGTCTTCTAAACTCAATAGCTTGAGAAGCGTTCATCAGTTCGATAGCCAAAATTCGCTCTAAATTTTCCATAATTTTTAAGCACTTTGTTGCGGCATTTGCTCCCATCGAAACGTGATCTTCTTGACCATTACTAGAAACAATACTATCAATACTTGCTGGAGTTGCCAATTGTTTGTTCTGACTAGCGATACTAGCAGCTGTATATTGTGGAATCATAAAACCTGAATTCAAACCAGGATTATCCACTAAAAATGCAGGCAAACCTCGCAAACCAGATATCAACTGATAGGTTCTTCTTTCAGAAATACTTCCAAGTTCTGATAAAGCAATTGCCAAGAAATCTAAAGCCAAAGCTAAAGGTTGACCATGAAAATTTCCACCTGAAATAATCACATCTTCACCTACAAAAATATTAGGATTATCCGTAACCGAATTGATTTCAGTCTTAAAAACTTTCTTTACATAATCAATTGTATCTTTTGAAGCACCATGCACTTGAGGAATACAACGGAATGAATAAGGATCTTGAACGTGTTGTTTTTCTTGAGCAATAATTTGACTGTCTTCCAACAATTCTGTCATACGTTTAGCAGTCACAATCTGTCCTTTATGTGGACGAACATAATGTATCAATTCATTAAAAGGCTCGATTCTTCCATCAAATCCTTCCAATGAAATTGCCGAAATTACATCTGCCAAATACGAAAACTTCATCGCTTTTAACAAAATATAACTTCCGTACGAACTCATAAATTGTGTTCCATTTAGTAAAGCCAAACCTTCTTTAGATTGCAAAACGATTGGTTTCCAACCCATTTTATCCAAAACCTTTTTCGCTGGTTGACGAAATCCTTCATAATTCACTTCGCCTTCACCTAACAATGGTAATGACAAATGAGCCAAAGGAGCCAAATCACCACTTGCACCAAGCGAACCTTGAGTATAAATTACTGGTAAAATATCATGGTTATAAAAATCAACTAAACGCTCAACAGTTTGTAATTGAACACCAGAATTCCCATAACTCAAACTCTGAATTTTAAGCAACAACATGATTTTCACAATCTCTTGTGGCACTTCATCTCCAGTTCCACAAGCATGCGATTTTACCAAGTTTTCTTGAAGTTGCGATAAGTTTTCATCAGATATAATCACATTACACAACGAGCCAAAACCAGTATTGATTCCGTAAATTGGTTTGTCGTGCGAAGCCATTTTCTTATCCAAATACTCACGGCATTTTTGAATATTGATTTTAGCTTCTTCCGATAAGGCAATTGGTTTATGTTGCGATATAATGTCTTGCAAAGTCTCTAATTGCAACACTTCCGAACTGATGTAATGCGAATGCTCCATTTTTGAATGTAATTTGAGCTCAAAATTCAGCAAACAATTGTTAAAATACAACTATTTTAACTTCTATTTTATTATCAAATCAATAATTTTTAGCTTTTATAACGATTCAAATAATTTATTTCAAATACGATAACGATGTAAAATTGTGATATTCATAAAAATACAAGCAACATTTTTTTGATTAACAAAAAATACTACTTTTGAAATGTATGATGAACAACAAAAATAATAACACTTCACTTTTCACAACCACATCTTTGGTTGCGACTTTTGTTGGCACAACATCTACAACAACTACAACCCCATTTGGGGTATAATTTTCACATATAATCCAATTTCCATGGGCTTTCAATTGAGAGCTATCAATCCATTTGAGGACTCATAACTCCTATCTTATAATTCATAACTAAACTATGATAACACTAAAATTCGGCGGCACTTCTGTAGCAAATGCCCAAAACATAAAACTCGTAATCGAAATTGTCAATCAAAAAGCCAAGGAAAATAAACTTGCTGTAGTGGTTTCTGCATTGAGTGGCGTGACTGACATGCTTATCAATGCTTCCAAAAAAGCTGCAATAAAAGACGAATCGTATAAAAATGCAATAGACGAAATCAAGCAGAAACATTTTGATGCTATTGCTGATTTGGTTGATAATTCAAATCAAAATCAATTGCTAATCAAGATAAATAGTCAAATCAATCAACTGCAAACCTTGCTTGATGGCTGTTTTCTTTTGGGCGAATTATCTCCAAGAACTGCTGATGCTATTGCAAGTTTTGGTGAACTTTTGTCATCTCAAATTATTGCTACTGCTTTGCAGCAAACGATTCCGAATAGTAATTTTAAAGACAGTCGTGAGTTAATCAAAACCAATTCTAACTTCGGTAAAGCATCGGTTGATTTTGATTTAACAAATAAATTAATTGCAGATTATTTTGGTTCCAATAAATCGCAAGTCATACTTTTACCAGGTTTTATTGCTTCTGATGAACTTGAAAACACAACTACTCTAGGTCGTGGTGGTTCTGATTACACAGCTGCCATAATTGCGAATGGAACAAAATCAAACGCTTTGGAAATTTGGACCGATGTGAATGGAATGTTTACAGCAAATCCTAAAATCGTAAAACAAGCGCAACCTATTGAGACGATTTCTTACCAAGAAGCTATGGAGTTGTCGCATTTTGGTGCTAAAGTGTTGTATCCACCAACAATTCAACCTGTTTTAAATTCGCAGATTCCAATTTGGATTAAAAATACTTTTGAACCTCAAGCTTTTGGAACTTATATTTCAAATGAAAATCAAGCTTCCAATAACCCAATAAAAGGAATTTCACACATTGATAAAATTGCATTGTTAACTTTGGAAGGTTCGGGAATGATTGGTGTAGCTGGTTCATCCAAACGCTTATTTTCTGTGCTTTCGCAAAATAACATCAACGTAATTTTTATCACACAAGCATCGTCTGAACATTCTATTTGTATTGGAATTCAAAACCAAGATGCTGATTTGGCAAAAAAAGCAATTGAAACAGAATTCCAAATAGAAATTAGTCAAAACAAAATTGATCCTTGTATCGTTGAAAAAGACTTGTGCATTGTAGCTTTAGTTGGTGAAAACATGAAGAATCATCAAGGTTTGAGTGGTAAAATGTTCAGCACTTTAGGAAAAAACAACGTTAATATTCGTGCGATTGCTCAAGGTGCATCCGAAAGAAATATATCGGTAGTAATCAACGAAAAAGATGTTAAAAAAGCTTTGAATACTTTACACGAACGTTTCTTTGAAGACAATACCAAACAGCTGAATTTGTTCGTAATGGGTGTTGGAAATGTTGGAGAAAAATTTATTGACCAAATCAACCAACAAAAGAAATTCTTAAAAGAAAATCTAAAGATAAATGTTCGAGTAATTGCACTTTCTAATTCTCGTAAAATGATTTTCGACGAAGATGGAATGAATTTAAAAGATTGGAAATCACTTATAGAAAACGGAGAAAATGCAAACGTTTCCGAATTTATTGCAAAGGCAAAAAGTTTGAATTTACGCAATAGTATTTTCGTTGATATTACCGCTAATCATGACATTGCTTCAATTTATGACCAATTTTTAAAACAAAATATTGCGGTAGTAACTTGCAACAAAATAGCTTGTTCTTCTCAATTTGAAAATTACAAATACTTAAAATCTTTATCAAGAAAATTCAACGCTCCTTTCCTATTTGAAACCAATGTTGGGGCTGGTTTGCCAATTATTGACACACTTAAACATTTGATTGCTTCAGGCGATAAAGTCAATAGAATCAATGCCGTTTTATCAGGAAGTTTGAATTTTATTTTTAACAATTTTAGTGATTCCTATAACTTTCATAACGTTGTAAAAGAAGCTGGAGTACAAGGTTTTACAGAACCTGATCCAAAAATTGATTTAAGTGGTGTTGATGTGGCAAGAAAAATTCTAATTCTAATTCGCGAAAGCGGTTACGAAATGGAAATGGAACATATAGAAAACAATTGTTTCTTACCACAAGAATGTATGGAAACCAACAATAATGAAGATTTTTTCAAATCGCTAACCAAACATTCAAGTCATTTTGAAAACCTATTAGCCGAAGCAAAATCAAAAGATTCTCGATTAAAATTCGTAGCTTCGTTTGATAACGGAAAAGCAAGTGTTGGTTTACAATTTATTCCGAAAGAAAGTCCGTTTTACAATTTGGAAGGAAAAGACAATATCGTCGAATTTTACACCGATAGATACATCGACCAACCTTTAATTATAAAAGGCGCTGGTGCTGGCGCAGCAGTTACAGCATCAGGAATTTTTGCAGATGTGATTAGAATAGGAAATGTGTAATTTGTTGTTAGTTAAAAGTTGTCAGTTTATTAAAGCATTATAAACTGTCAACTGAAAACTGTCAACTGAAAACTGAATTATGAACGAAATAAAAATATTCTGTCCGGCAACAATCGCCAATCTCAATTGTGGATTTGACGTTTTAGGCCTTTGTCTTGAAGGAATTGGAGACGAAATGATTATCAGAAAATCAGCTGAAAAAGGTATTAGAATTACCACAATAACTGGTGCAGATTTACCGATAGAAACCGAAAAAAATGTGGCTGGTGTTGCGGCTTTGGCTATCATCAAAAGCATGGAAATTGATTATGGTTTTGAAATAGAAATCCATAAAAAAATAAAAGCTGGAAGTGGCATTGGAAGTTCTTCTGCAAGTGCAGCTGGAGCGGTTTTTGGAATCAATGAATTGCTTGGCAAACCTTTTTCAAAACACGAATTGGTAGATTTTGCTATGAAAGGCGAAGCCATTGCAAGTGGTTGCGAACATGCCGATAACGTGGCTCCTTGCCTACTCGGTGGTTTCACCTTAGTTAGAGGTTACAATCCGTTGGATGTGATTCGAATTGAAAGTCCGAGCGAACTTTACGCAGTTGTTTTACATCCGCATATTGAAGTAAAAACAGCTGATGCACGTGCCGTTTTACAACCTATGATTCCACTAAAAGACGCAATTACACAGACAGGAAATCTCGGTGGATTAATTGCTGGTTTATTCACTTCTGATTATGATTTAATTGGTCGTTCGCTAAAAGATGTAATCATCGAACCTTTGCGCAAACATTTAATTCCTAATTTTGATGAAGTGAAAAATGCTGCTTTGCTAAATGACGCTTTAGGATCAGGAATTTCTGGTGCTGGACCTTCGATTTTCGCACTTTGCAAGGGTCAAGAAAAAGCTGAAAAAGTAGCTTTTGCCATGAGTGAAAGCTATCAAAATACAGGAATTGCATTTGATATGCACATTTCAAGAATTAATCCGAATGGAGTTACTATAATTACGAATTAAAAAAACCGTGGAAATCCGTGTTTGCGAAGCATCCGTTTCATCCGCGTTCCAAAAAAATGAAATATTACAGTTTAAACAATAAAGCAATCAAAGTTTCTTTTCAAGAAGCAGTAATCCAAGGACTTGCACCTGACAAAGGTTTGTATTTTCCTGAAACAATTAGTCAATTACCGCAATCCTTTTTTGAAGATATTGAAAACCTATCTAACGAAGAAATTGCTTTTAAAACTATTAAGCAATTTGTAGGCGAAGAAATTCCTGAAGCTGAGTTAAAACAAATCATTGCCGAAACCTTGTCGTTTGATTTTCCTCTGATTCAAGTAGAAGAAAATGTCTATTCGTTAGAATTATTTCATGGTCCGACAATGGCCTTTAAAGATGTTGGTGCTCGATTTATGTCTAGATGTTTGGCGCATTTTAATCGTGATAAAAATCAGAAAAACACCGTTTTAGTAGCAACTTCTGGAGATACTGGTGGTGCAGTGGCAAGCGGATTTCTTGGTGTAAAAGGCGTTGAAGTAGTGATTCTTTATCCGTCAGGAAAAGTTAGTGATATTCAAGAAAGACAATTGACAACTTTGGGTCAAAACATCACGGCTTTAGAAGTTGACGGTGTTTTTGACGATTGCCAAGATATGGTCAAAAAAGCGTTTTTAGATTCCGATTTGAATTACAAAAACCTAACATCGGCCAACTCGATAAACATTGCTCGTTGGTTACCACAAATGTTTTATTTCTTCTTTGCTTACAAAGAATTGAAAAAACACAACAAACCTTTAATAGTGTCTTGTCCAAGTGGAAATTTCGGAAATATTTGCGCTGGAATTATGGCTAAAAAATTAGGTTTGCCTCTAACCCATTTTGTAGCTTCAACGAATGCCAATGATACGATTCCAAGATTTTTAGAAAATGGAATTTATGACGCAAAGCCTTCTATTGCAACAATTTCAAATGCTATGGATGTAGGAAATCCGAGTAATTTTGTGCGTATTCAAGAAATGTATAACAATGATTTATCTGAATTTGAAAAGGATTTTTCTTCTTATACTTACACCGATGAAGAAACCAAATTTGCTATGAAAAATATTTATACCAATTCAGGATACATTGCTGAACCTCATGGTGCTGTTGGTTATTTAGGTTTGAAAAAGGAATTAGAAAAACAACCAAACTCAATTGGTTTCTTCCTTGAAACAGCACATCCTATCAAGTTTTTGGATGTTGTTGAACCTGTTTTGAATGTGAAATTAGCTATTCCGAAGCAGATTGAAAGTGTTTTAGGAAAAGAAAAAGTTAGTATTAAAATTAAATCGTTTGATGATTTAAAAGATTTTTTAAACCATAAATAGTTATGAATATTCAATTAGAAAATAAGAATTTTTCAATTTCAATAAACACTAAAGGTGCTGAGTTAAATTCATTTAAAAATCTATTAGTTAACAAAGAATATATTTGGGAAGGAAATCCGGAATTTTGGGGTAAACATTCACCTATTTTATTTCCTATCGTAGGTGGATTAAAAAACGATTCTTATTATTATAATGACAAAAAGTATAATTTATCAAGACATGGTTTTGCAAGAGATTTTGAATTTGATATCATAGAAAAAAACGATGTAAGTGTAACTTTTTCTTTAAAAGAAAATGATGAAACATTACAGAACTATCCATTTCATTTTGAGCTGCAAATAAAATATGTGTTAACTGAAAATAAGTTAGTCATCATTTATCATATTAAAAACAACTCTAAGGCAGAAATGCCTTTTAATATTGGAGCGCATCCAGCATTTGCTCTACCAAAAAACTTTACTAATTATAGTTTAGAATTTGAAAAACAAGAAGAATTAATAACTCATGAATTGGAAAACAATTTATTCTCTGGTGCTACTCGTACTATTGCACTTGATAAAACCAATTTGCCCTTAAATTATTCTCTTTTTGAAAAAGATGCTTTAGTTTTTAAAACATTGGAATCAAAATCAGTTAAAATTTTGGATAATGGAAATCCGATTTTGAAGGTGAATTATGAAGATTTTAGCAGTTTAGGAATTTGGACTGTCAAAAACGCTCCATTTATTTGCATTGAGCCATGGATAGGCTTTGCTGATGATGCTTCTAGTAATGGAAACTTATTCGATAAAAAAAACATACAAATTTTGGACGAAAATTCAAGTTTTGAAGCTTCGTTTTCTATTGAAATTTTATAATTTTTAGAATGGTATTTAAACAACTTATTTAGGTAATTGTGTAAAAGTTTATTCAAATTAAATGAAGAATTTTGCAAAAACCTGAACTTATGAAATCTAATATTCTTCTTTTAACAATAATTTCAATTGTAACTTTAATTTCTTGCAAGCAAAACAGAACTTCGGTACATAAAACAAAAGAGATTGTTAGAAAACAACCCAAAGTAGTTTCTTATACAATGGAAAACACTAAAATGTGGTTGAAACAAAATGTAACTGACAGCTCAAAAATAGAAATTGTAACAGCTATAAATCGAACGGACAGAGCCAATTTATCTAAACTAGATTCCCTTGTGATTCCAAGTGATTTTGATGGTGATGTGGTTTATTATTTGCCATTTCCATTGAAAGTTGATTATTTGAAAGATGTTTCTAAAGTTTTACTTTTTTCTTATCCAACACAAACATTTGGTGCCTATGAAAACGGAGTCCTAACCTATTCTGGACCAACCAATATGGGTAGAAAAAAAGATAAAACACCTTTAGGATTGTTTTTTACCAATTGGAAAGCTGAACAAACAACAAGTACTTTTGATGATGAATGGGAATTAAAATGGAATTTCAATATCGAAAATAAACTGGGTGTTGGCTTCCATGAATATAGTTTACCTGGATTACCTGTTTCACATTCTTGTTTACGATTGTTAGAAAAAGATGCCAAATTCCTTTATGAATGGGCAGATCAATGGATTTTGGATGATAAAGAAGAGCTTAAAGTTAAAGGAACTCCAGTTATTGTGTTTGGAAACTATACACATGATGAACCAAAACCTTGGCTACAACTAATTAAAAATCCAAAGGCATTAGATTTATCCCAAGCACAAATTGAAAATGAAATAGCACCATTTTTAAAATCAATTTTGGAACAGCAAAAAATTAGAGAAGATTTTACACAAGCTGCTACAAAATAAATTTAATTTTCTAAACTCAGATAAGCTTTTCCTAAATATCCAATAATATCAGTAGCAATAAACGATTGATAACTAACTTCTGGCGCGGCTATATCGGCAGTTAATCCGTGAATGTAAACACCTAAAATTGCTGCGTTTTTTGGTTCATAACTTTGAGCTAGCAAACTCGTTATAATTCCAGATAAAACATCGCCGCTTCCAGCTGTTGCTAAGGCTTGATTTCCTGTAGTGTTTTGGTAAATTTCTGAATGGTAAATTACTAAAGTTGGTGCGCCTTTTACTACAACAACCAAATCATGTTCCAAAGAAAACTGGATGACTTTTTCTAACTTTTCTTCTTCAGATTGCCATGTTCCAATTAATCTTCCGAGTTCTTTTTTATGTGGCGTTAAAATGGTTTTTGGTGGTAAAAGCGAAAACCATTTTTTGTTTTTTGACAAAATATTCAATCCGTCAGCATCCACAACCAAGTTGGTTTTGTTGTTAAGTAAAAAATGGTGAAATGCCTTTTCGGTAAGTACATCTTGTCCTATTCCCATTCCTATCCCAATAGCATCTGGTTCAATATCGTAATTGATATTTGATAGTACCTTTTCGTTTTCATCGGTCAAAACCATTGCTTCTTGAAAGGCGATTTGAACAATTTCATATCCACATTTAGGCACAAACGCTGTAACCAAACCACAACCCGATTTCAAAGCGGCTTTACTCGACAAACACACCGAACCCATTTTGCCATAACTTCCACCAATCAAAAGCGCGTGACCTTGAATTCCTTTGTGAGAGTCGGTTGCAATTGGTTTATAAATGTCTAAAATAAAATCTTTGCTTACTGTAATCATGCTATGCTATTCTTTACATAAAGTTACTCATAAAATTGACTTATTCCTAATGGAAACCATCATTTATTTTATTAAATTAGCCTTGATAAAAACTTAATAAATACTATGCTCAAAAACTTTTCAGCAATTCTATTACTAGGCTCCTTTGCTTTGACTAATGCTTTGGCACAAACGTCTTCTAAAACGGAATTAGCAGCGCCAATCTATTCCTTATATTATCCAACCAATCAATGGGGAGTAAGCACTGAAAACATTACTTTTTTGGATAGCTACGTAATTAATAAGTTAAAAATAGAAAAAACTTCAAAACTCATCGTTTACCTTGAAGGACACACCGATGCTGTTGGAACTGAAATAAACAATCTTGAGCTTTCTAAAAAAAGAGTGCAAGCCGTAGCCGATTATCTTATTAGCAAAGGAATCACCACCGACCAAATGCAAATAAGTTATTTTGGTGAAACGAAACCCGAAACAAGAAAAATTGCCATTTCTAAAAAACTAAAAGATATTCGTTACGCCAATAGAAGAGTTGTAATTAGAATTGAAAAAGTTCTTTAGCAATAAATGATCATAATGATACATCAAAAAAACACATTCTCTATTTCAAAGTAAAATTAGAGCGGCCAACTAACTCATCTCTATCAAAAATATTGACAAAATACACACCTTTTTCGAAGTCTTTTTTGGCAAACTCTATGGAGCAATCCATTTGTTGGTTGTTGTAATTTAGGGTTTTACTTAAGCTGTATGTCAACGATTCATTATCAAAATACTCAGTGATGCGTTTGCCTAAAACATTGTTTTTTCCGTCAATAATCTGGATGTAGTAATTCTTTTCGCCACTTTTAGCCGTTGGATTATCATTGAGCGTAAAAGTAATTTTAATCAAATCGGCTTTTCCAGAAACGTTGGTTTCAATTTGTTTCGCACCTGATTTAATAGTGTATGCAGCAGCTTTTACATTAGATAAAGTGACCTTTGAAAATTTCTCAAATCGAACTTGTGGTGAAGTTTTTTTAACTTCTACAACTTCTTGCTTAGGCAATTCTTTTTTCGCGAAAAAATCATCCGATTTAGGTTTTGTAGGTTCTGTTTTAGTCACAACTACTGCTTCTTTCTTTGCAGGAATAGCCACTGGTGTAAGTGTATTTTCTATTTTTGGTTGGTTTACTTTTTTGGCAACTTGAGCTTTTTCTTGCTTAATCGTAATATTTGTCTTCTTGTTTTTCAAAACTACAATCTCATCTACCAAAAGCCTCATTTTAGATTCTAAAGATTGGTATTGCGTTTTGTATTTTACTAAAGCTTGAGCATCATTTTTAGTTTTTTCTAACTCAGCAACTAATGCTTGAACTTTTTCACGCTCTGCTTCTAGAGCATTATAATTATTGGTTTTTTCAGCAATTTTAGAATCATACATTTGTTTTAATTCTTCAATTTCTTGCATTACCTTTTTGTCATCACTAATTCCAGTTGAAGTCGAACCATTTTCGTTGGCATTGCCAAGAATATAGCCAATAGTTCCTGCTAACATCAGCAACAACACACCAATAATTCCGATTAAAATAGTAATACTTCTTTTATTGCTCATTACAATTCTATTATACTACAAAATAACATCAAAAAGTAGTATTTCAGTCGTTGATAAACTAACAAGTTATAAACAAAAAAGGCGTTTACCGAAGTAAACACCTTTTCCTATTTTGAATTAATAATTGTTTTATCGCAACGTAAAACTAGATTTCGAAACCAATTCTGCTTTGTCAAATACATTTACAAAATACGTTCCTTTTTGAAAATCTTTTCCTGGCAAATCTTTAACCACATCAACCGTTTTATTTTCATATTTCACTGTAGAGGTAAAACTATAAGTCAAGGATTTGTCTCCAAAACTTGTAGTGATTTTATCTCCAAGAACATTGTTTTTGCTATCAATTACTTGAACATAATAAGTTTTATCTCCAGATTTTGCAACACTATTTTCAGCAATAGTAAAACTCACTTTCAAGATATCTACTCTACTCGCTTTGTCTGTTTCTACTTGTTTTCCAGAACCTTTCAATTTATAAGAACCAGTTTTTAAATTTAATACAGACAATTTAGAAGCTTTTTCTACAGTTTTAGAAAGTTCTTCATTTTGACCTACAAGTACTTGATTGTAATTTTTAGAATCTGCCAAAACTACTTTTGTACTATCTAAATTTGTAGTAAGTGTTTGATTTTCTTTTTTCAACACAGCAACTTCTTGCATCAAACTGTTCATTTTAGTTTGCAATACAGCTACTTGTTGTTTGTATTTTGCCATAGCATTTACATCACCTTTAGATTTCTCTAATTGCGCCATCAATCCTACAACTTTTTCTCTTTCAGCGATTAACTCATCAGACATTGATGTATTTTCTGCAATTGCGGCATCATAAGTAGCTTTTAGCTCTTCTAAATCTTTAAGAACATTGTCTTTTTCAGTTTTTACAGACGAAACCTCTGTTTCAAGAGTTTTGGTGTCTGTTGTCAATTTGAAGATGTAAAACAAACTTCCCAACAACAATAGTGAAAGCACTAGAATGATGGCTTTTAACGACGTGTTACCTTTTTGATTTTCCATTTTTATAGAATTAATTTGAACAAATTTAGCAATATTACTTTAAGGATAAACGTATGTTAACATAAATATATTATTTTTGGAGAAAGATTTATTTTTCTAATGGAAAAACTTATTCGCTTTACAGCATCCGATTTGTCAAAGATTACTAATCATCGTAGCGGTGAAGTGAAATTTGGAGAAAAAATGGTAACCATTCCAAAAGAGCAAGATGTGGCTAAATTCCTTAAAGAATGTGAGCAACAATTTGTTTTATTCGGAATTCCAGAGGATATTGGAGTAAGAGCCAATTATGGCCGACCTGGAGCAAGTACCGCTTGGGAAAGTGCCATCAAAAGTATTGCTAATATTCAGCACAATCGTTTTTGCAAAGGATCACAGATTGTAGTTTTGGGTGCATTAGACGTAGCCGAAGAAATGGAATTAGTTCAAAATCTTGATTTTAACGTAACTGCCGACAGAAAAAAGTTAAGCGAATTAGTTGTGAAAATTGACAAAGAAGTAGCTCATATAATCTCTCTAATTGTTACTGCTGGAAAAATACCCTTGGTTATTGGTGGTGGTCACAACAATGCCTACGGAAACATAAAAGGAACTGCTTTAGCCAAAGGAAAGCCAATAAATGCAGTAAACTTTGATGCACATTCCGATTTTAGAATTTTAGAAGGTCGCCACAGTGGAAACGGATTTTCATATGCTTTTGAAGAAGGTTTTCTTAAGAAATATTTCATTTTTGGTTTACACCATTGCTATACTTCTAAAAGTGTTTTAGACAAACTCAAAACCTTAAAAGATAGAGTTTTGTACAACACATACGATAGCATGAAAATTAAAATGACTAAAAATTTTAATAGCGAAATGCAATTTGCTCTAGACTTTATAAAAAATGATTCCTATGGTGTAGAAATCGACTTAGATTCAATTCCAAACATACCTTGTAGTGCTATGACATTAAGTGGTTTTTCTGTAGAAGAAGTGCGTCAATTTATTTACTTCTTTGGCAAACACCAAAATGCGGCTTACCTACACATTTGCGAAGGCGCACCAAGTTTAGACCACGATAAAAACAACCACTTAGTTGGAAAATTGATTGGATATCTTGTAACCGATTTTATTAAAGCGAAAACTTTGGTAGAGTTAGGTTAATTATAAATTTCTTATTTGTATTAAAATTCACTAAAATCTAAGAAAATGAAAAAAACACTTATACTTCTAATGATTATTTCAACTACAGTTTTTTCAACATCATGTTCTAAAGACGATGACAATCCTAATCCTAACGTTGGGAATTGGAGTGGAACTATTGATGGTGGTTTTGTTGGCACTTGGACAGGAAAAATTTTACCCAATGGAAATTTTAGCGGAAAAGTAATAACGAATCAATCAAGTCCCGATCATGATTTTAATTTGGCTGGTCAGGTTAATCAAAATGGTGATTTAGTAGGAACCATGAAAAATACAACCTTCAATATTACCACCGACTTTGTAGGAAGTTTTCAAAGTACAACTGGTAGTGGTACTTGGATATTTAATGGTGCTGGAATGGATGGAACTTGGAATGCAACTAAAGATTAATAACCTTGGAAAATCATAGAATATTCACTACTTCATTTGTAAGCGTCTATCCGCATTATGTAAACAAAGCGGAAAAAAAAGGTCGTACCAAAGAAGAAGTTGATACCATTATTAGTTGGCTTACTGGATATAATCAAGAGCAATTACAACAGATTTTAGATAACAAGACTACATTCGAAACCTTCTTTGAAGAAGCTCCACAATTAAATGAGAATATGACTAAAATAATTGGAGTAATTTGTGGTTACAGAATAGAAGAAATCGAAAACAAATTGATGCAAAAAATTCGTTATTTAGATAAACTAATAGACGAATTGGCTAAAGGTAGAACCATGGAAAAGATATTGAGGAGTTAAAATATTATACAATAAAAAAATGAATAAAAAAGTAATAATTTCTTTATTAGTAGCTCTTTCTGTTGTATTCTTATATTCATATTTCAATATTCCAAATAAATTTGAAACTGAAGGAGGCTCATGCTATCAAGGAATTACTGCCTCAATTATTCGTTTCTTCTTAAAAGTATGTTGTGTACTAAATGTAATATCAATTATTTTTCTATCTAAAATAAAATCTGCAAAATTCGCAAGTATTCTAGCATTAACAATTTGGTCAATAGGAACATTGATTCATTCTAGTGATAATATCTTAATTGGATTTACATATTTTACACCTTTTTTATTATTGAATATTGTAATTGTAATTATAATATTTAAAATGCCTTATAAATTAGATTTAGACAATACTTCAAAATAAATCAAATCTCAACTTCCCAATTTATTGACTAAAAATAGGGTTTAATAAATATAACCTATCTTTGCAACCACTTGAAACAGTTCAAGACGAATACACTTATGACATTCAGCGAATTAAATTTATTAAAAAACATACAACAGGCATTAACCGAAGAAGGTTATGAATCGCCTACTCCTATTCAACAACAAGCTATTCCTGTAATTCTTGAAGGAACCGATTTAGTGGGTTGTGCACAAACAGGTACCGGAAAAACAGCAGCGTTTGCTATTCCTATTATAAACATGTTACATCGTTTGGTAGGTTCTTCTGCCAAGAGAAAAGTAATAAGAACTTTGGTGGTTACTCCTACTCGTGAATTAGCTATTCAAATTGACGAAAGTTTCAATACTTACGGAAAATATACCAATATTCGTTCAATGGTTATTTTTGGTGGTGTTAGCCAAGTGCCACAAGTTGATCAACTAAAAAAAGGAATTGATATTCTAATTGCAACGCCTGGAAGACTTTTAGATTTACACAAACAAGGATTTATTGATTTAGATCACTTGCATTTTCTAGTTTTAGATGAAGCCGATCAAATGTTGGATATGGGTTTTATTAACGATGTAAAGAAAATTGTAAAACTTACTCCAGACAACAGACAAACACTTTTGTTTTCTGCAACGATGCCAATGGCTATTCGTGAATTGGCAGATACTTTTTTGACCAAACCAAAATATGTTTCGGTAGATCCAGTTTCGTCAACAGCCGAGAAAGTTAATCAAAAAGTATATTTTGTTGGAAAAGAAGACAAAAGAAAATTATTATATCACATCATCAGAAACGATAAAATCGAAAATGTATTGGTTTTTACAAGAACTAAACATGGTGCAGATAATGTGGTAAAAGCTCTAAAGAAAAACAATGTAACTGCTGAAGCAATTCACGGAGATAAATCGCAAAACGCAAGACAACGTGTTTTAGATGCTTTCAAAAACAAAGAAATATCTGTATTAGTTGCCACCGATATTGCAGCTCGTGGAATTGATATTGAAAGTTTGCCTTATGTAATCAATTTTGACATTCCAAATATTTCAGAAACTTATGTTCACCGAATTGGTAGAACCGGAAGAGCTGGAAATACTGGTTTGGCAATTTCCTTTTGTGCAAAAGACGAGCAACCTTATTGGAAAGATATTGAAAAGCTAATTAAGATTAATGTAAAAGTAGAAAAAGAGCATCCTTATCCTTACACTGACGAAGTTCCTAATCCGGATGCAAAACCAGATTTGAGAAATAAAAAGAAACCAGAATCTGGGAATTCAAGAAAATCAGATGCTTCTAAAAAGAATAAAAAACGTTGGTATTAATCAACGTTTTTTTTTGTCACAAGATTATTAATAACTTGAAATAACTTACCTTGTTCAAATGGCTTTATGATAATATCATTCATTCCACATGACAATGCTTGCTCTGTAATTTCTTGTTTATCAAATGCCGTTAAAGCTATTACTGGAGTCGTAATTCCTTTTTTTCTAATGAGCTTTGTAGTATCAAATCCATTAATGATTGGCATATTGATGTCCATTAAAATTACATCAAAATTTTCCTTATCTAGTAACTCAATTGCTGCATAACCATCTTCTAGAATGGTACATTTGAAATTATTACTTTCTAAAATTTTCTTAGTAACTATTTGATTGATTTTATTGTCTTCCACCACAAGAATTTTATAAAAATGATTGGATGACAAATCGACAACAATGTTATTTATAATTTCGTTCTTTTTAGTTTCATCAGCTTCAAATCCAATGGTAAACAAGAAAGTTGTTCCAACTCCTTCTTCACTTTCAAGATGAATTTTACTTCCAAACAATTCGGTTAATTTTTGTACAATAGATAAACCTAAACCAGTTCCTTGATAATCTCCTTCTTTACGTTCAATTTGTACAAATTTTTCGAAAATTTTCTCTTGATCTTCTTTGGCAATACCTACACCGTTATCTTCAACACTGAAATATATAAAATGTTTAGTTCCTTCTATTCTTTCTTGTTTTGCTGTTACTATAACTTTACCATCTTTGGTAAATTTCAAAGCATTACTTACTAAATTCATGAATACTTGTGACAAGCGCAGTTTATCACCAATTAAGAATTCAGGAATATTGGCATCAATATCGGCAATTAATTTATTGTTGTTTTTTACTGCAATGAATTCTAAGGAATCAACAATAGTTTTAATTTCGTCAGAAACATTAAAAATCATATTTTCCAACGTGATTTTATTTTCTTCTATTTTATTGATTTGAAGTAAATCGTTCACCAATGACAGAAGATATCTTGCTGAAAATTTTAAAGAATTTAAATGCGGACTATTTGCAAGCTCTTTGTGTTCATCAAGAATAATGTTAGTAATTCCGACAACTCCATAAAGTGGCGTTCTTAATTCATGACTAATTGTAGATACGAATTGAGTTTTTAATTGAGATGCAACCTCTGCTTTTTCTTTAGCAATTTTTAATTCCTCATTTGCAATTTTTAACTCACGATTAGACTGTTCCCTAAAGACGTTATTTTTATACAATGAATAAAGCAATAACAACAAAATGAAAAGTATAATTACAAAAAGTAAAACAATTAATTTCGATTCTTTCAAATCTTTAGATTGCTCTGATTTTTCGATTTCAATTTTATCAATCTGTCTTTGATATTCCGCTAATTCAATTTCACTTCCGGCTAATTTTACTTTTTTTATTCGTTCATCATTATAAACTTTTTCTTTAAGTTCTTGATGAAGATTTAAATAATAAAAAGCTTTTTCATAATTCTTGTTCTTATTGTAATGTTTAGAAAAGTCATTGTAAACATCACAAACATTGGAATCAACAAGTTTTGAAGTATTTTTTTTACTCAAATTTACAGCTTCATTAAAATTCTGTTCGGCTTTTACATTGTCATTATAAAAACTATAATATGAACCAAACATTGAGTACAAAGAAATTTTTGCTTCTAACTCTTTACTTTTTAAGACATAATCCTTTGTACTTTCTAGATAGACAATCCCATTTTTGAAATCATTAATTGCAAAATAAGCAGACGCAATATTGAGTTTAGTATACATGATTTCTATAGAATCTTTTATTTTTTCGGAAAAAAACAGAGCTTTCTTATAGTATTCAATACTTTTTTTGAAATCATTTTTCCTGTAAGAGTAATAACTTCCAATATTGTTATTTACCCAATCTCTAATCGAATCATTTTGGGCTAATTCGGCGTGCCTAAGTGCTTTTTGGTAATAATCAAATCCTTTGTCTGGATTATAAAATTCTTCAAAATTTAGTCCAATTACATTATAGGCTTTTGCCATTAAAGCATCATCTTTAATTTTGTAGGCATTATCTAAAGCTGATTTAGATAATTTAAGTGATTTATCTACATCTAAATTAAAAAAAGCATCTCCTGCATCAATAAGCGTTTTCTCAATCTGTTTTTTTGATTGCACTTGAGAAATCGCCAACTGTAAGAAAGTTAAAGCAATTAACAGGAATATTTTTTTATTAATTTTCAATTATTATAGATATGGCATTTTTCGAAAAAGAATCTTTATAAGCTAAAATTACAAAAAAATCCCAAACAAATTTGGGATTTTTTTATAAAAACATTTAATTTCTAATTAACTTTTTATATTTCAATCGCTTAGGTGTTAAGTCTCCTCCTAAACGTTTTTTCTTATTTTCTTCGTATTCCGAGAAACCTCCTTCAAAGTAATACACTTGAGAATCTCCTTCAAAAGCAAGAATATGAGTACAAATTCTATCTAAAAACCATCTATCGTGAGAGATAACTACAGCACAACCAGCAAAATTTTCTAAACCTTCTTCTAAAGCTCGTAGCGTATTAATATCTAAATCGTTGGTTGGCTCATCTAGTAAAAGTACATTTCCTTCTTCTTTTAAAGTCATAGCAAGATGCAAACGGTTTCTTTCACCACCAGAAAGCGCTGATACTTTTTTGTTTTGTTCGCTTCCACCGAAATTAAAACGAGATAAATAAGCTCTTGAATTAACTTGTCGTCCACCCATCATAATAAGTTCTTGACCATCACAGAAATTTTCCCAAATAGATTTATTCGGATCAATATTAGAATGAGCTTGATCAACGTAAGCTATTTTAACAGTTTCTCCAGTTTCAAATGTACCGCCATCTGGAGTTTCTTCACCCATAATCATTCTGAAAATAGTTGATTTTCCTGCACCATTTGGTCCAATGATTCCAACAATTCCTGCTTGTGGCAATGTAAAATTCAAATCATCATACAATAATTTATCTCCAAATGCCTTTGAAACGCCTTTAGCTTCAATAACATTTGTTCCTAAACGTGGTCCATTTGGAATGTAGATTTCTAATTTTTCATCTAATTCTTTTTGGTCTTCGTTTAATAATTTATCATAGTTCTGAAGACGTGCTTTTTGTTTGGTTTGTCTTCCTTTAGCTCCTTGACGAACCCAATCCAACTCACGTTCTAAAGTTTTCCTACGTTTTGAAGCTGTTTTTTCTTCTTGCTCCATTCGTTTAGATTTTTGATCTAACCAAGAAGAATAGTTTCCTTTCCATGGAATACCTTCACCTCTATCAAGTTCTAAAATCCAACCAGCAACGTTGTCTAAGAAATATCTATCGTGCGTTACTGCAATTACAGTTCCAGCATATTGAGCTAAATGTTGTTCCAACCAAAGTACCGATTCTGCATCCAAGTGATTCGTTGGCTCATCTAGTAATAAAACGTCAGGTTGTTGCAATAATAAACGACACAAAGCAACACGACGACGCTCTCCACCAGATAAATGTTTGATTGGTGTATCACCTTCTGGAGTACGTAAAGCATCCATTGCAATTTCTAGTTTGGTATCTAATTCCCAAGCACCAGAAGCATCAATTTTATCTTGTAAATCGGCTTGTCTGTCCATCAGTTTTTGCATTTTATCTGCATCTTCATAAACTTCTGGCAAACCAAACATATCATTAATTTTGTTGAACTCTTCAAGAACAGCAACAGTTTCAGCAACACCTTCTTTTACTATTTCAATAACTGTTTTAGTATCATCTAATTGTGGTTCTTGCTCTAAATAACCTACAGTGTAACCAGGCTGAAAAACAACATCACCTTGATAGTTTTTATCAACTCCAGCAATGATTTTTAATAAAGATGATTTTCCAGAACCATTAAGTCCAAGAATACCAATTTTAGCTCCATAAAAGAAACTTAAATAGATGTTTTTCAATACTTGTTTATCACTTCCTTGATACGACTTGCTCAATTTTTGCATTGAGAAAATCACTTTCTTATCGTCTGACATTTTTATTTTGTTATATTAATTTAAAACTAAACTCTTCCTTTTAATGCATTAAAAACCCATGCATTTGCTAAAAAACCTACGCCAGTTGCTCCAAAACCCCAACCAGCTGTTTCATCATATCGGAATGCTCCTAATCCAATTAGAATTAATCCCATTACAATCATTATTAAAGTAGCCCAACCAAAAACAGTATTTTTATTCATTCCCATAATTTGCAATTTAATTTTTTTTGAGGAGGACAAATATCGTGAATATTGATGAAATTTTAAACTAATTTTTAAATTTATAAAACAATGATAGAATTACAACTAATGACGAACCAATAACATTAATAATTATATCTTTTATGTTAGTTTCTTCTAAATAAAAAATAGGTTTTTGTTGATAAAAATTCTGAAAATACTCATTCAAAAATCCTATTCCATTAAATGCAACAAACACTACTAATAAATTCAGATAAAATTTACTTGAAATCAAATTGAAAATCTGCATATAAACATATAATGTTAGGCAAATCACAAAAGCAAAAAACAAGTGTTCTAAACTATTTAAATGATAATCAATGGTTTTAGAAAAATTGAAAATATCTATTCTTACAAAAATAATAAAACCTAAAAAGGATAAAAACAACCAATTGTAAAACTTATGTGATTCAATTTTTAAATAATTTGAATTTGAATTTAAGTATTCAAATGATAGATAAAATAATACTTCGTAAATCAACAAAAAGCTAATGTTTGAGACTATTGTAACAAAAAATAAAAATAGAAAAAGTAATCTTTGAATATTTAATGGGTTCATAAAACTTAATGCTAATTAAAAATCTTAACCAGCATTTCCTTTAATAAATCGTGATTTGGTAACGAATTAGCACCAACACCTTTACTTTTTACATCAATATCTCGCAGTGTTGCTACAATTGAACTCACCTTTTTCATTGGATAGTTTTTTAAAGCAACGTCATAATCTTTCAAGAAAAATGGACTAACACCAAGAACAGCGGCAACATTTTTAGGATTCTTATCTTTCAATCCATGATACTTCAACAGCTTGATAAAGAAACTAAAAACCAAACTAGTTGTAACAACCATCGGATTATCCTTTGGATTATCAGCAAAATATTGAGCAATTTGATAGGCTTTTAGTTGATTTCGTGAGCCAAGAGCATTTTGCAATTCAAAGACATTGAAATCTTTACTGAAACCAATATTTTCTTCAATATCTTTTGGATTAATTGTATGTCCTTTTGGTAAAATGATTTGCAATTTATTCAATTCATTACTAATTCGACTTAAATCATTTCCTAGAAACTCAACCAACATTGCGTTTGCTTTGGGTTCTATTGAGTAACCTTTACCTTGCAAAACCCTTGAAATCCATGTACCAACTTGATTGTCATACATTTTTTTACTTTCAAAAACTACTCCATGTTTGTCTAAAAGTTTGGTAACTTTTTTTCGTTTATCAAGTGTTTTGTATTTGTAAGCAAAAACTAAAACTGTTGTAGGTTGTGGATTTTCAACATAACTTTCAATTTTATCAATGGTTCTTGATAATTCTTGAGCTTCACGAACTACAACTACTTGTCTATCTGCCATCATTGGAAAACGTTTTGCATTTCCAACAACATCTTCAATGGTAACATCTCTACCATATAAAATGGTTTGATTGAAATCGCGTTCGTGTTCTTGCAAAACATTTTGTTCAATATACTCTGTTAATTTATCAATATAATAAGGCTCATCACCCATTAAAAAATAAATAGGTTTTATATTTCCTGCTTTAATATCATTGATAATTTTTACAACTTCATCCATTATTATAAGTATTCAGTGTTC
This sequence comes from Flavobacterium koreense, assembly GCF_054776075.1. Taxonomy (NCBI): domain Bacteria; kingdom Pseudomonadati; phylum Bacteroidota; class Flavobacteriia; order Flavobacteriales; family Flavobacteriaceae; genus Flavobacterium; species Flavobacterium koreense. The sequence continues at coordinate 49,075 of NZ_BAAHCF010000006.1, read as the reverse complement.
AGTAGCAGTTGGCAGTTTGTATAAATTAACTATTTTTGCTTCATGCAAAAACTCAATTTTCCAACATTTACGTTTCGGTTCAAAAATAGTGAAAATAAAGTAGCTATCTTCGATGAAATTAGGAAAAAATTTATCATTCTCAATCCAGAAGAATGGGTTCGTCAGCATGTAGTTCAGTTTTTATTACAAGAGAAAAACTATCCTAAATCATATATTAACGTTGAAAAACTAATCAAAATTAATGATTTAAATAAAAGATATGATGTAGTTGTATATCAACCAAATGGAGAATTATTTTTATTAATAGAATGCAAGGCTCCTGAGGTAAAAATATCACAACAAACCTTTGATCAAATTGCAAGATATAATTTAGTTTTAAAAGCCAAATATCTTATGGTAACTAATGGCTTAAATCATTATTTTTGCCAAATGGATTTTGAAAATGAAAAATACGTTTTTCTAAAAGAACTTCCTGAATTTGAAACTACAAATAAATAAATTTTGAAAAAAATAGCTGTCGTTGTATTGAATTGGAATGGTGTGAAATTGTTAGAACAATTTTTGCCATCTGTCTTTTCATTTTCTAATGAAGCTACTATATATGTTGCTGATAATGCTTCTTCTGATAATTCAATTCAATTTATAAAAGACAATTATCCAACCATAAAAATCATTCAAAACGATGGAAATTATGGGTTTGCAAATGGATATAACATTGCTTTACAACAAGTTGAAGAAGAATATTATTGTCTTTTAAATTCAGATGTTGAAGTTACAGAAAACTGGCTTACTCCTATCTTATCTTTATTTGAATCTGAAAGTGATGTAGCTATAATTCAGCCAAAAATTCTTGATTTTAAAAATAAAGAATATTTTGAGTATGCTGGTGCAGCAGGCGGATTTATTGACAAATATGGATATCCTTTTTGTCGAGGAAGAGTTTTTGAAACTATTGAAAAAGACAACCATCAATATGATGATGAAAAAGATATCTTTTGGGCAAGTGGCGCTTGTTTTTTTATTCGAAAAGATATTTATAGAAAATTAAACGGTTTTGATGGCGATTTTTTTGCACATCAAGAGGAAATTGATTTATGTTGGAGAGCATTCAATCTTGGATATAAAGCAAAATATACTTCAAAATCTATTGTTTATCATGTTGGAGGTGCAACTTTGAATGAAGGAAATCCGAAGAAAACATTTTTAAACTTTAGAAATTCTTTGTTAATGCTTTTGAAAAATTTACCGAAAAACAAATTGTTTTCAATAATCTTCCTTCGATTAGTCTTAGATGGAATCGCTGGAATAAAATTTATTTTTCAAGGAAAATTTAAACATTGTTTTGCAATTATAAAGGCACACTTTCATTTTTATCATTTGATTTCCAAAAACTTAAAGAAAAGAAATACTATTCAAAAGGAAAATTACTTTCATACAAAAAGCATAGTTTACTCTTATTTTGTTAAAGGAGGCAAGGTTTTTGAGAGATAATTAACAATACTTTATAGTAAATGTTCGTTTAAACAATCAAGAAATTGTAATTTTGCAATATCAAAAATCAAATTCATTATGAGAAAAGTAATTTTTATGTTTTCATTGGCTGCATTGACATTAACATCGTGTGGAACCAAAAAGAAACTAGCTGAATTAGAGCAAAAAAATAAAGAGTGTCAGGATTTATTAAATTCTACAACAGTAAAATTAAATATGTGCTTAACAGAAAGAGAAGCACTTGAAAAGCAAAACGAATATTTAAAGAAAAACAATTCCGAGTTGATTAATAATGTTGGGAATATGACAACATTAACTCAACAAGGAGCTGCTAATATTGAAAAAGCATTAGAGTCTATTAAAGAAAAAGATTTGAAAATTTCTAGAATGCAAGATGCTTTAACTAAAAAAGATAGTGTTACGCTAGCATTGGTAACTAGTTTAAAAAGTTCGGTTGGAATTTCAGATCCAGATATTGAAGTTAATGTAGAAAAAGGAGTAGTTTTTATTTCTATTGCTGATAAATTACTTTTCAAAAGCGGAAGTTATGTAGTAAGTGACAGAGCTAAAGAAGTTTTAGCAAAAGTTGCAAAAGTAGTTAACGATAAACCTACATTTGAATGCATGGTAGAAGGTCATACAGATAGTGTTCCATTTACAGGTAATGCTGTTTTGTTAGACAACTGGGATTTAAGTGTAAAACGTTCAACTGCAATTGTTAGAGTTTTAACTAAAGATTTAGGTGTAAAACCTTCTCAATTAATAGCTGCTGGACGTGGAGAATACGTACCATTAGTGGATAACAAAACTGCTGAAAACAGAGCTACCAACAGAAGAACTAGAATCGTTGTTTTACCAAAAATTGACGAATTCTACGAAATGATTGAAAAGGAAATGAAGAAACAATAAATTGAAGTACGAGGTTAAAAATACGAAGTACGAAATTTGAATATAATAAAACGCCTTGAGAAATCGAGGCGTTTTTATTTTATACCATAATTCAACGGAACCATATCTGCAACTTTCAACTGTGCTATATATCCGGAAAAAATGATGCTCTCTACATTGGAATTATTACCAAATTGATCTACAAAAAAAGTATCGGTTTCAAAGATTATTCTTGATTGTTGTTTCTTCTTGTATAACAAATTGAATTCAGCAACAAACTTCTTCCCTACTAATGATTTATCTTGCTTACTAACAATAACTTGTTTAGAGTCAGAATCCCCAGTTATCTTAAAATAATCATTTGGATTGTCTTGAAACTTACCTACAAACAGAAGAAAATTGTCTTTGTCCCAAATATTGTTTACTAAATTTCTAAAAAAATGCATTTGGGATCCTTCATAACATTTTTGGCGTTGCTTTAGTATTTTAGGATTTGATTCGACTTCTTCGTATCGAGATAATCCTAAATAAAAACTTCTATATACTTCTGAAGAACTGATACTTGTAGACAAAAACTTAACTTCAAAATCAACCAATTCGTAGTTTATTTTGTAGCCTAAAAGTGCATTATTGATTATTAAAGGTTTGTCTGAATAAGCTTTGAAAGTGTTAGTAGTTTCATCATAATCAAAATATAAATCGTCTTCATTTTCAATTTTGGCTTTTCTACCAACTGCTGTTTGCCCTAAAAATTGTTCGCGGAATAATTGTAGTTTTTGCTTTCTTGAAAAGCGATCTTTTTTTAAAACAACTTCATTCAGAATGTTAACGGCTTCTTTTAGAACTATATTAAGTTCTTTACCATTATCATAATCTTTGATATATTGTGTTTGATATCCGATAAAACTAACGGCTAAAATACTATTGATTTTACCTCCATATTGCAATTGAAGTACCATCAAAATAAATATTTGCACCCGGCAAAGGTTGATTTTTTTCATCAACAATTTTACCTTTTACAACTTGGGCAAAAGAAATAGACGAAAATAGAACAACTAGAAAAAAAAATTTGACCAATTTCATACTTACAAAATATCTAAACTTCCTTTTCCTTCACGAATTACTTCTGGCTCATATCCTGATAAATCGATTATAGTTGATGGAATATTATAACCATAACCTCCATCAATTACAATATCAACAATATTTTGCCATTTTTCAAAAATCAATTCAGGATCTGTAGAATATTCTAATACTTCATCTTCGTCGTATATAGAAGTTGAAATAATAGGATTTCCTAATTCTTTTACAATAGCTCTGATGATATTATTATCTGGAACACGAATTCCAACCGTTTTTTTATTCTTGAATACTTTTGGTAAATCATTATTTCCTGGCAAAATAAAAGTATAAGGTCCTGGAAGAGCGCGTTTAAGTAATTTAAAAGTTGAAGTGTCAATTTGTTTAACATAGTCAGAAATATGACTTAAATCGTAACAAATGAAAGACAGATTGGCTTTTTCAAGTTTGATTCCTTTAATCTTTGCAACTTTTTCTAAAGCTTTTAAATTGGTAATATCGCAACCTAATCCGTAAACAGTATCGGTTGGATAAATTATTAAACCACCATTTTTTAAAACATCAACTACTTTTTTGATAGCTGATTCGTTGGGCTTATCGTCGTATATTTTTATAAATTGTGACATATAATTAAGGAATATATAAAGGTAAAGATACCACAAAAAACGTTAAGGTGAATTAGAATTTGATAGTTCTTTAACATCCCAAGTTTCTAATATGTAATAATTCCAAATTCCTTTTTTAACTTCAATACTAACTTGAAAATCATCTGGATTTTTATCTAAGTAAGGTTTGATATCTTCATAACTAACTCTTATTCTCTCTTTTTTACCTTTGAAAATAAATCTAATTAAATTAGAACCACTTCTTCCGGTTGAATGGTGAAAATCATAAACTTTTAAAGTGTAAGTTCAGATTCAAAGAAATAATAATGTATTACACGAATTACAAGAATAGTTTTTGGGATTTTTTTTAAATAATAGCTTTTATTGGGATTGTGTAATAGTTACTGCTGTTATATAAAGCTATATTTCGACAATGTTTATTTTATTTGACTTAAATCTACTTTTTTTTGAAATACAATTATTTTTTTAAAATTTAAAAAACATTGAACTTTATTAGTTTTTAATAAAGTTTCTAAATATGGTTCCGTTGTTGGTTGTTATTTTAAATAAATAAGTACCTATTTCATAATTTGACACTTCAAATTGAATAACTGATTTATTTACTTTTTCAGTTTTCAAAACTCTTCCTTGTAAATCATAAATTTCTATAGATATTATATTTGAGTTTGAATTTGTAATATTGACTATTGAATTAGTAGGATTTGGATAAATCATAAGATTTTTATCATCGTAATTTAATTCTGACAATCCAAGTCCTTGCAAAACAGAGATGCTTACCGTTGCATTATCAGATGTAATGCATGATTCTTTGGATTGTATGTTATATGTTAAAACATAATTACCGTTTGGAGTATTTGCTGGAATTGAAATTAAACCTAAATCATTGATTGTAGCATCAGGAATTGATATAGGACTAACTAATGAAAAATTAACATTAGAAATATTTACAGAATTTGAAGGAGAGGCATTATATAAATCATTTACATAAACACTTGTAGTAACACCACCAGTGCTTGAATTTATGGGAAAACCAGTAAAATCATCATCAACAGCATCTAAAAAACCGTTTGGCAAAACAGGAGTTAGAGAAACATTGTCTAAATAATAATATGCTTCAGAACCAAAAATATCTTGAAATTGTACATTATTTAATCCACCTATATAGAGATACTTTAAATTAGGGTTACTACCAGTTGTGAAAGTAAAAGTAATTGTTTCCCAAGTAACCGCTGATGATAAACCTGAATAATTTGGATTTGTTAAAAAAACTTTATCAGAAGTTATATTTGAAATTGGAATAATTCCTCCTGTTGTTAATTCTAAATCTGTATCTGTAATAAAAGCTTGAAATTTTATAGCATTTGATAAAAAATTATCAGCCAATGAAACATCGAAAGTTAATTGGTATTGTGTGTTTGGTACCAATGAATTCTTTAACTCTGTTTTTATAGATTCACTGTAAACATTTTCTAAAAATTCGTATCTATTTGGAGATATATACATTCCAGAATAGGCATGATTTCCATTAATCCTATCAGATTGATTGCCAAAAAAATTTGATGGAATATCTAAAAAAGTATTTGTAGTATTTGAATTAAAATAATCAATAGATGCTGAATAACTTGCATTTTGCCAACCACACGATTTATATATTTGACTCAAATTACTGGGTGCATAATTGTGTTCTTCAAAAGCACCATTCTTTACCAAACTACATGGAGTATCAATCGTACAATTATTAAAAACATTTACATAAATATAGGTAATGTTTCCACGTTGCCCAGTAACATTGTCAAATGGCACATATCGTAATAAGTGAATACCTGGAACAAAGGATTTAAAAGAAAAAGAAGTTAAATCAATTCCTGAAATTATTGCATCTGGATCATATATATCTTTTACAAGCTCAAATCTAAGATTTGAAACCAAACCACCAGAATAATCATTATTTAAAATTCCTCCAATAATAATATTCGAGCCTGAATTGCCCTGATAAGCATATGTTCCATTTAAAAATCCATCATTTACTCCTCCAATAGTATTTCCTGGACATGTAGTTACACCATAATTTTTATAAGTGAAATTACTTGTATTCCCAAAAGTTCCTTCAACGCTGTATCCAATATCACATAATACTTGTCTTTCTTCGCTTGTTAAAGTTCTTTTTGCAAAAAGACCTGAAGCTCTTTCGCTCATCATAAAATATCCGTCGTTAATATTGCCATTGTAACAAGCATCTTCAAAATGGCTTAGACTACTTCCATTTTCAAAACAAGGAGAATTATAAACAGGGACTGTAACACTGCCAACATATTTTATGGATGTCGAACAATCAAATGCGCCACTATTTCCATTGAATACCGGAGGCGTTAAGCCACAATTAGGGTATAAAACATTAGTAAGAACAAATGGATTAAAATTGAAATCATACATTTGACCATCGGTTACAGGAGAATTAGTGATTAATGATAGATTTGAACTAGTTTTTAAATTTTTATCATATCTTGAGAAATATTTACCTGAATAAAATAAAAATGAGCTGTTACCACTATAATTCATTAAACTGTTGAATCCTAGAGCATGGGTAACTTCATGAATGATTATTGAATAGAAATCTAAACAATTTAAAGGATATCCTGTAGCAACGTTATATTTGTTGTAATCTAAATTCCAATTTACTGTTCCTCCAAAATTGAAACAAGCCCATCCATGATAAAACTCACCTGTAGCATTTGAATTAAAAACAGGGAAAACTGTATTTGAATAGGAATCAACTCCGGTCAGTATTGTCTTCCATATTTCATTATCTAAAATTCCACCGATATCACCTTGAACATAACTAATTGGTGATGAAATCGTAGGAAAACTATAAAAGGAACTTGCAGCACCGCCTGCATTTACGGGCAAACCTAATGTTATAGGGCTTCGTATCCAAAACTTTACTTTATTAATGTTTCCTGTATTTTTTAAAGGAGTATTTATAAAATTAGAAATATCTTGAAACGCTTGGAGTATTATAGACCTTCTTTGGTCATGATCTGGATTACCTACTATTTCCATACCACTTCCACTTTCAAAATAGAGCTCAAATATACCTGATGTGAACTGCAAATTATTTAATGTTGTTTTTCCATTTTTTAAAATATCAGGTTTTGCTACTTCAATTTCAGATAATTTAAAAACATTACCTTCTTTATCAAAAACTTTGTCAAATATTCCGTTTGGTGTATAATAAATTTCAGGATTTGATTTATTTTGTGCAAAACTTGAATAGTTCATAAACAATACGACATTAAAATAAACAAAAAAAAATGTTTTGTATAGATGAGATTTAATTAATACTTTTTTTGTAAGTTGTTCTTTTTTCATTTATTTTTATTTTAAGTAAAAATTTAGTATTTTTTTTATACTCGATTTTTTTCGTTTCGTATAGATCAAAGGTTTCATTCAATTTTAAGATACATATTTATTAGAAAGGTTGCGTTAGTATTTAAAAAAACTTATTTTTTTATTAATGTGATTTGCAATTTATATTTACATCTGAGTAAAAAGGATTTTTTTATATTGTAAAATATTATAGGAATATGCAAAGGAAGAGAAACGTTAAGGTGATTTAGAATTTGTCAGTTCTTTAATATCCCAAGTTTCTAATATGTAATAATTCCAAATTCCTTTTTTAACTTCAATACTAACTTGAAAATCATCTGGATTTTTATCTAAGTATGGTTTGATAACTTCATAACTAACTCTTATTCTCTCTTTTTTACCTTTGAAAATAAATCTAATTAAATTAGAACCACTTCTTCCTGTTGAATGGTGAAAATCATAAACTTTTAAAGTGTAAGTTTCGATTAAACTATTATTTGATTCTATTTTATTAATACCATCAAAAATTATATTAGAAGGAATCCAAAAAAGCATTACTGCTAACATAAAATGCATCAGAAATAAAAATGGCAAATAAATTATTTTATGAAAAATATTTTTTTCCTTTCTTATTGTAGGCAAAATATCTTTCCAATCAATTGAAAGTATATTAAATTTTACTATTAAAAATAAACCGATAACTACTGGTATCCAAAAAACAAATAAATCATATCGATTATCACTACCTATATACTCAGATTCAAAGAAATAATTATGTATTACACCAATTACAAGAATAGCTATTAGAAATTTATATTGAATCTCTTCTCGTTTTTTTTCTCTAGTTTTATTAATTTTAGAGGGTTTACTTTTTGTAGTTTTCATTTTTGTGTTACCCAATTACATCCAACTTTGCAAAGCGCAACAACAACTTTTTTATTCCGCCAACATCAAATCGGATTTCAGCTTTTTTATCAGCTCCTACACCTTCTAGATTGATTACTTCACCTTTGCCAAAACGTTCATGCATAACAACATTTCCTATAGTAAGCTTATTGTCAAACAAATTGGAATTGGAATTACTGGGAGCATTATTTGAGACAGGTTTCAATTTGCGAATATTTGCAGAGGAAACTGGTTCGTCGCCATATTTTTTTGGCGGAGTTCCTGCTGCTGGTTTTGATAAACGCAATTTAGATTTATCAATATCACCAAAAATATCAATATCCATCATAGGTTTATATCGATATCCTCCATTATCAGATGGGTTTATGTATTCTAAATATTCCTCTTTAATTTCTTCTATAAAACGAGATGGCTCACTGTCTGTAAGTTTTCCCCAACGATAACGCGATTGCGCATAAGTAAGATACGCTTGATGTTCTGCACGAGTTAAGGCGACATAAAACAAACGTCGTTCTTCCTCGAGATCGCTTCTAGTATTTAAACTCATCGCACTTGGGAACAAATCTTCTTCCATTCCAACCACAAAAACATAAGGAAATTCTAAACCTTTGGCTAAGTGAATAGTCATAAGTGCTACCCTGTCATCATCGCCAGTGTCGTTATCTAAATCGGTTGCTAATGCAACATCTTCCATAAACTCCGATAAAGCTCCACGAGCACCATCGATTTCTTTTTGACCTTCAATAAAATCTTTGATACCACCCATTAAAACCTCTATATTTTCAATACGTGCAATTCCTTCTGGAGTACCATCTTTTTTTAATTCTTGAACTAATCCAGTTTTTTTGGTAACGTGATCGGTTAAATAAAAAGCATCCTGATTTTCATTAATAACTTGAAAACTTTTTATCATGGTAACAAAATCTTGAAGCTTTGCTTTTGTTCCGGAATTTAATTTCAAATCAATTTTATCAATATGTTCCATGACTTCAAATATGGAACGCTTGTAATGATTGGCAGCAACCGTCAGTTTTTCAACAGTTGTATCTCCGATTCCTCTTGCAGGATAATTGATAACTCTAATTAAAGCTTCTTCATCTTTTGGATTAATAACCAACCTCAAATAACACAAAACATCTTTAATTTCTTTTCTTTGATAGAACGATAATCCACCATAAATTCTGTAAGGAATATCTCTTTTTCTTAAAGCATCCTCCATAGAACGCGATTGCGCATTGGTTCTGTACAAAATTGCAAATTGACCGTTTAGCATTTGGTTTCGCATTTTTTGTTCAAATATTTCACCGGCTACAAAACGACCTTCTTCTCCATCAGTAACGCTTCTATGAACTTTTATTTTTGGTCCAAAATCATTTGCTGTCCAAACAATCTTATCTAATTTGGTTTTATTCTTATCAATAATAGAATTTGCAGCTTCTACAATATTCTTGGTTGAACGATAATTTTGTTCCAATCTATAAGTCTGAACATTATCATAATCTTTTTGAAAATTCAAAATATTGTTAATGTTAGCACCACGAAAAGCATAAATACTTTGTGCATCATCACCTACAACACAAATATTTTGAAATCTATCAGATAAAGCTCTCACAATCAAATACTGCGAGTGATTTGTATCTTGATACTCATCTACCATTATATATCTAAATCTATCTTGATATTTAGCTAAAACATCTGGAAAACGATTTAATAATTCGTTGGTTTTTAATAATAAATCATCAAAATCCATGGCTCCTGCTTTGAAACATCTATCAACATAATTGGCATAAACTTCACCCAATCGAGGTTTTTTAGACATCGCATCTTGTTCTTGAAGCTCCAGATTATTTAGATAAGCTTTTACAGTAATTAGTGAATTTTTATAAGATGATATTCTGCTTAAAACTTGTTTTGGTTTGTAAACATCTTTATCCAATTGCATTTCTTTAATAATGGAAGAAATCAATCGAACAGAATCTTGAGTATCATAAATTGTAAAATTGGAAGGAAAACCCAATTTATCGGCTTCACTTCTAAGAATTCTTGCAAAAACGGAATGAAATGTTCCCATCCAAAGGTTTTTAGCTTCGTTGGTTCCTACAATATCAGCGATACGCTTTTTCATTTCACGTGCAGCTTTATTGGTAAAAGTCAAAGCTAAGATATTGAAAGCATCAACTCCTAAACTCATAAGATAGGCAATACGCATGGTAAGCACACGTGTTTTACCAGAACCAGCACCAGCAATAATAATCATTGGACCATCTTTCTGTAAAACTGGTTGTTGCTGTGCTTCGTTTAGTTGGCTGATATATTTCTGCATCATAAGAATTCGTTCTGTATAATTTTGAGAATTACAAAAATAGGTTTACTAACTATTAATAACAATATTTTAAAGCTTGATTTATTAACTATTTTTTGCATCCAACTTAAAAATTGTTTTTCTTTGTATACAAACTAATTTTCAAACACATGAAATCAAAAATTTTGTTATTCAGTACTGCTTTAGTTCTATTTTTTGGGTGTTCTTCTCCTTCTAAAAATCTTAAAACGTCCTATAGTGAAATTAACAATGAAGGAATGATTGTAGGAACAATTTGCATTGAAAATAAAACATATAGCGGATATACGTTTGTTTACACAGATGATTTACCAGCTGTTGCAGATTATGCCAACCAAAGTAATGAAATTACCTATAAAAATTCTAGTGGTGATTTTAGAGAAAAAGGGAAAACCTATTTTCTTTTTTCAATTGTAAAACCTGAAGGAAAATACAAGTTTGCAAAAATCAAAATTTATGATAATACTCGTGAAAGACAATCTGAATTTGTAATTCCATTGAATCATAAATTTACTGTTGAAAAAGGAAAAACAACGTATTATGGACAATTAACCATAAATACTCAAGAAAAAAAATATACTGTAGAAAACAATTTGGATCGAGATAAAGAATGGTTCAAGAAAAAAGCACCTCAAATACAATTTTAAACAATTATGAATACAGATAAAATTATCGAATTAGCCTTTTATACATTACCAGCTTTAATTACTGGTGGAGTTGCCTACTATTCTTTTCAAACCTTTACAAATAGTGAAGAGAAAAGAAGGAGATTTCATTTACTTAAAGAAAATCAGAAACAATCTTTGCCATTAAAACTGCAAGCTTATGAACGATTAGCATTGTTATTAGAGCGCATTAATCCTTCAAAATTATTGATTAGAGTTGCTCCATTAAATGATAACAAAAGTGATTATCAAAATTTATTGATTCATCACATTGAGCAAGAATTCGAACACAATTTGACGCAACAAATATATGTTACAGATGAATGTTGGACAATGATTGCAACTGCAAAAAACACAGTAATTCAAAACATAAGAAAGACTACAATGAATCCTGAAGTGGCTAATGCTGATAAACTAAGAGAAACAATATTAAGTAATCTTTTTGAAAGTGGAGAGTCTGCAACTAATGTTGCATTAAGTTATTTAAAAACTGAAGTAAAAGAATTTTTATAAAAAAAACCTTCTCAAAATTGAGAAGGTTTTTTTAGTTATCCCTTATTACGTGAGCAATACCTGATAATGTTTTAGTAACTTGTTGACCACTAGGCCCCTCATTATAAGTTAAAGTTCCTTTAAAACTAACATCAATATAATCACCTACTGCTCCAAATTTGTTTACTTTAACAGAAAAACCTGATGTCATATAAGAAAGTGGAGTTATAAATTGATGAAAATGATAGTAATTCGGATTAGAATTTTCACCTAAATCAATCCTTGAATTCGGGAAAGTATAATCACCTAAAATATTAGAAGTTGTTAAAATTGAAATTCTATCTGTATTTTGTAGACCAAAATTATAGGAAATAGATAATTGTATGGGGTCGCCTCCATTTCCCATGTTGATTTGAGAACCGATAGTATTAGAAGATTGAGTATCAATATTATCGGTAGTAAAAACCGAATAATTATTACCAAAAGTGTATGAAATAAACTCATTTACTGAATTACAAGCTTTCAAATTACCAACATTTGTCTCAGTTGCTGTAAAGTTATAAGATATAGAATCTGTAATTTGTTGATTATCATAATCGATTCCTTTAAGATTAAAATTTGTAGTTGAAGTACAATAAGTTGTATTAAAACTAAACGCACCGTTACTTACAGTGCATAATAATGATTCATTACCATAATTTAATATTACATAGCCATTAGTCACATTAGTATTGTCACATCTTAACAATGTACCAACTATTTTTGATTGAGTTATTAGGCTATTTGACATCGTAATATTTTGCAACAAAGTATCCGTTGAAAAAGGACCTATTTGTTCAGTATAAATAATATCATTACATGTATTATAGATTTTCAATGTCAATACTTGATTTTTAGGAATCAATCCCGAAACCCGACCATTATTATCTGTATATTGAATATAAGAATTAAAATTAGTACTATTAACAGCTAAACTTACACCAACATTAGAAATTGGATTTCCATTACTATTCACTACAGTCACTGTTAAATTTGCTGTTGATAAAAACGTATCACAATTCCACCAACTAAAATGGCTTACATTTCCCACATAATAATTTCCATTTTTGGTAGCACTTCCTTCTTGTTTCCAATAGCCATTTTGTTCATCAAAATGCCATAGCGGAATTGTTGATGGACAAGTTGCCAATTGGCTATCATCAATTCTTAAAGTAATTTGAGCTTTATGTCCAGTTGCAATTTGCAATTTCTGACCATTAGTTCCTCTTAATTCAACATGCATCATTCCGAAGGTTTCTAAAACACTTTCTTGACCGTTTTCATTTTGTGCATATAACATTCCTGGCATTAACTTACTTATGTTTTCATCTGATGGTGTTAAATGAAACATAGAAACTGCTACTGCACCAGAATAAGCAGCTCCGTTTTCATCCATAAAAGCACCATCAAAAACAACTTTTGTTCCTGAATAAATCGAAACTTCACTAGTCACTCCCGACTGTATAGTCTGCAATGGTGCATCTTGCAAAAGCATAATTCGAACATTATTCTTTCCAGAAGTTGGAACCATAGCACGAGAACCATCTATATAACCTGTTTTCTTAGCGGTGATGTAAGCAAATTTTTCATAAACAGATGCTCCATTAATAATAAAAACGCCATTAACATCAGTTTGTACAGAGGTAGTTCCAATTTTTATAGTTGCACTTTGAATCGGATGATTATCATTATCTACAACTTGACCGATAAAGTCTCTTGAAACAGCAGCTCCAAAATTTTCAGAAAAGTTGCTGTCTGTAGAATTTATATCAGTAGATTCGCAACTTAAAAATGTTAATTGTAGAACTAATAAAAGAAAAATTTGTTTGGCTATTGACATATTGAATTTGTTTAGTTTCTTATAGATACAGAAAAAGGTAAAAGGTTGCGTCTAAAAACAAAAAAGCCGTTTCAAAATTGAAACGGCTTTTTCATTATATAATTAGGGTTTAATATAATTATGGTTTGTTAGCAACCGGAATTACAACATAAACAGTTCTAACCATTTCATTTGAAGCTGGTAAAACTTGTGTATTAATTAATTGTCCGTCTGCAGTGTAAGCTCTAAAAGTAAGTATTTCATTTCTTGGAACACCAGCACTCAATGTACCATTAGGACCAGTTGTTCCTAAATTCATTAATACATCACCTGTACTTCCATCTTGTCTTGAAATAGTAACTCTAACACCATTTACTGGAGTACCATCAAAGTTTGTAACAACAACATTCAAAGTAGCAACTACATAAGCGTAATCGTTATTCCACCATGTAAAGTGAGAAACATTTCCGATGTATCTGTTACCAATTTTTCTAGAGAAACCTTCTTCTTTCCAAAGACCTGTAGCTTCATCAAAATGCCATAATGGAATTGTAGCTGGAGCAGTATCTAATTGGTTAGTAGCAATTGGCATAGAAACGTTAGCAGTGTGACCAGTAGCTATTTGTAATTTTTCGTCATTATCACCATATAATTCAACATTCACCATTCCGTAAGTTTCCATACCAGAAATAGAACCATCTTCTCTTGTTCCAATTAAGTTACCTGGCATTTTGTCAAATACATTAGCATCTCTTGAATCTAAAAAGTGCATAGAAACTTTAACATTTCCAGTATATGGTTGACCATTTTCTAACATGAAAGCTCCGTCAAAAGTAACTCTTGTTGAACTTGGTAAGCTTACTACTGTTGTTTGACCTGAAGGAATTGTTGCAACAACGTTTCTTTCTAACATCATGATTGTTACATTGTTTACTCCTGCATGAGGAAAAACCATTCTTGAACCATTAATATAACCAGATTTAGTAGCAGTCATATATGCAAATCTTTCTTTTACAGAAACATTAGATAAAGTAAATGTTCCATCAGCAGCAGTTGTAATAGTTTGACCACTCATTTCAATTGTTACACCTGAAATAGGTTGATTGTTTACATCAACAATTTTACCTGCAAAATCACTTGTTGTATTATTTCCAAAATTGAATGAATAAGTTTCAGAAGCTTCATCACTACTATTACAATTTGTAAACACTAATGTTAAAAGAGCAACTCCTAATACTAAAAGTTTGTTAGTTTTCATATTTTCTTGATTAAAGTTTTTAATAAGGGTTAATAATTCACATGGCAAATGAAATGAGTTAAATCCTATATTAAAAAAAAAATCGTTATGAATCATTGAAAATCGATAAACTACACTTTTGGATAACTTAACAAACATTAAAGTGATAAAAGGCTTATTAGAAATGTAGAAATTATGCTACATTAATATTTTATAACCTAATATTAAATTACCAAAAGCTTATTTAGCTGATTTTGTTCTTCAACTGACAATTCTGGAAGTAAGTTTTTAAATTGATTCAAATACTTTTCGTTGTTAATTAGTTCTCGAACTTTGTCACGAGCATATTTAGTAAATTGCCATTTATGATGTATTGTAGCGTTAACTAAATTTTTAAGAACTTCCTTATTTTCTGTGTAATTTGATAGTAAACTCTCAAAAGCATTTTGACGAATCGAACTTTCATAATTTGGTGAAGTATATTTAATTAATTCATTCAAAGCTTTTAAAGCGTTAATTGAAGCCATTTTATCATCTAGTTCGTGAACATCAGCATAATTCATACAAGCATTTAAGTATAATATTCTTAATTCTTTATCGCTTCTACCTTCCCAATTTTTGGCTATTTCTAAATATTTAGATTGCTCATTTGGGAAGTTTTTCCATAATGTTATGAATGCTGCTTGTTTAGTTTCGTATGATTTATCGTTTAATAGCGTTTCAAATTCAAACTTAAACGACTCAGGAACATTTTCAATTGATTGTACCACGAATCTTCTTACAGCAATATCGTTAGATTTCATTGCTAAATCATATAATTCAGAAACTTTTTCAAAAGGCTCGTTTCTAATTTGAAAAACCGCTTCAACTTTCAATGCAGAATAACTATCGGATGTTAAAATTACTTTTAACAAATTATATTTGTCTTCTAATTTGGATTTCCTTTCATATTGCAATTTAAGTAAATCACGCATGAACCCATTTTTAGTCAAAAGAAAATTAATATCATTTGCAGGATATTTATAATCCTCTAACCAAACTTTTTTGAACTTTTCGGTATCAAAATCAGATACTTTTCTAATTTCGGCTAGAAAGTCGTCTGTTTCAACATTTTTATATTGGTATTTCTTTAAATAACTTTTCACAGCTTTTCTAAACTTCTTTTCTCCAATAGATTCTCTTATAAAATGTAAAGCCCAGGCTCCTTTTTGATAAAAACTTAACGAACTAGCCTTTTCATTCATTATAGGAATTGTATCGGTTTTAGCTGCAACTTTTAATCGATTTGCGTAACTAAATAATTGGTTATAAAAATAATCATCTCCAAAAACTTCACGCTCAGCAAGCGAAGCATAATAAGTAGCAAATCCTTCTTGAAGCCAGTGATGTTTTCCAGATTTTGCTGTAACCAAATCACCAAACCATTGATGCGCCAACTCATGTGCATTGACATTCAAATAATTTCTATCATTAAATCCACTTTCATCAACTACATAATCTTGTGAGAAAATCGTTGCTGAAGTATTTTCCATTCCAGCATAAAGAAAATCCTCTACTGGAACTTGACGATAAACTTTCCAAGGATACTTCACTCCTATTTCTTTTTCAAGGAAATCAAAAATGGTTTTAGAATCTTTATAAGTATATTGGTATTTATCTTCATCAATAGATTTATAATAGTTTTCTAATGGAATACCACTTTGTGAAGTTTCTGTTTTATGAAAAAAATCACCAATCGCCAACATCACTAAATAGGATGACATTGGTTTTTGCATTTCAAACGAAACCGTTTTATAATCAGAAGAAGCATCTTTATTTACCAAAATTCCATTAGAAATTATTTCAAAATCAGCATTATACGTTACTTTCATATTAAAAATAACCTTTTCGTTTACATCATCAAAACTTGGTAACCAATAACTTGTATATTTACCTTGACCTTGCGTCCAAATTTGTTGTCCTTTGTCAACTCCTGTAAAATAGATAGTTTGCTTTGGATTAGCTGAAAATTCAAAATATAATTTATTTTTACCTTTTTTAAATCCTTCAAACAATTGTAATTCTTTTTTTGTCACTTTATATTCAACTGCTTTGTTATTAATAAATAAAGTGCAAAAACCCATATTTACAGCATCAATTCTGATGGTGTCAATTGATGAATTTACAACAAACTCATAAGTCATTTTTCCTGAAACTCGTTTTTCCTTTGAATCAATTGTAATATCTGCAAAAGCTCTTTTAAAATCAACTTTTGTAGTTTGTTGACTGTAAGAAAGAAAGGAAAGGAAAAAAAGAATTAAATATTTCATATCATTATTATTGAATTACAAATATACAGAGTTTTCAAATCATACATTTTCAATTTATCTAATAAAAATCTATCTTCGCATAAATCTAAAATCTAAGAAGTCAAATAATCTAAATGTCCAATAATCCATTACAAACTCCTATCGAATATCTAAAAGGTATTGGTCCTTCTCGTGGCGAATTGCTTCGAAAAGAACTCAATATTCATCGCTATGGAGATTTAATGAATTTATTTCCAAATAGATATATTGACCGAACTCGTTATTACAAAATCAATCAATTGCAAGGAACAACTGCCGAAGTTCAAATTATTGGCAAAATAATTCATATGAAAACGGTTGAATTTGGTAAAAATCAAAAACGGTTGGTAGCTACATTTACTGACGAAACCGGACAAATGGATTTAACATGGTTTCAAGGTGTAAAATGGATTCGCGAAAGCATAAAACTCAACGAAACCTATGTGATTTTTGGAAAAATAGCTGATTTTAAAGGACAATTCTCAATGGCTCATCCAGAAATGGAATTGTTAGCTGAACATAAAGCTAGTTTAAGAAGTGCCATGCAACCGGTTTATCCAAGTACCGAAAAGCTAACGCAACGTGGCATTAATAATAGAGTTGTAAACAAAGCCATGCAACAACTTTTTATTGAAACCAAAGCCCAATTTATAGAAACATTACCTTGCAATATTTTAGAAAACTTGAAATTGATATCTAAAAATGAGGCGATGTTCAACATACATTTTCCTAAAAGTCAGGAACTTTTGGCGAAAGCTCAATTTCGATTAAAATTTGAAGAATTGTTTTTCATTCAATTGCAATTAATTACTAAAAATTTAATTCGGAAACATAAAATAAAAGGACATCCTTTTGATAAAGTTGGAACAAATTTTACTGATTTCTATAACAATCATTTACCATTTGAATTGACTAATGCTCAAAAAAGAGTAATTAAAGAAATTAGAAATGATATGGGAAGCAATGCCCAAATGAATCGTTTGCTTCAAGGCGATGTTGGATCAGGAAAGACGATTGTGGCATTGATGTGTATGCTTTTAGCAAAAGATAATGGTTTTCAAAGTTGCCTAATGGCTCCAACTGAAATTCTTGCCAATCAACATTTTATTGGATTATCAGAATTGGCTAAAGACTTGAATATTAATATAAAAATACTAACTGGTTCAAGTAAAACTTCAGAAAGAAAAATCATTCATGAGGAACTTGAAAATGGTACTTTAGATATTATCATCGGAACACATGCTTTGCTTGAAGATAAAGTAAAATTTCATAATTTAGGGTTGGCTGTAATAGATGAACAGCATCGTTTTGGTGTAGAACAACGTAGTAAATTGTGGAAGAAAAACGAGATTCCACCACATGTCCTTGTGATGACGGCTACTCCAATTCCGAGAACTTTGGCAATGAGTTTGTATGGTGATTTAGATATTTCTGTAATTGATGAATTGCCTCCAGGAAGAAAACCAATTCAAACGGTGCATCGATTTGATTCTAACCGATTAAAAGTTTGGAAGTTCTTGAAAGATGAAATCGCAAAAGGAAGACAAGTTTATATCGTTTATCCATTAATTAATGAAAGTTCTACACAAGACTATAAGGATTTGATGGATGGTTATGAAAGTATTTCAAGAGATTTTCCTTTGCCACATTATTCTATTTCAATAGTTCATGGACAAATGAAACCTGCCGAAAAAGAGTCAGAAATGCAACGATTTGTAGCTGGAAAAACTAATATTATGGTTGCAACAACAGTTATAGAAGTTGGTGTTAACGTTCCAAATGCAAGTGTAATGGTTATTGAAAGTGCCGAACGATTTGGATTATCGCAGTTGCATCAATTGCGCGGTCGTGTTGGTCGTGGTGCGGATCAAAGTTATTGTATTTTGATGACAGGTTTCAAATTGAGTAACGATAGTAAAACTAGATTAGAAACCATGTGCAAAACCAACGACGGATTTGAAATAGCCGAAGTCGATTTAAAACTTCGTGGTCCAGGAGATATTTTAGGAACGCAACAAAGTGGAATTTTAAACTTACAAATAGCCGATTTAGTAAAAGACCGAGATATTCTAATGGTTGCACGCGAGTATGCTATAAAACTTTTAAAAGACGATGCATCAATGGAAAAACCTGAGCATCAAAATCTAAGAACTATTTTTATAGAAATGAGTGCGAAGAAAAATATTTGGAATTATATTAGTTAGACAACATGAAAAAAACAAAATTAATTCTGATACTTTTTTTATTCATTTACTCTAAATTATTTTCTCAAGAATTTAGTTTTGGAGTAATAAATGATGATGATGGATTTGTGAATGTTAGAAAAGAAAAAAGTACTAATAGCAAAATAATTGACAAACTTTCAAATGGTGAAATCGTATATTTTTTCTATGAAAAGGAATATGATAAAAATTGGTTAACAATTAGTTATATTAAAAATGATAAAGAAATAACTGGTGAAGTTTATATCGATAGAGTAACTCCTATTTCTGATTTTTCAAATTTAAAACTTAAAAACAATACTGATGAATTTGCTGAATATCAAAATGATACCACCAGTATTGATATTAAATTAGAAAAATTCATTTCAAAAGATCATATAATCACCTATAGCAGAACCTATAAAAATGTGATTGATAATATTGATGGAGAAGAATATTTTGGTTGCGATGGAACTATGCCTAAAAATCAATTTAAATCTATAACATTAAATAGTAAAAATTTCAAATTAGAAGTTCCAAAAAAACATTTAAAAAATTTATATCAAATTGATTTCTCTATATTTGAAATTTATGTTGATAATAAAAACAATTCAATTTACATTTATTTTCTTGGTGGTGATGGCGCTGGTGGATATGCTTCACTGATAACAATAAAAAATAATCGTACAGTTTCAAGATTTATAACAATTCCTTTTTAATTATTATGGTACAATACAACCCAAAAGATTGGATTACATTCATTTTCAAATTTCACAAATCGGATACATTTCGTCAATTATTACCGATGATGTTTTTTATTGGAATTTATTCTGGTGTAATTGCCTATTTAGAATTGGAATATTGGAATTTATCTGAAAAAAGCAATGTTAAGAATTTAACGTTGATGCATACAACTGTAGGATTTGTTTTGTCCCTATTGCTTGCCTATAGAACTAATACTGCATACGATCGTTGGTGGGAAGGACGAAAACTTTGGGGTTCATTGGTTAATAATTCTAGAAATTTGGCTTTAAAACTTTCAGCCATTTTAAAAGAAGACAAAGACCGAAACTATTTTAAACGATTAATTCCGGCTTATGCTTCTATTTTACAAAAACATTTAAGTGATGAAGATACTGCCAAAGAATTGTTTGAAGGTTTAGATTTACAAATTGATCATCACAAGCATTATCCAAATCAAGTAGCAAAAATGATTTTTAATAAAGTAAACGAACTATATACTTCTGGAAAAATTACTGGTGACCAACTTATAATTTTGAATTCTGAATTACAATCTTTTACCGATGTTTGCGGTGCTTGCGAGCGAATAAAAAACACTCCGATTCCTTATTCATACAGTGCTTTTATCAAAAAATTTATTTTCTTTTTTGTCATGACCTTGCCCTTCGGATTTGTATTTAGTCTTGGATATTATGTAATTCCTGTGGTAATTTTTATTTTCTATGTTTTAGCAAGTTTAGAATTAATAGCCGAAGAAATTGAAGATCCATTTGGAGGTGACGAAAATGATTTGCCAACTGCAAAAATTGCTTCGAATATTAAAAAACACGTAGAGGAATTATTGTAATCTTTATTATTTTGTTAATAAACCATTCAAATTAAATGCTAGGCTAATTGGCACATTGCTCAATTAATTTTATCTTTGCCTCTCAAAAAATTACATATACATAATGAAGATTTCATACAACTGGATAAAACAATTCTTAAAAATCGATTTACCTTCTGCTGAAGTATCAGATATATTGACCGATTTAGGTCTTGAAGTAGAAATAGTTGAAAAATATCAATCCGTAAAAGGCGGATTGGAAGGCGTTGTTGTTGGTCATGTTTTAACTTGTGAAAAACATCCAGATGCTGACAGACTTAATATTACAACTGTCGATTTAGGCGAAGGAACTCCTGTTCAAATTGTTTGTGGTGCAACTAATGTAGCTGCTGGACAGAAAGTACCTGTTGCAACTATTGGTACAAAACTTTTTGACAAAGACGGAAATGAATTTGAAATCAAAAAAGGAAAAATTCGTGGACAAGAAAGTCACGGAATGATTTGTGCCGAAGACGAATTAGGTTTAGGAACAAGTCACGACGGAATTATGGTTCTTGATTCCAATTTAAAACCAGGAACTCCAGCTGCTAAAGTATTCAATATTGAAAATGATGAAGTTTTTGAAATTGGTTTAACACCAAATCGTGCCGACGCGATGTCTCATATGGGAGTTGCTCGTGATTTACGTGCCGCTTTGATTCAGAAAAATGCTTCTTTGGAATTAATTACTCCTTCGGTTTCAAAATTTAAAGTTGATAAACGTACTTTAAAAATTGATGTTGATGTTAAAGATTCCTCTTTAGCTCCAAGATATTGTGGTGTGACCATTTCTGGTGTTACAATAAAACCTTCTCCAAGTTGGTTACAAAATAGATTGAAAGCTATTGGATTAACTCCAAAAAATAATGTTATTGACGTTACTAATTATGTATTGCACGAATTAGGTCAGCCGCTTCACGCCTTTGATGCAGCAAAAATAAATGGAAAAGTAACTGTGAAAACTGTTGAAGCAGGAACAAAATTTGTAACTCTTGATGATGTTGAGCGTACTTTACACGAAGAAGATTTATTAATTTGTGATGATAAAGGTCCAATGTGTTTGGCAGGAGTTTTTGGTGGAAAAAATTCAGGAGTTTCAGAAAATACAACAACTATATTTTTAGAAAGTGCTTACTTCAATCCTGTAACTATTCGTAAAACTGCAAAACGTCACACATTAAGTACGGATGCTTCTTTCCGTTTTGAAAGAGGAATTGATCCAACTATTACTGAGTATGCTTTAAAACGTGCAGCATTATTAATTCAAGAAGTTGCTGGCGGAGAAATTACTTCTGATGTTATTGATGTTTATCCAAAGAAAATTGAGGACTTTACTGTTTTCTTAAATTATGAAAAAGCATTCAAATTAATTGGTCAAGAACTTCCAAAAGAAACAATCAAGAAAATTGTTGCTTCATTAGATATCAAAGTGAATAACTCATCTGATGCAGGTTTAGGATTAATTATTCCAGCTTATCGAGTTGACGTTCAAAGAGAAGTGGATGTTATTGAAGAAATTTTGAGAGTTTATGGATATAACAACATTACTTTCTCTAAAAAATTAAATGCAACTGTAGCAAAATCTGCTAGAACAGAAGATTATAAGGTTCAAAATATCATTGCATCACAGTTGAATTCTTTCGGATTTCACGAAATGATGGCCAATTCACTAACTACTCCAGATTATGTTCAGCTTTCAGAACTGTTGAAAGAAGAATATAATGTAACCATGTTAAATCCATTAAGTAGCGAATTATCTGTTATGAGACAATCGATGTTGTACTCTGGATTGGAGGCGATTTCTTATAACATCAACAGAAAAAATAGCGATTTAAAGTTATTTGAATTCGGAAAAAGCTACCGCAAATTATTATCTGGATACAACGAAAAGAAACATTTAACTTTATTTGTATCAGGAAATAGAGTTTCAGAAAGTTGGACAAATGTTCAAAAACCTACAGACTTCTTTTTATTTAAAGGATATGTAAACTCAATTTTATCGCGATTAGGATTTGATAAAACTCAAAATTTACCTGTAGAAAACGATATTTTTTCAGAAGGAATTGCATTTGCATTAGGAAATGATACTTTAGTTGAAATGGGAACCGTTAAAAAATCCATTTTGAAACATTTTGACATTAAGCAAGAAGTTTTTTATGCAGAATTCAACTGGGATTTGGTAATTAAATTGCTTTCAAATAAAATTAAGTTTACAGCAATTCCTAAATATCCAGAAGTTAGAAGAGATTTTGCTTTGCTAGTAGATACCAACGTAGCTTTTGAATCTATTTACAAAGTAGCTCGTCAAACAGAGAAATCACTTCTAAAAGACATCAATTTATTTGATGTTTATGAAGGCAAGAATTTGCCAGAAGGAAAAAAATCTTATGCTGTAAGTTTCACGATTCAAGATACTACCAAAACATTGACTGATGTTCAAATTGATAAAATCATGAGCAAACTTCAATCTAATTTTGAAAGTGAATTAGGAGCACAATTAAGATAACAGAAAATGATAAAAATAAAGAAACCCATCTCAATTGAGATGGGTTTCTTCTTTTAACCAAACAAAATAACAACCTTATACTTTTGGTGTTACAACGCTATCAACAACGTGAATAACTCCATTAGATTGATTTACATCTGCAATAGTAACTTTAGAACTGTTTCCATTTTCGTCAGTTAGGTAAATATCTTTTCCTTTCATCCAAGCTGTTAAAGTTCCACCTGAAACTGTTTTTAATGTTGCTTTCCCATTTCCTTTTTTAATCAAATTCATTAAATCTGAAGCATTTAATTTACCTGCAACTACGTGATAAGTTAAAATAGTTTGTAGTGTTTTTAGATTTTCTGGTTTCAATAAAGTTTCAACAGTTCCTTTTGGTAATTTATCAAATGCAGCATTGGTTGGGGCAAAAACGGTGAATGGTCCTTTTGATTGTAATGTTTCAATCAAACCAGCAGCTTTCACAGCAGCAACCAAAGTGGTGTGATCTTTTGAGTTTACAGCGTTTTCAACAATATTTTTTGAAGGATACATTGGTGCGCCACCTACATTAACTGTTTTTTCTTTTTGAGCAAAAGTCAATGTTGTTGCAAAAAGAGATAAGGACAATACTACAGCTGAAAAAATGTTTCTAGTTTTCATAATAATTTATTTTTTAAAAGTTTATACAAGCATTTACGCTGATACTTTTCTTTTGGTTTTATAATTATAAAAATTAACATTAGTTTAATAACATGATTTGGAACCGACCTTTTAAGGAAAACTAGAAAAATTGCCAATTATTAATTATAAATAAATATAGACTTGTAAATTATTTCTTTATTTTTGAGAAAATTTAATTTAAGCAATATTACATGAAGCAAATTTTACAATTAGTTTTTTTCTTGTTGACGTACACCACATTTTCTCAACAATATGTTAATGGAAATCTTTCAACTGGGACCGTATCTAATAGTGGCGTTACTGCACCAGCAGGTTATACATGGTCTGAGTTGCAAAGTAATGTCGGTGAACCAACTATTACAAATACACAAGATGGAATACCTATAGATTATGGTCCAAATAATAAAAATTTGTATGCAGATGATTTTATAGTTCCTTTTGGACAGATATGGAATATCAATAATTTTGAGTTTTATGTATTTCAGAATCTTTCATCATCATTACCTATTACAGAATTGGGAATTGAAATTTGGAATGCAGATCCTTCTTTAAGTTCGTCTATAAAATTACATGGTGATATTACTATAAATTCTTTTGATGCATCAAATAGTGGTAATGCTTTAATGTATCACATAAAAAATACAAGTTCTAGTTTAGGTAGTTTTATTGCTGGAACAGCGAATTTAAATAATAAAATTTGGAAAATAAGAGGTAATTTTAGTTTGTCTTTGAATTCTGGTACCTATTGGATTCTTTTTCAACCCAGGTATAATATTTACACATCTCCTGTTATGGTTCCATTAAATCGATATCCTGGAAGTCGAGGTTACCCAACAAATAGTTCTTCTAGATTTTATCTAAATGCTCCTGGAGAAATTGGATGGTTTAATATAAATGACAGTGGACTTCCTTCAAGTGCTCCTGATATCCCTCAAGACTATCCATTTAAAATTAATTATACTTTGACTTTAAATAATAGTGAAGTTACTAATAGTTTTTTTAAACTTTATCCAAATCCAACAAAAAATCAATTCACTATACAAACAGACGCAACACAATCTGTATTGCCGCAAACAGCAGTTCTCTATGACATAAGAGGATTGAAGGTTTTTGAAACTGAGATTAATGCGATAGAAAACAACAGTTTTACTATTGATATTAGTTCATTAAATAAAGGTATTTACTTTGTGAAATTATTAGATTCAGATAAGGTTATTTACACTAACAAAATAATAAAAGAATAATTTTATAGCACTTTACTTAAAAAACTACAGCAAAGAATCTTTCAATTTTTGCTGTAGTTTTTTTATCTCTAATTATGTAAATTTCTTATTATTCTTTAATAAACTTACTAGTATTAATTCCTTTATCGGAAACAACTTTTATTATATAATTACCTGTTTTAAGACTGGAAACATCTATAGTATTTTGAGGTTCCGTGATAGTCATTATCAACTGACCAATAGAATTATAAATACTTAAAGAGGAAACTTGAGTATTAGATTTAATCGAAAGATTTAAATTATCTTTAATAGGATTTGGTGCTATTTCAAAATAATTATTAAAACTTATGTCTTGATTATTCAATGCTGTAATTGTAGTTGTATAATTATTAGTAACAATTGGAAAGTTATAATCAAAATAAATGCTTGCGTTATTTGAGAATGAATTTCCAACAACTAAATTGGATTTTGTTTTAATTTTAAAAATTACATAACCATCATTATTAGCGTCATCAAAAGGTAAATTAATATTTTGAAATATAAATTCTACTTTGTTGTTATTTGAGATTCTTGTTTCAAAATTATGACTTCCATCTAGTGCAACTAAGCTTGAAATATCAAATTTTGAAGTATCAATAATATCTTTGATTACAACATTTTCGGCATTAAAAGTTCCTGTATTTTCAAAACGAATCATGTAGTGAACATATTGTCCAATTACAGAAGGAGAAACTGTAGTTCCTTCTAAACAAGTTTTGTCATTTGGATCAAATGAATTAACCACAATTTGTGCAAGCGTAGCAGTATTATCTTGTGGCATTTCATCTATTAATCCAGAAATTGTAGCTGAATAATTTAGAACATCACCACCATTAACAGCAGGAGTTTCTGTTGGCGCATTAACATTTAAAGTAACATTAATCGTTCTTGTTTCAAATGGAGCTAGATTAGAAAAATTCCAATTTAAATTATTTGTAGTTTGGCTAGAAGTCGATTGCGTTGCAGAAACAAAATCTAAAACCGCATCATTATAAGATAAATTGATTGTACCTGATTGAGTGGATGTTCCTTTGTTTTTAAATACAATTTTATACAAAGCATCAAATCCTGGTCGAGCTGCAACTAATGGAGCTATTACAATTTCTATATCATTATGATTACCGTTTGGAGCAATGCAGAAATTCTGAGTAAAAGGGCTAGCATTTGTTGGAAAGTTAACATTTGAACTTGAAGGTGTAGAAGTAAAATAATTTGGATTTTCAAACACTGGAGTTATTGAATACTGACCAGATACAACTGGAATTGAATAATTTCCAATTGAATTAGGAATAAATACATTTGAATTTGTTCCATTTGAAATTGAAATTTTCATACTTGGAACTGACAAATCTAAAGCATCACAACCATTAGAATTAATATCAAATTTGGTATTGCCTATAATATTATAAAAAGTCTCTCCAGGATTAAAGTTACAATAACTATTAATATTACAGGTTGCACTGTAACCATTCTGATTAATTTCATTTTGCAAAAAACTAATTTCATCTTCATTTGCACAAATATATTGCAAACTTGGACAATTTTGAAAATATAAATAGGTTACAATTGGAGGCGGTGGACAGCACGAAAATGAAATAATTCTATTATCTTTCACATTAATCCACAATAAATTAGGATTATTATTGCAATCGATTTGGATAACACTCATATTTCCTAAATCCAACATTGAAAAAAAATTATTATTACAATATAGAAAAGATAAATTTTGAAATTCTCTAATCCCTGTTAAATCATTAATATTAGAATTAGCAATACTCAATGTGCCAACTAACAGTGCTTCTGAAACTTGAATTTCTCCATCATTATTTGCATCAATTTTAATATTTTGATAGGATGCATTTTGTGCTATTTCGTTAGTAGTACTTGATTGCAATAATTTTGCTTTAAAATTAGCATCAGGAAAATTAATTATTTGAGCATTTACTTTGGCAAAGACAAAAAACAGAATAATAATAAAGTAATTTTTTTTCATAGTAATAAATTAAAAATCAAAAGTATAAAAAAAGCTCCCAATTTCTTGAGAGCTTTTAAAGTATTTTAGAAAATTAGAGAATTATTTTCCTCCTTTTTCCATTTTAGCTTTTAATTCAGCTAAGATATCATTGTTATCTCCTAAAGTTGAAGCTTGATTATTATTGTTAGAAGCAGCAACTGATTCAGACGCAGCTTTAACATTTTTCTCTTCTTCTTCTCTAAAGATAGCAGTGTGAGAAGCAACAACTCTTTTGAATTCTTTATTGAACTCAATTACTTTGAATTCAGCTTCGTCACCTTTTTTCAATTTTTTACCATCTTCTTTTTCTAAGTGACGAGTTGGAATAAACGCAACAACATCATCTCCGAAATCTACAGTAGCACCTTTGTCAACGATTTCAGCAATTGTTCCTGTGTGGATAGTTCCAACAGCAAAAGCATCTTCATGTTTGTCCCAAGGATTAGCGGTAGTTTGTTTGTGACCTAAAGATAATTTACGTCCTTCAACATCTAATTCTAATACTACTACATCAAGTTTGTCACCTACGTTAACAAATTCTGATGGATGTTTGATTTTCTTAGTCCAAGATAAGTCAGAGATGTAAACTAATCCATCAATTCCTTCTTCAAGTTCTACGAAAATACCAAAGTTTGTAAAGTTTCTAACGATACCTGTATGTTTAGAACCTACTGGGTATTTAGAAGTGATATCAGTCCATGGATCTTGAGTCATTTGTTTGATACCTAATGACATTTTTCTTTCGTCTCTGTCAAGAGTTAAAACAACAGCTTCAACAACATCACCAACTTTTACGAAATCTTGAGCACTTCTTAAGTGAGTAGACCAAGACATTTCAGAAACATGGATTAAACCTTCAACACCTTCAGCAACTTCAATGAAAGCACCGTAATCAGCAATAACTACTACTTTACCTTTCACTTTGTCACCAACTTTAAGTTCAGCACCAAGTGCATCCCATGGGTGAGCGTTTAATTGTTTTAATCCTAATTGGATTCTTGTTTTTTCGTCATCGAAATCAAGGATAACTACGTTCAATTTTTGGTCTAATTCAAGAACTTCACTTGGGTGATTGATTCTTGACCAAGAAAGGTCAGTAATGTGGATTAATCCATCAACACCACCTAAGTCAATAAACACACCATAAGAAGTAATGTTTTTAACAACACCTTCTAATACTTGTCCTTTTTCTAATTGACCAATAATTTCTTTTTTCTGAACTTCGATATCTGCTTCGATAAGCGCTTTGTGTGATACAACAACATTTTTGAATTCGTGGTTGATTTTCACAACTTTGAATTCCATGTTTTTGTTTACGTATACATCGTAATCACGGATTGGTTTCACATCAATTTGTGAACCTGGTAAGAATGCTTCAATTCCGAAAACATCTACAATCATACCACCTTTAGTTCTACATTTAACAAAACCTGTAACAATTTCACCAGTTTCGTTAGCAGAAATAACTCTATCCCATGATTTGATAGTTCTTGCTTTTCTGTGAGATAATACTAATTGACCTGTTTTGTCCTCACGAACGTCGATTAATACTTCTACTTTGTCACCCACTTTTAAGTTTGGGTTGTAACGGAATTCGTTTAATGAAATAACACCTTCCGATTTTGCATTAATGTCAACAATAGCGTCACGATCTGTGATTCTAACTACAACACCTTCAACTACTTCTTCTTGATCAGTAGAGATGAAAGTTTTAGTAACTAAATCTTCAAATTCTTGTAAGTTTTTTTGATCTACTGCATCAATTCCTTCTGCGTAATTGTGCCAGTTAAATTCGTTTAAAAACGCTTGTTGTTCTTTGTTTAATTCAGACATGCTGATAAAAAATTTGTATGCCGTGCTTCTTGAGTTTATTATCGAATAGAAAACAGCAGCAGTGTTTTACATAAATAGTTGATACCTAAAGGAAACTCTTCTTCGCCAAAAGGTTTGCAAAAGTAAGCATAATTTATTAATTACAAAATATTTATCTCTTCAAAATACAACAAATTTGCATTAAACTAAAAACCCTTTCAAAACTAGGTTAAGAAAGGGCTTTTGATACTATTTTTAAGTTTTAATGACTCACGCTAGCAACTTCATCAGGATTGTGTTTGTGCTTGAAGAAAATCGCGAATAGAATTGCTATTACTAATGCATATCCAGCAAAAGCAAGCCAGATGTTGTGCCAATCTGAAACTCCGTCATTGACAAAATATTTTCCTATTACAAAGCCTGAAACTTTGCTACCTAAATATGCTCCTATTCCATTTGTCATCATCATAAATAATCCTTGAGCAGACGAACGAATTTTTGAATCTGTAGTGGTTTCAACAAATAATGAACCTGATATATTGAAGAAATCAAATGCCATTCCATAAACAATATTTGAAACTAATATCAAAATTAACCCAAATCCTTCGGGGTTTCCGAAAGCTAAAAATCCAAATCTAAGTACCCAAGCCAACATTGATATTAACATAACATTCTTGATTCCAAATCTTTTTAAGAAAAATGGAATTGTTAAAATAAAAACAGTTTCCGAAATTTGAGATAATGACATTATGAAAGTTGAATTTTCTGTCACAAATGATTTGGAATATTCAGGATTTTTTGCAAAATCATACAAAAAAGCGTCGCCATACATATTAGTGAGTTGTAAAGCTGCTCCTAAAAACAATGAAAAAATAAAGAACATTGCCATTTTAGAGTTTTTAAAAAGAGAAAACGCGTTTAATCCTAATTGCTCTACAATACCAGCGTTTTCAGAAATTGTTCTTTGTGGTGGACATTTTGGCAAAGAAAATGAGTAAATTCCTAATCCAATAGCTACAATTGCTCCTATATAAAACTGATTTGCATTTACATTACTATGCGAAAAATTTGTTATCCACATAGCGGCAATAAAGCCAATTGTACCCCAAACTCGAATTGAAGGAAAGACTTTTACAACATCATAATTATTATTTTTCAAAATGGTATAACCAATTGAATTTGATAGCGAAATTGTAGGCATGTAACATATCATTGCTCCAAAAATCACATAATACAAAGTTTCTGGATTATCAATTTGAGGAACATATAAAAGAATTAATCCATAAAAAATATGTAAAATTCCGTATAATTTTTCGGCATTCATCCATTTATCAGCAATAATTCCTGTTAGAGCAGGCATAAATAAAGACGATAATGCTAACGTAGAAAATATCGCTCCAAACTCAGGAAAACCCCAACCTTT
Source organism: Flavobacterium koreense (assembly GCF_054776075.1). Taxonomy (NCBI): domain Bacteria; kingdom Pseudomonadati; phylum Bacteroidota; class Flavobacteriia; order Flavobacteriales; family Flavobacteriaceae; genus Flavobacterium; species Flavobacterium koreense. The sequence continues at coordinate 18,311 of NZ_BAAHCF010000006.1, read as the reverse complement.
TGAATTTAAACAATAAGTTCCAATAGTTATCAACCATGCACCCCAAACGAAGAATTGAAGAAAACTCATTAGAGTTAATCTAAACTTTATACTCATAATTATATGTTTTTGTAATGTAAATAGATTGTAAATCTACTATTAAAATTGAGATTTGCAAAAAATTACAACGTTTTAGTAATTTCTTCAACCAATTCTAATACTGCAGCAAATTGTTCTTCTCTAGAAAGGTAAGAATTGTCAATTTCTATAGCATCATCAGCTATTACTAAAGGCGAGTCATCTCTATGAGTATCAATGTAATCGCGTTCTTGAACATTCTTTAAAACATCTTCATAAGAAACAGTGTCACCTTTGGCTTGAAGTTCGTCAAAGCGACGTTGTGCTCTAGTTTCAGCACTTGCAGTCATAAATATCTTTAATTCAGCATCTGGAAAAACTACGGTTCCAATGTCACGTCCGTCCATAACTATGGCTTTGTTTTTACCCATTTCTTTTTGTTGTTCTACTAATTTAGCACGAACTTCTGAAACTTCCGCCACTTTACTTACAAAACTTGAAACTTCAATAGTTCTAATTTCTTTTTCAACATTTACATCATTCAAAAACATTTCAGCAAAGCCTAAATCTGCATTGAATTCGAAATGCAATTTAATCTTAGGAATATCATTAATAAGTGCTTGCTTATCAAAACTTGAAGAGGAAATGTATCCTTTTTGCATAGCAAATAAAGCTACTGCGCGATACATAGCTCCTGTATCAACGTAAACGTATCCTAAATGTTTAGCAAGTTGTTTGGCTAAAGTACTTTTTCCTGTTGAAGAAAAACCGTCGATAGCAATAGTAATTTTTTTCAATGTATATCTGTTTAATAACTGTTGTCTGAAAAATCAATTATTAGTCCGAAAAGACTTGTGTTTCCTGCAAGTGTATATCTTGAATAAGAATAATTAAATTTCATTTTACCCATTTTCAATCCCAATCCAAGTGAAATTCCCGAAAAATTTCTTTGATCTACAATTCGCAATTCTTCTGCTCTTCTAAAATTATATCCAAGTCTAACGTTTATTGCTTTAGTTGGAAACAATTCGGCACCTAAAACTACATGTCGCAAAGCATTATTTAAAAAACCAACTTTCTCTTGAGTAGCTTCTCCATCAATACTACCAATAGCACGATTAGGATTAGAAAAACCTATTTTCCATTGTTGTAAATTTTCTAAAGTTAGATGCCATCTTAAAGGAACATTTTCTACTTCTTGCGAAACACCTATCAAAACTTCAAGTGGCAATTTCTCTTGAGTTCCTGCATAAGTTGTGAATTGAGTTCCCACATTTCTAACAACTAATCCCCAATTGACATCATTAGGTTCATCGATAAATAAAAATCCGAAATCGGCAGCGCCACCAAATGAATTATAACTTTCTAAAGTGGAAGAAATCAATTTGGCATTGGCTCCTAAATAAAAACTTGTAAATGGAATATTGTAAGCATAACCAAAAGAAAGTGCAATTTCACTTCCAGTAAATGAAGATGTAGCTAGACCATTTTCGTCGTAACCATCAAAATTTCCGTAGTTTACATAATTTACTCCAGCGTGAAAGGTTTGCAAATGTCGGTCGTAAGTGTATGCATAAGCAGCAGTTCCATAGGTAACTTCACCAAAATAGCTTCCGTAATTTAAAGACAAATGATTGTCCATTTCGGCATTGATTGTAGCCGGATTAAAATGCACTTGATTTACATCATTATCATAAATAGTAATGACTTTACCTCCTAATGCTGCTTGCCTTGGAGAAGTAACCAAATTTAAAAATTGATAAACTGACCTACCTCCTATTTGACTGTAACTTACAGTGCAAAAAAGTAAAAAAATGGAGATAAATAGTTTTTTAAACATACAAAAAATAGCAATTTACTTAACCTATAACGGAAATGCGAAGATATTATTTTTAAAGTTATACTAAAAATAAAAAGGCATGAGGTTTTCATCTCATGCCTTAAACTATTTTTAAATGAAATTAATCTAAAACTTTGGCATTTTTCACCTTTTGATTGGTTAATGCTATATCAATAACTTCACTCATTTCTTTCACATAATGAAAAGTTAATCCTTCTAGATAATTTGCTTTAATTTCATCAATATCACTTTTATTATCATGACAAAGAATGATTTCTTTTATATTAGCTCTTTTAGCTGCAAGAATTTTTTCTTTGATTCCGCCAACTGGTAAAACTTTTCCTCTCAAAGTAATTTCACCTGTCATAGCTAAACCTTTTTTGATTTTGCGTTGGGTTAACAATGAAACCAAAGATGTTAACATTGCAATACCTGCACTTGGTCCGTCTTTTGGTGTTGCACCTTCTGGAACGTGTAAGTGAATGTTATATTTTGTCAAAATATCTTGGTCTAATCCGAAAAGTTCTGCATTTGCTTTGATGTATTCTAAGGCAATTGTAGCAGACTCTTTCATTACCGTACCTAAATTTCCAGTTAAAGTAAGAGTTCCTTTTCCTTTAGAAATCAAGGATTCAATAAAAAGAATATCACCTCCAACAGAAGTCCAAGCCAATCCTGTTACTACTCCAGCAACATCGTTTCCTTCCGCTTTATCACGTTCTAATTTTGGTGAACCCAAAACTTTTACGATATCTTCTGAAGTAACTTTTTTGTTGTATTCTTCTTCCATTGCTACAGATTTTGCAGCATTTCTTATCACTTGTGCAATTTTTTGTTCTAAACTTCTCACACCCGATTCACGAGTATATCCTTCAACAATTTTTTCCAATTCTTTTTTACCAATTGTCAAATCTTTTGAAGTCAATCCGTGTTCTTTCAACTGCTTTGGAAATAAATGTTGGCGTGCAATTTCAACTTTTTCTTCAGTTGTATATCCTGCCATTTTTATAACTTCCATTCTGTCTTTTAATGCAGGTTGAATAGTTGACATTGTATTAGAAGTCGCAATGAACATTACTTTAGATAAATCGTATCCCATTTCAAGGAAATTATCATAAAAAGCGTTGTTTTGTTCAGGATCTAGAACTTCCAAAAGCGCTGATGATGGGTCACCTTGATTGCTTACAGACAACTTATCAATTTCATCCAAAATAAATACTGGATTTGAAGTAGTAGCTTTTTTTATACTTTGTATAATTCTTCCTGGCATTGCGCCTATGTAGGTCTTTCTGTGTCCACGAATTTCAGCTTCGTCTCTTAAACCACCTAATGAAATTCTAACATACTCTCTTCCTAATGCTTCAGCAACAGATTTTCCAATAGATGTTTTTCCAACACCTGGAGGTCCTGTCAAACAAATAATTGGTGATTTCATATCATTTCGCAATTTCAAAACTGCCAAATGTTCAATCATTCTTTTCTTAACATCTTCTAATCCAAAGTGATCTCTATCTAAAACTTTTTGAGCATGTTTTAAATCAAAATTATCTTTTGAAAATTTATTCCAAGGTAAATCTAAAAATAAATCTAGATAGTTTCTTTGAATACCAAAATCAGGTGCTTGCGGATTCATGCGTTGCAACTTAGAAAACTCTTTTTCGAAATGCTTACTTGTTTTTTCATCCCAACTTTTGGTTTTAGCACGTTGACGCATCTCTTCAAATTCTTGCTCATTAGAAACGCCACCCAATTCTTCTTGAATGGTTTTCATTTGTTGGTGCAAGAAATATTCACGTTGCTGTTGGTCTAAATCGAAACGAACTTTAGATTGAATATCATTTTTTAGTTCAAGTTTTTGCAACTCTACATTCATGTAACGCAAAGTTTCAAGAGCTCTTTCCTTTAAAACATTCATCATTAATAAATTCTGTTTTTCCTCAACCGAAAGATTCATGTTGGAAGAAACAAAATTGATTAAGAAGGATTGACTCTCTATATTTTTGATAGCAAATGTCGCTTCAGTAGGAATATTTGGACTCTCTTTAATTATTTCTATTGCTGATTCTTTAATCGAATCAATAATTGTAGTAAACTCAGTATCGTGTTTTCCTGGTCGTTTTTCTGGTACTTCTTTGATGTTGGCCGTAATAAAAGGAAGTTCAGAAACAATAGAATCAATTTCAAAACGTTTTTTTCCTTGAAGGATAACCGTTATATTACCATCAGGCATTTTTAAAACTCTAAGAATTCTGGCAACTGTTCCTATATGGTGAATATCATCTTTAGAAGGATCTTCATCTTCTTCATTTTTTTGAGCTACGACACCAATTATTTTATTACCAGCATTGGCTTCATTAATAAGTTTAATAGATTTATCTCTTCCAGCTGTAATTGGAATTACAACTCCTGGAAATAAAACCGTGTTTCTTAATGGCAGAATTGGTAATGAAGAAGGTAATTCTTCATTAGTCATTTCTTCTTCATCTTCTGGTGTTAAAAGAGGAATCAATTCGGCTTCAGAATCGAATTCTTGAAGTGACAAATTGTCAAAGGCGATTATTTTATGATTTGACATAGTATATATTGAGTCAATATGACATTTAATTATTTACAATTTGGTAACAAATATAGACTATGCAATACACATACTAAATTAAAATCGATGTATTGCATTGAAATGGTGCTGAAAAATATAATTTGAACATTTAAACAGCAACTTTCTATATAAAACAATGATTGTGCCACAAAAAAAATCCGCCATTTCGACGGATTTTAAATATATAAATTGAATTATTTATGGCAATTCGACATCGAATGAGCCTTGTGTAATTGTTTTTGTTTGAGATGTTGTAAAATTACTCACTGTTAAACTAAACGTACCTTTGATTCTTGTGGCAGTTTTTTCTGTTATTGTTAATGCTCCAGTGTCGGAAGTATACAAAAGATTGTTAAACTTACATGTTGACGCTAAATCTAGATTAAAAGGACCATTAAAATTGTAATTTCCTACACCAAGCGTTTTAGAAAATCTTAATCCAACATTATCACCATTTGCTTTTGAACCAACTATACTGTATGAATCAGGGTAACCAGAAGCTATAACTTCTGAAACATCAATTTGATCTTCTATAAATTCAGTACCATCTACTTTTGCAGAAAAGAAATCTGTTGGCGTATTGGTGCCAATAGTGTAAGGAATATTTGTAAATACCCCATTAGTAAAACTAATTGGTGGAATATTTGAAACTGATAAATCAGACCAATAACCTGTAAAACTGAATGTTCCAGATATTTTTTTGTTTACAGTATCTATATTCGTAATGGTAACCGTTCCTGCTGAAACTGATGGATTTGTTGGATTGACAGCCCAATATACATCGCCATTGGAGTTATTATTTGCATCATAAGCAATCAAGTTGGATGTTGAATCATAAGTCCCAACGGTAGTTCCATTTAAAGCAAATCCAAATGTTTGTCCGTTAGATGTCTTAAGTCCAGCAATTTGAATGGAGTTTGTATACATTAATGCTTCAGTACTATTAGCTACCCATGTTTGACCTCCAAAATCAACTTTAAAAACACCATTTGTTGGATTTCCTCCATTTCCTCCTCCTCCATTATTTCCGTTGTTGTTATTAACTTGCTGTAACAATGTTGGGTCTATAGGTTCATTATCACACGAGAAAAAAGAAAACGCTATGAACAGAAATGTAAAAATTGAAAATATTTTATTCTTTTTCATCTTTATAAATTATTTGTTCAAATATAATTATTTTTTTTTTAAATTTTGAAATTACTTTCTTGGAACTCTGGTCAATAAAATTAATCCTATTACAAAAAATACACCTAAAAATACGATTGCATTTCTCATAGAACCAGTAATTAAATCTATTGTTCCATAAATTGTCATTCCTATTACAATTCCAACTTTTTCTGTTACATCATAAAAACTAAAGAATGATGCAGTGTCTTCTGTTTCTGGTAAAAGTTTAGAGTAAGTTGATCGTGCAATAGATTGTATTCCTCCCATAACTAAGCCAACAAAACCTGCTGTGGCATAAAATTGAATTGGTGTTTCAACAAAATAAGCAAAAGAACAAAGAACAGCCCAAATACCATTTAAAACCATTAAAGTATTTATGTTTCCGAATTTTTCAGAAATTCTCGAAGTTATAAAAGCTCCAACTACTGCTACTAATTGAATCAAAAGTATACTAATAATCAAACCCATGGTTTTGTCATCTGAACCCCAATTGACTTCGGTTGCTCCAAAATAAGTTGCGACCAACATAACCGTTTGAACAGCCATGATAAAAACAAAATAACTATATAAATATCTTTTAAGTGCTAGGTTTTGTTTTAACTGTTTCCAAACTAAATTTAGTTCGTGGAAACCTTTAAAGATAAAATCTTTTGTTAGCGGAACATTGTTTCTATTTCCTTTTGGCAAATAATAATAGGTTATATGACTAAATCCAATCCACCAAACACCAACCATTACAAAAGAAATTTTCATTGCTTCTTTTGGAGTTTCAATCCAAAAAGCTTTCGGAAACATTACCATTGCTAGATTTAAAATTAAAAGAATCGTACTTCCAATATATCCCATGGAAAATCCTCTGGCACTAACTCTATCTTGTTGCTCAGGGAAAGCAATATCTGGTAAATAGGAATTATAAAAAACTAAACTTGACCAAAAGCCAATAAGCCCAAAGAAATAGGCTGTGTAACTTAAAAAAAGGTTGTCTAAATCAAACCAATACAAGCAAATACAAGATATACCACCGAGGTAACAAAAGAATCTCATAAAAGCTTTTTTATTTCCAAGATAATCAGAAATTCCTGAGAGTATAGGTGAACAAATTGCTACAATCAAAAAAGCAAAAGCTGTAACAAAACTAATCATTGCTGTAGCTTTAATATCTTGACCGAATAAGTTTACACTTTCTTTTTTAGCATCACTAAAAATCATTTCGTAAAAAATTGGAAAAACTGCTGATGCAATTACTAAACTATAAACGGAATTTGCCCAATCATAAAAAGCCCAAGCATTTAATAATTTAGGATGTCCTTTAGGAAGATTTGCCATAATGTAATTTTAAATAAAAAAAGCTGCCAAAAAAATTGACAGCTTCAAATATACTCTTTTTTTATTACTCGAATATTATTTAAATGTTACTCCGAATTTAGCAGCTTCAGCTTTAGCTTGTGGTAACAATGATGTTAAATGATCAATTCTTGTTTGATTACTTGGATGTGTACTTAAGAATTCTGGTGGTGCTTGACCATTTGATTGGGCTGACATACGTTCCCAAACAGAAACTGCATTTTGTGGGTCATAACCAGCAATTGCCATTAAAGTCAATCCGATCATATCAGCTTCGCTTTCGTGTTTTCTACTAAAAGGTAACATCCCTAATACTTGTGAACCAACTCCATAAGCTTGCATAACCTGTTGTTGTGTTTGAGGATCTTGGTTTCCTACTGCTACAGCAGCACCAACTTGTCCAAGTTGTTGAAGCATACCTGCACTCATCCTTTGTTGTCCATGATTTGCAAGAGCGTGAGCAACTTCATGTCCCATAACTGCTGCAATTCCTGCATCATCTTTACAGATTGGTAATATTCCTGTATAAAAAACAATTTTTCCTCCTGGCATACACCAAGCATTTACATCTTTACTTTCAACTAAATTGTACTCCCAATTGTAACCATTTAAATAATCTGAATGATTATTGGCAGCTAACCATCGTTCTGCGGCAACCTTTATTTTTGTGCCAACTGTTTCAATTTTTTTAGCTTCTGCAGTATTTTTAACTACTTTATTTTCAGTCAAAAACTGATTGTATTGCTGAAAAGCCATTGGAAATATTTGACTATTTGGCACCAAAGCCATTGTACTTTTACCTGTAAAAGGATTCTTAGCACAAGAAATTATTAAGGCTACTGCCAAAAAACCGATTGTGTATTTTTTATAACTCATAATTATTTTTAATTAAACTCAAATTTACAAAATTTAAACACCAATGAAGTGTAATTCTGTAAAATCTTTATCAACAATTAAGCCATTTTCAAGAATTAACGACTCTTTATCGAATATGATTTTCTCATTATCAATTTCAATTCCTTTAATTTTGAATGGTAATCCTTTCAAATTAATCTTAATAGTTTGATATTGGGTTTCAAAAGTTCCTTCTTTATGTTGCGTAATGAAAAGCTCATTTTCTTTACCATTAAGAGTAAACGTTTTATAACTAAATCTACCTTTATTATAGTCATATCCATCTTGTGCATCTTCATATACATAAGATTTTTCTTTTCCTAGTTTGAAATAAGCTTCAAGAGACAATTCTGGAGATTCAATTTGACCAACATATTGCTGAACTGGATATTTAGGAATAATAGCACCTTCTTTAATAAATATCGGAATCTGATCAAAATCAGTAGCAACCCAAAGTTCTTTTTTACCTTTTACTAACTCATTTGTCCAGTAGTTGTACCAATTTCCATCTGGTAAATACATTCTTCTTCCTAATGCATTTGGTTCTAAAATTGGGCAAACTAATATTTGATTTCCAAAGATAAATTCGTCAGTTCGGTAATGTGTTTGAGCATCGTCTTGGTCAAAGTATACTAATGGTTTCAACATTGGAACTCCATCGTTTACATATTGCCAGAACATTGTATATAAATATGGTAATAATTGGTAACGCAATTCAACGAATTTTCTGGTGATATCAATTACTTCATCGCCAAAACTCCATGGTTCTTGTTCTCCATGATGTCCAGAAGAATGCGTTCTACAAAATGGATGAAATACTCCCAATTGAATCCAACGTGCATATAACTCAGCTGATGGTTGTTCGGCAAATCCACCAATATCTGAACCTGTGAAACCCATTCCTGAGATTGACATACGTTGCATTTGAACGTTTGCAATCCATAAATGTTCCCAAGTTGCTACGTTATCGCCTGTCCAAGATGAAGTATAACGTTGTGCTCCTGAATATGCTGAACGAGTAATTACAAAAGGACGTTTTGGATATGCAAATCGTTTTACACCTTCATAAGTGGCACGCGCCATTTGAGTTCCGTAAACATTATGCGCTTTTCTGTGACTGCAATTATTTCCATCATAATTATGACGTACATCTAATGGGAATGTTTTTGTTGGAACTTCCATAACTGCTGGTTCGTTCATATCATTCCAAACTCCTTTCACACCTATTTCAGCAATTAATTCTTTGAATAATCCTGCCCACCATTCTCTAACTTCTGGATTAGTATAATCTGGAAAATTACATTCTCCAGGCCAAACTTTTCCTTTCATATAAGGACCATCTGCTCTTTTGCAGAAATAATCTTTTTCCAAAGCTTCTTGATAAACCGAATAATCTTTATCGATTTTAATTCCTGGGTCAATAATTACAACAGTTTTGAATCCGTCTTTTGCTAAATCAGCAACCATTTGTTTTGGATCTGGAAAATAGTCTTTATTCCAAGTGAAACAACGGAAACCATCCATATAATCGATATCCAAATAAATAGCATCACATGGTATTTGAAGTTCTCTAAATCTTCCTGTAATTTCCTTTACTTTAGCTTCTGGAAAATAACTCCATTTACATTGTTGGTAACCTAAAGTCCAAAGTGGTGGCAATTCTGGTTTTCCAGTTAAATGAGTATAAGTTGTAACTACATCACTCATTTTTGGACCATAAATAAAATAGTAATTCATTTCGCCACCATCAGCCCAAAAACTGGTTACTCCTTTTCTTTCATGGCTAAAATCAAAAAACGAACGGAAGGTATTATCAAAGAAAATTCCATAAGCTTTGTTATGATGAAGTCCTATGTAAAAAGGAACTACTTTGTATAAAGGTTCTTGATCTTTTGCAAAAGCGTATTGATCGGTTGCCCAATTTTCGACACGCTTTCCTTTTAAATTGAAATTGGTTGGTTTATCACCTAATCCATAAAAACTTTCACCATCGTGTGATGTTTTACTCATTTTTACAATGTTTCCACCATATTCATAACATTCTTCCCAATGAAAACCAATTTCATCTTCTAGAATTGTAGTTCCATCTAATTCATAAATTCCAACTCTACAATCGTGTTTTTGAACAACAACATAAACTTTAGAAGTTTTAATTCTGTAATGGTCACTCTCTTCAGTTACTTCAAGAACATTATAACCATGCGATTGAGTTTTATCAATAGCATAAGAAAAATCATTGCTGAAATACCCTTTAGCAGTAAAACGAAAACGAATCATGCTGTCGCGTAAAACAGTAACTCGAAGAATCACATTATTATCAGTATGAAAATCTATAGAATCTACTTCATGTTTGTAAGATATAATTTGTGACGGAAATAAATCGCCTTTGTACTCAAGCTCGGTATTAATAATCATAGGATTAATTTTAAGACAAGTTGCGAAAATACGAATGTAGTATCGAATTTTCAAAAGTAATTAAAGTAGTTTTTAACGATAACGTTTGCGGTTACTGATAAATCTAAAATAGATGCAAAAAAGACGCAAGGAATTTTAATTTTCTTTGCGTCCTTATGTTAAATTAGGAAATTTTAAAAACAGAAATTCCTAATGGAGGGAGAATAATTTCAGCTGAAAATTCTCTACCATTCCAAGGTGTTGCTTCTATTTTTATTGGTTTTGAGTTACTAATACCGCTTCCATTATATTCTTCATTGTCAGAATTGAAAATCTCAGTTAATTTCCCTTTTCTAGGAAGACCAATGCGATAATTATCATGAACAACAGGTGTCATGTTACAAACCACAATTAAGTTTTCTTTTTCTTTATTTCCTTTACGAATATAAGCTAAAACTGAATTTTCATTATCTGAATAATTGATCCATTCAAAACCTTCAGCTGAAAATTGTTTTTCATACAATGCAGGATAACTTTTATACAATGCATTCAAGTCGGTAATACATTTTTTGATGCCATCGTGGAAACCATATTGCAATAAATGCCAGTCTAAACTTCCTTCAAAATTCCATTCTGATGTTTGCCCAAATTCACTTCCCATAAACAATAATTTTGCTCCTGGATGCGTGAACATATATCCGTAAAGTAATCGAAGATTTGCAAATCGTTGCCATTCATCGCCTGGCATTCTACCTTGAATGGAATGTTTGCCATAAACGACTTCATCGTGAGAAAGTGGCAACATGAAGTTCTCTGTGAACGCATAAGTCATAGAAAAAGTTATGTCGTTTTGATGGTATTTTCTATACACACTTTCTTTGGCAAAATATTGCAAAGTATCGTGCATCCAACCCATCATCCATTTCATTCCAAAACCTAAACCACCAAGGAAGGTTGGTCGCGAAACCATTGGAAAACTAGTACTTTCTTCTGCAATAGTTTGAACATCTGGAAAGTTAGCATAAACAGCTTCATTAAAATCAATTAAAAAACTGATGGTATCTAAGTTTTCTCTTCCTCCAAAAATGTTGGGTTCCCACTCGCCTTCTTTTCTAGAATAATCTAAATACAACATTGACGCAACAGCATCTACTCGAAGACCATCAACATGATATTGTTTTAGCCAAAAAATAGCATTACTTATCAAGAAGGAACGCACTTCGTTACGTCCATAATTGAAAACTAAACTTTTCCAATCTGGATGATAGCCTTTTCTTCTGTCTGGATGTTCGTATAAGTTGGAACCATCAAAAAATCCTAATCCATGAGCATCATCTGGAAAATGTGATGGCACCCAATCCAAGATTACTCCAATTCCTGCTTGGTGCAATTTATCTACCAAAAGCATAAAATCTTGTGGTTTCCCAAAACGTGAGGTTGGTGCAAAATAACCTACCAATTGATAACCCCAAGATGGATCGTAAGGATATTCCATAATTGGCATAAACTCGACGTGAGTAAAACCTGTTTCTTTTACATATGAAACCAATTGGTCTGCTAATTCAATATAAGTCAAAAACTTACCATCAGCATTCCTTTTCCACGAACCTAAATGCACTTCGTAAACCGAAAATGGTTTGTCCAATCCGTTTTTCTCTTTTCGGATTTCCATCCATTTAGAATCTTTCCATTTATAATCTAAATCCCAAATTACGGAAGCTGTATGTGGTGGATGTTCACAGTATAAAGCAAATGGGTCGGCTTTTTCAGTGATTAAGCCGCCATTGTTAGACTGAATTTTATATTTATAAGTTGTTCCTTTATCTATTCCTGGAATGAAACCTTCCCAAATTCCGGATTCGTCCCAACGAACGTTTAGTTGATGCTCGCCTTGAACCCAAAAATTGAAATCACCCACAACAGAAACCGAGCGAGCTGATGGTGCCCAAACGGCAAAATAAACACCTTTTACTCCATCTACTTCAATAAGATGTGCGCCTAATTTTTCGTATAGTTGAAAATGTTTTCCTGCTTTGAATAAATCGATGTCGAAATCAGTAAATAAGGAATGTGGTTGTACTTGGTTCATTTTTATTGTTTGTATTTTTTATTGAATCCTAAAAGAATTTTAAAAATTTTTAAAGTTTATAAACTATTAATATCCCATAATCGTTTGAATGCCTCGCAATGGAATTACTGCCCATCGTGGTCGAGAATTTAACTCATAACCCAACTCATAAACTGCTTTTTCTAGGATGCAATATTTTAGTAAAAAGTTGATTTCGTGACTGTAACCGATGTTTAAGTTTCCTGATTGGGCTTTTTCGATATAGGTTTCTAAGAAAGCTCCGACTAGGTATTTGAATAATAATTCGCCAGCTTTGAACAATTCTTCTTGTTCAAATGGGTATTTATCGGCATTGTTGAAAATGGTTGCGTAAATAGCGTAATGAAAAGAACGGAACATTCCGGCAACGTCTTTTAATGGAGGTTGTTTTACTTTTCTATCACGGATTGTGCTTTCTGGTTCGCCTTCAAAATCAAGTAGATAGAAATCATCACCATTTACTAAAACTTGACCAAGATGAAAATCTCCGTGAATTCTGATGCGTTCCGATTTCATTTTAGTCCAATCGAAATCTACGAAATGTTTACGAATTAGCTTTTTATTTTCAAGGAATTGATGTGCTAAATCGAGTGCCATTCCGTCGAGTTTATGCAAACTATTTTCGATGATATTTAATCGGTTTTGGAATTGGTATAGCAAACGATTTTTTAACCAAACGGTATAATCGCCGTTGTAAGTGGTTGGAGTAAAAGCAGTTTCGTGAATGTCGCTACCAAGTGCAATGTGCATTTCAGCAGTTCGCAAGGCTAAAGTTTGAACTCTTAAAAATAAACTCAAACCAACCCAATCAATAATTTCTGGTGGAATTTCGTTGATTTTCAATCGCTTGAACAATTCTACATTTGGAAGTTTGTCAATTTTAATTTTCTTTCTGGAAAGATTATCAAAAACACCATCCATTTGTTCTAACATAAATTTCCAAGCATCGCCTTGATTTGGAACTAATTCTTGCATCAAACCTAAAGTGATATTTCCTTCTGGCAAAGCCAAATTTATACTTCCTGTATAAGCTGGAGTATTTTCATAGTGCATTCTTTCAGTTAAAAAACGACTAATTTCATAATCAGGATTGGTGCTAACATAAATTCTTCTGAAGATTTTCAATACAAATGCATCGTTATAAATAATCGAAGTATTACTTTGTTCAACACCCATGAATTTGGAAGACTTATATTCCTTATCAACCAAATTAGAGCCTTTATGAAAAATCAATTTTAATCCTTTACTTTCGGTAGATTGTGCAATATTATCAAACAACAACTTTCTGAAATCATCTTGATGCAAGGCATCAACCAAATAACCATCAATATTTCCAAACTTTGCAGGAGCAATAATGGTATTAGTATCTAGCTCATCAGTAGTCATAAAAGCTACTGGCATAAAATAATGTTGGAAAAATGCTTCTTTAAAATTCACTTCAAGCAAAACACCGTAATAAGTATTCTTTTTAGAAGTAATTTTGAAATGATCTACGACTTCAATGTACTTTAGAGTACTCGCTTTTCCTCCATACCACCTTTTGTTGATGATATAGTTTTCTAAAATATCAGACGAAAATATTTTAATGAATTCATCGTCTTTGAAAGCATCTTTCCATTCGTTTTTAAATTTGAATGTGGTTGTAAAAGTATCTTGATTGTCGTTTTTCATGACAGTAAATTTATCATTAATAATTACTTCTGAATTTTAAATAAGTGAAAAGGTAAAACTGGATGCAACTCAACAAAATTCCATTCTTTATCCCAATTATAGCTATTTCCTGTAATCAAATCTATAACTGTAATAGATTGTCCTTCATGAATTCCTAATGATTTTAATGGCAATTTAATCCAAGCTTGTTTAGCATAATAAGCATCTAAACTTACAATCATTAAGGTTTCATTTTCTTTATTATCGTCAAATTTGTAATAGGCAATAACTTGTTCGTTATCAGTATCACAGAATTCAATATTATTAGTTTGTTGTAATGATGTCTGCTCTTTTCTAATTTGATTAATTTTAGAAATTAGCATAGTGATTTTATTTTCTTTTTGCCAATCCCAAAGACGAATTTGGTATTTTTCACTATCCATATATTCCTCTTTTCCGGGAATAGCATCTGAAATCATATATTCAAATACAGGTCCGTAAATTCCAACAGATGAAGATAATGTGGCCGCTAAAAAATATTTTTGCAAGTGTGTACTTTCATTTGCACCTTGCAATGGAAACGGATTTATATCTGGAGTATTTGGCCAAAAATTTGGACGGAAGAATTCCTTTTGATTGGTTTGAGTAAGTTCGGTTAAATACTCTTGCAATTCTGCTTTAGTATTTCGCCAAGTGTAATAAGAATAAGATTGAGTGAAACCTTGTTTAGCTAACTCGTGCATAATTTTAGGACGTGTGAAAGCTTCTGCTAAAAACAATACGTCTGGATATTTCTTCTTAACTTCTGCAATAAGGCAACCCCAAAAATAAAATGGTTTAGTGTGTGGATTATCAACTCTGAAAACTCTAATTCCACATTCTTCAACCCAAAATAAAGCACAATCTAATAACTCTTTCCAAAGGTTTTTCCAATCATCACTTTCAAAATAAATTGGTAGAATATCTTGGTATTTTTTTGGTGGATTTTCGGCATATTGTACGGTTCCATCAGGACGCCATTTAAACCATTGCGGAAATTCTTTCACATAAGGATGATCTGGTGCAGCTTGAAGCGCAAAGTCCATTGCGATTTCAATATCTAATGATTTTGCTTTTTTAACTAATGATTTGAAATCATCTATAGTTCCTAATTCAGGGTGAATTGATTTATGACCACCATATTGCGAACCAATTCCCCAAGGCGAACCTACATCACCGGGTTGAGCATCGGTAGCATTATTTTTTCCTTTGCGATTCACTTCACCAATTGGATGCACAGGCGGAAAGTACAAAGTATCAAATCCCATTTTAGCCACTTTTGGTAAAATCTGCTCACAATCTTTAAAAGTTCCGTGTTTACCTTCTTGTTTTGAAGCAGAACGTGGAAAAAATTCATACCAAGTACTGAATAATGCCTTTTGTCTATCAACATAAACTCTTAATTCTTGAGTTTGATTTGCTAAAAATTTAGTTGGATTTTCTTTAAAGATTATTTTTAATTTATCAGAAACTGCTTCAATTATAGCTTTGTCATAATTAGCTTCATTTGAGAATAAATCAACAACTTCATTTAAATATTTTTTATCTGAAGCTGAAACTTTTGACAATATTGGTTTGATATACTCTACTCCTTCTAATAATTCTGATTTTACGTGTTGATTGTCATTGATTTTTTTACCAATTCCGTATTGCCAATTTAGTGCATAATCAATCCAAGCTTCAACATGATAAGAATAATAACCTTGTTTTTCAACTGAAAAAGCAGCTTCAAAAGCATCATTTGGCAAAGCATTCATTCTAACTTCTGACCATTTTTTGTCCTTTTCATATTTATATTGAACAACCGCTTCCATTACATCATGTCCATCTGAAATAATATCGGCAGTTACAGTAACTTTTTGTCCAACAATTCTTTTTATAAAAAATGCCCCATTGTCTAATTGAGGCAATACATTTTCAATTATTACGCGTTTTTGATTTAACATTTTTCAGATTAATTTATTGATGTCTAAATTTAAGAAAAAAAGATAAAATAAAGTAACTTGCATTAAAATTTATTGAAATGTCAAAAAATAAAGAAATACAAGCCCAAACTTTGAAAATTCCGAAGGTAATATTGATAACCGCTAAATTATTTGTGGCAATTTCACCAAAATTAGCTACAAAGTTTACTGCAAAATTATTTACCACACCAATAAAACATAAAATTCCGAAACGCGAATTTCATATGGATAAAGAAAGTGTTCAAGAAATAGTTTTTGTTCCTTCGATAAATAAAGAAATTGTGGTTTATCATTATGGAAAAAGTGAAAAGAAAATTTTATTAGTTCACGGTTGGTCTGGCAGAGGAACTCAATTAGTTAAGATTGCAGATGAGTTATTGAATTTGGGGTATTCGACAATAAGTTTTGATGCTCCAGCACATGGAAAATCCAAAGGAAATTCATCGATAATGGTCGAATTCATTGCCGCTATTTTAGAATTGGAAAAACAATTTGGACCATTTGAATTTGCGATTGGCCATTCACTTGGAGGAATGTCCATTTTAAATGCCATTAGAGAAAAACTGAAAGTAAGAAAAGTAGTTATTATTGGAAGCGGAGATGTTATTCAAGACATAATTGATGATTTTATCAAGAAATTAAAATTGAAATCTGAAATTGGAATTAAATTAAGAGAGCATTTTGAAAAAAAGTATGGAGTTGAAATGAACTATTATTCAGCTTCAAATGCTGCAAAAGAAGTTTTAATTCCTGTTTTAATAATTCATGATGAGAATGATGTTGACGTAAATGTTAAAGCAGCTTATAACATTAAAGAAAACTTGAATATTTCAGAATTGATGATTACCAAAAACTTAGGTCATCGAAAAATTTTGGGAAACACAGAAGTAATAAAACGAATTGTTGAATTTATAAAAAAATAATTATGGAATTATTTGAAAACACAAATAATTGGGCTGAAAAATTACAACCACTAATGGTTAAATACAAAGGCAAAAAGCATCCTTTAGATTATGAAAATTTATATCAATTAATGGTAGCCGTTATTTTATCTGCTCAAGATTCAGATGCAAATATTAATAAAATTGCTCCTGCTTTTTTTGAGGAATTTCCAAATTTGGAAGTATTATCAACTGCAACAATTGAAGATTTATTTCCTTATGTAAGCAAAGTTAGAAACTTCAATACCAAATCAATTGGTTAATTGAAATTGCTCAAACATTAAAGAGCGATAAAAAAATCCCAACTAATCTTAACGATTTAACTGCCTTAAAAGGAATTGGAAGAAAATCCGCAAATGTGATTATGCGAGAAATGAAAGTTACAGCTGAAGGCATAATTGCAGATTTACATGTTATAAGAGTTTCACCAAGAATTGGTCTTTGTGAGGAAGCTAAAGATGGTAACAAAGTTGAAAAACAGTTAATGCAATTACTACCAAAGGAAATTTGGGGAGAAATAGGAATGGCGATTTCATTTTTAGGAAGAGAAACTTGTCGTCCGACTAATCCTAAATGTTCAGAATGTCCTATTCAAAATAATTGTCAATATTCTTTAAAAACAATTTAAAGAAATAAATATGAAAGCAATTCCACTATATTCTTTAGTAATTTTCCCAACTACAGAACAGCAAAATTTAATAAAAACATATAAAAAATCCTTAAAAGATAATATTGGTTGGTTTGGTAGTGCAAATTCTGATGCGAATATTACAATAATAAATCTTGAAAACGAATTGACATTAGGGCTTTACATAAACCAAATAAAAGATTTTTGTAAGACTATCACTCCTCAAAAAGTTAGATTTGATTATTTAGATTCTTTTAGTCACCATACCTTTTTTATTTCACCAGATGAAAAATCGCAACTATATCTTAACAATATTATTATTGATATGCATAAATCCATAGGTTTTGATATTAAAAATACTCATGCTCACATGACTATAGCTAGAGGATTAGATGCTGAAAGAATGAAAAAAGCTCAAGAACAATTTAATACTACAGAAATTAATTTTGAATTCATCTGTGATTCTTTACACATTAGAAAATTCAATCAGAAAACAAAACAATATTCAGATATTATAGAAACAATCAATTTTGATAAATAATAGAGTGTATTTTTCCTAAAATTTTTTATAAAACAAAAAACCCTATCCTTTATGAATAGGGTTTTTAAAAAAGAAGGCGGCGACATACTCTCCCACAGTTATGCAGTACCATCTGCGCAATCGGGCTTAACTTCTCTGTTCGGAATGGG
>NZ_BAAHCF010000005.1:0-968 GCF_054776075.1 Flavobacterium koreense | reverse complement strand
TTCAGGTTCACACGAAATATTTTTACGATTTGAATTATTCAAACGTCAAGACCGAATAGTATCACCAAGATTCTTCTAAAAACAAAGGAAATGAAAAACAGAATTATATATTTAGTAGTTGCCTGCATCGCTTCAATGAGCATGTCAGGTCAGAAGTTAAAAGAAGCTAAAGCAGACCAACAATACGATAAGTTTGCCTATGTTGATGCTATAAAAACCTACGAGCGTATTTTTGCTAAAGGATACAAATCGCAAGAGATGTTACAAAAGCTTGGTGACTCGTACTATTTTAAAGCCGATTTAGATAATGCTGCAAAATGGTATGGCGAGTTATTCGCTTTCACACAAGATGTAGAGCCAGAGTATTACTATCGTTATGCACAATCATTAAAAGCGATAAAAGATTACAAAAAAGCCGATGAAATGTTGGTAAAATTTAATCAAAAAAGCGGTAATGATTTACGTGCAAAATTAGCTACAGCCCAGAAAGATTATTTGGCACAAATCAAGAAAAACTCAGGACGTTATACTTTAGAAAATGCTGGAATCAATTCAGAATATTCTGATTACGGAAGTGCTTTTTCAGGTACTAAAGTAATTTTTGCCTCAGCAAGAGATACCGGAGGATTATCTAACAAGAGACACTCTTGGACAGGTGAGAGTTTTACCAACTTGTATAGTGCCAATATAGGCGACCAAGGTGCTTTATCTGAACCAGGAAGATTTGGAGCAAATTTAAATTCAAAGTTCCACGAATCAACACCTGTTTTTACTAAAGACGGAAAAACAGTTTACTTTACAAGAAACAATTTCCTTGACGGAAAAAAAGGAAAAGACGCTAGAAAATCGACTTTATTAAAATTATACAAAGCAACCTTAGATGGTGATAAATGGAGTGATGTAACGGAGTTACCATTCAATAGCAACGAATATAGTGTGGCACATCCGGCATTAAGTGCAGATGAGAA
>NZ_BAAHCF010000004.1:0-572 GCF_054776075.1 Flavobacterium koreense | reverse complement strand
TTTTTAGAAGAATCTTGGTGATACTATTCGGTCTTGACGTTTGAATAATTCAAATCGTAAAAATATTTCGTGTGAACCTGAATTGTAGTTAGCTAACTTGGTAGTCTCTAAATCGTATCCGTATCCAATATATAACCCATCACTAACTTGAAATCCTGCCATAGCACTCACAGCAGCACTCCATCTCCAGGCAGCTCCCAAAACAAACTTCTCATTGATTAAAAAGTTTCCTGATAAATCCAATTGTAATGGTGCTCCTTCAACTACTTTTCCTAGAAAAGCAGGCTTGAATTTTAAATTCGAACTCAAATCAAAAACATAACCTCCTATTAAATACAAGTTCATACGTTCTTTATAAACCGCAATATCATTGTCATCATAACGCTTAGTCTCAAAGAAATTTGGAACCGATAATCCTAAATAAGATTTGTCTGAATGAAAGTAAACTCCAGCTCCAACATTTGGAGAGAAATTGTTGTTCAAATTCTGCAACAACGGATCTCCTTGGTTTTGAATCTTTAATTTGTTAATATCTAAATTAAACAAATTAGCCGTTCCTTTTATTCCAAAAG